>CASYFC010000001.1 GCA_949482135.1 uncultured Clostridia bacterium
ATGCAGGATTTACATCAGTTATGATAGATGGTTCAAAATATGATTTTGAAGAAAACATTGCAATAACAAAAAAAGTTGTAGACTATGCTCATTCAAAAGGAGTTGTAGTTGAAGCAGAGCTTGGAAAATTAGCAGGAATTGAAGATGATGTTAATGTTTCAGCTGATGATGCAAGATACACAGATCCAGATCAAGCTTATGAATTTGTTCAAAGAACAGGTGTAGATTCTTTAGCAATAGCTATAGGAACAAGCCATGGTGCTTACAAATTCAAAGGTGATGCAAAATTAAGATTTGATATATTACAAAAAATAAAAGAAAAATTACCTAATACACCAATCGTTTTACATGGTGCAAGTTCAGTTATACCATCACTTGTAGATATGTGTAACAATAATGGTGGAAATATACCAGGTGCAAAAGGATGTCCAGATGAAATGTTAAAACAAGCTGGAGAAAACGGAGTTTCAAAAATTAATGTAGATACTGATTTAAGATTAGCTATGACAGCTCAAATTAGAAGAGTATTTAATGATGAGCCATCAGTATTTGATCCTAGAAAATATTTAGGCGCAGCTAAAGAAGAAATAAAATCAACAGTATTACACAAAATTAATGATGTATTCTGTTCTAGTAACAAAGCTTAGGATATAATAACTATTGCCAAAATTAAGCAAAAAAGAATATATCATAAAAGCGGCTAAATTATATGGATTAGCAGATATTGAAATTGAAGGGCTAAAAAATCATTTAGATGGAACAATGCCAAATGATTTTATTGAAAGAAGATGTGCAGCATTATTTAGATTATATGAAATTTATAATAGCACAGAATATAATGAACGTATAGATCCAGATGCAGATGGACTTATAACATTAAATGATTATGCTTTTGAAGTTTCAAAAAGGAGACTTTCTGGCAGTAAAATAGGTAAATTTTGGATTCTAAGTTCTAACTTAGAAGCTTACCTTGCAACTGTTCCAGCTAATATGTCTTATGAGGTAGAATCACAGTATTTAAATGTTTCGGAGAAAAATAATTTTTTGATTCCACAACTTGCAAAACAAATTGGTATAGATGCAACAATATATTATAAAGGTGAATATACAAACGAAGAAAGAAATGGAGAAGTTGAAAAATTCCATCTTACGAGAAATCTTCTAAAAGATAATGAAACTTTAATTAGAGGCTCATCATTTGTTAAATGTAATCCAAATAGATTAATGTTAGACTTAGACAAAATTTTGGAAACTACAGATAAATATGTAAAAAAACATTATAAAAAATACAAATTACCACAAGAAGATTTAGAAAAAGCAAGACAAGAAATTAGACAAGGTTTGATAAAACAAACTATATTTAATAAAATTGTTTTTAATGAAAATGAATCAAATGAAAAATGGGGGCTTATAGTTGGTGAAGATAAAAGATTAAGATTGGCTCCATTATTTAGTTATGATTTCTGTGCAAATGTTAAAACAATTGGTAAAATGCAACATAGAGTAGTAGACGGAAATAAAGAATATATAGAAGATTTTATTCTTAGATATTCAAAAGAACCATGGTTCAAAGAATGGATTGAAAGTACTGTTTTAGACTTGGATTTAGATAAAGCCATAGCAGATATGGAAAGAAAAACAGGAGTTGTATTAACAGATCAAGAAAGAGAATATTACAATTTTGCGATTATGGAGAAAATGCACTCTAAAGTGGTAAATGTAAGTGATTTAAATTATGATGAACAACTAGTTGTACAAGAAAAAAAGAAAAATCTTACTATGGGAGAAAGACTATCAAGAGTAAGAAAAATTGTACATGATAAAAAAGAAGATATTAAATTTTTTATATCAAGAGATCGTGATGATAGATAAAAAAGAAGAAATTTAGGGATATTCCTTAAATTTCTTCTTTTTTATTTAGATAACTTCTTTCTAATCATTAATAATTTGAAGTTTTTAATGCTCTATCTATTTTTCTTTGAGCATCTTTTTTTGCTATATCTTCACGTTTATCATATAATTTTTTACCCTTACCAATTCCTATTTCTATTTTTACTTTATTTCCTTTAAAATACATTTTAATGGGAACGATAGACATACCTTTTTGTTGTACTAGTCCAAATAATTTGTTTATTTCACGTCTATTTAATAATAGTTTTCGTGTTCTTAAAGGATCTTTATTATATATATTTCCAAATTCATAAGGGCCTATATGCATACCATATATAAAAATTTCCCCATTTTTAATATTTACATATGTGTCTTTTAAATTGGCTTTTCCATTACGAATTGATTTTATTTCTGTACCAGTAAGTACAATACCAGCTTCTAAAGTACTTTCAATTGAATAGTTGTGGTATGCAGTTGGATTTTTAGCAAGTATTTTTTCCATACGAATTTCCTTTCAAAATATCTATGTATTAATATAACATATTTTAATAATTTAAGCAAACTTTAGAAATAATAGTTATATGAACCAAATTTTATTTAATAAAAAAGAAAATAATAAACTTAAATATATATTCAAAGTTCAATTTGCCATCTCAATTATTATTTCAATCATCCTTATAGTATTTTTTTTATTAAATTACAAAAAAGAAGAAAGTCTAGAAGGGTTATCAAAAATAATAAATAAAAATATAGAAATAACAAGTATTTATGACATTCAAAAAACAACAAGTGAAACTAGTCCATATTTAGGAAGAATTTTTATAGATAAAATAAACTTGGAATATAGTGTTTTTAAAGATATTAATGAAGAAAATTTAAAAATATCTCCTTGCAAATTTTATGGATCAGATTTTGGACAAAAGGGAAATGTTTGTATTGCTGGACACAATTATAATGATAGTAGATTTTTTGGAAAAATTATAGAACTTCAAGAGAATGATAAAATAAGACTTGTAAATTTAAATGGAGAAGAATATGAATATATTGTATTTGATATATTTGAAACAGATGATGATGATTTTTCAATATTAAAATCAACAAAAAACTATGAACTTACGCTTCTTACTTGTAATAATTCAAATAAGAAAAGAATAATAGTAAAAGCATATATGAAAGAATATTGAAAAAATGATAGTATAGTAGTAAAATATACAAGTATAGATTAAAAAGAAAAGAGGAATTATTATGGAAGAAAAAATTAAAAATCCTATAGTAACAATAGAAATGGAAGATGGAGGAATTATTACATTAGAACTTTATCCAAAAAAAGCTCCAGAAACAGTAAATAATTTTATAAGTTTAATAAATAAAGGTTTTTATGATGGATTATTTTTTCATAGAACAATACCAGGTTTTATGGCACAAGGTGGAGATCCTGAAGGAACAGGAATGGGTGGACCAGGATATGGAATAAAAGGTGAGTTTAAAGACAATGGAGTCGAAAACACTATATCACATTTAAGAGGAATTATTTCTATGGCTAGAAGTAGTATGCCTAATAGTGCAGGTTCACAATTTTTTATTGTAACAGATGATTCAACATTCTTAGATGGTCAATATGCAGCTTTTGGTAGTGTTTTAGAAGGAATGGAAGAAGTAGATAAAATAGTAAAATCAAGAGTTGTTACAAGAAGTCCTTTTGGTGGTGGAAAGGATAGACCAGTAGAACCACCAGTTATGAAAAAAGTTACAGTAGAAACATTTGGAGTAGAATATCCAGAACCAACAAAAATGTAATTTGAAAATTAATGAATGTCCCTAAATTTCAATGGAGAAAATAATGAATATATATACTAGTTTAAATAAAGTAATTACATATATAGAAGAAAATCTAGAAGAAGAAATTAATTATAATAAACTATCTCAATTAATGGCAACTAATGAATATACAATGAAAAAGGTTTTTCAACTAATTTCAAATATTTCTGTTACAGATTATATAAGGAATAGAAGACTATCTAATGCGGGTTTCGATTTATATAATGGTAATGAAAAGGTTATAGATATAGCAATTAAATATCAATACGATAATCCAACATCATTTTCAAGAGCATTTGAAAAATTTCATGGTATTAAACCTAGATTAGTAAAAGCAAATCCTAAAAAATTAAAAATTTTTCCTAAATTACAGTTTGATGAAAATATACCAGAAAATGAAAATATGGAATATAGTATAGTTGAATTAGATGAAAAAATTCTTTATGGAAAAGGAATAAAAACTGATTATTATACAATACAACAAGATGCACCAGAATTTTTTGAAAAAATGAGAAAGATATATCTAGAAAAATATGGTGAAATAGATTATGGAATGGTAGTTTATGAAGATAGGATTGATAGCAATAATTATGAATATTGGATAGCATATAGTAAAGAAATTGAGGAATTAAAAAAAATAGTTATCCCCAAATCAAAATGGTTAAAATTTGTAATAAATAATCAAGAAGCAAAGGATATTCAAAAAGTATCTAGAGATTTTTATGAAAAATTTCTTCCTAGTTCAAAATTTAATTTAAGGCCATTACCTGAACTTGAATATTACCATGATGATATAACAGAATTCTTAATTGCAATTGAAGATTAAATATAAGAAACTGATTTTTTTGTATAACAAAAAGTCAGTTTCTTTTTATTTTAAAACGATATAATATTGTTGGTGAGTAATATGAAAGATAAGAAAATATTTGAAATTTTTTTAACAACAGATTTTGTATCAGAGGAGAGTTGGCTTAAATTTTTATTATATATTTCTAAGCTGAATGGATTGTTTAGAACATGGAAAATATATTTAAAATTCGAAAAAAACAATGTAAGATATTTTATAAAAACTAGAAATGATATGCCAACAACACTTACAGATTTGAATGATTTTTTATTACAAAGGATAGAAAATATAGATTTTAAAATTAGTTTTATTGGAATTAAAAGTTTTTATTGGGTGACAAAAAGAGAAAAAAGCGTTGTAGACATATATGATAAATGTGAAAGTAAAACTTCAAGAAAAATGGAAGTTGCTGAAGTCAAGATTTTCCCAATAAGTAGAAATAACTTCCTTTATTCTTCTAATGCAATTTTTATAAAAAACAATACAAAAACATTAAAAAAATTTTTGTTTAATATACCTCATCAATTTTTGAGTATAGACTTTTCTAAATATACAAGGTTTTTATATAGAAAAGATATAAAAAGATATTTAAACATTGAAAAAACAGTTAAGCTTTTTGAAAGTGATAATAAAAATGCTATTTTAAAAATAGATGCATTTCCTTATTTACAAGATGACTATTTTCTCAATTTAAATAAATATGATTTTGATAAGCATTCACTTGTAATTCGGAGGCTCGCGGAACAGGAAAATCAAAGTTTTTAAGTCTTTTTATAAATAATATTTATAAAAATCCAGAATATAAAATGAAATACAAAATTGTAGTAATAGATCCACATAGTTCATTAGAAGAAGATATTGGAGGTTTAGAAAATACAAAAGTTATAGATTTTGAATCAAATCAAAGTAGTATAGATTTATTTATGAACTCAAAAGAAAATATTGTTTCAGAATCAGAAGTGTTATTAACTCTTTTTAAATCTTTAATGGATAAAGAATATAATTCTAAATTAGAAAGAGTATTAAGACATAGTATATATTTACTTATTTGTATAGAAAAAGTAAGTTTAAATAATTTAAGAGATTTAATAACAGATAGCGAATTTAGAAACAAAATTATAAATAAATATAAAGCTCTTTTGCCAGAGTCTATATTAAATTTTTTTTTAAAAGATTTTAATGATCTAAAAAATAAATCACATCAAGAAGCAATTTCACCAATAGTTTCTTTTATTGATGAAATGACAATATTTCCTGTATTTAGTAATAATACAAAATTACAATCTATAGAAGATGTAATAAAAAATAGCTTCTTATCAATTATATCTTTAAATGAAGCAGTAATAGGGGAAAAGACAACAAAAACAATATCTGGTTTAGTAATGGGACAAATATTTAATTTAATTCAAAAAAGATGTATAGATGAACATATTATTTTTATTATAGATGAAGTTGCAATAATTCAAAATCCAATAATAAAAAGATTTTTGTCAGAATCTAGAAAATATAATTTATCACTAATACTTGCAGGACAATATTTTAATCAAGTAGAAGAAAATATTCAAAAAGCAATATTTGCAAATGTAGTAAATTATTATACATTTAGAGTATCTAGAGAAGATGCAGTGTTTCTTAGTAGAAATATGCAAATGGAAGTTGCTGTACATGATTCATATTTTGCTAAACTCAAAATTTTAACAGAACTTGCAAACAGAGAATGTGTTTTAAGAGTTAGTTGGCAAGGAAAAGTATTACCAGCATTTAAGGCAAAAACTTTAAATGTGGTGTCTGTTCCAAGAAAAAAAGAAAGGCATTTAGATAAAGAAGCAATAGATGAAGATAAAAAGAAAATTCCTAAGAAAAAATTTCTAATCGATGCTAGTATAGATATAAAAGAAATAATGAAATCACAATCAACAGGAAGAAGGAGGTTAGCAAATGAATAATAAGGAAGCTTTGGAAAAAGCAAATAAAATTTTTACTAATATTTTTGAAAAAAGTAACCCTTTTTCTTTAGATGAAATATTATCTAAATTTGCATTTGATATTAAATTGCCTCAAAAAGTATATGATAGTATGACATCAAAAGAAACATGGGCAGAATCCATAAATCCAAGTAAATTTATTTCTCAGAAAAACATGGAATTATACGACAATCAACATGGTTGGATGCAAAAGAAAAAAGAAATAAATTCACTTGAAGATGTTTTAAAATATTGGAAAAAAATAAATTATACAACAACAGAAAGGATATATGATTCAGATAATGTATCTAAAAGTGATACAATTTATAATTCAGAAAATGTATATAGAAGTTTAGATTGTAGACATTGTAAAAATATTTTATATTCAGATGGATGTGCTGAATCAGAGTTTCTAATAGGTTGTCAAAGAACAGGAGGGTCAAGTTTTTGCATAAGAGTAGATGATTCAGGAGAATGTATAAATAGTTATAATGTAATATGTTCAGCTAAAATTAGTAATTCTTTTTTTATTCAAGATGCTAAAAATTTAGATGAATGTATGTTCTGTTCTCATATATCAAATAAAAAATATTGTATAGCAAATATGCAATTTGAAAAAGAGGAATATTTTGAAATAAAAAAAGAAATTATAAATTGGATTTTACGTAAGTAAAATCCTTTACTTTTTCTGCCTTATTTGATATGCTTTAAGAAATTGTTATTTGTAAAAAGGAATGATGTAATTGAAAAATGATATAGAAGATATGGAAATAAAAAAACCAAAAAAATTTAGAAAATTAAAATTTTTTCTCAGTTTAATTTTTGTTATAATATTTTTTCTTGCAATAAAAACAGGAATAACAATTTCTAGATGGCAAAATTTAGCACAAGATATGATAGCAAATACTCCATCACAAGTGCTTGACACAGAAGGGAATATTATTGCAGAACTAGGAAATAATAAAAATACCAAAAATGTTGCTTTGTCAGACATTCCAGAAAATTTAAAGAATGCATATGTTTCAATAGAAGATCAGCGTTTTTATAAACATTCAGGAGTTGACCTTCCAAGAACAGGTGCTGCAATTATCTCTTATATAAGAAATATGGGTTCATCATCTTTTGGTGGAAGTAGTATTACTCAGCAATTGGTAAAAAATTTAACAGGAGATAATTCTTCAAAAGTTACTAGAAAAATAAATGAATGGTTTAAAGCTTTTGGGCTTGAAGGAATTCTTTCTAAAGATGAAATTTTAGAAGCATATTTAAATATTATATATGTTGGTCCTAATATATATGGAGTTGGTCTAGGGGCGGAATATTATTTTAATAAGGATGTTAAAAATTTATCATTAGCAGAATGTGCGTTTTTAGCTGGGATAAATAATTCACCTAATTCATATAATCCTTTTGGAGAAAAGGATACTTCAGAAAAAATAATAAAGAGAACCAAAACTGTTCTTTCTAAAATGTTAGAACTAGGATATATTAGTGAAAAAGAATGTAATGAAGCAATATCTCAAGTAGATAAAGGATTAAATTTTAAACATGGAAAAATAGAATCCAAAGAAACTAATGGAATATATTCATATCATACAGATAGCTTGATATCAGAAATAATTAAAGATATTTCTGAGAAAAAGAAAATATCAGAAACTTTTGCTATAAATTATATATATATGGCTGGTTTAAAAATATATAGTACTCAAGATACAAAAATACAAAATGAAATTGAAAAAGAATTTCAGAAATCAACATATATACTAAAATCACAAAATGATACAAATGTTACTTCACAAGCAGCTATGGTTATAATTGATAATAAAACTGGTGAAGTAAGAGGATGTGTTGGAGGACTAGGGGAAAAAACTACATCAAGAGGATTTAATAGAGCAACTCAAGCTTTAAGACAAACAGGGTCAAGTGGTAAACCGTTAGCTGTACTTTTACCGGGAATAGAAAACAACATATTTAATGCATCTACAAAATATGTAGATGAGCCTACAACCTTTAACGATGGAACAGAAGAGGGATATTCTCCAACAGATTATAATAAATATAGAGGAGAAATAACTGTAAGACAAGCAGTAGAATCTTCACAAAACATACCTTTTGTAAAAATGATGGAGCAAATAACACCTAAAAAATCTATTGAATTTATGAGGAAACTTGGAATATCTACTCTTACAGAAAAAGATGATAATTTAAATTTAGCTTTAGGTGGATTAGATAAAGGAATAAGTCCATTAGAAATGGCAACTGCTTATTGCACAATTGCAAATGATGGAATTTATATAGAGCCAACATTTTACACTAAGATTGAAAATCAAGCGGGAGTGAGAGTTATTAAAACAAAGCAGAAAAAGAAACGAGTCTATTCGAAAGATACTGCATGTAGTGTAAAATCTTTACTTACAGAACCTGTAACAGGAAGTAAAGGAACAGCCAAATATTGTAAGATTGATGGAATAGATGTTGCGGCAAAAACAGGGACTACAAATGATGAATATGATAGATGGCTTTGTGGTTTTACACCTTATTATACAGCTACAACATGGTTTGGATTTGATAAAAATGAGACAATAAGATTTAATAAGAAAAATCCCGCAGGTTTAATTTGGTCAAATATAATGAAAAGAATACATACAGGTCTTGCAAATGCAAAGTTTGAAACACCAAGTGTAGAAGAATTAAAAAGTAATTCTAATACAAATAGTAATAATCAAGATTTAGGTATTGATGATATTGATGATGAATTTGAACAATAAATCTTGAATTAAAATAAATTAAAATATATAATATAAATAATTTATGTATTGGAGGAAAATATGGAGAAATCTAAAGGAAACAAAATTGTACTATTTTTTATAATTTTATTGTTAATAGTACTTATTATTGCGGGAGGAGCTTATGCATATATTGCAACGGATTTATTAAAATCACCAGATATGTTATTTAAGAAATATTTATTTAGTGAATTTGTTGAAATGTCAAAATTTAATGTGGGTCCATATAAAGAAGGATATGCAAGAATAAAAAATGAACCAGCAGAAATTAAAGTTGTTGGAAAAAATGAAGTTGATTTTGGAATGGCTCAAGATATAGATGAGGATAATGAAAAACAATATTTAGAAACAATACTTACACTTAAAACTGATTATCCACATAAAAATATGTCAGTAAATATAGATTCAAAACTTGATGACAATGAATATTTAAAAGCAGATTTTTTAAAATCAAAAGATGCTGTAGGACTTAAAGTAGAAGGCTTACATGAAAAATATATTACAGTTGAAAATAGAGATTTAAAAAAACTTGCACAAAATTTTAACGTAGATGAAAATACGGTTAACATGATACCAGATAAAGTACCTGAGATTTCTTTAACAGAAGAAGCAAAGAAATTATTGTTAAAAGAAATCACAAATATAATTTCTAATGAATTATCTACTATTGATGCAAATTCATATGTGCAAGAACATTATATAATAGATAACTTTAATGGAGAAAAATTTGAAGGAACAAAATATGTTTTAAATACTAATTCTAAAAAAGTGAGTGAAATAATTAATAATTCTGTAATTAAATTATGTGAAAATGAACAAATAAGAAATGCTTTAAATTCAGATGAATTATTAAATAAAATAAAAGAGAATATTGTAGAAATTTCAAAACAAGAAGAAAATTCTAATGATATTGCAATGAAAATTGCGGTATATTCTTATGAAGGTAAAGCAATAAAATTAGATATAACATCAAATGATGAAATTGTTTGTGAAATATATACTATAAACAAAGAAAATTCAAGTTCTATACAAATTAAAACTATATCACCAAAAAATGAAAATAATCACGTTGCTTCTGAATCTTTAATAAATTTAAATAGTTCATTTGAAACACAAAATGGTGAGATATCATTTGAAGAAAAAACGACATATGATAAAAAAGATTTAAAAGCATTAAAAGAAAAAGAAGCAGAAGAAAATTCTTTTTACAGTGAAGAAGAGATAAATGAAGAATATAAAAATATAACAATATCTGCGAAAGCTACAATTACATCTGAGAATAATGTGATTACAGCTAAAATTACTACTGTAAATAAGGAGAAAGAGAAACAAACTGTAACTCAAACAATGAAGTTTGGAGATGTACAAGTTCAAACATTAAATAACGATGAAATGCTTGTTATAAATGATTATACAGAAGATGATTTTTCTGCTCTAACAATGGAAATTATGACAAATGGAATAAAAACAGCACAAGAAAAGCCAAATACATTAGTTGGAACTTTATTTGGATTTTTAAATAGTTTTTCAGGTATGTTATCAAATGGCACAGAAACAGATGAAGAATTACCTACAAATACTAATATAGAAGATAGTGATAAAGAAAAATTATCTGAAACTGATATTTCTAAAGGAAAAGAATATGTTCATTCATCAATTGAAACTGCTTTAAATACACAATTGGATAATTATAAAAATGATTTAAAAAGTGATCCTAATACTAATCCAGGAGATTATCTAACGGCAGAAAAAATAGAGAGTCAAGCAGGGGCATCTATAAGAAATATAGAAATTATTGATGGAGGAACATTAAAATGTGAATATAAGGAAAGCACATATTTTGTTAAAATATATATTGATGGAGATACTTGGAGCCTGCAAGATTTAGAAATTTTATATTCAGAAGATGGAAAACTAGAAAATGCGAGATAATATAAATGCTACTGTGATATTTTCACAGTAGTTTTTTATTTGAATACTATATCCTGAGGTGATATTATATGAAATTAGGATTATGCCTATCAGGAGGAGGGACAAAAGCATTTGCTCATATAGGAGCTATAAAAGCACTTGAAGAAGCAAATATTAAATTTGATTATTTAGCAGGTACATCATCTGGAAGTATTGTTGCAACATTATATGCAATAGGATATACATCTGATGAAATTTATAGCATTTTTAAAGAGTATGTAAATCAAATAAATTATGTAGATTTTAGGAACTTTTTAAAAATTGTAAAGAATTTTTGCAAAACAGGAAAAATAAAAATTGATGGCTTAAATAGTGGTGAAAAAATTTATAAATTAATGAAAAAATTTTGTGCATCTAAAGGAATAAGTGATATTTCACAGATAGATAAACCGTTATTAATACCAGCAGTTAATATTTGTAATGAAGATTTGTATGTTTTTTACTCTAAAAAAAATACAATAAAAATATATCCAAGTAATATTAGATATGTTGGTAAAGCAGATATTGCTGCTGTTGTTCAAGCAAGTTGTAGTTATCCTGGAATATTTTCTCCTTGTTCTAAAATACATAATCTCCTACTTATTGACGGTGGAATTGAAGAAAACATTCCATGGAGAGAAGTTAAAAGAGTTGGAGCGGATAAGGTTTTGAGTATTGTGTTTACAAATACTCAAGTACAAAAATGTTGTAGTAGTATAATAGAAATATTAACAAAATCTTTTAATATATTGTGTCATGAGCTAAGTAGATATGAATGGGATGGTTCTGATTATTTACTTGAAATAAAACATAATAACAGTGGATTATTAAACAAAAAGGATTCCAAGAATTTATATTATGAAGGCTATAATCAAACCAAAAAGTTTATTAGAGAAAATTTAAAAAATCTTTAAATTTTGTAAATAATAAAGTATAATAATTAAATAAATTAAATGAAGGAAAATTATAAAAATGTATAAAGAAATTGAAAAAAGGTTAGTGGAAAAATCAGAAGAGAGCCAAAAAAAATTAAATATTAAATTATGTCCAGATACAAATAAACAAATTTTAGGAGTTAGAATTCCAAATTTAAGAAAACTTGCTAAAGAGATTATTAAAGAAGAGAAATGGGAACAATTTATAGATGAAGCTCAAGATAAATATTTTGAAGAAATAATATTGCAAGGATTATGTATAGCATATTCTAAAAAATCCTTGGAAGAAAAATGTTCTTATATGGAAAATTTTATTCCTAAAATGGATAGTTGGGCAATGACAGATACATTTACTCCAACATTAAAAATAAAAGATAAAGAACTAGAAGATTATTGGAAATTCATAACTCCTTATATGAAATCTAAAAAAGAGTTTGAAGTTAGATTTGCTATTATAAGTATGCTAGATTATTATATAAGAGAAGAATATGTAGAAAAAGTAATAGAATCTTTAAATAATGTAAACCATGATGGTTATTATGTAAAAATGGCAGTTGCTTGGACTTTAGCTGAAATCGGAATAAAATTTAATGATATATTAATGAATTATTTAAAATCAGAAAACAATTTAGATAAATTCACTTTTAATAAGACTCTTCAAAAAATGATAGAATCATATAGAATAACAGATAAACAAAAAGATATTTTGAGAAAAATGAAAATAAAATAGGAGAAAATTATGGAAATATTTAATTATATTGAAACATTGATGTTATTATTCTTTACTTATTCTTTTGCAGGATGGTGTATGGAATCTATTGGAGGAATAATTGTTGTTAAAAAATTTGTAAATAGAGGATTTATGATAGGTCCACTTTGTCCAGTATATGGAGTTGGTGTTGTTACAATAACAGTATTACTTGGAAAATATGCTAATGATTTTGTTGCATTATTTATTTTAGCAACAGTACTATGTGGAGTACTTGAATATTTAACAGGATATTTTATGGAAAAATGGTTTAATGCAAGATGGTGGGATTATTCAAATAGAAGATTTAATATTAATGGAAGAGTATGCTTAGAAAATTTATGTGCATTTGGAATAGCAGGGTCTGTAATTTTAAAATATATAAATCCTTTTTTTATCAATATATATGATAAATTACCAGACACAATTAGACATACAATCACAGGGATTTTATTTGTATTATTTATTATAGATTTTGTTATTTCTTTTAAAATTATATGTAGTTTTAAAGGTGAAACTTATGAAAAGGTGGATAACACAGAAGAAATTGGTTCGAAAGTAAGAGACAAAGCTGAAGATATGATAATGCAGGCTGAATCAGATGTAATACATTCTGTTAGAAAAATAAGATTAAAAAGACAAAGAAGAATTAGATATAGAAAAAATAAAATATTTAACTCAAAAACATATACATTACGTGAGTTGATAAATAGAATGAATGAAGAAGGAAGTTTATTAAAAGAAAAAATTGCTTATGAAAAAGAGAAGATTGATAATTTGATAAAATCTAGAAAATTGGAATTTGAAAGCAAACAAAAAGAGTATATTAATAAAATTCAAAAAACAAAAACTGATTTTGAGAAAATACACCAAAATTCTATTGAAAAAATTAATAATATAAAAATATCTTCAGAAGAAATATCAAAACAAATTAAAGAAAGGTTTAGTAAACAATCGAAATTAAAACATAGATTAATAAATGCTTTTCCAAATATGAAAGTTAATAGATTAGAAAAGAAAAAAAATAAAAGCCAAAATATTGAAAAATAAGTATATATGTGCTAAGATAGGTAAAGCTAAAATTTTTATGGAGGAAAGATATGAAAGAAGATAATACAGATGAAATTTATATAGGATTAATTTGTAATGGTGAATTTAATGCAATTCATGATTTTAAAATAGGTGAATTATTTGAATCTTTTTTTGATAATATAAATTATAATGTTGTAAAAGAAGAAAAGGATATATATGTTGATTTTACAGGTGAAGCTATGTGTGATGATGAGCCATGTACAATTTTAATTAGGTTTAAAATAGATGATAATGGAGAAGAATTTGAAATTAATTTAGTAAAAGTAAATGAAGATATTTTAGATGAAGAAGAAACTTTAGACTTATTGGACGATATAGCTTTTGCTGGAGGAGCAATTTTAGATGATGAAGATTATTGTAATAGTTGCATAGCTGAAAGTTGTGAACATTGTATGCATCATGATGAATGTATTCAAAATAATGATGAAGATTCTGATGAGTATGATGACGAAGATGAAAAAGAAGATAATGAGGATGATGAGTAAAGTGAAAAAAGAACATGTTTTTTATAACATGTTCTTTTTTATTTTCACATAATGGGTTTTTATTTAATATTATATATAAATTATGCTTTATGAAAAGGAGGAAGTAGAATGTTTTGGTGTAGGTTTAGAAAAGTAATTGCTGGAATTCTTATGGGATTTGGAATAGGAGTTCTATTAGTATTATTTCTTCCTCCGATTGCCTGGATTTGCATTATGGGAATAGGAATGCTAATTGGAGGCATAAAATTTTTGTGTTCAAAATAATAAAAGGAGGGAAAGATGACAATTGTTGTAAAAAAAGTACCTAAGTTTATGAGAGGATTTGTAAAGTTTATTTTCGGAATAAAATCTACATAAGCTTTAGATTAAAACAAAAGAGCTACTTAAGAATATACTAAAACTTTTGATTTTAGAACATTCTTAAGTAGCTCTTTTATATATGTGATTAAACAGCTCTTTGAACTTTTCCAGAACGTAAGCATTTAGAACATACTGACACTCTTTGAACTTTTCCGTCAATAACAGCTTTAACTGTTCTTAAGTTAGGTCTAACAGGTCTTGTTGTTCTTTTACTAATATGTGAACGAGTTATACTTAATTGTTTTCCAAAGCTTGTTTCTTTTCCACAACAAACACATTTTGCCATATCTAAAGCACCTCCATTTATTTTAATAAACTGACTAACTAATAGTCTAACATAGATTTTTTAAAAAAACAAGTGATTTTTTACATTTTTTTGCAATTTTTATTGACTAAATATATAAAAACACATGCATATCTATTTTAAACTTAATTAAAAATAAAAACAAGATGTTTTTTATTTAAAAAAATAAATTTTAGTGATAAAATATAAAAAACAAAGGAGATAAATATTATGAAAAAATTTTTAAAAATCATGATTGCTTTAATTTTTATTGTTGTAATAACATTTGTATGCTATGAAATATATAGGATATTTGTAAATAGTAATATACATGAGAATGATAATAATTTGAGCAAAAACCAAGTAATAGAGGAAGAATCAATATCAACAGATCCTATTTTTAATTTAAATAATTATCCAAAAGTTGATGCTTCACTTGCAACTCAACCATTAACAACAGCTCTTATAAAAAATTTTACAGGTGAAAAAGAGATTTCAGAAGAAAGATTAGATTATACAAATACTCATCCGGGATATATTAGATTAATTGATGGAGAAGTAGACTTAATTGTTGTTACAGAACCATCACAAGAAGAATTAGAATACGCGAAAAGTAATAATGTAGAACTTGAAGTTATTCCAGTAGTAAGAGAAGGATTTGTATTCTATGTAAATGAATCAAATCCAGTAGATAATTTAAGTTTAGAGCAAATACAAGATATTTATTCTGGAAAAATAACAAATTGGTCTGAAGTAGGTGGAAATAATGAAGAAATAAGAGCATTTCAAAGACCAGAAAATTCAGGAAGTCAGACAGGAATGTTATCTTTAGTTATGAAAGATAAAAAATTAATGGCACCTCCAAAAGAAGATTTAGTAGATTCTATGTTTGCAATAATTAATTTAGTTTCAGATTATGATAATGGTGTAAATTCAATTGGATATTCTTACTATTATTATGCTACAACAATGTTTGAAACAATAGACAAATCAATATCAGATAGAATTAAACTATTATCCGTAAATGGAATATATCCAAATAATGAAACAATAAAAAAAGAGGAATATCCTTTAGAAACAGCATATTATATTGTAATTAGAAAAGATGAACCAGAAAATAGTAATACTAGAAAATTAGTAGATGCTATGTTATCAAAAAGAGGTCAAGCTGTTGCTGAGGAGGTAGGGTATGTCGGAGTTAAATAGCAAGAAACCTAATAAACTTTTTAAATTTACTATTATATATACAATTTTAATTATTACTGCAACAGCAATATTAATAATATTAAACTACAAATATAATATTAATTTATTTGAATATTTTCTAGCAACTCAAAATGAAGATACTAATTTATATGAAAATAATAACGAAGAACAAATTGAGAGTGAAAAAATTAATTATGATGCTATTAAAAGAACAACACTTTTAGACAAATATTATATAAATAATATTGAATTAGAAACAAACCAATTAACATATGGAAATATTGTAGATTATGATAGCTATGATGGAAAACCAGTATATAAAGTTAGTGTGGAGTATATCCAGATTAGTGGATTAAAAGATAAAGAGATTCAAAATAAAATAAATAAAGCTATTGAAGAAAAAGTAAAATCTTTAGTATTAGATGAAGAAATTTATGATGAAACTATAGAAAAAATTTATATTATAGCTGGTACAGAAGGAGATTATAGTACAGCTAATTTATTATCAATACCAATAAACAAGGAAATTAAATATAAAGAAAATAAAGGACATGATGAAGAATTATATGTAAAAATATATTGTCCATCAATAAACTATAGATTAGATAATGCTGAGCAAGTAAAATTTGAAGATTTATTTACTAAGGATGCTAATATAAAAAGTATTTTAAACCAAACTATATATAAAAGTTTAGCATTTGAGTATGGATTTAATAAAGAAACAGGAGATGGAGATTTAGATAAAGTAGATTATGGGAAAATAGAAAATGATGTGTATAATATAACTAGTTTATTTAATACTCAAAAAGAAAAGATTTTTTGGTTTAATCAGGAAAATATTTCTTTTATGATTAATGATTTATGCTATAATATAAAAAATGCCGATTTTATGAATTATATAAATATTAATAATATTACAAATCCAAAAGATAGCATATATGAAAATGGCGATAACCCAAAAATCAATTATGCATTTTCTATTCCGTTTATCAGTAGTTTTGAATATTTTGATAAAGTTTCGAGTAGAGATTACTTATCTATTTTTAATTGGAACAGATATGCAGGTAGAGTATTAGAAGATAATTTTGATGATCCCAAAAAAGATTATACAAATAAGCTTATTAACAGTGTAACTAATTTAACAGAAGCAATTAAAAATGACAGAAAAAAAGAAAGTAAAAAAGGATATATTTATAATATCTATAATTATCAAGAACAATATTATAATCAAAATCAAGAAAATTTAGGTGAAGTATTCATGGGAGAAAAGGTAGAAGTCGATTTAGATAATTTTATAGAAAATGTAGAAACTGTTTATGCTTTAAATTCTAAACAATTTACAGGAGGAGAATATGTATTTTCTTTTTCAAATTTAATATATAACAATGATGACTATAAAGTATGGGAAATACTAGTAAGAGATGTAGATAATGATGGACAGTTAGAAATAGGACAAAAACTATATAATAAAGAAGATTGGGATAAATTTTACTCAAAAGAATATGAGTACTAAAATTGTAGATACTTGCAAAATGCATATATTGACTTTTTAGAAAAATATAGTATAATATAATTTATGAGAGAAACTAGTGAAAGGAGAATATTATGCTAGCTAAATTATGGAAAAAAGTATTACTAGCAGTTTGTATAGTGGCTTGTATTTTTAATATAATGACTAAATTAGTAAACAGAAATTCATTAGAAGTCAATTTAAAAAGTGCAAATGATGGAAATACAGTATTCGATTTTACTAGAAAAGAAAAAGAGGAAAAAGGACCTGGATTTATGGAAGAATTACAACAAGTACTAAACGAAGAACAAAATAATGCTAAACCACAAAATGTTGTATCACAAGAATCTGTTCCTGAAGCCTCAAATGTAACACAAAATAATACTCAAAATGAAGTAGAAAAGGACCCAGAAAATAAAAATAATGTAATACAGGCAGAAGTTAGTGGAGAAAAGAAAACAGATTCATCAGGAGACAATGGTACTGTACAATATAAAGATGCTTTTACAACTTTTGTAGAATTATTTTAAAAAGAACTTGCAATGGAATAAATATTATGTTATTATATAAAAGATTGTTTTAAAAATGTAAGAAAGAGGTGAATTACATGAAAAAAGAATTACATCCAAACTATGTGGCTTCTAAAATTATATGTGCATGTGGAAACGTAATAGAAACAAATTCAACAAAACCAGAAATGAAAGTTGATTCTTGCTCTAAATGTCATCCATTTTGGACTGGAAGCTTAAAACAAAACACTACAGGTGGTAGAGCAGATAAATTTAAGAAAAAATATGGTATTGCTTAATTTTATTTAAGCTTATCTAAAATATAAAATTTATTGCGCAATAAAGAAAGTTTAAGACTTGGTCTTAGACTTTTTTTAGTTATAACAAAAAAATATTGAAAAAATATTTGTATATGATAAAATATTTATATAAATTATACTAAAGATTGGAGAAAATATATGGATTTTGAAGATTTTGAAGGTTTTAAAAGAATAAAAAATACAAAAAAATTAACTGCAGAACAAGTTTGCTCACTTTTAACTGATTATAAAGATGCTTTAGGTGATATATCATACAGAATGGGATTAGATGATGCAGATATTTACGTGAATTTCGAAGGAAAATATGGAGCTGAAATTAGAATAGATGAAAATGCGGGAGAAATAATAATAGAAAGAGAACTTGATGAAGATGCAATAGAAGATGTAGATTCTATTCTAGAAAAAGGAAAAGATTTATCAGAAGCCAAAGCAGATAGGATAATAGAACAATTATATGATTTAATTAATGATTATATGGATGATGGTATAATTACAGAACATATTACAAAAGCTCAAAAAGTACTATATATGAGCGAAAAAGAAATGGCTGTAAAAGGAATTTTATATTTAGGAAATGTTTTTGAAGTAAAAGATGATACAAAAGAACTATTTGAAATAAAAGAAAGTCCTATAACAAAATCATATTCAGTTGAAAATTGCTTAACTCAAAGGAAAGAAATTGCTATAAATTATTCTGATTATAAGAATCAAACATATTCAATAATAATACAACCATTTGAAAATTTAGTTTTTAGAAAAGATCCATCAACTATAAAAACAAGATTTATAGCTAAAACATCTAAAAAAGAATATAAAATTTCAGGGGATTATACAGAAAATCATTTTTTAATAGAGTTAGATGAAGTTGTAATTGGAGCTATAGATTGTTCGAATCCACATTTTAAGACGGAATATAGAATAGAAATAAATAATTTAGAAGAAACAAGTAGAATTATTGCAATGGCTGTTATGCTAGATACATATTATAGAAAAGAAGAAGATATTAAATATAAAAAATAATGTTATAAATTATAAGAAAAAGGTGTAATTCACAGTTGTGGATTACACCTTTTTCTGTTGATAGTCGAAAGTAGTTATACTAAGAATCAAAAAACATTATTTCTAAGTTTTGTTTATAACTACTTTCTACAGGGTTGATGTGTTAAAACAAAAAGCTGGTGTTGTTCTTAATACGCTCAGGTAAAATGTTCCAGTTACGCAAAAGAGTTGCTCTGATATCTTCAACGGTCTGATACATTTTTTCTGAAAAATGATGAGTACGCCAATTCCAAGATTCACCAGGAAGTCCATATTCTTCAGCCACCAACTGCCGTACATATTGACGGGGAATATAAAGATCGGGGTTATTATTGATTTTCCATACATTATGATCAGGAGTTCTTACAAGCAAGTAAGAATGTTCCTTATAATCTTTAAGACTTTCAAGAGTGATAGTCTCAAAAGGAAATCCCGAAACTTCTAAAATTTTTTCAGAGGTATACTGGCTAGGACAAATATGAACATGCGAGTGTACAATAGAATCCTTTGCTTTACCAACTCCGCCATTACCACTGCCATTTTCCCAAACAAGAACGTTTGAGGCATTGTAGGTTAATTTGAGGATATATTCAATGTCCTGAAGAACAGTTTTGAATTCCTCAAGCCTTTGGCTGTCGAGTTCAGCATTAGACATTACATGTTCGTATGGGATAACCAACAGATAACCCGTAATGAACTGACCAATGGTTGGGAGAACAAAGAAGTTTTTGCTTCCATATACTGTTCGCTCATTATCAGCAGGAAAACCTGCCAAATATCTGCAGTATGCACAATCCTTAACAGTAGGAGCGCCACTCAATCCAGAACTATTAGATTTATGGTCACCAATATCACAATTCAAAGAATCTGCAATGTTTGCAAATTGAGAAGCAATATTACCATCATCAACAAAAATAGTTTGCTGATAATCGGTTTCCAAAATAGAGGAATTGTGATTTGCAATGTTAATATTGATTACGGCATCAAGTTTGCCCATATAATCATTTTTAGAGCATGCGACACTTTTATTGTTCTTAAATGCGTTTACCACAAAGGTGTCAGTAATTTTTACCCCATAGGGATAAACTAACATACCTTTAAAACGAAGCTCATTTAGAACAAGAGAGGTGTCTTCAGTAGAGCCTGTTAAAATGAACAAGTTCCGAGTTTTTTTCATAAAGCACCAATCCTTTCTAATGTTTGATACCCATATATTAATACTTTTATTTTTATATTGCAAGCCTAAAAATAAATTTTTTGTCTTTTTTTGTAAAATATTATTTTCTTAAGATTGAAAACCAAGATGATGTTACTTGCTTAATTAAATTTAATACTGTAATTTTTTGTATGTCATTTTCAGCAATTAGATTTACTGATGAGATTAATTCATTATCCACATAAAAATTCATTTTACCAAGAACTTGATTTTTTTCAATAGGTGCTTCTAAGTTTCCTGTAATTTCAATTTCTTGATTTACTTGAGAAGAATTGGATTTTTCTAAAATTACACCACTGTCGTTTTCAAACACAAGATTTACATTTTTTCCGAGTTCCTTTGCTTATTTCTACATTTTGGGCAATAGCCCCTTTATTTGCGATTTTTTGAAAACTATAAGTACTAAATCCATAATCAAGTAATAATTTTGCTTCTGAAAATCGTAGTTTTGTAGTTGGAGCTCTCATTACTACAGCGATTAAAGATAAATCGTCTCTAGTAGCACTTGCAGATAAATTATATAAAGCTAAACTAGTAGAACCTGTTTTTAATCCTGTTGCACCATTATAAGTACGAATCAATTTGTTAGTATTGACAAGTTCTGATTTTCCGCGAACGAAGAGAATCCATCCAAATAGTTGTATATTCAGTAATTTGTGGATGATTGTTTAATAGTTCTTTAGACATTAAGCTAATATCATAGCTAGATGAAACATGACCATCTTCGTCAATGCCATGGCAATTTTTAAAAACAGTGTCATTCATGCCTAATTCTTTTGCCCTTGAATTCATTTTCTGAACAAATAATTCTTCACTTCCAGCTAAATGTTCAGCCATTGCTACAGTACAATCATTTGCACTTACAACACAAATTGCTTTTAGCATTTCATGAACAGAAAGTGATTCAGTAGTATCCAGCCAAATTTGTGAACCACCCATATTAGCAGCATTTTCGCTACAAGGAATTTGAGTTTCTAAAGTAATGTCACCTCTATCTAAAGCTTCCATTATTAAAAGAATAGTCATTACCTTGGTAACACTTGCTGGGCGTAGTTGTTCATGAGAATTTTTTTCGTACAATACTTTTCCGAGTAGTTTGCTCAATTAAAATTACACTTTCTGATTCTATATTCAAAAAGTTATCTGCAGTTTCAGCATTAACTTCAGTGGTGTCTGACATTTCATTCCATATAGGAATAACAGAATACATTCCATATGATAAAGTGTTTAATGAAATAAGAATAATAAAGAAGATACTTATAATTTTAAATTTCATAGTTTCCTCCAATAAAATTTTTATGATTAGTAAATAGTATTCTAGATATAAAATAATATAACTAAAAAAATATTAAAAAGGCTTGTATTATTGAAATAAAATGTATATAATATCAATTGATTGTGAAAAAATAAAATCTAAGTTAATCAGGAGGAAGATAATATGGAGTCAAAAGTAAAAAAAGTTGCAATATTAACAAATGGTGGAGATGCACCAGGGTTAAACGCAGTAATAAGAGCTATAGTAAAAACTGCTAGAACTCATGGTGTGGAATGCTATGGATTTATAGAAGGATACAAAGGTTTATTAAATAATGACTATGTAAAATTAGATTTACAAGGTAATGCATCTGGATTGTTAACAAAAGGTGGAACAATAATAGGTACATCAAATGCTACAAATGTATTCAATTATAAAATAGTAAATGAGGATGGAACAGTTGAATACAAAGACTTATCAGATGTTTGTGTTCAAAATATTAAAGATGATGGATTTGATTGTATATTTACATTAGGTGGAGATGGAACACAAAAATCAAGTAGAGATTTTTCTTTAAAAGGAGTTAATTGTATAGGAGTTCCAAAAACAATAGATAACGATGTTGCACATACAGATATGACTTTTGGTTATAACACAGCTGTTTCTGTAGCTACTGAAGCTTTAGATAGACTGCATACTACAGCAGAAGCTCATCATAGAATAATGGTTCTAGAAGTAATGGGAAGATATGCTGGTTGGCTTGCTTTAGAATCTGCTATAGCAGGTGGTGCTGATGTTGCTTTAATTCCAGAAATTCCTTATGATATTAATAAAGTAGTAGATAAAATAAATGAGAGAAGAGCAAGAGGTAAAAACTTTACAATAGTTGTTACATCAGAAGGAGCAATGCCAAAAGATGGAACATTAACTGTAAGAAAAACTTTAAATGATGGTGCAGGATTAGATAATATTAGACTTGGTGGAGTTGGAGAAAAACTAGCTAATGAATTAGAAGAACTAACAGGTATGGGAGCTAGAAATACAACACTTGGTTATGTACAAAGAGGAGGAACACCATCTGCATTTGATAGAATTCTTTCAACAAAATATGGAACTAAAGCAATGGAACTTGCAATGGAAGGCGTATTTAATGTTTTAGTTACTTATAAAAAAGGTGAAATGGGATATGTTACATTAGAAGATGTTGTAGGAAACAATAAAGTTGTTGGAGCTGCTTCTGGTAACACTAAAGAAAGTAATATAAGAAAAATACAAATGGATGATGATTTAATCAAAGTTGCAAGAGATTTAGGAATGTGTTTAGGTGATTAATTAAAATTGTATTTTAAAAGACTGCCAAAGATAAACTTTGGCAGTCTTTTTGTATTTTTCTGCAATTGGTAATTATTATTTTGTTTTATCTGTTATGTAAATATTCCGAAATAGCAGTCATCTGTTTGTTATATTCTTCCTTGCAGGCATAGTGGCAGATTTTGCTATTGAATCCGATAATTATTTAAAATTCTCCTTGTAAAAATGAATATTAAGGAGCTTTATAATATTTAAAAAACTATTTATATAATAGCACAAATTTACATAAAATGCAATTTCAAGACAATAATTTTAGGTAAAACTCTTGATTTTTATTTTTCATGTGATATAATATAAAAGCTATTTATGAGAAATAGGAAGAAAATTTTACTAACAGTTAACAAAAAATATTACTGTTAGTTAATGCGAAGCGGAGGAATTAAAATGAGTGTAAAAGTTGAAAAAACTGAAAATAAGAACGAAGTAAAATTAGAAATTACAGTAGAAGCAAAAGTTTTTGATGAAGGAATAGTAAAAGTATATAACAAAAATGCTAAATATTTTAATATACCTGGTTTTAGAAAAGGAAAAGCTCCAATGAATATAGTTGAAAGATATTACGGAGCAAGCATTTTTTATGAAGATGCATTCCAAGATGTTGCATCAGTTGCATATGATGAAGCAATAAAATCAGAAAAAATTGAAGTTGCAAGCAGACCAGAAATAGATGTAATCCAAATGGAAAAAGGAAAAGATTTAATTTTTACAGCAGTAGTAGCTACAAAACCAGAAGTTAAACTTGGAAAATATAAAGGAATTGCTTTAGAAAAAACAGAAGTAAAAGTTACAGATAAAGATGTTGAAGAAGAATTAAATCGTATGGCAGATCGTAATAGCAGAATGGTTACAGTATCAGATAGAGCTGCTGAAAAAGGAGACACAGCAGTTATAGATTATACAGGAACAGTTGATGGTGTACAATTTGAAGGTGGAAAAGCCGAAAATTATGAATTACAATTAGGAAGTAATACATTTATTCCTGGATTTGAAGACCAGGTAGTTGGAATGAATCCAGAAGAAACAAGAGATATAAATGTTAAATTTCCAGAAGAATATTTTTCTAAAGATTTAGCAGGAAAAGAAGCTATATTTAAAGTTGTTTTACACGAAATTAAAACAAAAGAATTACCTAAAGTAGATGATGAATTTGTTAAAGATGTTAGTGAATTTGATACTTTAGAAGAATTAAAAGCTGATATCAAAGCTAAAAAAGAAAAACAAAATGAAGAAGCATCTAAAGCTGAATTAGAAGAAAAAGCAGTTAGAGCTGTTGCAGAAAATTCAGAAGTAGAAATTCCAAATGGAATGGTTGAATTAGAATTAGATAATATGCAAGAAGATATGAATAGAAGATTATCTTATCAAGGAATCAATTTTGAACAATATCTTCAAATGCTTGGAAAAACAGTTGCAGACTTTAGAAAAGAAAGTGTAGAACCAGCTAAAGACTCTATTAAAATGAGATTAGTTTTAGAAGCAGTTTATAATGATGCTAAAATCGAAGTATCTGATGAAGAAATTGATGCAAAAATTAAAGAATTAGCTACAAGCTATGGAAGAAAAGAAGAAGAATTAAAAACAAACGAAGACTTAATAAATAGTATAAAAGTTAATATTAAATCTGAAAAAGGCATTGCTTTAATAGTGGATAATGCTAAAGTAAAAGTTGTTGAACCAAAACAAGAAAAGGAAGAAAAAGCTGAAAAGAAAACAACAACTAAAAAAACAACAAAAAAAGCAACTGCTGAAAAAGAAGATAAAGTAGAAAAAGAAGAAAAAACAGAAAAGAAAACAACTAGAAAATCTACAAAAAAAGAACAATAAAAAATTATGAAAGCCTTAAGCTCAATTAGAGTTTAAGGCTTTTTTGTTACGGAAATGTTATATTAAATAAATACAAAAGAAATTTACATTTATAAAGTAAAAATATATAATAAAGTAAAATGAATTTATTAAAAGGGTTAAAAGGGATATTAACGTTATGAAAAGACTAAAGAAAATTTCAGGAGCAATTCTAGCTCTTATGATTATCATTTTCTGCATTGCTAATTCAGCATTTGCAGAAGAAATAGATTATTTAATGGAAGCTTTATCTGATGAAGCTATAGAATTTAGTGATGAATATCAAGATTGGCTACAATTATCAGATGAGGAAAAATTAAAAGGTATTCAGCCAACTACGTTTGTAATTCCAAAAACTAAAGCTGAAAATACAAATCCAATTAATATTATAGATACATTAGCTGCAACTTATGAAACTAAATTTGATTTAAGAGACATTATTAAAAATAATGTTTCTATTAAGAATCAAGAACAAACAAATAGTTGTTGGGCTTTTGCAAGTTTAGCTTCATTAGAATCTAACTTGGCTATGAGAGATTATAAAAATGACAAAAATACTTCAAAAATATATGATTTTTCAGAAAGACATATGGAATATACAACAAGTAGAACATTTTTAAATAACAAAATAAATGATAATGGATTTAGTAGAGAAGTTGGAAATGGTGGAAATGGGCTTGTGGCTACAGCTTATTTGACAAATGGAAGTGGAGCGATACTAGAATCAGATATGCCATTTCAAAATAACGAAAATAAGATTGATATAAGCGAGATTGAAAATAAAACTGTACAAACAGAAATTTATGATACAGTAATGTTTCCTCTATATATTGGAACAGATGATACACAAGAATTAAGAAATGCAATGAAAAAACATATAAAAAATTATGGTGCAATTATGGCAAGTATTCATGGTGCATCTTTAGAGTCTGATTATTATAATAATGATACAGGAGCTATATATTGTGATGATTTAGATAAATGTCCATCAAATCATGGTATAGTAATAATTGGTTGGGATGACAATTATGCAATAGAAAACTTTAATGAAGCACACAGACCAAGAGAAAAAGGTGCATGGATAATAAAAAATTCTTGGGGAGAAAGACAAGAAACAACTCTTGAAGAGATGAAAGAATCTCTTTTTAAAGCTTTTGAAGAAGAATTCAAAGAAAAAGATATAAATTCTGCTAAAGAAATACCAGATGAATTTGCTAAAGAATTGATTTTAGGATTAGGATTTAAAATTGATGGAAATACTGTTTATTTAGTAACAGGTGATAATGGCTATATGTATATTTCATATAACGATGTTAGAATATATACTAATTTATATGGAGTAATAAATTCAGATGATAAAGTAAGCTATGATAATCTTTATCAATATGATTTTTACGGATTAGATTCAGCACTTCCATTTTCTGTATCAAATATATATCTTGCTACTGTATTTGATAAAAAGACAAATGAAAAAGAATTATTAAATCAAGTTTCTATTTTTGCAACAGAAACATACACTTGTAAAGTATATGTAAATCCAAATGGAGAAAGTAAAGCAAAAAAAGATTTTGTTCCAGTTCAATTAAAAGCGGGTGAATCAGAAACATTTGAAGCTGGATATCATACATTAGAATTCTTAAATCCAGTTGAAATAAAAAGTGATAAATTTGTTGTACTTATTGAGGTTCAAGGAACAAGAGATCGTCAAATAACAGTTGGCGCTGAGCAAAAGATGGATAAGGGATTTTTTGCAAATGTTAAAACAGAAGAAGGAAAATGTTTCTTTTCAGTGGGTAGCGATTTTGAAAAAAATAACTGGTTAGATTTCGGAAAATTAAATAGTGTTAAATCAAATTATCCAAATACAGATTTAACAATTAAAGCTTTTACTGTTGAAGAGGAAGAAAATGCAATATTAAAAAGTATTGAAATAACTAAAGAACCTAATAAAACATCATATGTAGCAGGAGAAGATTTTGACAAAACTGGAATGGTAATTACAGCTACTTATAGTAATGGAGAAACTAAAGAGGTATCGGATTATACAATACAAAATGGAACTAAATTAACTGCAGGACAATCTACAGTAATAATTAAATATAATGATATGATTGCAGAACAAAGAATAACAGTTACAGAAAAAAATCTTCCAGATGATAATCCTCCTGAAGAGTCTAAAGCAGAATCTTCAAGTCTTTTAGGTCTAGTAGTATCAGTAAAAAACTTAAGAGGATATAAATTTACAGATAAATCAAAACAAGCATATATTACTATGGATATGATTATAACTAATATTCAAAGAGCAACTAAAAATGATAGTGTAGAATATTATTATTACTTATCTTCATCACAAGGAGAATCCAATATTAAAAATTGGGTTAAAGTAAAAGAGAATCAAACAGCAACAGATAGAATATCATTTGGAGTAGATACAAGAGATATATCTAATTATTCTGAAGTTGCAAATTCTCAAAACTTATATTTATATATAAAAGAAGTTGCTAAAAAAGGTAGTGATGAAGCAACAAATATATCTTCTGGCATACTAGTAAGATATTCTGGGGAAACAGAGATTTATATTGATGGTGTGAAACAAAACGGAAATAATAACAACAATAACAACCATAATAACAATAATAATAATAATAATGGCGACAATAATAAAAATACTATTATAAAGAAAAATACAACAAATACACAAGGATATATAAATACTGTAAGTAAAGATAATACGACAGCTAATAAAATTTTACCTAAAACAGGTGCAACATTCTTATTCATTACAATACTTACAATTACAGTGCTTGGAATTTATATGTATGTGAAATATGAAAGAATAGATAAATAAAAGTCGATTTATGAAATTTAAAAGATATATTTTTTCAAACAAATGTATTGAAAAAATATATCTTTTAGTATATAGTAAGTGAAGTATTATAAAATTATACAAGAGAAAGGAAGAATAAAATGATTGAAAATAGTTTAGTACCTTATGTAATTGAACAAACAAGTAGAGGAGAAAGATCTTACGATATTTTTTCAAGATTATTAAAGGATAGAATTATATTTTTAGCAGAAGATGTAAATGCTACATCAGCTAGTTTAGTAGTTGCACAACTTTTATTTTTAGAGTCAGAGGATCCAGATAAAGAAATAAATCTATATATCAATAGTCCAGGAGGATCTATAACAGATGGAATGGCTATTGTAGATACTATAAATTATATTAAATGTCCAGTATCAACAATTTGTGTTGGTATGGCTGCTAGTATGGGAGCTGTGCTTCTTGCTTCAGGAGCTAAAGGAAAAAGATATGCTACTCCTAATGCTGAAATTTTAATTCATCAACCATTAATTGGCGGTGGAGGACTTTCAGGACAAACAACTGAAATAAAAATTCACGCAGATCATATGGTTAGAACTAGAGAAAAATTAAATAAATTGTTAAGTGAAAGAACAGGCCAAAGTCTAGAAACAATTGAAAAAGATACAGAAAGAGATAATTACATGACAGCTCAACAAGCTTTAGAATATGGCTTAATTGATGGAATATTAGATAAAAGAAATTAATACATTATAATATTCATAAAATTTAATTTTTGAGAGGAAATTTAAATGTCTAATAATAAAAATCAAGATAATAGTAGAATAGTAAAATGTTCTTTTTGTGGAAAGCCACAAGAAGTTGTAAAAAAAATAATTGCAGGACCAGGAGTATATATTTGTGATGAATGTATTGCCCTTTGCCAAGATATTATTGATGAAGAAGTTTTTGAAACAGAAGAAGTGGTAGAGCAAGTAGAAATGCTTACTCCAGCTGAAATAAAGAAAACTCTTGATGATTATGTAATTGGTCAAGAAGAAGCTAAAAGAACTTTATCTGTTGCAGTATACAATCATTATAAAAGGATAAATAATTTAGAAGCGCTAGATGGTATTGAGATACAAAAAAGTAATATTTTGTTATTAGGTCCAACAGGATGTGGAAAAACATTACTTGCACAAACTTTAGCTAAAATATTGGACGTTCCATTTGCTATTGCAGATGCAACAACTTTAACAGAAGCTGGATATGTTGGTGAAGATGTTGAAAATATTCTTTTAAAATTAATTCAAGCAGCAGATTATGATGTAGATAAAGCTCAAAAAGGTATTATTTATATAGATGAAATTGATAAAATTACAAGAAAATCAGAAAACCCATCTATTACAAGGGATGTTAGTGGTGAAGGTGTACAACAAGCTTTATTAAAAATAGTAGAAGGTACAGTTGCATCAGTTCCACCTCAAGGTGGTAGAAAACATCCACACCAAGAGTTTATTCAAATAGATACATCAAATATATTATTTATATGTGGTGGAGCATTTGAAGGATTAGAAAACATTATAAAAGATAGAACTGGTAAAAAATCAATGGGGTTCGGAGCTGAAATTCAAAGTAAAAAAGAAATTAATAAAACAGAAATATTTAAACAATTATTACCACAGGATTTATTAAAATTTGGATTAATTCCAGAATTTGTTGGAAGATTACCGATAGTTGCAACATTAGAAGGATTAACAAGAGAGGCCTTAATAGATATTGTTACAAAGCCAAAAAATGCTTTAGTAAAACAATATAAAAAGTTAGTGGAATTAGATGGAGTTGAGCTAGAATTTAAGCAAGACGCATTAGAAGCAATCGTAGATAAAGCGCTTGAAAGAAATACAGGTGCCAGAGGTCTTAGATCTATTATTGAAGAAATCATGAGAGATATAATGTATGATATACCTTCAAATGAAAAAATAGCAAAATGTATCATAACAAAAGAGACTGTAAATAATAAATCAGAACCAGAACTTGTTATTGATGAAAATAAAAAACGTGAAGTTCCAAAGCAAGTAAAAAAAGTTAAAAGAGAAAAACAAGAAACTGCATAAATATAAAAAGATCAAAAGTTTATAAAATTTTTGATCTTTTTATGTCTGTTTTTGTTAGAAAAGCTGAAAAATAAATGTTTTTTATTCATTGTTTAGACATATTTTGAACACAAACCTATAGTATAATACTCAAATAACAACATTACAAGCGATGTATTTTGAAGGAGTGAACTAAAAGTGAAGAAAATCAGAATGAAGCTTCAAAAGTTCAAGAAGGCTTGCCGGAAAGCTTGGAACATGGTTAGATGTAACTTCTGGAAATTAGTGCTCAAATATGAGAAGAAGAAAGGATTGGCCAAGAGGTGCTATTTCTGCGAAGAAAAACTCTTTTGTGAGTACTGTGGTGGATATTGCCAAAACACCATTTTTAATGCCCAGCGTTGCCCTGACCGTCACAGCACACGGTAAAATGAAACTGGAGTGTCTCGCATATTCTAAAGCGAGGCACTCCGGTGTTTTTTTATTTTATTTCTAAAATATAATTTATATCTTTTGGTAAACAAATTTTGAATTCTAGATTTTTATTTATTATAGGATGGATAAAACTAATTTTGTATGAGTGTAAAGCTTGTCTAGAAATTAAATTTGAATTATTTCCATATAAAGAGTCACCCAATATGGGATGATTAATATATTTTGAATGAACTCTAATTTGATGAGTTCTGCCAGTTTCTAATTTGAATTTTACTAAAGATAATTTTTTTCCTTTAGCAGAGAAATTTTTTATTAATTCAAAATGAGTTATTGATATATCTCCATTTGAATTTATTTCTCTTTCTATAATAGAACCTTCTTTTCTAGATATAGATGCGTTTATTGTTCCAGAAGATGTTTCTAAAAAACCTTCTAAAATTGCAAAATATTCTTTTAAAAACTTTTTTGATTTCATTTGTTTAATTAAACATTCTTGAATATATTCATTTTTGGCAAAAACAACAATGCCTGAAGTATCTTTATCTAATCGATTTACAGGTCTAATTTTCTTTTTTATATTTTTCTCTTGAAAATAATAGGCTAATCCATTTGAAAGACTATTGTCAAAATGAAGAATAGAAGGATGAACAGGTATTCCAGCAGGTTTGTTTATTATAATCAAACTATCATCTTCAAATATAATATCAAGATTCATTTTGGTAGGAACAATATTATCAAAATTTTCTTCAAAGTCTAAATCAACTTCAACTAAATCTCCTATATGGATAAGTTTTGTAACATATTCAGGTACACTGTTTAAGTATATATGTTGATTCTTTTTAAGTTTTATTAATAGTTTATCTGAGATTCCAAAATGAGATTTTAAAACATCTTTTATGTTAATATATTCATTATTGATAACTTTATATTTTAATTTCATAATACTCCTCAAAATAGATTATCTAAATATTGTTTAATTAATAATATACCAAAATAAGTTAATTATCAATAGACTATTTTTAAACTATTTTTGTATACTTTTTTTAACAATAATGTTATAATGAAATCTATAATTAGTAATAAATTATAGATGAAAAAAGAATATGAATGAATTAAATATAAAAAGGAGGTGGGAGAAATGAATTTCTTATTAACATTATTAATTGGAATAGTTGCAGGAGTAATAGATGTATTACCAATGATTAAAATGAAAGTTGATAAATATTCTTGTATATCAGCATTTGTATACTATATAATAATTCCTTTTGTTATCTTTGGACTAAATTGGTTTGGAGATTTATGGTGGATAAGAGGTGGAGTTGTTGCAATTCTTATGGCAATTCCAGTTATCATTTTAGTAGCTAAAGAAGATAAAAAAAGTCCAATAGCAATGACAATAATGTCTATTGTTTTAGGAAGTATTATTGGTGTATTAGGACATTTTTTTAATCTAATGTAATTTATAAATCACAATAAATAGGTCAAGTAATTAAGGCAAAAATTACTTGGCTTTTATAATATAATCGAAACAAATGCTATTAGTAAAAACTTAAAATTTGCTAATTACAAAGTTTGGTTCTGTTGGTGGACTTTTTAGATTTTATATGATAGAATGTGTTGTATTGAAAAAATACCAAAAGGAGAATGATATGAAAAAAGGAGATAGTAATTTAAAACTATATCCAAAGTATAGAAGATTATCAATGGATTTTCTTTTTTTCTATACAATTAATATTTTGTTTTTAACTCAAATAAAAAAAATAGATATGTCGGCAGTAGTTTTAGTAGATACTTTTTATGCATTATTTGTTGTTATATGGCAAATTCCAGCTTCATTTTTTGTGAGTAAAATTGGTATAAAAAGAGGAATGATTTTAGGAAATATTTGTAATACAGTATATTTAATAACTGTTATAAATAGTAAAAATTTAGTTCATTTAGTAATAGCGGAATTATTTTCATCGTTAGCATTTTCTTTAAAAGATATTTCAGAACCAGCAATGCTAAATGAATCGATTGATGCAACTAAAGTAGAAAAAAGTAAAATTTTTGCTAAAGTACAAGGAAAGGCAGTATCAGGGTATTACTTCTTAAGTGCCTTTTCGATGATAGTTTCAGGTTTCTTATTTGAAATAAATGGATATATACCAATGTTTATTTCATTAGGAATCGTTATTACAACTTTAATAATGTCAACACAATTTAAAAATGTTACTTCTAAAAATGATTTTGAAGAAGAAGACAATGTGGTTAATTTAAAAGAGGCAATTAAATTTTCTTTTAAATCACGTAGGTGTAGATGTTTATTGATGTTCTCTGCTATATTTTATGGAGTAGTAACTGTTTTAGCTACATATGAGGTAAGCTTATTAGAGGATTTAAATATTTCATCTAGATATATAGGAATAATTTTTGCTATTTTAAATATAATTTCGGCAGTTGCTTCTAAAAATCAAAATATAATTCAAGAAAAATTTAAAAATAGAACACTAACATTTATAGGACTATCTCTAGTAGTTTCATGTGTTTTTTCAGGAGTAGTTTCAAAATTAAAAATGCCATTTATTATAATAATATCAACTATTTTAATTATGTATCTAGTTAAATATACAATGGTAGGATTATATAATGTTTTATTAATAAAATATTTAAGTAATTTTACAAATAGTAAAATTGATACCAAAATTTTTGCAATAAATAGTTTTTGCAGTTCAATAATTGGAGTAATGTTTGGTGTATTTGCTTCTAAATTAGTAGAGAATTTTGTTACATCAACTGCTATGATAATATTTGGAACAGCTACTTTTATAATTATTAGTTCTGTATTAGTTTATATGAAAAATAAAGTTGGTTTAGATCCAAAACAGTATTCAGAAACAGAACTTAAATATGATATGAAAGTATAATTTTTTTATAAATATTAACAATAAAGAAAACAAAATTTAAACAGGAGTGATATAAATGATTGATTTAGAAAAAGCAAAAAATGAATTTATTAATTATACGAATAATTATGATTCTAACAATCCACATATAGTTTCAAAAATAGGACATACATTTAGAGTAATGGAATGGAGCAGAAGAATAGCAGAAAGTTTAGATTTAAGCCAAGAAGACATAGAGCTTGCTTCTTTAATTGGACTGTTACATGATTTAGCTAGATTTGAACAAAGAAGGTTATATAATACATTTGCAGATTGTAAAAGTATAGATCATGGTGATTTAGCTGTAACAATTTTAGAAGAAAATGAATATATTAGAAAATATATAGAAGATAATCAATTCGATGATATAATTAAATTGGCTGTAAAGAATCATAATAAATTTAAAATACAAGATGGACTTGATGAAAGAACATTATTGCATTCAAAAATAGTAAGAGATGCAGATAAATTAGATATAATGTATGAGGGAGTTCATATATTTTATAATACACCCGATGAAATTGAAAAGATAGAAAATTTGCCAATTGCACAAGAATATTATGAACAATTTATGCAAAATAAACAAATATTCAGAAAAAATGATCCAACTACTTTAGATGGAATGATCTGTTTAATTTCTTTTATATTTGATTTAAATTTTGATTATTCAAAAAAGATTATTTTAAAAGAAAACTATATAAATGATATTTTAAATCGTTTTAATTTTAAAAATGAAAATACTAAAAAACAAATTAATGAAATTAGAAATATAGCTAATGAATATTTAAAAAAATAAGGCTACTTTAATACAGAAGAACAATAAAACTACTAAAGATAGAAAAAATAAAAAGTAGGATGTGATTTTTTGGAAAAAAGATATAAAGAACCAAACAAACTAGAGATGGAAACAACTATAAATGTTTTATATGAGGAAAATGTTATTTCTGTTTATACTAATAAACCTGACTTACAAAAACAATTATGTAAGTCAATTGGCGAACCAGAAAAAGAATTTGTAAAAGGGAAAACAATTTTAGCAAGCAGATGGATAATTCCATTAAGTGAAAAAAGCAAAATATCGAAAATGATGTTAAAAGCTAATATATTTCAGTTATAATTTTTTATGAAATGAAAGACTGGGCGGTAAGTATTATACTTTCCGCCCAGCTTTTTTTGATTTCTAAGTGAAGTGCTTTGTTCTGGCTACGATTCGCTCAGGAAGTGTATTTTGGTGAGAAACCAGATAATCTTTGATGGTGTTTGTAGTTTTCGTAACCTCGTCAAGGAACAGATACTTACGCCAGTTCCAGAGATCACCAGGCAGACCAATATGCTCAGCAACGAGTTGGCGAACATACTGCCGAGGGATATAGAGGTTAGGATCGCTAACAATATACCACTGTAAATCATAGTCCTGAATTAAAAGATAGGACTCTTCCTGATATTTCGGGAGATCGTAATACTGGATTTTCTGAGGAGTAATTCCCTTGTTTTCAGAAACTGTGAGCACATCCATATCGCATGGATTCATGTGAATGTGTGCGTGGACAATAGAGGATTTATCCTTTCCATGACCACCACATCCAGAACCATTTTCCCAAAGAAGGGTATCCATCCCATAGATTTCACGTAGCAGGTACTTGCAGTCATCAATGACTTCAAGAAGTTCTGCAAGTTGCTCTTTATTCAGTTCAGCACAAGACATGATGTGTTTGCGTGGAATAATGAGCAGACTACCAGGAGTGAAATGCCCTGTATTAGCCATCATAACGAAGTTTTCGGTTTCGTACATAGAAGGCTGATAATGATCAGGGTGACCAGAGAGGAACCGGCAGAAGACACAGTCCTGAGGCTTCTGGGAAGGACCCTCCTTGGTTGCATTGGAACGGTGATCGCCGATGTCTATATTCAAGTCTTCAGCGATTTGTGCAAATTGCTTCTGAATTTCTTCGTTACTGCACAGAGTGTTGATGTTATATTTTTGTGTCGGATCATTAACTCCGATAAAGATTGTGCTTGTGATTTTAGCAATAGCGGGATCTCTGCAGACGATGCTTTTATTGTGTGCGAATACTTCGGTTACACTTTTTTTGCTTACATCTTCAAGTCGAGCGACTGCTTTAAAACCACTAACCTGCTGCAGAACTACTTCTTTGTGCGTTTCGTAGTGTCCTTTGAAACAAAAAGCATGCCGTGTTGTTTTCATAAAAAATGTCTCCTTTCCTTATAAATCATCAATTCCATATTGGAATTTGATTTTGCCACTTTGTTTCTATACATAAACCTATCAAAATTATATCATAGAATACTATAAAAATCAACATAATGTAACATATCTAATATAAAAAAACTAAAAAATAAGAGTTTGTATAAAATATTTCTTGAATAGATAGAAATTAAAGTGTATAATAGCAATATAAAATTTGGGGATGATATAAATTATATACAACTTGTATACAATTTATATGTATAATACTTTAGAAATATAGGAGGATTAAAATGAACAAAATAGTACCAATCACAGTTTTGACAGGCTATTTAGGTGCAGGAAAAACAACTTTAATCAATCATGTTTTAAATAACCAAGAAGGTTATAAGGTAGCTGTTATTGTAAATGATATTGGAGAAGTAAATATAGATGCAGAATTAATACAAAAAGGAGGAGTTGTAAAAGAGGAAGATGCAAATCTTGTTCCTTTAAGTAATGGATGTATTTGTTGTACATTAAAAGTTGATTTAATGCAACAAATTGTAGATATAATTAAAACAGGAAAGTTTGATTACATCTTAATTGAAGCAAGTGGCGTTTGTGAACCAATGCCTATAGCTCAAACAATTACAGTTCTTTCAGAACAAACTGAACAATATGGACTTCCAAAAATTTGTAGATTAGATAATGTAGTAACAGTAGTAGATGTAGCAAGATTAGTTTATGAATTTGGCGCAGGAGAAAACTTAGTTCAAGAAAATATTGATGATGAAGATATTGAAAATTTATTAATTCAGCAAATAGAATTTTGTAATACAATAATTTTAAATAAAGTAGATTCAGTATCTAAAGAGGAATTAAATAAAGTTAAAGCAGTTATAAAAGCATTACAACCAGTAGCCAAAATAATAGAAACAAATTACACTAAAGTAGATGTAAAAGAAATTATAGATACAAATAATTTCGATTTTGAAAAAGCAGCTTCATCTCCAGCATGGGTTAAAGAGCTAGAAAGAGATGATAACGAAGAAGATGAGTGGGAACATGAGCATCACCATCATGAACATGATGAAGAATGTGAACATCATCACCATGATCATGAAGATGAAGAACCTGGACACCATCATCACCACCATCATCATCATGGAGAAGGTGAAGTAGAAGAATATGGAATAGGAACTTTTGTATATACTAGAAGAAAACCATTTAATAGAGATAAATTTGAAGAATATGTTAATATGAAATGGAGAAAAAATATTATAAGATGTAAAGGTATAATTTGGTTTTCTGATGAACAAGATATGTCGTATGTATTTGAGCAAGCTGGAAACCAATTTCAAATGGGTGAGGCAGGACTTTGGATAGCTTCTGCTCCGGAAAATGAAAAAAATCAAATATTAAAAGAAAATCCTGAATTACTAAAAAATTGGGACTCAGAAGTCGGGGACAGAATTATAAAACTAGTATTTATAGGACAAAATTTAGAAAAAGAAGAAATCAAAAAGGAATTAGATACAATTCTTAATTAAAATTTTATATACAGAGGTAAAAAAATTGGAAAAATTTAATGAAGAAAATAATGACGAAGAAATCGTTATAAATATAGGAAATAATCATCCATCATCAAATCATGGAAGAAAAAATGCCAGAATAGGCAATACAAAAAAATCAAAAAAAGATAAAAAGAAAAATGAGAAGAAAAAAAGATTCACAAGAAAACAAAAAGTATTAATAGCACTTGGAATAATAGGTGCAATTATATTACTTATTGGTATTGTATTTGGAGTATATGTATTTAAAGCAGGAGGAAATGTTAAAGATGCTGTTTTAAATATGGCTACAGATATAGTCGGAGAGCAAGACCCAATATTTGTATTAGTACTAGGAGTTAGTGAGGATATATCAGCAAAACTTACAGATACAATTTTGCTTTGTGGATATAATCCAAGTACGCAGAAAGCATTTATGTTTTCTATACCTAGAGATACTTTTGTTGGTAAAAATGAAGAAACGGCTGGTGGATATGACAAAATAAATGCACAATTTCAAACTAGTGCAGATAAAACAGTTGAAAAAGTTCAGTTAATAACAGGAGTTAAAATAGACCATTATGTAATTGTAAGAAATATATCACTTACAAGCATATTTGAAGAGGTTGGAAGTGTGGAATTTGATGTTCCAATAGATATGGATTATGATGATCCAACACAAGATTTGCATATACATTTAAAAAAAGGAATGCAAACTCTAGAACCAAATCAAGTAGAACAGTTATTAAGATTTAGACATAATAATGATGGTTCTTCATATCCATCTTCTTATGGTGATAACGATTATGGTAGAATGAGAACCCAAAGAGATTTTATAAAAGCTGTTATAGATCAAAAAGTTTCACTTGCAAATATTGGAGCATTAAAAGGAGTAGCAGCATCTGTATATACAAATTTACAAACTAATATGAGTGGATATAAAGTTTTAGATTATGTACCACATGCTTTAAAATTTAAAACATCTGATTTAAGAACAGAGCAACTTCCAGGACAATCAGCAATGATAAATAGCCTATGGTTTTATAAAACAAATTTCAACAAAACTAGAAATTTAGTTAATGAACTTATGGTATATCTAGAATTAGATAATGAAACATTAAAGTCACATTATAAATACTGGAAAGATATAGAAGGTGTTAAACCTGATGGGAATTGGGTTGCAAATGAAGTTTATTACAAAGATGATTATGTAGCACCAAGTAAAAAAGATGAAAATGAAATTGTAGATAAAGATAAATGTACACATGAATATGTTGTTTATGATGATTATTCAGATAAAGCAACTTGTACAAAAACAGGTACTGTTGTATATAAATGTACAAAATGCTTACATGAATATACAAAACAAACTGATAGCTTAGGTCACAGCTATAAAAATGGTGTTTGTATAAGACAAGGATGTAATGCAAAAGATCCAAAATACAAACCAACTGAAAATGAGAATAAGGTTGAAGACAATAATATAGTAGATGATAATAAGCAAGAAGAGCCAAGCCATACAAAACATGATTATACAATAGAAGTTTCAAGAGTTCCTGCTACTTGTACAAAAGATGGAAAAGTAGTAAAAAAATGTTCTGGGTGTGAATTAACAACAGAAGAAGTTTTAAGGGCAAAAGGACATAGTTTTTCTAGTGATAAGCAAACATGTGCTAATTGCAGTGAGCCAAATCCAAACTATAAAGCACCAGTAGACCCAGTTGATCCAGGAAAAGATGATGATGATGATAAAAAAGATGAAAATACAGGAGAAACTGAAGGGAAAAAACCAAATGCTGAAGCTGAAACCTCAGTATCATAATAGTAAATAATAAAAGTAAAAGATGAAAGTATTATATTACCTTCATCTTTTTATATTTTTTAGCAATCTTATATTGATTTTGCTAAAAATGAGATATATAATCACCTATATTGAAAAAATATAATCAATAATAATTTATTATTTAATATAGTATTTAAGTTTATTTTAAGTATAATTCTATATTTATATAGAATTATATTATTGAAAGGAAGATGGTATGAAAAATCTTTTAAAGAAAATTACTAAAAAAGAAATTATATATATTGTGATTAGTTTAGTATTAATAATAGTTCAAGTTTGGTTAGATTTAAAAATGCCAGATTATATGTCAGAAATAACAAAACTAGTACAAACAGAAGGAAGTGAAATTTCAGATATATTAGTGCAAGGTGGATATATGCTAGCATGTAGTGTAGGAAGTTTAATATCAGCATGTATAGTTGGATTTTTAGCAGCATATATTGCTACTTCATTTTCAGCAAAACTAAGAGAAGAATTATTCTCAAAAGTTGAAGAATTTAGTATGGAAGAAATGAATAAATTTTCTGTTAGCAGTTTAATTACAAGAACTACTAATGATGTTACTCAAGTAGAAATGTTAATTGCAATGGGATTGCAATTAATGGTTAAAGCTCCAATTACAGCAATATGGGCAATTTTCAAAATATTAGACAAAAATTATACTTGGAGCGCAATTACAGGTGGAGCAGTTTTAATATTATTATTAACAATCGGAATATTAATGAAATTAGTATTTCCTAATTTCAAAAAAGTTCAAACAATGCTTGATAATGTAAATAATGTTACAAGAGAAAATTTAACAGGTATTAGAGTAGTAAGAGCTTTTAATGGAGAAGAATATCAAGAAAATAAATTTGAAGATGTAAATAAAGAATTAACAAGACTTCAAACTTTTAATCAAAGGACAATGTCTATAATGTCACCTGTAATGTATATGATAATGAATGGACTTACACTAGCTATTTATTTTGTAGGAAGCCTTATAATAAATGAAGCTATGTTACAAGAAAAGCTAGGAATATTTAGTGATATGGTAGTATTTTCATCTTATGCAATGCAAGTTATAATGTCATTTTTAATGGTAGCTATGATATTTATGATGGTTCCAAGAGCTTCTGTATCAATAAAAAGAATTTTAGAAGTTTTAAATTCAAATATTTCAATTAAAGATGGAAAAAGAAAAGAAGGAAAAAAGGGAGAAGAAGGGACTGTTGAATTTAAAAATGTTTCTTTTAAGTATCCAGATGGGCAGGAATGCACATTAAAAAATATTTCTTTTAAAGCAGGTAAAGGTGAAACTGTTGCAATAATTGGTTCAACAGGTAGTGGGAAAACAACATTAATAAACTTAATACCAAGGTTCTTTGATGCAACAGAAGGAGAAATTTTGGTAGATGGTGTAAATGTAAAAGATTATGTTCAAGAAAATCTACATAATAAAATTGGATATGTACCACAAAGAGCAGTTTTATTTAATGAAACAATAAAAAATAATGTTGATTATGGAGAGAATGGAAAAAAGAGAAAAACAGAAAAACAAATTAAAGAAGCAATAAGAGTTGCACAGGCACAAGAATTTGTTGAAAAAATGGAAGGAAATTGTAATGCACATATTGCACAAGGAGGAACAAATATATCAGGAGGGCAAAAACAAAGATTGTCAATAGCTCGTGCAATAGCAAGGAATCCAGAAATATATATTTTTGATGATTCATTTTCGGCATTAGATTATAAAACAGATTATAAATTGAGAAAAGATTTAAAAGAGTATACAAAAAATGTAACAAGTATTATTGTTGCACAAAGAATTGGAACTGTAATGCATGCAGACAAAATCTTAGTACTAGATGATGGAGAATGTGTTGGAATTGGAACTCATAAAGAATTAATAAAAAATTGTTCTGTTTATCAAGAAATAGCTTATTCACAGCTAAGCAAGGAGGAATTAGAAGATGGCAAATAATGAAAAACATGTACAAAGAAATGTTGGTCCAGGAAGAGTTCATGAAAAGCCTAAAAACTTCAGAAAAGCAATGAAAAAGCTATTAGGTTATAAAAAGTCTCTAATACCAGCTTATTTAATAACAATGATTTTAGCAATAGCAAGCTCAATATGTTCTATAATAGGACCAAATAAATTATCAGAATTAACAGATATTATAACACAAGGGTTAATAACAGGAATAGACTTAGAAAAAGTAACTGCAATATCGATATTTTTATTAGTTGTATATATTATTAGTGCAATTTTTGGATTTTTAACAAGTTTTATTATGGCAACAGCAGCAAATAATCTTGCCAAAACATTACGTTCTAATATATCTAAAAAAATAAATAAACTACCACTAAGATTTTATGATAAACATTCTTTTGGAGATATATTATCTAGAGTAACAAATGATGTTGATGAGATTGGCAGAACTATTAGCCAAAGTTTAGATTCATTTGTGTCTAGTTTAGCATTATTTATATCGGCTATAGTTATGATGTTTTATACAAACTGGATAATGGCACTTACTGCAATATTAACATCTGTTATAGGATTCGTATTTATGTTTGCAATTTTAGGAAAATCACAAAAATATTTTAATCAAAGACAAACAGAGCTTGGAAATCTAAATGGACATATTGAAGAAATATATTCAGGATATAATGTTGTAAAAGTTTATAATGGAAAAAATAAAGCAATAAAAGATTTTAATAAATATAATGAAGCATTATTTAATTGTAGTAGAAAAAGTCAATTCTTATCTGGATTAATGCAACCAATAATGGGATTTATTGGGAACTTTAGTTATGTATCAATTTGTGTAATGGGAGCTGTTTTAGTAAAACAGGATATTATAACATTTGGTGTAATTGTTGCATTTATGATATATATTAGGCTTTTTACATCACCTTTGCAACAAATGGCTCAAAGATTAACAAACTTACAAACGGCAGCAGCAAGTAGTGAAAGAGTATTTGAGTTTTTAGAAGAAGATGAAATGCTTGATGAAAGTGATAAAACTGAATATTTAGATAAAACTAAAACAAATGGTGATATAGTATTTAATCATGTAAAATTTGGATATGATTCAGATAAACTAATAATAAAGGATTTCTCTTGTATAGCTAAACCTGGTCAAAAAGTAGCAATTGTTGGTCCTACAGGAGCGGGAAAAACAACATTAGTAAATTTACTTATGAAGTTTTATGAAATAAATTCAGGTAATATAACAATTGATGGAATATCAACAAATAATTTAAAAAGAGAAAATATTCATGAATTATTTACAATGGTACTTCAAGATACATGGCTATTTAATGGTACTATAAGAGAAAATATAGTTTATAATAAAGAAAATGTAACAGACGAAAAGATTATGCAGGCTTGTAGGACAGTTGGCCTAGAACATTTTATTAAAAGTCTTCCAAAAGGTTTAGATACTGTTCTAACAGATACAGACAGTATATCTGCCGGACAAAAACAATTACTTACGATTGCTAGAGGAATGATTGAACCAACACCATTTTTAATATTAGATGAAGCTACTAGTAATGTAGATACAAGGACAGAGGAATTAGTTCAAAAAGCAATGGACAAATTAACTGAAGGAAAAACTTCATTTATTATTGCTCATAGATTATCAACAATAAGGAATGCTGATAAGATTTTGGTTGTAAATGAAGGAAATATAATAGAGCAAGGAAATCATGAGGAATTAATAGCTCAAAATGGATTTTATGCAGAGTTATATAATTCTCAATTTAAAAAGGATGCTTAGGAGGAAAATATGGGAACAAGAGAGTTTAAAGCGGAGTCTAAAAGACTATTAGATTTAATGATTAATTCAATATATACAAATAAAGAAATTTTTCTTAGAGAACTAGTATCAAATGCAAGTGATGCAATTGATAAATTATATTATAAATCTTTAACAGATAGTAATATAAAAATTTCAAAAGATGATTTAAAAATTCAAATAGATATAAATAAAGAAGGTAGAACAATAACAATAACAGATAATGGAATAGGAATGACAGAAAAAGAATTAGAAACTAATTTAGGAACTATTGCAAAAAGTGGTTCTTTATCATTTAAAGAAGAAAATGAGAAAAAAGAAGATATAGATATAATAGGACAATTTGGTGTTGGTTTTTATTCTGCATTTATGGTAAGCAAGGAAGTTCAAGTTTATAGTAAAGCTTATGGAGAAGAGAAAGCATATTGCTGGAAATCAAAAGGTGTAGAAGGCTATGAAATTGAAGAATGTGAAAAAGAAGATGTTGGAACTAAAATAATTTTATATTTAAAAGATGATACTGAAGAGGAGAATTATAGTACATTTTTGGATGATTATACAATAAAAAATATTATTAGAAAATATTCAGATTATATTAGAGTTCCAATAAAAATGGAAGTAGAGCATCAAAGACCAAAAGAAACATTAAATGATTCAGATGAAAAGAAAACAGAATATGAAACATATAAAGAAAATGAAACTTTAAATAGTATGATTCCTATCTGGAAGAAAAACAAATCAGATATAAAAAAAGAAGAATATAATTCATTTTATACAGATAAATTTGGAGACTTTGAAGAACCAGCAAAAGTAATTCATACATCAATGGAGGGAAATGTAAGTTATAATGCATTATTATTTATTCCATCTCGTATGCCATATGATTATTATACAAAAGAATTTGAAAAAGGATTACAATTATATTCTAATGGAGTTTTAATAATGGATAAATGCTCAGACTTATTACCAGATTATTTTAGTTTTGTGAAAGGATTGGTAGATAGTCAAGATTTATCGTTAAATATTTCAAGAGAAATGTTACAACATGATAGACAATTAAAGATTATAGCTAAAAGTATTGAAAAGAAAATTAAATCAGAATTAGAAAACATGCTAAAATTAAATAGGGAAGAATATGAGAAATTCTTTAAAAATTTTGGAAATCAATTAAAATTTGGAATTTATAATGATTATGGAATAAACAAAGATAATCTTCAAGATTTAATTTTATTTTATTCATCCACAGAAAAGAAACTAGTAACATTATCTGAATATGTTGGAAGAATGAAAGAAAGACAAGACAAGATCTACTATGCTGCAGGAGAAAGTGTTGACAAAATAGATATGTTACCACAGGTAGAAGGTGTAAAAGATAAAGGATATGAAATATTATATTTAACAGATGATATTGATGAGTTTGTAATTCAAGTTATATTTAATTATCAGCAAAAACAATTTGCTAATGTTTGTGCAAATAATTTAGATTTAGACTCTAAAGAAGAAAAAGAAGAATTACAAAAAGTAAATGAAGAAAATAAAGATATGTTTGAGATAATGAAGGAAGCTATTTCAGAAGTTCAAAGTGTTAGATTTACACATAAACTAAAAAATCATCCAGTTTGCTTAACAAGTGAAGGTGCAATATCAGTAGAAATGGAAAAAACATTAAATGCAATGCCTAATAACCAAAATATAAAAGCACAAACAGTACTTGAGATTAATGAATCTCATCCAATTGCTGAAAAAATAAAAGATTTATATAATACAAATAAAGAGGAATTAAAAAAATATTCTAAAATTCTTTATAATGGAGCAAGATTGATTGAAGGATTAAATATTGAAAATCCTACAGAATTTAGCAATATGATTTGTGATATTATTTCTAAATAATATCTTGCATAGTTAACATAAAAATGATAAAATTAGTATGTTATACGATAATATATAGATAGAAAGTTTTATCTGTTATTAAAAAGGAGGATAGAAGTAATAATTATTAATTGATGATTCAAAAAACTAAAACAATAAAAAGGAGAGACACAATGAACATGAACAAACTGAGAAAAATGATTAGTAATTATTGTCCATATTCCGAACAAGAGGAAAAAGATCGGGCTTTAATGCTTCAAATTATTGATATATTTGGAGAAAAAGCGCTGGATCGAGATTGTCCTGGCGGTCATTTTACAGCATCTGGTTTCATTTTCAACAAAGACCGTACCAAAGTACTTATGTGTGAACATTTAGTTGATCATTCCTTGGCTTGGCTTGGTGGACATGCAGATGGAATGGCTGACATGCTACAAAGAGCTACTTTGGAAATAACCGAAGAATCTGGCATTACAAAATTCTCACCAATAAGAGAGCAAATTGGAGGTCTGACTGTGATTGCGATTCCCGGACACGTAAAAAGAGGAGAATTTGTTTCGTCACATATTCATTTTGATGTGTCCTATGCATTTGAGGCAGATGAGAACGAGAAAATTGTGTATCAGGAAGATGAGAACAGCGGTGTGCGTTGGGTAACTTTTGAAGAAATGCGCAGGCAAGTGGCAGATTCATGGAAAAACCAATATGCCTATGAGAAATTTATTGAGCAGTATGCATAATAAAAAAAGTTTCAAATAGGAGAAAAAGAAAATCCCAAATTGTATTAAACAGTTTGGGATTTTTTCTATTCCATTTAAATTCAAAGCTTAGTTGAAAAAAATAATAATTTGATATAAAATAATAATAAATTTTATATATTGAGGTTTTTTATGAATAATATAACAATTTCTAATTTTGCAAGTAAAATTTTTGAAATGAGCGAAAATACGATTTATAATGTTATTGAAAAATTTAATAATAATCAAAGCATAGATAAAACACTAACCTATGTATATATTAAAGCATTTTATATACATATTGTAAGGATATATTTTACTAATAAAAATAATATAGATTATTTCGAAAGCATTCTTAATGAATATACAAAGGAAATAAGCGCATATTATAAAAGTAATAATGTTCATATAGGTGATGAATTATTAAATGATATATTAAATGCATTTACAGCGTCATTTAATATAATGGAATCTATGGATTATAAAAATTTAAATGATGGATATGAATTAAGACATCATGTAATTAATTCATTTGAATTGTTAAGAATTATTTTAGAAAAGAAATCAAAAACTAATATAAGACTAGATATTTTTGAAAATAGTATATCTGAAATAAAAGAACAATCTGAAGAAATACTAGATTTTACATCTAATTGTAATATAGTAGAGGAAAAATAATATGAAAATCTTTGTTAATTTAATAACGACTACTAGATTTATATATACATTAATATTGCCAATTTTACAGTCTAAAATGTCTAATGATACATTTATAATAAACTTAATAATTTTATTTTTGACAGATACGATAGATGGATTTTTGGCAAGGAAATTTAAAGTTCAAACTTTTTATGGGAGCATAATGGATACAGTTGCAGACAAAACTTTAAGTATTGTACTATTAGTAATTTTAGCTAATCATATTAATATATTATATGTAGTTTTATTGTGTGAAATATTAATTGCATTATTAAATTCATTTGAAATGGCAAGAAGGAAACGAACAAAATCCATATTAATAGGAAAAATCAAAATGTGGTTTTTAGCTATAACAATAATTGGATGTTATCTATATTGCTTTAGAATAATTACAATAGAGTTTGTAAATATTTTATGCATTACAACTGTTGTTATGCAAATATCAACTTTTATAAGCTATGTAAAATATCTTGAAACTCAAAAAGATAATCTTAGAGAAAAACCAAAATTAAAATCAATAAAAGATTTAAAATATATTTTGTTTAATACAGATTTTTATCTGAAATCAATATAAGAAGTATGTATAATTTAATACATACTTTTATATTGACTTAGATGCGATAATGTGATAACATAGTTTTGAAAACTAGATGCAAGGAGGTATAGATGCAAAGAACAAAATTAAAGGATAGAATTTTGCCTGAATACACAAAGGGGGAAGAAATTTTTAATATGGTTTCTCATATTGTAGGTGCAGCTTTTGGAGTAACAGCATTAGTACTATGTGTTATTTTTTCAGCAATTCACAAAAATCCATATGCAGTTATAAGTTCCTCAATATATGGAGTAACGATAATTATATTGTATACAATGTCTAGCATATATCATGGAATGAGTGCAAATGGAACAGCAAAAAAAGTATTTCAAATATTAGACCATTGTTCAATATTTTTACTTATAGCGGGATCATATACACCATTTTGTTTAGTAATGTTTAGAGAATACAATACAGCTTTAGGATGGACAATTTTTGGAATAATTTGGGGAATGGCAATTTGGGGAATAGTTTTAAATTCAATAGATATAAAAAAATATAAAATATTTTCAATGATATGTTATTTAGGAATGGGATGGTGCATTATTTTTACTGCTAACTTGTTACCTAAATTATTAGGAATTCCTGGGCTTACTTTATTAGTAGCGGGTGGAATTGCATATACAATTGGAGCAATATTTTATGGATTTGGAAAAAAGAAAAAATATATTCACTCAATATTCCATTTATTTATTCTATTAGGAAGTGTACTACAATTTTTTTGTATACTATTATTTGTAATATAAATAGTAATATACAGATGGTGAATATTCTAAACATTGACATTATTTTACATTTAGTGTTATAATAAATGTTGTGGTAAACACGAAAGGAATAAAATGTAATTTATGAACGAAGCAAATAATAGAAAAGTATTGATATCAATAAAAGTATCAACAATCTTATTAATTCTTTTAACAATAATTGCAGTAATAATTGTAGGAAACATAGTAAAAAGTACACTGATGGGGCATCAAGTAGGAGTGATTGATACATCAATGGTGTCAGAAGAAAATAATATAGATGAAGAAAAAAAAGAGGAAAACTTAGAAAAACCAATAATACAAGCTACAATTTCTTCTAGATCTTTAGAAGTCTCAAGAACAATGCCAGAACAAGAGGAACTACATAGCATTGAAGTTGAACAGGAAGAACAAGAAGTAGTAGAGCCTGAAGTTGTTACAACACCAATAGAAGAGGTTACAATTTCAGTTGACATGGATTTGACTGTAAGAACAGGTTTATCTAAAGAAGATTTTATAACATTAATATCAGGAGTTAAAGCAGACACTTCAAATTTCTTTGAAGAAAATGCAGGTTTAATTTATGATGTATGTGAAAAATATCAATTAAATGAAATATTTTTCTGTGGTTTAATATCAGCAGAATCTGGATGGACAATAGCTCAAAACCATAGAAATACATATAATTATATAAGCTTAATGTCAAACAAAGGTAGTTTAATAAGATTTTCATCTGTTGAAGATGGTATGGAAAAAGCAGCTAAAAGCTTACATGATAATTATTTAACACCAGGGGGACGTTTTTATCATGGTGCAACACTTGCAGGAATGAAAACAAGATTTTGTCCTGCATCAAGTACATGGGTAAATTTAGTTTATCAAAGAATGTTACAAGTATTAAATTAAGGCGAACCAAAAAAGTTCGCTTTTTTTTTATATTTCAAATTTTAGGGTGATTATGAAAATAGATAAATAACTGATGAAGATATTTATAGAATAATTAAATAGGAAAAAGAGCATAATAAAAAGGAAAAATTTAGGAGATATTTGGTATGAATTTTATTCTAATTTTCCTTTTTATTATTTTTATTTTAGAAGTATTAATTTTAGGTTTATTATTATCTAAAATTACAATCTCTATAGATAATTTAGAAGTTGAAACTCAAAATAATAGAATATATATAGATGGAATGATAATAAAATTAGACATTAAATTATACAGAATTATAAAAATATTAAGTATTAAATTTTATATGCATTATTTTAAAATATTTGGAATCAAAATTTATTATCGAAAAGCTTTAAAATATGATAATAGAAAACAATTAGGAAAAAAGTTTTTAGAATTTTTCGAGAGAAACAAAATAAAGATTAAAAATTTACATCTAGAATTTGAATATTTTAAATTTAATTTAAATTTTGGAACAGAAAATGCAATTACAACGTCAATACTAACAGGCATGTTTTCAGCGGTTATAGTAATATTACTTAGAAAGTTTGTAAGAAAATTTGATGAAGAAAATTATAGTTTTAAAATTACACCTAATTATTTTAATACTAATAATTTTAATATGAAATTTAGAAGTAGAATTAATTTACAAATGATAGAAGTGATAGGAAAATAAATTGTTACTTGTATAACTTTAAAACAATTTGCAAATAATAAAATCAAATTATTTTAAAAAAGAAAGAAGGAATTGTGTATGAGTGAACATCCAATAGAAGGACTTATGGGAACTGCTATGAACAGTATTAAAGATATGATTGATGTAAATACTATAATAGGAGATCCAATTGAAACAACAAATGGAATGGTAATAATACCAATATCTAAAGTATGTGTGGGATTTGCAGCTGGTGGTAGTGAATTTAAAGGGGAAACTGTAGATGAATATAAGAAAAAAGATAAAGAAGAGGAAGTACAATATAGACTTCCATTTGGTGGAGGAAGTGGTGCAGGAATTTCTATAAACCCAGTAGCTTTTGTAATTGTCTTAAAAGATTCAATAAAAGTCCTACCTATTGAGCATAATTCAGCAATTGAAAAATTAATGGATTATGTACCAGATTTAATGGAAAAAGCAGATTTGATAATGGATAAAACTATGGAGAACAAAGCAAAAGAGCCTAAAGAACCAAAAGATTCAAACAAGAAGAATAAGATAATAAAAAAAATAAAAATTAAACCAGTAGAAAATCAATCAAATTCAACAAATCAATCAAACGATAGTTTAGCAGATGATGAAGATTTTATTAATAATGAGTTAGAAGAATAAAATTTATCAAAAAATAGAATAAATGTTCAGTGAAAATGTTGAAAAAAATATATACTTATGATAAAATTATATGACTAAAATTTGAAGTTTATATATGTAAGAATGATAAGGTATAGTATATGGTAGATTTAGAAAAGGATATTCAATTTATAAAAGGAGTAGGACCTAATCGTGCTACTCTTTTAAATAAAATAGGAATACATAATTTAAAAGACTTAATTACATATTTTCCAAGAGAATATGAAGATAGGGGAAAAACACGAGGAATTGAAGAACTTATGCATGGTGAAGAAGCTCTAATCTGCGCATATCCTGTTGGAAGAATTAATGAGATAAGAATTAGAAAAAACTTATTATTATGCAAACTCATAGTTAGAGATGAAACAGGAAGTTGTCAAATTACTTGGTATAATCAGCCATATTTAAAAAACATTTTTAAACCCAATATAAGATATAAATTTTTTGGAAGAGTTTCAAGGATTGGTGGCAAAATTGAGATGCAATCACCAGTATATGAACCAGAAGAAAGTAATAAAAGTACTGGAAAAATAATACCTATATATCCGTTAACATATAGTTTAACTCAAAATACCATCAGAAAAATAATAGAAGAAGGTTTAAAAGAAGTATTAGGAAATTTAGATGAAGTTTTACCAGAATATATGATAAAAAAATATAATCTAGATGCTTATAATACAGCAATAAAACAAATCCATTTTCCAGATGATTTTGAAAGCTTTAATAAGGCAAGAAAAACACTTGCTTTTGAAGAATTATTTTCTATGCAACTTGCTTTACTAAGATTGAAAAATAAGTACGAAACAAATAAGCCAGGAATAGAATTTAGCAAAAATGCTAAAATGTCAGATGTAATAAATTCCTTACCATTTAAATTAACCAAAGCACAACTTAGAGTTTTAGAAGAAATAGATAAAGATATGGAATCTTCAAAACCAATGAATAGATTACTTCAGGGAGATGTTGGATCTGGAAAAACAGTAGTTGCATTAATATCTGCATATAAGGCTGTTAAATCAGGATATCAAGCGGTTATTATGGCTCCAACTGCAATCCTTGCAACTCAGCATCTAGAGTCTTTTAATGATATTTTAAAAGATTCTGGAATAAGATGTGAGCTTTTAATAAGTGGTATAAGTAAAAAGAAAAAAGAAAACATTTTAGAAAGATTAAAAAATGGCGAAATAGATATTCTAATTGGAACACATGCTGTTTTAGAGGAAAATGTTATATTTAATAAATTAGGCTTAGTTGTAACAGATGAACAACATAGATTTGGTGTTAGACAAAGAAGCATAATAGTTGAAAAAGGTAATAATCCAGATGTTTTAGTTATGACCGCAACACCAATTCCAAGAACTCTAGCACTAATTTTATATGGAGATTTAGATATTTCAATAATAGATGAACTTCCACCAAACAGAAAGAAAATTGAAACTTATGCTGTTACTAAAGGTATGGAACAGAGAGTAAATAACTTTATTGCCAAAAATGTTAATGAAGGTAGACAATGCTACATAGTATGTCCACTGGTAGAGGAAAATGAAGAAATAGATGCCAAGTCTGTAATGGAAATATACGAAAATTATAAGAAGAATATTTTTCCAAATTATAGAGTAGAATATTTACATGGAAAAATGAAGCCTAAAGAAAAAGATAGTATAATGGAAGAATTTAAAAATGGAAATATAGATATTCTAATTTCAACAACAGTTATTGAAGTTGGAGTAAATGTTCCTAATAGTAATATAATGGTAATTGAAAATGCTGAAAGATTTGGATTGGCACAATTACATCAACTAAGAGGAAGAGTTGGGCGCCGGAGAATATCAATCATTCTGTATATTAAAATATCAAGGAAACTCACAAATTATTAGAGAAAGAATGAAAGTAATTTCAAGTACGAATGATGGATTTGTTATTTCTGAAAAAGACTTAGAGTTACGTGGATCAGGAGAGTTTTTTGGAACTAAGCAACATGGAATTCCAGAATTTAAAATTGCAAATTTATTTGAGGATATTAGCATTTTAAAACAAGCACAAGGAATTGCAATAGAAATAATTGATAAAGATCCTTTACTAGAGCATGATGAAAACAAATTATTAAATAAATTAGTAAATGAAAAATTTAAAGATAGAATAGAAATTTAATTCACATAAAGTTCACGTTAATTTAATTGACAAAAGTTACCAAAGATAATACAATATAAACGTTAAATTTTAAGAAAAAGAGGATGTTGAATTTGAAAGTATTTTTACTATTAATAGGAACTATATCACTTGTTTTTGGTGTGAAATTTATATACGATGCAAGACCAATAGTAAAAAAGTATTTTGGTTTAGGAGATAAAAATGAAGCCACATTAGGATTAAAGATTATAGGATTTTTACTTTCTATTGTTGGTGGAATATTAATATATTTTATGTATTAGTTTACATTTATAACATTATAGAAAAGAGGAGATTATATGAAAATAACTTATGAAAACAAAGATTATGAAGTACAAGAAGGACTTACAATAAGAGAAGCTCTAAAAGAGCAAATAGAAAAAAGTGAAGTGCAAGATATTATTGCAGCAAGATTAAATAATACAATAGAATCATTAAATTTACCACTTACAAAAGACCATAGTGGAGAAATTGAATTCATAACTAGAAATGAAAGAGATGGAAGAAATATATATATAAGAGGATTACTTTTTGTTATGAGTAAAGCTTTTGCAGAAGTATATCCAGATGCACTTTTAACAGTAAATTATCAATTATCAAATGCAATGTTTGGAACAGTTGACAATATGGAAGTTACTGAAGAAATTATTACAAAAGTAAAATCAAAAATGATAGAAATTATAAATAAAGATATACCAATATTAAAAGAAATTATGACACAAGAGGAGGCTGAAGAATTCTATAAAAAAGAAGCAACAATAAAGGGAAAACTTCAAACTGCTATAGATAAAGATAAAGTTTCTTTATATTACTGTGAAGATTATTATAATTATTTTTATGGAACAATGCCAATTTCTACAGGATTTGCAAAAGTATTTGATTTAGAAAAATATAGAAATGGATTTTTAGTGAAATACCCTAGTGTTACAGAACCAAACAAAATCCAAGAAACTAAAGAGTCATTAAAATTAGTTTCTGCAATGGATGAATATGATGAAATATACAGATTAATGAAAATTAATACTGTACATAGATTAAACAAAAAAGTAAGGGAACCAAAAGGAGAAAAGGAATTAATTTTATTTTCAGAAGCTTTACATGAAAAGAAGATTGCTGAAATTGCAAATAAAATAAAAGAACATGGAAATGTTAGAATGGTTTTAATTGCTGGTCCTTCTTCATCAGGAAAAACAACTTTTGCAGGAAAACTAGGAATGAGTTTAAAAGTAAATGGGATCAAACCAGTTACAATTTCAGTAGATAATTACTTTGTAGAAAGAGAAAACAATCCAAAAGATGAACATGGAAATTATGATTTTGAATGTATAGAAGCTTTAGATTTAAAATTATTTAATAATCAATTAGTAGATTTATTAGCTGGAAAAGAAGTAAGTCTTCCTACTTTCAATTTTACAACAGGTAAAAAAGAATATAGAGGAAATACTCTAAAATTAAAAGAAGATGAAATACTTATTATAGAAGGAATTCATTGTATGAATGATAGGCTAACAAGTCTAATTCCAAAAGAAAATAAATTTAAAGTTTATATTAGTGATTTAACAGTTTTAAATATTGATTACTATAACAGAATTTCAACAACAGATACAAGATTAATAAGAAGAATTGTAAGAGATTACAAATTTAGAAATTATTCTGCAGAACATACTTTAAAAACTTGGTATTCAGTAAATAGAGGGGAACAAAAGAATATATTCCCATATCAAGAAGAAGCAGATTGTATGTTTAATTCATCAATTGTTTATGAGCTTTCAGTATTAAAAAATTATGCAATGCCTCTATTAGAAGAGATACCTCAAACTTCAAGAGAATATAGTGAAGCAAGGAGATTAATAACATTACTTATGTATTTTGAAACAATGTCACCTGATAATGTTCCAAATAATTCACTATTAAGAGAATTTATAGGTGGAAGTATATTTGAAGATTAATTAAAAGGAGGAGTTCTAGCAATATTTTGCTGGCAGATTTATAAATGGCAAATTTTACAGTAATTGATGAAGAATTTATATGTGAAAATTGTGGTAATAAAGTAAATAAACTAGGATATTCGTGTAGAAATCATTGCCCAATATGCTTGCATTCTAAACATGTAGATATAAATCCAGGAGATAGGCTTGAAGAATGCCACGGAATGTTAGAACCAATAGGACTAGATATAACTAATCGAAAGGGGTATGTAATTATCTTCAAATGTAAAAAATGTGGAGCTATAAGAAGAAATAAAGCTGCTGAAGATGATAATATGGATTTGATTATTAAGTTAAGTGTAAAGGAAAATTAAAATTAAATTATGAAAGTAAAAAGATTAATTTTATTAATATTAATAATTATATGGGCAATATTAATATTTGGTCTTTCTGGCCAAAATGGTACAGAATCTTCTGGACTTAGCAGAAAAATAGTAGCATTATTTACACAGAATGAGGAAATCATAAATACAGTAGAACCTTATATTAGAAAGGTAGCTCATTTTAGTGAATATGGATTAGGAGGAGTTCTAGTCACATTACTATTTGCTACATATAATTGGAATGATAGAAAAATAATGTTTATAACTATTGCATTAGGAATATGGTATGCGTCAATTGATGAAATACATCAATTAATGGTGCCTGGAAGACATGGTAGCATATTTGATGTATATCTAGATACCTTAGGCTTTTCAACCGGTGTGTGCGGAATTATGGCAATTTTAAAAATAATACAAGGACTAAAACATAATAATAAAAAAGAAATGAAGAGGGGTAAAAATGGTTGATTTTAAAAAAATTATTGCAGAAAAAATAGCAAAAGCTGCAGAATTAGATGTAGAAGAGATTTACAGTTATATTGAAATTCCACCCAATCAAGATATGGGAGATTATGCTTTTCCATGTTTTAAACTTGCTAAAGCTTTAAGAAAGGCACCACAAATTATAGCAACAGAATTAAAAGAAAAAATTGAAGAAGATAATATTGTAGAAAAGATAGATATTGCAGGTGGATATTTAAATTTCTATATAAATAAACTAGAACTTGTGAAATCAGTTTTACAAGAAATAGATTCCAAAAAAGAAAATTATGGCTCAAATGAAATTGGAAAAAACAAAAATATTGTTATAGACTTTTCATCTCCAAATATTGCAAAACCTTTTCATATTGGACATTTAAGAAATACAGTTATCGGAGCTGCTTTATATAAAATATATAAATATTTAGGATACAATACGACAAGTGTAAATCATTTAGGTGATTATGGAACTCAATTTGGAAAGATGATTGAAGGATATAAAAGATGGGGTTCAGAATATGATTTAGAAGCTAATCCTATTGATGAATGTATGAATATATATGTTAGAATAAATAATCTTTGCAAAGAAGACGAAGCAGTTCTAGAACAATGTAGAGAAAACTTCAAAAAAATTGAAGAAGGTGATCCATATTGTGTTGAAATTTGGAATAAATTCAAGACCTTAAGCTTAAAAGAATTCCAAAAAATATATGACCTATTAGGAGTAACTTTTGATTCATTTAACGGAGAAGCTTTTTATTCAGATAAAATGGATGAAGTTGTAGAAATCTTGGAAAAAAATAATTGCTTAAAAGAATCAGAAGGAGCAAAAATTGTAGATTTAGAAGACGAAGGTTTAGGTGTTTGTATGATTAAAAAATCAAACGGATCTACAAGTTATGCAACAAGAGATTTAGCAGCAGTTCTTTATAGAAGCAGAACATACGATTTTGATAAATGTTTATATGTTGTAGCATATGAACAAAATCTTCATTTTAAACAAATTTTTGAAGTTGCAAAGAATTTAGAAATTCCAGAAAAATGTTTAAATGGATTAGAACATGTAGCTTATGGTATGGTAAGATTAACAACAGGGAAGATGTCTACACGTGAAGGAACTGTTATAAAAGTAGACGAATTATTGCAAGAAGCAATAGATAGGGTTGAAAAAATAATAGAAGAAAAAAATCCAGAAATGGAAAATAGAAGCGAAGAAGCTAAGAAAATTGGTATTGGAGCTGTTATCTTTAACAATGTATGTAGTACAATAATTAAAGATCAAGTATTTGATTGGAATACAGTATTAAATTTTAATGGAGAAACAGGACCATATATTCAATATATATATGTTAGAACTAAAAGTGTTTTAGAAAAAGCAGGATATATTCCAAATATAAATGAAGTAAATTTTGAACTTTTACAAGATAAAGAAAGTTTAAAAGTAATTCAAAGCTTATATAATTTTGAAAATATATTAATGTCAGTTGTAGATAAAAATGAGCCATCATTACTTGCTAGATATTTAATTGAACTTGCTCAAAATTACAGTAATTTTTATAATGAAAATAAAATTATAGATGATAATAAAGATGTTCAAAATGCTAGAGTGTATTTAAGTTATGCGGTAGGAAATGTTTTAAAGACAGGAGCAGGATTACTTGGAATCAAAATGCCAAATAAAATGTAAATTAATTTTTAAGAGTAACAATAAAGTTACTCTTTTTATTTTTGTGAAATGAAATTTAGGGAAATTTAGGGACGCTCGAAAAATTTCATAATTATGAAACTTTTTGAGAATTTTAAAAGATTATAATGTAAAGGGGGGCGAAAATGAGAACTCAATTATGCCAAGATGATTTTGAAAAAATATACAGAGAAACATATAATAAAATACTAAAATTCGCAATTGTTAGATGTAATAATTTAAATGATGTTAATGATATTATTCAAGATACATATATAGAATTATTTAATAAATTAAAGAAAAAATCTAAAATTGAATTAGATAATGTAGAAGGCTTTTTATATGGTATTACAAATAATGTTATTAAAAGACATTATTTTAAAAAGAAAAATGAAAAAGTGGTAAATTTATTTAATGATCAAAATGAAGAAACGATTGAAATTAAAGATGATTTTGATTTAGAACAAAATATAATTACAAAAGAAAATGCAAAAGAAGTATGGGATTTTTTAAAGAAAAAGGATTTAATAACTGCTAAAATATTTAATTTATATTTTGCCTTAGATATGAAAATCTCAGAGATAGCAGAAGAACTTCAACTTCAAGAATCAAATATAAAAAATAGAATTTATAGAACTTTAAAAGAAATAAAAAAAGAATTAGGAAAGGAGAATAAAAATGATTAATAAAGAATTTAAAGAATATATGGAGCTGGAGAATAATATTGATTTCAATTATCAAAAAATAAAAGAAAGAACTTCTAAAAAATACAATTTTAAGACTTTATTTAATGTTGCGGCAATGATTTTAATTGTTATGCTAATTGGAGTTGGAACAAATAAGTTGTATGCAAAACGACAATGGGATATAGCATTTAATAATTTTCAAAATAGAGAACGAGAGTTTACTACTGTTGGAGCAAAAGAATCAGCAGAAAATGGATATACAGAATATATAGATATGGATTATGTATATCAAAATGATATAGGTATTAAGGTAGATTCACTTTTTATAACAGATGATCAATTTGAAGTAAATTTAAATTTTAAATTTCCAGAAGATATGAAATTGGATTCAAGAATGTTCCAATATGGATATCTTATATATGATGAAAATAATAATATATATGGATTTTATACAAGGCATGATTATACGTCGAAAATATATGTTTCAAAAGATTATGGATATGATTATTTGAAATTTTTATTTAAAGAACTTGGAATAGATTATAATATTAAAGATGGAATAGATATTTTAAGGCACAATAATTTTTCTACACAAGGACCAATTAGTACAAATGATGGAAATATAATTTCCAAAGTATCAATGGAATCATCAATTGGATTTCCAAAATCCAAAAAAATTTATATAAGATTATTTAACTTAGGTTTTACAATGACGGATTCAGAAATTAAAGATGGTGAGTGTAATCTAGTTGAATTTGAAGACTTCAGATTATCAGAGAATGCTGAATGGATTTTTGAAATTGAAGTACCAGAACGAATGTATAATAGAGAAACGATTAATTTAAAATTAGCAGAAGATATTACAAATTTAAAAATTGATAAATTAACTGTAACAGAATCAAAACTTCTAATAAAAGCAACAATGAATAAAGATGATGAAATAGAACAAGAAGATGTAAAAAAATGGGATGATTTTAACTCATGGGATAAGTATTTAAATAATAAAGTTTATATAACAGATAATGAAGGAAATAAGTATACACATTTACCAGCATCTATTATAAATCTTCAAAATAAGTTTTATTTTGAATTCTCTTTTGATATCAACAAAAATATGATAAAAGATAATAAATTTTACTTAAATATAAGAGACAATGGAATTCTTTATACAAAAGAATTAATAATTGATAATTAAAATTTAAAAAAGCTCTGTAGAAATATTTATTTCTGCAGATTTTTTTTAGATGAAACTTTTCGAGCGTCCCTAAATTTCACATTAATAAAATCTTAATAAAGTATATCTTTTTTCTTAATAAAGTTTTTATATAATAAAAACAGTAAAATAAGAGATTATAAAAAGAGGCGATATTATGAATTTATTAAAAATATTAGTAATAGTAATTAATTTTATATCAATAAGTTATATGTTATATTATCTAGTAATTGCTGTATTTGCTTTTAAAAAAGATAAAGTAAAACTTAAAAATACGATTCAAAAAAAATTTGCGGTAATAATACCTGCTAGAAACGAAGAACTTGTAATTGGAAACTTAATTAAAAGTTTAAATAGTCAGAATTATCCAAAAGATAAATATGATATATTTATTCTACCAAATAATTGTGATGATAATACAGAAGAAGTTGCTAAAAATAATAATGCACAAATAATAGATTGCACAAATATTATAACAAAATCTAAAGGTGATGTATTAAGATATGCTTTTAAAACGTTAAGAAATGAAAATTATGATGCTTATTTAATTTTCGATGCAGATAATATTGTTCATCCAGACTTTATACAAGAAATGAACTATACTTTAGTTTCAGGATATAGAGTAGCACAAGGTTATAGAGATAGTAAAAATCCTTCAGATACATGGATTTCAAGCTCACATTCGCTTCATTATATAATTCAAAATTACTTTATGAATAGAGCAAGAAATAATATAAATAAATCTTGTTTTGTAAATGGAACAGGTTTTATGATATCAAAAGAATACTTAGAAGAAAATGGATATAATTCTTTAACAATTACAGAAGATATTGAGCTTAATGTAAATTGCGGACTAAACAATGAACAAATTGCATTTGTAGAAAATGCAATAACATATGATGAACAACCAATTACTTTTGATGTTTCATGGAAACAAAGAAAAAGATGGTCTGTTGGAACTCTTCAATGCTTAAAATCATATTGGAGTAAAATTATAAAAGATATAATAAAAAATAAAAACCTTGGTTCTGTAGAATCTATCATGTTTTTAACTGCGCCGATAGTTCAATTAATAGGAACTTTTAATATTGTGTTACAGGTTGTAGTAGACTTTTTAACATATAGAAAAATTAATTATGTATCTAAATCAATATTGTTGATATTATATTACATTAGTAATATAATGCTTACTATTGGTATATTAAAAATAAATCAAAAACAGGTTAAAAATTATATAAAAGGAATTATTTTATTACCAGTATTTTATTTATCATGGGTGCCAATAAATGTAGTAGCTATTTTTGAGAAAAAATCTACTTGGGAGAGAATAGAACATACAAGAACAGTTAGTTTAGACAGCATTTTAGCATTTAATTATATTAGTAAAAATGGGGTAAAGTATGAAGAATAAAAAAATAAAAATTATTAGAGCAAGTATTTTAATTTTGATTTTATTAATGATGATAATTGTTAGTATAAAAATGTTTCCAATTTTTAAAAGTATAGCAACAGAAGAAGGAAGAAATAACTTTAAAAATAATATAGAAAATTCAGGATTTCAAGGAATTTTAATGATAATTGGATTAATGTTTGCACAAATATTTTTTCCTATACTTCCAGGAGAACCAGTTGAATTGCTGGCAGGTATGTGCTATGGGACTTGGGGAGGATTAATTATATTATATATAGGTGTATTTTTAATGACACTTCTAATTTACTTTTTGGTTAGAAAATTTGGAAGAGATTTTATTTGTACTTTTGTTTCAGAAGAAAAAATATCGAAAATTGAAAATAGTCAAATTTGGAATAATCCAGCAAAAATTAGAACATTACTTTTTTTATCATTTTTTATTCCAGGACTTCCAAAAGATATATTTGTATATATAGGAGGGTTACTTCCAATTAATCCAGTGGAGTTTCTACTTATATCAACTTTGGCAAGATTTCCTTCTATAATATCATCAACAATTGCTGGAAGTAATATATTATATGGAAATTGGAACATAATTTTAATTACTTATGCTATAACATTTTCAATAGCAGGAATTCTACTTTTTATATTAAATAAAAAACCTGATATAAGAAATAATTTAATGGAATATAAAAAACAAGAAAATAATTAATTATAAAAAATCAATTTAAGAAAAAGATGAATGCTTAAATTGATTTTTTTATGTTAACATGGTATAATATATATGATATGCACATTTTTATATTGTATATTTTGAACTCATTAAACAATATTTTATAGAAAACAGGAGGATATAAAATGAGTCAAATTAAATTACCGATGGGAACAATCGAACTCGACCATGCTGACATTGTTACTTCTCATATGTGTAACAAAAGGTGCAAACATTGCATCGATAAGTTCATTAGAACGTCCACAGAGGTCATTTCACTCGAAACCATTGAAAAGTTCCTTAATTTACTTCGGAGCTGCACTGATAAACAGCTGGAAGTGCTTTTGCTGGGGGGAGAGCCTACTGTCCTTAAGACAGAACAGCTGATTGCAATTAGCAATTTGATTCATAGCAAAGGTTTTCTGGTTATGATGAGCACAAACGGCATCCTGAAGGATAAGATCATTCAGCTTATTCCATATTATGATTCAATCCAAATCACAGTAAACAGTGATGAGGAAATTGATTTTTGGAGGAAGTGGAGTGATAAGATAAACATCAAACTGGCTGGTGATGCGGAACTGACTATGGAAAAGCTGGAACACTTTGTGAAGTATACGGAAGGCTTTTTTAGACGGTCCATCAGTATGTATTTCACACCTGATTTTCAGGAACTCTGCACAGATGAAGAAATCTGGCAGTTGCTGGATACACTGGAGTGGGAGAGAAATGGATCATATATGTATACTTTCTATAAAGGAGTAAGAATAAAGAAATGTATACATGGCCAGACCAACATTATTGATGAGCCTACTGTGCCAAAGGTATACCCGAATGGAAATTACAACAAGACATGGTGTCACGAGGAATTGGATGATTATTTGGATGGGAGATGGAATGGTTGACTTTTTAGGTAATTTAACTCTTTTTCACCTTTGAAAAAGAGAAACAAAGTTTTTCGTAATAGTAACTTTAAAGCTAAGTAGCCAAAAGAGAGGGAGAAAAACATGATGAAGTGGAGTAAAGAAAATCTTGCAAACAACGATGCTTTGCGGCAGGTGACAAACACAGGAGATATCTTCCTGCTGGATCGGAGAGAAAAAGGAGAAAATCTTGAAAATGGAAAAAAAGTAGAAAGGGGATATGCAATCTATAAACTACTTGCCAGCGATTCCAGTGAAGCGTATATTCTGGCCATGGAAAATGACTTCACACCTTCGCTGTACAATCCGCCTATTCTGCTTACAGAAGACCAGGTTCTGGATTTCCTTAACTGTCCAGAAAATGCGGCAAAGTTTACTTTCAACAAATGGCTTAATTGTTACCGCTGAATCAAAAAGGGTTGCCCAAAGGAGTTATTCCTGAGGGCAATCTTTTTATGTTTTACAAAAAAATAATTGTCTAATATTGACATTATTTAAAATAAATATAATAATATATTATATAAATTTAGGAGGTGAATTAAATGAAATATAAATGTACATTATGCGGATATATTTATGATGAAACTGTAGAAGGAACAAAATTTGAAGACTTACCTGATACATGGGTTTGCCCACTTTGTGGAGTTGGAAAAGACATGTTTGAAAAAGTTGAAGAATAGTTTTATTTAAATTATGTAAGTTAGATTGCTTTACATATAAAACAAAAAATATCACCAATGAGATTTATCTTATTGGTGATATTTTTTTGTTGTCTTTATTGGAATACTTGTCAAAAATAAAATACATAATATAGTTACAATTTGAAAAAGCAAAGAATAGTATATATAAGAAAGTTAGCGAACATTAAATTTTTTAAGATGTTCGCTTTTTCTAAAATAAAATAATTAGGAAGGAATCAAAAATGGATTTAGCATTAGGAATAGCCATTCCTTTTTTAGGAACATCAGTTGGATCATTGATGGTTTTCTTTATGAAAAATCAAATAAATCCTAAGATTGAGAAAACATTATTAGGATTTGCTTCAGGAGTAATGATTGCAGCATCAGTATGGTCATTAATAATACCTGCAATAGAAATGGCTGAGGAGCAAGGCGTAATTGGCTGGATACCAGCTACAATAGGTTTTATATTAGGAATAATTTTTTTAATGATAATAGATGTGATAGTACCACATTTAGAAAATAATGAGGCAAAAGGAATTAAAACTTTCAAATTAAATAAAACAACAATGCTTGTTTTAGCAGTAACTCTTCATAATATTCCAGAAGGCATGGCAGTACGGTGTAGGGCTTGCAAGTGCATTAACACCTGAATCTGGAATTAGTATGGCAGCAGCACTTGCACTAGCAATAGGAATTGGTATTCAAAACTTTCCAGAAGGAGCAATTATATCAATGCCACTAAAAAGTGAAGGTATGAGAAAATCAAAAGCATTTTTATGTGGTGTTTTATCTGGAATAGTTGAACCAATAGCTGCTATAATTACTATATTACTTACTAGTTTAATTGTGCCAGCACTACCATATTTATTAGCTTTTGCAGCAGGAGCAATGATATATGTTGTTGTTGACGAGTTAATTCCAGAGTCACAAAATATATGTCATTTATCAAGATATGGAATGCTTGGACTTACACTTGGATTTTTGATAATGATGATATTGGATGTGAGTTTAGGATAGAAATTGTAGTTTGTGTGAGAAAAATAAAATTTAGGGACGCTCCAAAAATTTCATTTTTCTTTTTTGTGAAATTTTTGGAGCGTCCCTAAATTTCATTCACACAAATAACAATTTTTGTGATATAATTCATAAAAATTTATATAATTAATTAAGATATATTTGGAGGAATTTTTATGAAAGTATTATTAGTGAATCGGAAGTCCAAGAAGAGGTGGAACATATTCTGCATTAACAAAAGTTGCAGAATCTTTGAAAGAAGAAGGAATAGAATCAGAAATATTTGATTTGGGAAATAAACCTGTAAATGATTGTATAGGCTGTGCACATTGCATGAGAAATAAAACAAATAGATGTGTTTTTTCTGATGACATAGTAAATGAACTTATAAAAAAAGCAGAAGAATTTGATGGATATGTATTTGGAACACCAGTATACTATGCACATCCAACAGGAAGAATATTATCTGTTTTAGATAGAGCATTTTATGCTGGAAAAAAAGTATTTCAATTTAAACCAGCTGCAGGTATTGCTTGTGCAAGAAGAGCAGGAACATCAGCTTCACTTGATGTTTTAAATAAATATTTCACTGTAAGCCAAATGCCAATTGTTTCATCTACTTATTGGAACACAATACATGGTAACAATAGTGAAGAAACAGCAATAGATGAAGAAGGCATGCAAACAATGTATAATTTAGGTAAAAATATGGCATGGATGTTAAAATGTATTGAAGCAGGAAAAAATGTAGAAATTAATCATCCAGAAAATACAAAAAAATATACTAATTTTATAAGATAATAAAATATATTTATTTAAATAAACATATTTTGCTTGTTATTTTAGTATTAATGTGATATAGTATATCAAGTTAAAAAACTCAAATGAAATTATTTTAAAATATTTATCTTTTCTTTAGATTGGTTAAGTAAAAAAGTAATTCAAATCGGTTTTAAGAAGGAGGTAAATATGGAAACAAATTATGAAGATATAACTATTACATGTAAAGACTGCGGAACAGAATTTATTTTTTCAGCTGGAGAGCAACAATTCTATGCTGAAAAAGGTTTCACAAATCAACCAGTAAGATGTCCAGCTTGTAGAAAAGCTAAAAAACAACAAAGTAATAGAAATTATTAGAAAATAGTAAAAAAGCCTTTCCCTAAAGAAAGGCTTTTTGTTATTTGTATATTAGAAATATAAAGACTTAGGATAGGATTTTTACAAGACTAAATCATGTTTTTACTTGAAGCTTAACATAATGTGTGATATAATGCCAACGATTTATTGTGTTATATTTATCTTAACAATAAGTCATTGTGAGTACATTGACATTTTAATAATTTTTAAGGAGGTATTTGTAATGGAACCTAAAACGAAGATACGGCAGTATATAAACATCACAAATAGCTGTAATGCTGATTGTGAGTTTTGTTGCATGTGGTCCAGCTCCAAAAATAGTACATTTATGACTCAAGCGGAATTCCAAAAAATTATCGATGAAAAAGATAATCCTTTTGAGCTTCAAGTTGAAGGTGGAGAATCTCTGCTTCATAAGGAAATGTATTCGTTTTTGCAGTATGCAGTAAATACTGGAAGATGCTTAAAAGCAATTATTCTTACAAATGGATTTTTGCTTGATGAGCATTTCGATAAGTTGGTGAAATTTGGAAAAGAAAATAATGTTCCTATTGTAATAAAAATTAGTGTAAACTACTGGCTATATGCAATTGATAATGAGATTGTGAATAAGTGCCGTAGGTTTTATAATTTGTCTAAAGATAATCCAAACTTTAGCATAATTTTGAATGTAAGGCTTCGTCATGGAGATGACTGGATTGTTCAACTTATTGAAGAAGCAGGTGTAAAAGAAATTTCTAATATTTTCTATTTGCAAAGTTATGGCAGATATGAAAATGAAACAGGATATTCTAAACCAATTATTGTTCAAAATATTGATGATTGGTTTGTGTATGCTTGTGATGGAACATGCTTTGGCAAAGATCTTATTGCAAGAAGTGATTACGAGAAAAGGAGAATGAGTGAATGAATACTGTAAAATTTGAACCTGCTTGGATGCCCAAAACAGAAACTCATGATGTTGATAAGTATACCATCAAAAAAATGGTAATCGATGGGAAAATGTATGAAGTTTATAGCAATGTGGGGTTAACCATCTATGTAACAAATCAGTGCAATTCGGATTGCTCTTTCTGTATGAACAAGTTTGAGGAAAATTTCCTGTGCTGTAAAGAAATTGTTGATGATGCAGAATATTTGGAACGTCTGGAATATATTCTTAAACTTTTGCTTCCAATTAAGCCTTCTATAATGATTACAGGTGGCGAGCCGACAAAGTCGAGAAGATTGCCTGCAGTTATTAAACTTGTTCATAAATATGGTTATAAACTTAGGTCTTTTTCTACAAATGGCACAGGACTTTTGAGTGTTATTGATGGTAAAATGATTCTTCAGTATATGTATGAAAATGATTTTCTCAATAACATCAACATTAGCAGACATGCAATTTCTCCTGCTGATAACTATGAAATCATGAAAACAAAAGGCGATTTGACAGACCAAGATTTGTGTGAAATTGCAGGGTACTGTAGCGGACATAATATGAGAGTTCGTATGGGGTGTACTTTGCAACAGAATTCTATTAGTAATTTAACCCAGATGCTAGAGTATTATGAGTATTACCAAAGTCTGGGAATCGATACTGTAATTTTTAGAGAACCTGTTCCAATTAATCCAAAAAGAAAAGGATATCAGGAGTATCAAAAACAGGCAGTAGATATTTCTCGGATTTTTGGAGAAATTGAGTACAGTCCTGATTTTATGTATGAATATACGCTTGATGGTCTTTACTACGATGTAAAGCATTTTCGGTATCAGGATAAGCTTGTTAAGTGTTATAGGGAAAAGCATACTGCCAGCCCTAACATTGTAAGAGATTTAATCTTTTATGCAGATGGTAGACTGGTGGATACAAATTGGGATGATTCATCTAAAACTTTGCTTAATTATGAAAGGAGAGCTTAATTTATGAGTACATTTGAAGAAATCCGTTACACAAGACAGGCAAATTTTGATATCCAGAAAAAAGATCTTGTCGATTTTCAGTTTGATATGCCCAAAAAGGTATATGGAAACTGTAATCTTTCGATTTTTGTTGATGACTACTGCAATGCAGACTGTATGTTCTGTGTTGCTCAGCTCCGGTATGAAAACCGTAGCATGATTTATAAAAAGCCCAAGATTGAGGATGATGCGGAGTATTTCAGAAGATTGGAAGAAGTTCTTGCAAGAGTTGCACCTCTTAATGTAAGTGTATCTCTTACTGGCGGAGAGCCTACACTTTCTCCGAGATTTGCAGGAGTAGTGAGGCTTCTGGATAAGTATAATATTAGGAAAAAAACTATTACTACAAATGGCTCTGCACTGCTTAAAGAAGCAGAGGGCAAGAGGGTAATTGACCATCTTATTGATGCGAAATTTGATCATCTCAATATCAGCAAAGCTCACTATGATGAGGCAAGAAATTTGGTACTTATGCCGTATCCATGTGGAGAACGTGGCTGTACAAATGAGGATTTGGCTCAGATTATTCCTTATGCACTTTCCAGAAATCTTCGTCCAAGGCTGAGTTGCCTGCTTTTGAAAGATGGAATTCACGACCTTCCTGGAATGGTAGAATATATTGAATTCTACAGGAAACTTGGAATTGATAACATCATTTTCCGTGAATTGATGGATTATGATGTAAATACCATGATAAACAGGGAAAAGGTTGAATATTGCCAGCGTAACAAGGTAAAGCTGAATGATGTTTGGCAAGATGTCGATAAAGACAGTAGATTTGAGCCTGAAAAGAACATTCTTGGCTATTACTATTATGTGGAAATTTATCAGTATAAGGGAGTAGCCGTTTGTTCTGAATCTGCAGACCTTAGAGTTCAGAAAGAAGAAAAAGATGCACATGGAGATATTGTTTATGAAATGGTATTTCATCCCAATGGAAATTTGAATGGAAGTTGGGTTGATTCTGAAGATATTCTGCTCAAATATAATCCGTAAAAATTATTAAAAGTATTGGTTAAGATACTGGCTATATGAAAAATCATATAGCCAGTTATCCTTTGCAAGAGGTGAAACTATGAGCAAAGTAGAAGAATATTGCAATATTACTGCTTGCAACAGCAGAAAACATGTAATTATAGCAGGAGCTTGTAGATCAGGAAAAACAACACTTTCAAAAAGTTTATCCGATTTAGGCTTCATACATTATAAGATGGATGCTATAAAAAGAGCAATATATAAAGTGTTTGAACTTGATAAAAAAGAAGATTGGAGTGTATTAAGTCCTAAGATAATACAAATTATTGAAAGTATTGTTGAAGATAATAGTACAGATGATTCAGAGGAAAGATTTGTTATTGATACTCCATATATATATCCTAAAGATTTATCAAATATTGATAGAAGAAAGTTTGTTGTAATTTTTTTGGGATATTCTCAAATAACACCACAGGAAAAACTAAATAGAATTCGTGAGAATGATTCTAAGAACTGTTGGACAAATTCAGTTTCAGATAATGAAATGCTTAAGCAATCAGAAATGAGTATTGAGTACAGCAAAGTAGTTAGAAATCAATGTGCGGAAAATGGATTTGCTTATTTTGATACAAGTTTTGATTTTACTGAAGACTTGAAAAAGGCAAGAGATTATATCAAGGAAAATATTTAAAAACAATATAAAAGTGGGCTATCAACAGATAGCTCACTTTTTCTGTTTAAATATGAAAATTTATTTGAAATACGATTTAGATATTTTTAAAATTCTGGCATAAATAGTATACAAATAATATAATTTGCTCAAGTAGAATACTTAAAGAGAAAGGGAATTTAATGAAAAAATTATACTATCCAATAATATTAATAATTGTAATTATAGTTACTTTGATAGCTCTACTAATAAAAAATGATATTATTATTTTAGGAAAAATTGATAATTTAAGATACACTATTACAGATAAAGAATTTAAAGTAAGTTCAAAAATTGTTGACCACAATGCTGACCATAATACATTAGATATAACTTATCAATATCCAGAAACTGGGCTGAAAGAGTCATCTCTTACTAAAATTAATACAAATGCATCTATTTATAAAATAAAGAATATTTCTGAAGATGTAGCAATTTTTCTATAATATTAACAAGAGATATGAATATGATAATATCAGTTCCAGCAATAGGTAATACTTTTATGTGTAACATGGAAACTGAAAATTATAATTCTTTTCTAAAATTTATAGAAAGGGAAGAAGTTAATGCTAAAGTTATTAGAACAATTTATATGTAGTTATTATAAAATGAAGCACCCCTTGGGAGACACTGCTGCCCAAGGGGGTGTAGAACTTAACACTATTCTTTCTTATTCACAATAGCTGTTGATATCGAAGTTATCCTTAACCATTATAGTTTTTCCATCCATAAACTGGATTTTGACTTCGATATATAATACAGGTTTGTTTTCGGGTTTTTTAGGAACACATGCCCTGAATATACATTGGTTCAAAATTATCTTAGGAAATATTTTGTTTTTTTCATCCCAGGAATATGAAACATGTAAAATCTTTACCTGTTGAGGATCAAGCCGGATAGTTACTTTGTTTCCAGGAAGGAAATACTTCTTCCAGCCATACATAATAATTCCAAGAGCTCCCTTTTCATACCCATTAATAGAATAAATATAGTTGTTCATATGCACTCTCCTTTTATTGCTTGGAGAGTTTTACCCTCCAAGTCTTTTACATAAACTTTTCGGGTAACAAAAAAATCTACATATATTATATCATAATTTACATAAAATAACAATGTATAACAATGTTATTTATTGCATCCACAAGAATTATCATTTTTGCTATTCATATAAAATTTATTTCTTTGATATAGTTTCTCTTGAACACCATTTAAAGCTTCACCAAATCTTTGGAAGTGAACAACTTCACGTTCTCTTAAATATCTTAATACATCAACAACATCTGCGTCATCTTTGCATAAATCTATTAATTTTTCGTAAGTTGCACGAGCTTTTTGTTCAGCAGCTAAATCTTCTGTTAAATCTGCAACAGGATCACCTTTTACAGCAAGAGCTGCAGCAGTGAATGGAAAACCAGCTGCTGCTTGAGGATATACACCCCAACCATGATCTGTATAATATGGTCCCATTCCTGCTTTTTCTAATTCTTCAGGACTTGCTCCATCTGTTAATTGATGCACTAAAGTACCTACCATTTCTAAATGTGCAAGTTCGTCAGCACATTGATGATGTCAATTGAATTAAGATACTATATTTTGGGCTATATAATAAGATTTTGCGTGTATATAAATATAACGAAAGAAAAAATACAAACTATTCTAATAAAGATATTAATAAAAATAATTCTATAAAAAATTATTCAATTAAACAATGTAATACAACATATTCAGAAGCTATTAATCAACTAATAGAAAAAAATAATTTAAAATGTAGAATTACAAGTTATACAAATATCGCTTGTGAATTTATTATCACATCAGATAAAGAATTTTTTGAAAGAATTGGACAAGAAGAAACAAAAAGATATTTTCAAACTGCATATAATTTTGTAGCTAACTATAAAAATTTAGGAGAGCAATACATATTATCAGCAAAAGTTCATTTAGATGAAAGCACACCTCATTTGCATTTAGTATTTGTTCCAGTTATTCAAACAGAAGATAAAAATGGAAATTATGTTAAAAAAATTGCGTGTAGCGAATATTGGAAGGGGAAAGATAGCTATAAAAAATTACAAGATAATTTCTATAACTATATAGTCGAAAATGGTTTTAATTTAGAAAGAGAAAATATTTAAAAATTTAGTAGATAATTTCGTGAAAATAAATGATAAAAATAATAGATTGCATTCATGCATAGCAAAAAAATATAAAAAAGCATAGCAAACATATTGACAACATAAAAGAATGGTGCTATGCTAGCGTAGCACTTAATGTGTAAAAAAGATTTTCATGGCTAGAACATCACATCATAAGGAGAGAATACTATGTATAAAAAGATTTCTATTGCACTTATTTTGGTTCTGTGTCTGGTCATGAATTCTGCTGTTGCTTTTGCTGCAGCTCCTAACGATATGAAAGTGTCTGAGAAAGAGGTTGTAACGGAAGAGAACAGTGCCCGGGCTACATTTATTGGTACATTTGATAGTAATGGTGTTTGTACTATTACTGGTGTACCTAATGAAGGGGGCTATCAGATACTGTTTCTGCAAAATGTTCCAGAAAAACATATCAACTGTACTATTACGGGTAATTCCAATTTGCACTATGAATTGGAATTCTTGTACAGTGGATACGAGTTGTTCGGTGGAGTATATACCTCTAATCAGATTTTGGGGAATGGTTCAACAACAGATACTATCACTTTGAGAAAGACAGGTGGTTATTATGTTTCCATTACGCCATATAACGGTTCGCTGAATGCACAGAAAATAACGCTTGTATTTAGGTCTTGGTAATGGTTCTGAAAATTAGTAACATGCATTGCAAGTAACTAATAACTAAATAGTCGTGAAAATCTTTTATGGGCAGAATAATAAATTATCTGCCCTTTTTTGTTTATAAAAAATAATCGTATTATACACTATATATTATTTAAAGTATATTTTATTTCTGATAATTTATCTGTAAGGTTATAGAAATTTTTGTCTCCAACATTTTGATAATTTAAGTCAAGTAAAACAATATTTAAATTATCCTTTATAATAATTTCCTCTGGTAAAGAAAAAGAAATTTTATGTATTATAGTATTTTCTTCTAAAATATTTTCGTGTTGAAAATTTTTAGAAAATAATAATACATTTTTTTCTTCATTATTATATATTTTTTTGCAAAAACTTTTTTGATTCATAATCCATTCATTATTAGATAAAGATGTTTCACCAATGAAATAATCACCTAAAAAATTATTTTCATCATATAGTCTTAATAGATAACCAATACTGTTTAATTGAGTATTATTTGAAAATTTAAATTCCAAATTTAATTCATTTTTATCGGTATGCTCGAAATTAGATAAAACAATATTAATATTATTTAAGCTAATAGAGTTTGCTTCTACCAAATGTGTATCTCTATTATATGATAAATTTTTTTCAATCCTTTCCATATTATCATATTTTTTTTCATAATAATATGAAATGATATATTTTCCAAAAACAAAAAATAATATAACTAAAACGATAACAATTGATAATATAATTAAAAATTTTTTCTTCATTTTATTTTTTCCTTTCTTTTTTATATAAATATATAACTTGACTTTATATATTAAAAATAGTATATCAAACTACACAAAAAAAGTATATGTTTAAAATTTTATCTTTTAAATTTGATGCAATATATTATATTTTTTTATTCAAATTTAACAAATTTATAAATAATATTAATAAATTTTTAGGAGTTTTAAAATAGTAATTATATTCTACATTAAATATTGTATAAAAATTATTTTTAAACTTTGTATTGTTAATATTTTGAATAGCATAACAAACTCTGTGACTTGCAGTATTTACAGAAATATTAGTAATTGAATGATATGCTATATATGTATTATTTAGGTTTTAGAAGTTTAGCAGAATATAGATTAAAAATAACTTCTGAAAATGGATTTATGAAAGTTGATTTTTTATTAGCTGACAATCAAATATATTATACAGGAACTAGAGAAGATGTTAATTTGCCAGTTATAAAGAAATTTGTATTATCTAAAAGAAAAATAAAAGACGAAGAAAAAAAGAAATTATGAGAAGATTAAATTTAACAGAAAGTGAAAGAGCAAACTTATTAAAAAATGGATTTTGGTATCCAGATATATCAAATAATACAGGATTTAAAAGAGTATAACTATAAATATACATATAAAAAATGAAGTTAGAGAAATCTAGCTTTATTTTTTTCTATTATTACTGAACAAAACTTTCTTCCAAGCTTTCCTATACTGTCCTATATTCTCCTATAATAAAGAATTTGAAAGAAAGTTTGCTAAAATAAAATTAGTTCGAACGACAAATGATTTCTAGAAATCTTATTAACTGTTTTTGCATTAATGCAAATGATTGATAAGTTATGCAGACACACAAATATATTTTATAGGAGATTTTTAAATGGAAAATTTAAAAGATATTTAATTACCTAATGATGAAATCAAAAAAATATTTATGAATAATTATTATCAAAAATCAATTGAGAAATTAGAAAATTCTGATGTAAATATTAATCATTTAGAAAACATTTTTACAGAAGAGAAATATTATTTGGCAATGAAAATTGTTCCATTGCTTGAAAGAAAAGTATTATATTTATCTTACATTGAAAACATTAGATTAAATGATATTTGTAAGAGATTAAAATTGCAAAAAAATGAGGTTATTTCATTAAGAAATAAAGCAATAATTCACTTTAAAAATAATTTGGAATTAATATGCAAAATGAAAAAAATTTTATTCTATTGATTTAGCTAACAAAAGTTATAGAAATTCTACTAATAAAATAAAGAAAAAATGTGCAAATAATAATTTGGAAAATACTAGCTCAAACAACTTTGAAGATACAATGATAAATTCTATTGCTAATATAGAATTAGCACTAATTATATTGCTAAAAAAGTAATTATTAGTAAGTAAGTGAATAGTATAAAGAAGAATATCATTTATTGAAAGAGGTGTTTTATATTATGTTAGAAGAACATATTTTAAATAATACTAAAGTTAAATTCTATGATACTTATATTACTACAAATATTTTAAATCAAAAAGAATATATAGATAAAGTAATTAACAATTTAATATATAGAATGATGAAATCCTCATTATTGTAATTTTAATATATGTATTAAGAAATTACAAAGAAAGGGGAAAATGTGATAAATGAAAATAGATATGCAATGTACGTAAGAAAATCAAGAGAAGATGAAGAAATAGAAAAGTACGAGGAAGGCGGTTCATTAGAAAGACAAGAAAAAAGATTAAAAGAATATGCCAAAAGGAGAAATTTAAAAATAAACAAAATTTATAAAGAAATTGTTAGTGGAGAAACAATTAGCGAAAGAAAAGAAATGCAGAACTTATTAAGAGATGTAGAAAATGAATTGTGGGACGGAGTAATAGTTATAGAAGTTGAAAGACTTGCTCGTGGAGATACGTCAGACCAAGGAAGAGTTGCAAAAGCTTTTAAATATTCACATACAAAGATTATTACTCCTCAAAAAACTTATGACCCAGATAATGAGTTTGATGAAGAATATTTTGAATTTGGCTTATTTATGAGTAGAAGAGAATATAAAGTAATTAATAGACGTCTACAAAGAGGAAGAGAAATTTCTATTTCTGAAGGTAAATATGTAGGAAACATTAGTCCTTTTGGATATGATAGAGTTAAACTAGAAAATTGCAAAGGCTATACACTTTCAATTAATGAAGTTGAAGCTCCAATTGTAAAAGAAATATTTAAGTTATACGTAGAAGATTGTATATCTTTGAGTGGCATTGCTAAAAAATTGAATTCAATGAATTTAAAACCACGAATTTCAGCAGAGTGGACAACTTCATCAATAAAAGATATTATTTCTAATCCTACATATATTGGAAAAATTGTGTGGAATAGAAGAAAGCAAAAAAAGAGAATGAAAAATGGTAATGTAATAGTAAGTAGACCACGTAATAATGAATATCTAATATATAAAGGACTGCATAAACCGATTATAGATAATGAAATATGGGAAATTGCACAAAGTAGAAGAAGCCAAAGAGCTCCTAAAGTAAAACATTCTACTGGTATGCAAAATTCATTAACAGGAATAATATTTTGTGAAAAATGTGGCAAGCCTATGCAAAGAAGACCGTATAATAAAGCAAATAAGCCAGCAAGTTTAATATGTACAAATTATAAATGTGATAACATCAGTTCAAAACTTTATATTGTAGAAAATAAGTTATTAGAGGCATTAAAAATTTGGCTTGAAAATTATAAAGTTAATTGCGATATAAAAGATTTTCCTAAAAATGATAATATTGAAATAATAAAACAGTCTATTACTGGGATAGAAAGAGAAATAGAAAAAGAAAATAAGAAATTGAATAAGATATATGACTTTTTTGAAAATGATATTTATACAATAGATGACTTTTCAAGTCGTGCAAAAGTAATAAAAGAGAAGATATCAAAACTGGAGAGTGAACTAAAGGAATATGAAAAAATTTTACTTGAGAATGAAAAAATAGAAAATGAAAAAGAAATTGTAATACCAAAATTTGAAAATGTAATAGACTTATATTATAAATTGGAAAATATTGAAGATAAAAATACTTTACTAAAAAGTGTACTTGCAAAAGTTACATATTTAAAAACAGAGAAATCTATAAAAAAAGATTCCGACCCTACAAATTTTGAATTGCGAATATATCCTAAAATCCCTAGATTATAATATTTCTAATAGTTAATAGCTAAAGTTACAGGTTTGTACTTTAGCTATTGACATCATTAGGGAGCGAATTCTTCCGTGCCAATATCATTTAATACTGCTTTTGATTTTTGATCAGGCATACCAAATCTTTGAGATAGATATCTAAGTGATGCTGCAAGTTCTCCATCAGGCCCACCATATTGAGAAATAATAGTTTGAGCCATCTTTGGATCTCTTCTTTTAATATTTATAGGATATTGCAAACTTTTTACATAATAATACATTAATAAGCACCCCTTTCCCAAGGCCATGGCTCGTCAATCCAATCCCAAGTTTCTGAAGAAAAGTTGACAGTTAATGGACCATATAATCTTTGATATTTTTCTGTTAATTCTATTACTTTTTCGCTATATTCATTATGCAAGTTTATTGCTCTAGAGTCTGTTGGATGAGTATCTAGATATAATACTAAATCATTTACAGCAAAATTTAGTGACATTATTTCATGTAATAAACTTTGTCTGCTTTGATTATCACATGGGTTATTACAAGTTTTATCACAACTCATATCTACATTCCTCCATTTCTTAAGAAATTTATAAAATCTATTGATTGTCCTGGACAGTAAGGACTTACGAGCTCCGGGAAAATAGTACCATTTCTAAGGCCAACTGCTGGATCAAAAGTTTTATTCATTATTTGATTTGGTGTATATGCATGACCATATAAATAATTTACAGGAAATGGAGAACAGTTCATACCTAAACTACCATTAGCATCTGAGTAGAAATTAATAGAGTTTGTATTAGAATTAGTATTTGAATTTGGACAGTGACGATTACAATTACAACTACACATAAAAATTCCTCCTTTTAGTTTTTATATTATATAGTATGAAAATTATGTAAATTAGTGATAATTTTTAAAAGAACAAATTGTGTTTAATATATGAAAACTGTGTGTTTTGTAGCTTTTTGTTGAATTATTTGTGAACGAAAAATGAAAAAAATTTCTTTTAAGTGAATTTATAATGAAATGTATTGTTCTTAATTTTTTCTTTTGTTAGTATATGGAATATTAATTGAAGAAGGAGAAAAAGATATGAACAATCTAGGTACAGACATTTCAGTTGCAACTGAAATATTAGCAATTAAATTTTCTAAAAATATGTTTAATAAAGAAGAATTAAGACACATATTAAAAGAAAAAGAATTGGTTTCTTTAGGAGATAGAGAAACTATAGATAAAGTAATAAATGTTTATGGAAGGGAAATTAAGGAGGAAAACAAAAATGGAGAATTCTAATAATATACCAACACAAGTAGTAAGACAAAAATCAACAATTGATGATAGATTACTTGAAATGGCTTCACAAATAACAACAATAGAAGGCTGGGAATCATATATAACACAATATTATCCTGCATTTTGTTCAGTTCTTGCAAAACTAGAAACCAAAGGTAGTAGTAATGAAGAAGCTGGCAAAACAAAACCAATTGCTGTAATTTTAGGTGGACAACCAGGAGCTGGAAAATCTGCATTAATTGCAACATATAAAACAAAACTAAAAAGTGAATATAATATAGATGCAGTTATTAATAATGCGGATTTTTATAGATTTTGTGTTCCAGGAAGTTATAAAATAGCACAAGATTTTCCAGAAAGTGCTTCAAGAGTTACAGATCCTGTTGTAAAAATGATGAGAAAAAATCTTATGGAAGAATCTATTGCACAAGGTCAAAGTATTATAATTGAAAACACTTTAGGCGATACTATAGTAGTAGATAAAATGCAACAAAGTAATGTACATGATATTTGGCTTGCTCTAATGGCTGTTCCAAGAGAGGAATCTTTATTGTCAGATTTTGAAAGATATATTAAAATGAAAGAATCAGCTGATGTTGCAAGACTTGTAAGTATTGAAGCGCATGATAAAAGATTTTATGCTCTTGACAAAATTGCAATTAAATTAGAAAATGAAGGTGTAAGAACTTTAGTTCATTCAAGAGGAAAAACTGAAAATGATTTTGTAAATATTGAATATGATAGTTCAGATCCAAATAAAAAATACTCAAATGTGCTAGAGGCAATGAGTTTAATAAGACAAATATCATTTAGAGAAGGCAAATCTACATATCCAGATAGATTAAAAAAAATTAGAGAAAAAATGGAAGGCTTTGGAATGACTAAAGATGAAGAAGACGAACTAAAAAAATTAGAAGAAATTATAGGAAAATCTATATCAAAAGAAGAAAGTAGGGAAAGATAAATGGTTGATTTACATATTCATACAACATATTCAGATGGTACTAAAACTGTTACAGAAATTTTAAAACAAGCAGAAGATTTAAAACTTGATTATATTTCTATTACAGATCATGATAAATGCCAAGCATATGAAGAAATGAAAAATATTGATGTAAAGAAATATTTTTCAGGAAAAATTATAAAGGGAATTGAAATAAAATGTTTTTATAAAGGAAGTACAATAGAAGTTTTAGGATACAACTATGATTATGAAAAAATGAAATCTTGGGTTGATAATTTTTATGCAGATAAGGATAGAAAAATTATAGAAGCTAAGTATTTTAATAAATTATATGATGTATGTGAAAAATTAAATTTATCTATGAGTAAAAGAGAAGATATTATATGGAACCCTGAAAATGATTGGGGAGGAAAGACTGTATATGACGAAATAAAAAAACATCCAGAAAATGAGTCTAAGCTTCCAGAAGATTTATGGAATAATGGAGTTCAAACTTTTTCAAAAAAATATTATTGTAATAAAGAAACAATTTGGTATCTTGATAAATCTGAAGATTATCCAAGTGTAGAAGAAGCAGTTGAAGCAATAAAAAATGCGGGTGGACTTGTTTTCTTACCACATATATACATATATAAATGGATGAAAGATATTGAAAAAGAACTTGATGAACTTATGCAAAACTACAGAATAGATGGAATAGAATGTTATCATAGTGATTTTACAGAAGAAAATATAAAACATTTAAATGAATATTGTGATAAAAATAAATATTTTAAAAGTGGTGGAAGTGATTATCACGGAGAGAACAAGCCAACAATTAGTTTGGCAATTGGTAAAGGTAATTTAAAAATTCCAACAGAAATTGTAAAAAAGTGGTTTGAAATTTAGGTGAAATTTAGGGAAATTTAGGGACGCTCGAAAAATTTCACTTATATAAGTAATTGCTATTTTATGTATACTGTGTTATAATTGTGAAGATACAATTATTAGCACAGTTTCTTTTTAAGAAACAATTCATTTCCAAAACAATTAGGAGGTAGACAATATGAACTGTAGTCCTACATTCGAGTTTTCCTTTGTTTGTGGCAGATATGGCCATGCAGATCTTGGTCATAAACTGCTTATCGAAAAAGGAATTATGCTCAGTCGGAAAACCTATGTTGGCATAGGCTCAGCTCAAGAAAGAGGAACTCTCAGAAATCCATTCTGTATCGAAACCAGAAAGAGAGTACTCAGAGAAATGTTCGCGGATTTATCAGAAGACAGGCTTGTTATTGGGGGAATTAACGATATGTCCAATGAACTCAATAGAAGCACAAGCTGGGGAACATATCTCAAGAATCACCTTATCAAAGAATTTGGAAGGTTTCCGGATTTGATTTTATATGGGAGAGAAGGCAGTAGGAGCACATGGTTTGAAGAGTCAGATATGGAAAAAACTTCTGAGCTTCTTGTTCCACGCAGTTTAATTCCTATTTCTGGAACCGAAATTCGAGGAATGCTCTTGATTGATGATGAAGATGCCTGGTGCAGAAATGTTCCAGAGAAGATTTATTATATGTATCCTGAGCTTCGTGAAGAACTTATGGAAGCACCTATTTATAAAGAAATCCATACGGTTGTCAGTAAATCTGGTAGTTTAGATATGGATAACTTTATGAAAGTGTACAAAGTGTATGCAGAGGAGGACAGAAAGAAAAAGGCAAGGCAATTAAAGCAAATGCAGAAATGAATTAAAGTTTAAAAGGGTTCTACCTGGATGGTAGAACCCTTTTAGTATGCGATTATTTAAAAAAATCCTCGCATGAGATACTTAATAAGAAGTTAATACATGCATTCCAGAAATCATTTTCGCCCAAAATCTGATATTGAGAAGTTTGTATTTCTGCATCACGGTAGCTGAAGCTATTATAATTATCAAACAGATTATACAAAGTTGTTTGATAACACGGAACTTTGTTATCAAATACAACTTTGAACAAATCATCTCCAGAAGAATAGGAATAGTCACAATTTCCTTTCATAGGAGAATTTACAGAAATTTTGTTAAATCCGTCATCAAAATATGCTCCATAAATTAATCCAGTAGAAACAAAAGGAATTCTTGTTTTAGGTTGTTCATCATCATTATAACCAAAAGGATAATGAGTTGAAAAACTGAAATTTGATGTTTCTACTCTTGTTTCTTTAATACAATCAAGAACTTTCTGATAGATTGTATCATCATCAATTTCAATCATTTGATAATTTTCTTTTTTTCCTTCTGTTTTTATAACAAAGTCTGAAAAAACATCTTTCCAAAAGTTCCTGCCAATGTATTTATCTCTAGGAATAGGCTTAGAACTATAAGCACTACTGAAATTCAATACATTTCTTTTAAACATAGGATTTGAGGAATCTTGTAAAAACAAATCGATTTCTTCTTCACTAACAGGTTTGAAAATACTAATATCGATGTCTTTAATACTAAAAGCTGGCAGATAAACCACAGTAGAATAATCACTGTAGGTATATGCCAAGTAGCTTCCAGATACCTTAATTAAATACAACTTTCCCTTATAAGTGACAGAATATATAGCGGTTTGAATAAATTGTTTACCATTATATTCAAGGCTATAATCACTAATCTGCTCAAAGTGCAAACTCTTATATACGTTTTCTGTATTTACTTTAAAATGCTCTACATAAATTCCTTTAAAAGAATCTTTAAGCATTGGGAAGTCATAGAAAGAACTGCAAATACAGGAATTTTCCCAAATAACTTTTGCAAGCTCAGACATACCATTTTCACCAAACTTTTTTCTGTAAAAAACTTTATAGCGCAAGGAATTTTTTTCAATTTCTTCTTTTACTGTTTCAAAAACAATTATATCAGAAGAAATATTACCAAAGGTTATTTTTTGCTCTTTTTCGGTTTCAGTTAAACTGAACTGCGCCTTTACTTTTTTCTCAGGATGCTCAGAAAAATACAATACAATTTCATACATCAGAAGCTTTTCAGATGTTTCAAAAATACCAGAATATTTGTAATTAACTTTAACTTCTGTCTGAACAGTAATTAAATCATCAGAATATCCCAAAAACGCAGTTTCGATTTTCACTTTGGAATTTGAAGGAACATGAGAACCTTTGTATTGCTCTAAAAGGATATCCAAAAGCTGTTTGGGCAGCAGATGAATATCTGAGATTGGAACATCTTCAAAAACAGAACTATCACTTTGAGAAGTAATAGAAAATATTCTATTTTTAGAAGATTTTGCATTAAATGTTTTGTTACTCAGTAATAGCATTGCACCAGAAACACTTGGAGTAAATGTAGATGTTTTCATTAATTTGCAATCAGAATAATTATCATAGTAAAAAATTTCACTTTTGGTATTAACAAAGGCATATGTGAATAAATCAGTTCTGCCTTTATTATAATAGAGCCGAATGTGCTTAAAGTGATATTTCACAAAGATGATAAAAGCGTTTTTCTGATTAATGTAGTACTCTACATATACAATATTTGCTCCAGAAGTAGAAGCATTGAGATTTGTGTGAAATTTTTCTAAAGTAATACCAGATTTTTTTAAAAAATCTGTATTTAGTTTGTAATACCAAAAATCAACACTAGGTCCGATATGTTCGTCTTGTTTCAGCATAACAGTTCCATCAGATTCAAATAAATCTTTTTTAGAAGAAGTCTTAAAAAGATTGGCAAAATCCTGTTTCTGTTTTTCTTTTTTCTCCTTTTCTTGACTAACTAATTTTTTTGCTCGTAACTGGTTTTGCAAAAAATTGCTTTTTTGCAAAGGTGTAACTTCTTTTTTTGTACTCATAAAAACCTCCTTCTTAATTTGAAACAAAGGTATAATCAATACATTGAAGTTAAATAAGTATATCATATTATGTATACAAAAACAATATAAAATTCGCGAACCTTTGAAAAGTTTCAGTTTGGAAATTTAGGGGAAATTTAGGGAAATTTAGGGACGCTCGAAAAGTTTCATTTAAAATAGGTAGCTTCTGTGAAATTTAGGGACGTTTGAAAAGTTTCATTTTGAACGTATGGTCAATTGGTTGACGAGGTTATATAGGAATGATAATCTAGTATCATAAACTATGTTAGGAGGTAACAAATGAAAGGTATTAGATTAGGAAATAAAATATCAAAATATCCAATTATTCAAGGAGGAATGGGAGTTGGTGTTTCTCTACATAAGTTGGCTGGAACAGTGAGTAAAGAAGGTGGTATAGGGATAATCTCAACTGCAGATATTGGATACAAAGAAAATGATTTTAATACAAATCCAAAAGAAGCAAATTTAAGAGCAATAAAAAAAGAAATAGATTCAGCAAGAGATATTGCAGGTAATGACAAAATACTAGGAGTTAATATCATGGTTGCAATGAATTCATATAAAGAAATTGTAGAAGAATGCGTAAAAAATAAAATTGATTTAATTATTTCAGGTGCAGGAATACCAAAAGATTTACCAGAATATGTAAAAGGAAGTAAAACAAAAATTGCTCCAATTGTATCATCACTTAGATGTTGCATATTGATTGTTAAACATTGGATAAAAAAATATAATTATGTTCCAGATATGATTGTTATAGAAGGACCAGAGGCTGGTGGACATTTAGGTTTTAAAAAAGAAGAATTGTTAGAAAATACTAATCAAAAATTAGAAGAAATTGTTCCAGAAGTAGTGGAATATGTAAAGGGAATTGAAAAAGAATATAACAAAAGTATTCCAGTTATTGCTGCTGGTGGAATATGGGATAACAAGGACATTTTGAAATATTTAAATTTAGGTGCAAGTGGAGTGCAAATGGCAACAAGATTTGTTGCAACAAATGAGTGTGATGCATCAGAAGAATTTAAAAATGCATATATTAAAGCTAAAAAGGAAGATATAAAAATAATAAATAGTCCTGTAGGAATGCCTGGAAGAGCTATTTATAATAATTTTATAAAACAAACAGAAAACGAAAGAAGTAAAATATCAAAATGTTATAATTGTATTAAAACATGTGATGTAGCTAGCACACCATATTGTATCACAAAAGCATTAATAAATGCAGTAGAAGGAAATATGGATAATGCACTTGTGTTTTGTGGTAGTAATGTAGATAAAGTAAAAGAAATAGTATCAGTTCATAATTTAATGAAAGAATTATTTGAAATTTAGGGACGCTCGAAAAATTTCACTTGAAATTCTCTTGATAAATTCTAAAAAGAGTGTATAATATTATAAATTAAAGGGGGCAAATATAATGTAAAAGGAGAGAATGCTTATGCCCCGAAAAGCTCGAAAAGATATATTTAGTAAATTTTTACATATTATGGTACAAGGTATAAACAAAGAATATATCTTTAACAAGGAAGAAGAAATCAAAAAATATTTCAAATTTTTATCAGAAAGTACAAAAGAATTTAATGTGAAAATAGTTGCATATTGTATAATGAATAATCATGTACATTTATTAGTTTTTTGTAAAAATATAGAAGAAATCTCTAAATTTATGAAAAATACTAATACTAAATATGGTATATATTACAATAAAACTCATGATAGATGTGGCTACGTTTTTAGAAATAGGTATAGAGCAGAAGAAACCTATACGCAAGCTCATTTACTTAGTTGTATAAATTACATTCATAACAATCCAGTAAAAGCTGGTATGTGTAAAAATAAATGGGATTATAACTTTTCTAGTTATAATGATTATTTACTACAAAAGCGATTTATTACTAGTGAATTAATTAAAGAATGCTTTATAAACTATGGGATTCCTTATGAAAGAGTAATAAATAATCAGTGTGAGTCTTACAAATTTATTGAAGAAAAATTTGATGAAAAAATTAAAGAAAATGTTATAAAAGATTTTTTAGAAAATGGAAATATAAGTTTTGAAGAATTAAGAAATGATAAACTAGCATTAAGGAAACTAATTTTAGAACTATATCTAGATTATAATTTTACTCAAAAAGATATTGGTGAAAGTTTGAAAATTAATAAAATAAAAGTAAATAGAATAATTAGAAATGAAATTTAGAGATGCTTCTTAAATTTTATTCAAAAACATAAAAGGTCATGAACTAGAGTTTTATTCATGACCTTTTTGCTGAGCATAAGAAAATACATAAATAATAGTTATATTTTTTAACTGAAATTTTTCGAGCGTCCCTAAATTCCATAAAAAGATATTGACATTTATATCACAACTGTGTATACTGTATATGTACAGTATGATGATAGTAAATTTCTAACAAGTCGACATTAGATATTTGCTATATATGAAATAAAGAAAGGAGCTACATAGTATTGAATATAATAATAAGTAATTCAAGTAATAAGCCAATTTATGAACAAATTAAGAATCAAATTAAAAATAAAATTGTTTCAAATGAACTAAAAACAGGAGAGCAATTACCATCAATACGAAATTTGGCCAAAGATTTAAGAATAAGTGTAATAACAACAAAAAATGCCTATGAAGAACTTGAAAGAGAAGGCTATGTAGAAACTATTCCTGGAAAAGGAGTATATGTTGCAAATAAAAATACAGAACTTATAAGAGAAGAACAATTACAAAAAATTGAGGATTTAATGGATACTGCAGTATCTATTGCCAGAATAAGTAATATTTCTAAAGAGGAAGTAGAAAATATTTTAGATATTTTATATGAAGAAAAATAATTTCATAAGAAAGGAAACATTAATGGAAAACATATTAGAAATTACAAATTTAAATAAAAAATATAAAGATTTTGAATTAAAAAACATTAATATTAAACTACCAAAAGGTATGATAATGGGGCTAATTGGAGAAAACGGAGCAGGAAAAAGTACAACTATAAAATCTGTTTTGAATGTAATTAATACAAATTCTGGAGAAATTAAAATATTCGGAAAAGATAATAAAAAATTTGAAAAAGAAATTAAAGAAGATATAGGAGTTGTCTTAGATGACAGCTTTTTATCTGAGTATTTAACACCAAACGATATAAATAAAATAATGAAAAATATATACAAAAATTGGGACGAAAAATTATATTTTAAATATATTGAAGATTTTAAATTACCAAAAGACAAAACTTCAAAAGAATTTTCAAGTGGTATGAAGATGAAATTAAAAATTGCTACAAGTCTTTCTCATCATCCAAAGTTACTAATACTTGATGAACCAACTTCTGGACTAGATCCAGTAGCAAGAGCTGAAATATTAGACATTTTTCAAGATTTTATACAAGATGAAGAACATGGAATCTTTGTGTCAAGCCATATTACTTCAGATTTAGAGCACATTGCAGATTATATTACATTTATTAATAATGGAGAAATTATACTTGCAAAAACAAGAGATGAATTATTAGAAAATTATGGTATTGTAAAATGCTCTGAAGAAGAGTTTAAGAAATTAGATAAAAATGATTTTGTAAAATTTAAAAAGAGCAAATATGAATATGATGTTTTAGTAGAAAACAAATATGAATTTAGAAAAAAATACGATATTGAAGTTATAGATAAAGCCACAATAGATGATATAATGCTTATTTATATAAAGGGGGAAAAATAGATGAAAGGGTTAATAATAAAAGATTTATTGCAATTAAAAAGTTATTTAAAAACTTTAATTGTATTTATGTTTATTTTTATTTGTGTGTCATTAGAGCCTAAAAATACTAGTGTTGATGAAATACTTACAATTATGATGACTCTTGGACTAGGAATGTTTGGTATTGCTACATTTACCTATGATGAAATGGCTAAAGCTAATAAATATATATTAACATTTCCACTTAATAAAAAAGAAGTTGTACTTTCAAAATATATTTTACAAATTGTTTTAACAATTACAGGAGCAGTTTTAGGAATGGCTTTAACAATTATTATTTCTTTAGTGCTTAATAAAGGCATACCTAATTTTATAGATTTAATATCAACTGCATTGGGAGGAATACTTGGAATTGGCCTTGTAGAATCAATTCAAATACCTTGTATTTATAAAGTGGGAGCAGAAAAAGGAAGAATTTATATGTTTATATTAACAATAGTAGCTGCTTTCGGTGTTGGCGCAATTGTTATGTTAGGAGAAAAAATTGCTAGTAATTTTTCTGTTAACTTAGACTCTATAAATAATGTATTAGAAACATTCTTTCCAATTGTATTATTAGGTTTAATATTCCTTGAATATTTTATATCATACAAAATTTCTTATAAAATATATTCAAAAAAAGAATTCTAGTTTAAAAATGAAATTTAGGGACGCTCAAAAAGTTTCACAAAATGTTAAGATTTATCTGTTACATATGACGGTGAAACTTTTTGAGCGTCCCTAAATTTCATTTTTCCAAAGAAGCTTAAATTTAATTGATATTTCTTTATTTTTATGATAATATGTAAACATCAATTTGATGGAGAAATAATAAATGGATTTAGAAAAAATAATAATACAAAGAGGTACAAATATGAATGTAATAGAATATGTAAAGCAAAAACATAGTGGGCAAAAAAGAAAGCAAGGAACACCTTACTATTTGCATCCAGTTGCTGTAAGTAAAATTCTTAAAGATAAAGGGTTTCGGAACAGAATACCAAATAGCAGGATTATTTCATGATTTATTAGAGGATACAGACACAACATATGAAGAAATAAAGAATATTTCTAACAGACAAATAGCAGATAGCGTATTACTTGTAACAAAAGAGCCAGGATATACTAAAGAAAATTATTATAAAAGAATAAAAGAAAATGATATGGCTAGAATGGTAAAACTAGCAGATAGAATACATAATTTATCAGAAGCTCATTTTGCTAATAGAGATTTTCAAGAGAAATATATAAAAGAAACTAAAAAATGGTTTATAGATTTAGCAAAAGGAACAGTATTTGAAGAAGATATAAATAGAGAATTAGAAGCATTAAAAGAAACTTATAATAAAGTTGTTTCTGAAGGAATAGAGTACTAATTTGGAAAGGAATAATATATGGAGAAAAAGGAAGTAAAAAAATGGTTGCAACTTATAACATTTGCAATAATTATATATTGGGGAATAAACAATTTAAATGTAATTGGAAGTTTTATGAATAAAATTATTCAAATTATATTTCCATTTATCTTAGGTGGAGCATTGGCTTTTATTTTAAACATACCAATGTCTTTTTTTGAGAGAAAATTATCTAAAATAAAATATGGAAAAAAACAATTATTTAAAAACAAAAAAATATTAAGGGTTATATCTTTAATATTAGCAATTATTGTTATATCAATTATTTTCTACATAATAGTTAACTTAGTAGTACCAGAACTTTTAGATGTTGTAGAATTATTAATAGGAAATATACCATATTATGCAGAAGAGATAAGTAAATTTATTGAAAATAATACAGAACATTTGAAAGATTTAGATAATCTAATGACTAATATAAATTTTGATACAGATAGCATAAAAAATGAATTAATGGGAATTATCTCTGGATTGTTAACATCTTCAATTTCACTTGTTATTGGTGTTATAGGAGTTATTATTAATTTATTTATTTCAATAGTTTTCTCAATATATATACTAACAGGTAAAGAAAAATTACAAATGCAATGTACAAGAATTTTAAAAGCATATTTAAAAGGAAAAACAGCAGGAAAGATAATAGAAATTGGAAAAACTGCAAACAAGATATTTAGAAATTTCTTTACAGTTCAATGTTTAGAAGCAACAATTTTAGGAACATTATGCATATTAGGAATGCTAATTTTAAAAATTCCTTATGCAGTACCAATAGGAGTTTTAGTAGGAGTAACAGCTTTAATACCAGTAGTAGGAGCTTTTCTTGGAATTATAATAGGCTCTATTTTAATAGTATCTGTAAATCCAATAAAAGTAATAACTTTTGTTATTTTTGTATTAATTCTGCAACAAGTAGAAGGAAATGTAATTTATCCAAAAGTTGTAGGAAATTCTGTTGGATTACCTGGTATGTGGGTTTTATTTGCAGTTACTGTTGGAGGCAGTTTGTTTGGAATAGTTGGTATGCTTTTAGGAGTGCCTTTTGTATCAGTAATATATACTGTGTTAAAAAATGATGTAGATAAAAGATTGAAATTTTTCAACAAATAAAACATTAATGTTTAAAGGAGATTATATGCAAAAAATATTAGTTGTTGAAGATAATATAGATATTCATAATTTAATAAAAGAAATTTTAGAAAAAGAAAATTATAAAATTCTAGATGCATATTCAGGAACAGAAGCTATAATGATTTTAGAAAAACAAATGATTTGATTAATTTAACAGAACAATTATTTGATTTTTCGAAAACACTGGATATTGTACTGCAAATAAAAAAAGAAAAAGTCTGTATAAATGAAAAAAATTGTATTTTCTAATAAGGCAACATCTTTAGATGCAACAACAGTTGAAAAAATTTTGATAGGTACTATACAGTTGAAAATGCTAAAAATCAACAGGACTTGGTCTTTCAATTGCAAAACAATTGGTAGAGTTAAATGGTGGAACTATAACCGGAAAATATATAAAAAATGAATTAATTATTGAAATAGAGCTAGGTATATAACCTAGCTCTTTTGTTTTTAGCAAAATATTGATTATTGTAATCTTATATTGAGCCTTTAGAAAAAGTAGTTGTCAAAGTATATAAGTGTTTATTTTTTATGACGAAAATGTAAGGTTTAAGAAAGGAAAATCTATGGTATCAATATTAGAAAACAATTATAATATAGGTAAATAGAATGTTAGGAGGATATGAATGGAAGAAATAAGAGAAAAACTACCTATGATAATTATATTTGTTTCAGCAATATTATTATGTGGAGTAATATTATACTATTTAGAATTTCAGGAGGAAGTTTATTATACTCAAATAGATAATACTAAAATAGAACAATTACTAACAACAGACAATATGAAATTTCAATATACTCTAATTGCTTATAATGAAAAAGGAAGAAAAAAGGAATTTACTTTTAAAACAAGCAGAGAGTTAAAAAATGAAGCATATTTAAAATTAGAAACAAATTGGGCTGTAGGTGTAAGACAATGGGAAGAAATGCGATTTGAAGAACTTCCAGAAAAGGTAAAGGTGAATTATGCGGAATAATTTAAGGTTTTGGGTGGTAATAATGAAGATGTTAAAAAAAGTAATTTTAGTTTTAATATTATTTTCAATAAGTATAACGTTAGTTGCTGTTGGAAATGGATATGATATGTATAAGTCAGCTTTAGAAAAAATGCCATTAGAAGAAAAAGTAAATTGTATACGAGAAAAGCAAAATTATGCAAAAATAGAAGAACTTCCACAAATGTATATTAATGCAGTAATATCTGTTGAAGACCATAGATTCTATAAACATGATGGCATAGATATTATTGCAATATGCAGAGCAACAGTAAATGATATAAAAGTATTGAAGTTAGTTGAAGGTGGAAGTACAATTACACAACAACTTGCAAAAAATATTTATTTTACACAAGAAAAAAAGTTTACAAGAAAGTTTGCTGAAATATTTATGGCTTTTAAAATAGAAAAAAATTATAGCAAAGATGAAATTCTAGAATTATATTTAAATACAAGTTACTTTGGTGATGGGTACTATACAGCAAAAGAAGCATGTATAGGCTATTTTGATAAACAATTAAATCAAATGGATTATTATGAGATGATTCTTCTTGCAGGTATTCCAAATGCGCCAACAGTTTATGCACCAACTAAAAATCCAGAACTTGCAAAGCAAAGGCAAAAACAGGTAATAGATAAAATGATTAAATATAAATATTTAACTAAAGAGGAGGCAGATAAAATCTTAAATGAGCATGATGAATACTAATTTTACCAAAAAACTTAATTGGAGCGGATATTTTCGCTCTTTTTTTATCTTATTTGAAATTTAATATAAAATATAGAAATTTAACTTAATATATGATATAAAATAGAAAGATAAATATGTAAATATGGGGGAGTAATATGAGAGAATTAGCTGTAGCTATTCAAAATTCAAATAGAAATGTAACAGGTCTTCAAACAATAGACGCTATAAAAAATGCAGGATTTAAGAATGTATTTATTCAATGGTATAATGATAAAAGATGGGATGCACAAGAACAAACAGATTATGCTAAAAGTTTAGGGCTTAATATAATATTTGCTCATTTAGGATATCAAAATATTAATAAAATATGGGAAGAAGGCTTAGAGGGAGATGAACTTGTACTAAGATATAAAAAGGATATAGAAGATTGTAGTAAAAATGGCATTAATTTAGTTACTATGCATTTAACAAGTGGAACAAAAGCACCAAAATATAATGAAATGGGACTAAATAGAATAAGAGAAATTATAAAATTTGCCAAAAAAGTTAATGTAAAGATAGCTTTTGAAAATTTGAAAGTAAAAGGAACATTAGAATACATATTTGAGAATATACAAGACGAAGATGTTGGGATATGTTATGATGCAGGACATTGCCATGCACATTTTAATGATGAATTTGACTTTGGACTATTTCAAGATAAAATTTTTGCAGTACACTTACATGATAATGACAAAAGTTCTGACCAACATTTACTACCATTTGATGGAACTATCAATTGGGAAGAGGTTATGAAAAATATTGCAGATTATGGATATACTGGACCCATAACTCTTGAATTGTCATATAGAAATAATTATTTGAAACAATCAATACAAGAATTTTATAAAGATGGATATAAAAGAGGAGAAAAACTAGCTAAAATAATAGATTAATATTTTAAATATTATAAAAGTAATAAATTAGAGGAGAAAATTTATGAGTAAAAAAGTATTTATAATTAGTTTAATAGTTTTGTTATTAGTAGCAATTGTTAGTTATTCAATATTTTTCATTATACAAGCAAAGAATAAATCAACACCAACACAAACATTAAATGAAATTGCAACATGTATACAAAATAAAGATTACAGTGCTATGTATAAATTAATAACAGAAAGTAGCCAAGACAATATTTCAGAGGATAAATTTATAGAAAGACATAAAAATATTTATGATGGAATTTCTATGAAGGACTATAAAATAGATATTGGATCAGAAATAGAACAAGAAGATGGAAGTTATATAGTAGACTATAATGTTTTTATGGATACAATATCAGTAGGTGAAATAAAGTTTGTTGCTACATCAAAATTTATAAAAAATAAAGAAACAAAACAATATGAATTAGAATGGTCTTCAAAATTTATTTTTCCAGATTTAGAAGACACAGATAAAGTTAAAGTAAAAACAGTTGAATCAAAAAGAGGGCAAATTTTAGATAGAAATAGAAGAATGCTTGCAGGCTTTGGGGAAGTTTCATCTATTGGTTTAGTACCTGGTAAAATGAATGATGAAACTTATGAAACTGATATTGCTAAAATTGCTGAACTTTTAGATATATCATCTGAGTCAATTGAAAAAACTTTAAATGCTTCATGGGTTAAAGATGATACTTTTGTTCCATTAAAAAAAGTGTCTGTTGACAATCAAGTTTTAAAACAACAATTATTAGAAATCAAAGGAATAAAAATAACAAAGGTAACAGAAAGAGTATATCCATATGCTGAAGCAATATCTCATTTAATTGGATATGTTCAAAGTGTAACTGCTGAGGATTTAGAAAAAAATTCAGACAAAGGTTATACCTCAACAAGCATTATTGGTAAAGCTGGTCTTGAAAAACAATATGAAGATATATTAAGAGGAAAAGATGGAAAAGAAATTTATATTGAAAATGCTTCAGGCAACAGAAAATCTACAATAGGTAAGATTGAAGTTCAAAATGGTGAAGATGTTAGACTAACAATAGATATAGATATTCAAAAACAATTATATAATGAGTTAAAAGAAGACAAAGGTTTTTTTGTTGTAATGCAACCTAAAACAGGTGAATTATTAGCATTAGTTAGTACTCCATCTTATGATAATAATCAATTTATATATGGAATGGGAACAGAAAAATGGAAATCGCTTTCAGAAGATGAAAAAAATCCAATGCTTACAAGGTATACAAGAACATATTGTCCAGGCTCAACATTTAAACCAATAACTGCTGCGATAGGTCTTACAACAGGAAAATTAAGCGAAGATGATACATTTAATTATAATGGTTTAAGTTGGCAAAAAGGTTCAGGATGGGGAGATTACTATATTACAACTTTAACAGAATACAACTCTGCCAAAAATATAAGAAATGCTTTAATTCATTCAGATAATATTTTCTTTGCACAAGCAGCTCTAAAAATTGGAGCAGATAAATTCACAGAAGAATTAAAGAAAATAGGATTTGGAGAAGTTTTAAATTTAAATTTAGGATTATCTACTTCCCAAATCTCAAATAGTGGTGAAATAAAAAAAGAGGTAGCTTTAGCTGATAGTGGATATGGTCAAGGCGAGATACTAGTAAATCCTGTTCATATGGCAAGTATATATTCAGCTTTTGTAAATGACGGAAATATGATTAAGCCATATTTAGAATACAAAGAAAATCCTTCTCCAGAAATTTTAAGAGAAAACGCTTTTTCAAAAGATGCTGCAAATATTGTTAAAGAAGACTTAATTCAAGTTATAGAAAATCCAGAAGGAACAGCTACAGATATGAAAATTGATGGTATTACTTTAGCTGGAAAAACTGGAACAGCAGAACTTAAAGTTTCAAAGGAAGAAGAAGCAAATACTTTGGGCTGGTTTGATTTAATAACAGTAGATGAAAATACAAATAAGCAATATGTTATTGTAAGTATGGTTGAAGAAGCAAGAGAACTAGGAGGAAGCCATTATCTTATAAAAAAACTAAGAAATTTATTTTAAAATGAAATTTAGGGACGCTCGAAAAATTTCACAATAGCCTTACATTTTTGTAAGGTTATTTTTTTGTATTTATGTTATAATATCAAAAAAATGAAACTTTTCGAGCGTCCCTAAATTTCACATTATGAGTGAAACTTTTCGAACGTCCCTAAATTTTAAGGAGATGAAAATATGCAAAAAATATTAATAGTAGAAGATGATGAAAAATTAAGAAATGAACTTCAAATATTTTTAAATAATAATGGATATAAAACTGAAAGTTTAACAACATTTGAAAATACTATAAATGATATTTTAAAAATTAATCCAGATTTGATTTTATTGGACATAAACTTACCTAATTGTGATGGACAATATATTTGTAAAGAAATACGTAAACAGTCACAAATGCCAATTATAATAATAACAAGTAGAGATAGTGAACTAGATGAGCTTATATCTATTAATTATGGTGCAGATCACTATATTACAAAACCATTTAATTTGCAGATTTTACTAGCAAAAATGTCTTCAATATTAAGAAGAGTACAAAATATTGATGAGAATGCAGAAAAAATAGATGCAAAAGATTTTATTCTTAATATATCAAAAAGTATGATTGAAAAAGATGATAAAGCAATTGAGCTTACAAAAAATGAATATAAAATATTAAGATTTCTAGTTCAAAATAGAGATAAAATAATGTCAAGAGATGAGATAATGAAATATTTATGGGATGATGATAGTTTTATAGATGATAATACTCTTACTGTAAATGTTACAAGATTAAGAAATAAATTAGAAGAAGTAGGGTTAAAAGAATTACTAGAAACTAAAAGAGGTCAAGGATATATCCTAAAAAAAGGAGAATAATTATGCAATTTAAAGAATTTATAAAAGATAAAATATTTCAAATATCTTTACTAATTTTTGCTATTTTAACAATAGAAATTTTTCTTATACTATATAGGTTTGCAACTTTTATAAAAATATATATTCCTGTTATTATAATTGTATGTTATTTTATAGGCTTATTAAGCGAATATTTAAATAAAAATAAATACTATTCTAAATTTAATAGTATTTTAGATGGATTAGATGATAAATATTTAATTACAGAAATAGTAAAAGAAGCAGATTTTTCTGAAGGAAAAATCTTAGAAGATATATTAAGACAAACAAATAAATCAATGATAGAAAATGTTAATAAATATAAATATTTGCAAGTAGATTATAAAGAGTATATAGAATTATGGATTCATGAAATAAAATTACCTTTAGCTACAAGTAAGATGATAATTGAAAATAATAAGTCTGAAGTTAGTGAAAAAATGGATGATGAACTAGATAAAATAGAAAATTATATAGAGCAAGCTTTATTTTATGCAAGAAGTAATAATGTTGAAAAAGATTATTATATAAAGAAAACAAAAGTAGAAGATATTATAAAAGAAAGCATAAAAAAATGTAAAAATCTTTTGATTGGTGCAAATACATCAATTAATTTACATGATTTAGATGAAGAAGTTAATACAGATAATAAATGGATAGTTTTTATATTAAATCAAATAATTCAAAATAGTGTTAAATACAAAAAAAGTAATTCTAGTTTGGAATTGGAAATATATACTAAAAAACAAAAAGAAAATATAGTTTTATATATAAAAGACAATGGAATCGGAATAAAAGAAAGTGAGATAGAAAAAATTTTTGATAAAAGTTTTACAGGAACAAACGGTAGATTATCTAATAAAAAATCAACTGGAATAGGATTATATTTATGTAAAAATCTATGTGAAAAATTAGGAATAAATATAGGTGCAGCTTCTGTAGAAAATGAAGGAACTACAATCAGTTTAATTTTCCCTAAAGGTAGCTTTATAGAAATGAATTAATTTTATCTTACGAAAATGAAAGGTTTTAGTAAGTCAAATCAATGGAAGAAAATAAAATAAGGACTTATAATAAATTTAAGTTAGAAAAAATTTTCTAAAAAGATAAAATAAGAAGGGAAATGAATTTATAATGGAAAAAGTTTTAGAGGTCAAGAACATTGAAAAATATTATGGCAATAAGTCTAATTTAACTAAAGCTATAGATAATATTAGTTTTGATGTTACTAAAGGAGAGTTTGTAGGTATTATGGGAGCTAGTGGCTCAGGAAAAACAACTCTTTTAAACTGTATATCAACAATAGATAGAGTTACATCAGGAAAGATTATAATTAATAATAAAGATATTACAAAATTAAAAGGAAATAATTTAAATAAATTTAGAAGAGAAGAATTAGGTTTTGTTTTTCAAGATTTTAATTTATTGGATACTTTAACAGCTTATGAAAACATAGCATTAGCACTTACAATTCAAAAAGTATCTCCAAAAGAAATTGATAAAAGAGTTACAGAAATTGCTAGAACTCTTGGTATAGAAGAAATTTTAAATAAATATCCATATCAAGTATCAGGTGGACAAAAACAAAGGATAGCATCAAGCAGAGCAATTATAACAAATCCAAAATTAATTTTAGCAGACGAACCAACAGGTGCATTAGATTCAAAGTCTAGTCGTCAATTATTAGAATGTTTTGAAAATTTAAATGAAAAATTTGATGCAACAATTCTTTTAGTAACACATGATGCATTTTCTGCTTCTTATGCTAATAGAATCTTGTTTATTAAGGATGGTAAAATTTTCAATGAATTAATAAAAGGAAATAGTTCAAGAAAAGAATTTTTCGAAAAAATTATAGAAGTACAAACACTTCTTGGAGGTGATTTGAACAATGTCTTATAATGAAGGAAAAAAATCATCAAGTAAAAATTTAATATGTACACTATCTTTTAATAATATGAAAAAAAGTATAAAAGATTACGGAATATATTTTTTAACATTAGTTTTAGGTGTTGCTATATTTTATATGTTTAATTCATTAGATAGTCAAGAAGCAATACTTAGAGTTTCAGAATCTACTCGTAGTATAATAAAATTAATGATAAGTATGCTTGGAATGGTATCTGTTTTTGTTTCTGTTGTTTTAGGATTATTAATAGTATATGCAAATAATTTTTTAATAAATAGAAGAAAAAAAGAATTTGGAATATATATGTTACTTGGAATGGGGAAAAGACAAATATCATCAATTATTTTGTTAGAAACAATGTTTATAGGAATTATATCACTTTTTATAGGTATTATAATTGGAGTATTTGGCTCTCAATTTATGTCTATACTTGTTGCTAAAATGTTTGAAGCAGATATGTCAGAATTTCAATTTATTTTTTCGAAAACTGCTTGTATAAAAACTTGCATTTATTTTGCTGTAATGTATTTAGCTGTAATGATATTTAATACAGCAACTGTTTCAAGATATAAACTAATTAATCTATTACACGCAAATAAAAAGAATGAAACTATAAAAATAAAAAATCCAATAATTTCAATCTTTATATTTATTATATCTGCAATTGTACTTGGATATGCATATTGGACAGTTACAGGAAATTTTGATTCATTAACAACAGCAGATAAAATGCTTCCTCCAATATTAATGGGGATTATCAGTACAATAGGTATTTTCTGGTCACTATCAGGATTTATTTTAACTGTAGCAAAATCAGCCAAAGGTCTTTATTTAAAAGGTACAAATATGTTTGTATTAAGACAAATAAATAACAAAATTAATACTACTGTAATTAGTATGAGTATTATTTGTTTGATGCTATTTATGACAATATCAATATTATCTTCTAGTTTGGCTTTAAGAAATACAATGCAAAGAGATTTGATAGAAATGACACCTGTAGATATAAATTTATATAAAACTGCAAATCTTCCTGAAAAAACTGTAAGTAGATGGGGAAAAGAGATAGTATATACTGATTTGCAAAGAGAAGATTCTAAAAAATCTGTAGTAGATACATTAGTAGATTGCGGATTAGATATGAATGAGTTAAAAGATGTAATAGAAATAAATATATATACATTTCCAGAATTAACATGGGCAAAATTTTTTGAAGAAAAAATTGAAGAATTAAAAAAAAGATATCCAAATTTGCAATATAATACAGAAGAAGCAATTATTAAAGTATCAGATTATAACAAAATAGCAAAACTTTATGGAATAAATCAGTATGAACTAAATGATGATGAATATATTATGCTTTGTGATTTTAAAAGTCATGCTGAACTTAGAAATGAAATTTTAAAAGATGGAACAAATACTTTAGAAATAGCAGGGAAACAATATAAATCAAAATATAATGAATGTAAAGAAGGATTTGTAGTAATGTCTACGAGTCATGTAAATACAGGAATTATATTAGTACCAGATAATTGTTTTTTAACAGATGATATGAAAGAAATGGCTTTTATGGCTGCTAATTTTAATTCAAGTTCAGAAGAAGATTATTCTAGAATTCATAACATATTTGCAGAAAATAATTCTAACTTAATAAAAAACTTAAATGCTAAGGGATTAGAAATTGATGGGCTTACAAAAACAAAGATAATGGAATCAAGTGTAGGATTAGCAACAATTATAACTTTTATAGCAATATATTTAGGAATTATTTTCTTAATTGCAAGTAGTGCAATTCTTGCAATTCAACAATTAACAGAAAGTTCAGATAACAAACAAAGATATACTATTTTAAGAAAAATTGGTTGTGATGAAAAAATGATAAAAAAATCTCTATTTAGTCAAATAGTAATATTTTTTGGAATGCCACTTATTTTAGCAGTTATACATTCAATATTTGGAATTCAATTTGCAATCAAGACTTTATCTGGAATAGCAAGCGAAAAAGATTTATTGCCATCAGTTATTGCAACAGTTTTGGCAATAGGCATAATTTATGGTTCTTACTTTTTTGCAACATATAGTGGAAGCAAAAATATAATAAAAGAAGAATGAAATAAAGGGACGTTCGAAAAATTTCATAGATGGTTTCCCCAATGCCACCTATGAAATTAAATGAAACTTTTCGAGCGTCCCTAAATTTCACTTGACCGAATTTATGTAAACATGATATAATGCACATGTTAGTAAATAATAGTTGCTTTTCGTTTTAAGTAAAAGAAAGGATGCGAATATGAATAAGACATTTGAAAACTATGCAGCAACAGAAACTAATCCCAAATGGATAAACATGATATCTCGAGAATATCCTTTATATCCTCGAGGCAATGATATCCGTTCTGCATTTGAACGGGATTATACGAGAATTATACACAGTTTGGCATACAGACGGCTCAAGCACAAAACACAGGTATTTTTCTCACCAAGGAATGATCATATTTGTACAAGGATTGAACATGTAATCCATGTAGAATCTGTAAGTTACACAATTGCAAATGCTTTAGGTCTTAATATTGAACTTACGAAAGCAATTGCAGATGGACATGATACGGGCCATAGTCCTTTTGGACATCAGGGTGAAAAGATTTTGTCTGAATTGTCTGTAAGAGATATTGGAGAAAGATTTTGGCATGAAAAAAATGGATTGGAGATGGTAGATAAATTTGAGCTTCTTGAAGATCCAGATGGCAATTTGCAGAATATGAATCTTACATATGCAGTTAGAGATGGAATCATATCTCACTGTGGGGAGATTGATGAAAATGCATTAAAACCGAGAGCAGAGTGTATTAATCTTGCAAGTTATCAAAAGCCAAATCAGTATGCACCATATACATGGGAAGCATGTGTTGTAAAGGTAGCTGATAAAATTTCCTACTTAGGTAGGGATATTTCAGATGCTATTACCTTGGGGTTATTAGATAAAAGACATTTGCATGATTTAAAAAAACTGTTAAATCATGGTTCTGCCAAAGTGATAAATAACACAGTTCTGATAAATGATTTGATATATGATCTGTGTACCAATTCTGCTCCTGAAAAAGGTTTGTGCTTTTCGCATGATATGTTCGAATTGGTAAAAGAAATAAAAAAATTCAATTATCGGAACATTTATCTAACAGATAAACTTGTCGAGGCAACAAAATTTTTTGAACTAGTATTAAAAAGCATTTATGAATTCTTAAAAGAAAGCTATGCAAATAGAGAAAAGATGATGAAAATTGCGCCTGACCTGCTTGTAGACTTTGAAATTTGGCTGAAAAACTACTGGAACAAAGAAAGATTTCCTATCAATAAAAACAGAGTAGTTTTTGATAGTGAATCTGAGAAGGACTACTATAGAGCAATAATTTATTATATCTCTGGTATGACAGATAATTATGCAATTGAAATGTACAACAAAATAATCAGATTCTAATATAAAAGAAAAATAAAAAAATGAAATTTAGGGACGTTCCTTAGATTTCATTTTTTTATTTAAGTGAAATTTAAGGAACGTCCCTAAATTTCACTTAATTTTCAAAACTTAAACTAAACTTATAAAAATTAAAACAGATAATGCTAAAAATACATCTATTGCTGTAGTGTTAAATAAAAATAACTTTTTGCTTTTTTCGCACGCTAATCCTGTTATAGCAGAATATGAAATAAGAGTAGGAACTATATATCGAAAATTCATTGTAAAAGTAAAAGGAAAGTCAAAACAGAATTTTATGTAAGATATTACTTCTAAAGCAAATAATATCAAGAAAAATGTAATCCAGTTATTATTTATTTCTTTATAATTTTTTAATACATATATTAAATTTATTATAAATAAAACCGCAATTAAAAATGAAGCGTAAAAAATTAAAGGAACACATATTCTTAAAGTTTGATTACTGCAATCGATATATTCATCAACAATATAAGATTTTAATGTTGTTATAAATAAATTATATTCTGCATTTTCTTTACTCATATCTATGTTAATTGTATCTAAATGTCCTTCAGATACTGTGAAAAATCTCTCTAAAATAGAATATTTAGAAATGTTTGCATCATTATCTTCATCTACAGATTGAACATATGTGAGTGGAATATCATAAACAATAAGATTTTTTATTGGAAACCATAATCCTATTGGAAGCGAAATTAATGCAAATAATGAAAAATATTTTATATATTTAACTATATCTTTTTTATTTTCAATAACTTTGGCAATAAAAACAAAAGCAATTGCTATAGCTATAAGTGCAGTACTAACTTTTGTCATAATTGCAAATGAAATTGTAAAAGCTATTTTTATTAAATCTTTTAACGAATCACTTTTATACCATTTTATTGAGTAGAATATTGCCATTGTAGATAACATAATTGATAAAATGTCATTGTTTAAGCTTCCAGACATAATAACTATTGCAGGAGATAATCCCACAAACAACAATAAAGACTTAATAGTTCTTTTTATATTAATTTCTTTTAAAATTCTATATACATATATATCGAAAATAAAAGTATATAAAATTGAAAGAATTTGCAGACCTTCCAGTCCTTCTTCAATTGTTAAACCATAAAATGTTTGAATTTTCATAAAAATAGCAGATATAATATGAAAAAGTGGTGGATTATAGAAACACCAATAATTTTTTGGGGATCCAAGTGGTAAGTGATTGTTATAAAATATGTAACCAATATATCCAAAATGTCCACCATACTTGTAATCATCAAAACTTCTACTATCATGTTGTCTAGACCAAAATGGAGTATATAAAATATAACCAATATAAATTGCTAAAATTGTTGAAAAAGAAAAAAATATTTCCATTTTTGAATTATATATTTTTTTCTTTTTTAATATTATTGAAACTGTAATATTAAAAAATATTACACCAATAATAAATAAATGACCAAGATTAAATTCATTCATTTTATTTCTCCCAAATTAAACTTAATCTAAATATATAAATGATTAATTTTTTTGTCAATATATATAAAGATAAATAAAAAATACTAAAAATTTTTTTATACTTATGATATAATTATTTTGAAATTAGATTATGAGATAGGAGGAGGTTATAGTAATGAAAAAATTAACAAAAATTATAATAGTAATTATTGTTTTTGTATTTATTATTGCACTAATAATCTCTTCTATAAAGAACTTATATGTAGAGTTATTTGTTAGTAAAAGTAAAAAAATAGAAAATGTAAATTTTGAAGAGTCAAATAATATAGAAAATGAAAATTCTAATGTAAATGAAAATATATTATATGAAGTTGTTTTAAATGAAAATGATGCTGCCCAAATTCGAAAACAGATTAATGATTGGAGATTGGTTTTAGTTAATTCAGAAAATCAGTTGCCAAGTAATTTTTCACTAGATTTAGCTTATATAGATAAAACCAGACAAATAGATAGTAGAATAAAAAAAGAACTGGAACAAATGTTGGGAGATATGAAAAGAGCAAAAATAGGAGATATTTGGGTTCAGTCAGCATATAGAAGTGTAGAATATCAAGAAAAAATATATCAAGAAAAAATTGAAGAATATGTTTCACTTGGAGAAACAAGAGAAAGAGCTGAAATATTAACATTGAAAGTTATAAATAAACCAGGAACAAGTGATCATAATCTTGGACTAGCAGTAGATTTTAATTATGTAGATTATAACTTTGATAAAACTTCTGCATATGAATGGCTTAATCAAAATGCAGAAAACTATGGATTTGTATTAAGATACAGAAAAGATAAAGAAGAAATTACAAAAATTGATTATGAACCGTGGCATTGGAGATATGTTGGAGTTGAACATGCAAAAAAAATGAATGAACTAGATATGTGTTTAGAAGAATATGTAGAATACTTATCTTTAAATTAGGAGGAAATATGGAACTTATAAAATTAGGAGAAAAAACTTATTATATAAAAAATCCCACTAATATCGGAATTTATAAAATAGATGATGAAAATGTATTTATTATAGATTCTGGAAATGATAAAGATTCAGGAAAGAAAATATTAAAAATAGTAGAAGAGCAAGGTTGGAATATAAAAGGAATTATAAATACACATTCAAATGCTGATCATATTGGTGGAAATAAAGTAATTCAAGATAGAACAGGATGTAATATATATACTTATGGAATAGAAAAGTGTTTTACTGAAAATCCAATATTAGAATCTTCTTTTTTATATGGAGGATATCCTTTTAAAGATATAAAAAATAAATTTTTATGCGCTAAAGAATCAAAAGTAGAAAATAATTTACCAGAAGGTTTAGAATATATACCATTAAAAGGACATTTTTTTGATATGATCGGAATAAAAACTTCTGATAATATATATTTTTTGGCTGATTCTTTATTTAGTAAGGAAACAATTGAAAAATATCATATATTTTTTATATATGATGTTAGAGAATATTTAAATACGTTAGAAAATTTAAAAAATTTGCAAGGTAACATGTATATTCCATCACATGTCCAAGCTTCTAGTAATATACAAGATTTAATAAATTTAAACCAAAATAAAATTAAGGAAATAATCAGTAAAATACTTCAAATTTGTAAAACAGAAAAAACTTTTGAAGAAATTTTAAAAGAAATATTTTATAGTTATAATTTAACAATGAATTCAAATCAATATGTTCTTATAGGAAGTACAATAAAATCTTATCTATCTTATTTGTATGACGAAGGCAAAATTTTATATGAGTTTAAAGAAAATAAAATGTTTTGGAAAAAAATTTAATTTTTTGAAACCAAAATGATATTTGTTTTGTATTTATAATAGATTGGAGGAAAATATGCAAAAAGAAATATATATAAATAAAATAATAGAAAAATATGCAGATATGGTTTATAGAATTGCATTAACTAGATGTGGAACAGTTGAAAATGCAGAAGATGTTTTTCAAGATGTTTTTATGAAGTATAGTGAGAAAAAACCCAAATTTGTAAATAGTGAACATGAAAAAGCTTGGTTTATTAGAGTTACTATAAATTTAACCAAAAATCTAAAACAATCATCTTGGAATAAAAGAGTAGTTAATTTAGATGAAAATATGAATTTTGAAAAGAAAGAGGAGCAAGATGTTTTTTCAACTGTTTGTGAATTACCACAAAATTATAGAACTGTAATATATCTATTATATTATGAAGGATACAAAGTAAAAGAAATTTCAGCATTAATGAAAAAAAGCGAAGGAACAATTAAAACTTGGCTTTTTAGAGCAAGAGAAATTTTAAAAGAAAAAATAGAGGGAGGTTTGGAATATGAATAAAGATAATTACAAAAATGCTATTAATCAAATACATGCAAGTGATGAGTTAAAAGAAAAAACAATAAGAAAAATGAAACGAAATAAAAAAAATAAGATATCTTACATAAAAATTTTATCTAGCGTTGCTGTTGTATTAATTGTGTTTTCTATAGGAATTTTTGAATTTAAAAACTATAATTTAGAGGATATAGGAAAATCAGAAACTATAACTACTGCTAAATTTGATTTACCTAGATTTAAAGATATGAATGAATTAAAAGAAGTTTTTAAAGAAAGTGATACTTACCAACGTAAATATTCACAAACACTAAAAGAAGATGCAATACTTGCAACAAATGATGTAAAGCAAGTAGAATCAGTAGAAGAATATTATGATAGTACAAGGGAAAACAATAAATCAGACTTATCAAACTCTGATTACTCAAAAACAAATGTACAAGTTGAAAATGTTGATGAAGCAGATATTGTGAAAACAGATGGAAATTTTATTTATTATGTAGCAAGAAATAAAGTGTTTATTGTTGATAGTAAAGAACTAAAAATTATTTCAATTATTGAAATAAAAGAAGATAAAAAAACATTTAATCCTAAAGAGCTTTTTATTAATAAAGATAAATTAATTGTTTTAGGAAATTATTATGAATATGAAGAAGTAATAAGAAGAGATGAAGAAATTACATCAGATACTGCTTATGAAGAAAGTTTGATAGAAAATGCAAAAGTAGCACCTCATAGAGATTATGCAGGAATAACAAGTACAAATAGTGCAAAAGCTATTGTTTATGATATATCTAATAGAAGTGAACCAAAGATTATTAGAGAAGTAGGGCTTGATGGTAACTATATAAATTCAAGAATGATAGGTGATAATGTATATTTTATTAGTAGAAAAAGTGCTTATTATTACAATGGAATGAAAGATGAAGAACTATTGCCAAGAATTCAAGATTCAAAACTACAAGAAAAGTCAAGAACTATAGCTTGTACAGAGATTGCATATTTTAGAGGAACAGATGATAATAGCTATATGTTAGTTGGTAGTTTTAACATAAATAATAATGAAGAAATGAGTGTAGAATCTTTTTTTGGAGCAAGCCAAGAAGTATATGCAAGTGAAAAAAATTTATACTTAGCACAAACTGTTTATGATGATAATTGGAATGCAAACACAACAATATATAGATTTGCATTAATAAATTCACAAATTGTTTTAGAAGCAAAAGGTGAAGTTGAAGGATATTTAAATAATCAATTCTCAATGGATGAATATGAAGGTAATTTAAGACTTGCTACAACATATACAATAAGTGAAGGCAAAGAAGGAGTTGTAGACGATGCAGATGAAATTGCAGTTACAAATCTTTCTGAAGCGATGGTTTCAAATAGATTATATGTATTAGATGAAGATTTAAAAGAAATTGGAAGAATAGATGACTTAGCAAAAGACGAAAAAATTTATTCTGTAAGATTTATAGGTAAAATGGGATATATAGTAACATTTGAGCAAATAGATCCATTATTTGTAATAGATTTATCAAATCCAAAAAAACCACAAGTCAAAGGTGAATTAAAAATACCTGGATATAGCTCATATTTACATCCATATGACGAAAATCATATAATTGGAATTGGATATAACACAAAATCAAATGGACATGGTGGAGTAACAAATGATAATATGAAAATGACTATGTTTGATGTATCTAATGTGAAGAATCCAAAAGAAATGTTTAGTATAGATATTGGAACAAAATATGTTCACTCAGAAATATTATATAATCATAAATCATTATTCTATAAAAAATCCGAAAATCTAATAGGATTTCCTGTCAGCCATGATGGAAAAAATACACTAGAAATATTTAAAATTGATTTAAAAAATGGATTTGAAAAATATGCAGAAATATTAAATGATAAAGGATATTATGGAATAGAAAGAGCAATTTATATACAAGATGTTTTATATACTATGCATTATAATGGAATAGTTTCATACAATTTAAATACATTTGAAAAAATAAATGAATTAGAGTTAGTAAATGATGAAGATAATTATGATGATTTAATTGTTGCATATTAGGTATTAACAAAAAAGAATAAATATTATATAATAAGACTTGTTTGTAAAATCTATTACAAATAAGTCTTTTTTTATTAAAATAACATACATTTTAAAGAAGCTACTAGGAGGATTGAAATGGGATTAATTGAAATATTTCTAATTGGAATAGGACTTGCAATGGATGCATTTGCAGTTTCTATATGTAAGGGATTGTCAATGAAAAAGTTGGATTTGAAAAAAACTACTATAATAGCAATATATTTTGGAGGTTTTCAAGCTTTGATGCCAGCTATAGGTTATTTTTTAGGTACAACATTTGAAGATTTTGTTGTGCAAGTTGATCATTGGATTGCATTTTTATTACTTGCATTTATTGGTGGAAATATGATTAAAGAATCCTTTGATGATGAACTTGAAAAATGTAATGATAATGTAGATTTTAAAACAATGATAGTTTTAGCGATAGCAACTAGTATAGATGCTTTGGCTATTGGAATAACTTTTGCAATATTAAATGTAAATATTGTTATATCAATTGTTATTATAGGGGTTGTAACTTTCGCATTATCTATGCTTGGGGTTAAAATTGGAAATAAATTTGGAAACAAATATCAAAATAAAGCAGAATTTGCAGGACGGATTAGTATTAATTTTACTTGGAACTAAAATATTACTAGAACATTTAGGAATATTAGTATTATAGGAGAAAATATATGGATGAGGCATATGAAATATTAAACTTAAAATCTAAAGCAAAATTAAATTGTACTTTATGTGAAAAATGTTGTGAGTATAGAGGAAATATAAAAATAACACCAATTAATGTTTTAGAAATAAGTAAATTTTTAAAAATTTCAATAGAAGAATTTTTAGATAAATATACAGATGAGGTAAAAGGAGAAGAGCCTGAAATAGTAATAAAAGGTGTTGGAGAAAAAAGAGAATGCATATTTAATAATAGAGAAAATTTTAAATGTCAAATAAATAAAGTAAAACCAATGCAATGTGTTGTTTTTCCACTTGTTCCAGTTGATGTGAAAAGAGACCTATTCATAAATTCTAAAGCATGTCCAATAGATTCTAACAAAATAACTACTGTAGATAAATGGGTAAATGGCAATCACAATATTTATAAAAAAAATAAGGATGTTTATTTAAAATGGATTGATCTTATAGAAGAAATTCAGCCTAAATGGAATAGTTATTCAGTAGAAAAACAAAATCGAATAAGAGAGCTTTTGTTTAAAGAATATAATACGAAGAAAAATTTTGAAAAACAAATTTTTAACAATATAAAAGAAGTTAGAAACGTAATTTACAATAGAAGTTTCTAACTTCTTTTTATGGCTTTCTCTTAAAAATAAACAAAGCCAAAAACACATATGAATAACGAAACAATTTTCTAAAAGAAAATTCAGAAAACATTTCTTCAAAAGATTCCATTGTGGCACAATACTTATCAACGAATGTTAAAATAAAAGTTTGAGGATATCTAGGAAGAGCCAATGTAACAGGCCACATATGTTTAATTATCATATCTTTTTCTATTTTATTTAACTTTAAAATTTTTGAGGCGTTTTCATATGCAGTTTTTCCATGAGTAAAAGCGTGCCACCCTGTACGATTATTTTTAACTCTCCAATCATACAAAAATAAGTCATGAAGCATAGCTCCACGAGCGGCAGATTTATAGTTTAATTTTAAAGCTTTACAAATTCTATAACAATAATAAGATGCAACATAGCAGTGTTCATAACAACTTGTATTAAAATGTTGTCTATAATTTTTCATTTCTTGAACTGTTTTATTTTCAATTAAATCTTTTATAATATTTTGAAATTCAATATTTTCAGTTATTTTATTTTCAAGTTTTTTATTCATAATAAAACCTCTTCAAAATTGATTTATAAATTAATTATACTACTTTAAAATTTTAAATACAGTATTTTTTAAAAATTACCAATAACTTCATGAAATCTTAATATTTGCATATTAGCCCCAATATTTTTGAAGTAAAAGTGAAACTTTTTATAATATTATTTGTATTATATATAGAGAAGATGTTTACTTTTTTATAAAAATAATTTACATTTTAATGTACTAATGAGGTGAAAATATGTCGAAACATGAAAAGAAAAAGGAAAATAAAAAAATTAGATTTGGAAGAATTTTCTTTATAATAATTATAATTTGTTTTACTATTTTAAATTATAAATTTCAATTAATATCAAAAGCTATTTTAATAATAAATCCAATATTAATAGAAAAATTAGATATTAGTATAGAAAAAATTGAATTAGAACCAGGTGAAGAAATTAATATTGAGAAAACGATTTTTCCTGAAAATTATTCTAAAAGTAATTTAGTATGGCATAACTCTAATGAAGATGTTATAGGAATACAAGATGAAAAAGTGATTGCTAAACATGTTGGAAAATCAACAATATATTTATCAGATGAAGAAAATGTTGAGAGTAATAAAATAGAAATTGAATGTTTAATAAAGCCAAAAGATGTTTTAATAAATAATTTGATTAACCAAATGAAACTTGGAGATATTTATAGATTGGAAACAAAAGTATTACCTGAAAATGCAACATATACAGAATTGCAATATGAAACTAATAATCCAGAAATATTAACAGTAAATGATGATGGAAACTTAATTGCAAATAGTATTGGCCAAGCAACAATATGGGTGAAAGATTATAAAGGAAATTGTTTAAAAGAATTTGAAATCGAAGTTACAAAGATTCCTGTCGATAAAATAACTCTAGATGACAAAGAAGTTATACTTGGAAAAGGACAAACGTATATATTAAGTTCTAGAGTAGAACCTGTTGAAGCAACATATACAGATGTTGAATGGACAAGCTCAGATAATAGTATTATAAAAATAGAAAACAGAAAAATAACTGCGGTAGGAGTTGGAACTGCCAAAATTACAGCGATTACAGATAATGGTGATAAAAAAGCTTTTTGTACTTTTAAAGTTATAGCTGAAAAACCAAAAAGTAAAATAAAATATGCAAATGGAAAATATAACATAAGAACAGGTGGAAGCACAGATTATAAAGTACTTGATACTACAAGTAAGTATGAAGAAATAGAAATTCTTCAAGATACAAAACCCGGATGGAAAAAAGTAAGAAATTCCAAAGGAATTGTAGGATATACTCAAATAAAAGAAGGATATTATTTAGATGAAAAACCAGATACTGTTATAAATGACAGTAGTGATACACCAGTAGAAGAAATACTTACAAGTTATCATATAAAAAAAGTTCCATACATAAATCAATTTAAATTAGGATACCCAACAGGATGCGAAGCTGTTTCTGCTACAATGGTATTAAAATATAAAGGTTATAATGTATCTACAAAAGACATTATAAATAAAACTAGAATGGGAACAAAGAAGCATCAGAAATCAGATGGAGTATGGTATGGAGCAAATCCATTTGAAGAATTTGTTGGAAATCCATCTCTTGGACTTGGAAAAGGTTCGTATGGGGTTTTTGCAAAACCTATAGCAGAAGCTATGGGAGCATATGCTTCTGGAAAAGTAAAAAATATTTCTAGCTGTTCTGAAAATGAATTATTTAATCAAGTAAGTAAAGGAAATCCTGTTGTGGTGTGGTGTGTAAAAAATGGTGGTAACTTAAAAGAAGGTGTTACATGGCATTATGATGGTGGAACATTTAAAGAACTTGTAGGAGAACATTGTGCAGTTCTTATCGGATATGATGAAGATTATGTATATTTAAATGATCCTTCAGCAGGAGAAAATGTAAAACAAAGTAAATCAAAATTTATTTCAAATTGGAAACAATTATTTTCGCAGGCAATTGTAATAAATTAAATGGAATTTCGATTTTTAAAGTTCTGCAACTGTAACAAAAAAGAAATATAAAAAAAATTAAAAATATTGAATTTAAATGTCATTATGTGTAAAATAATATTAAATAAAAACAAAAGTTAAAAGTTTGGAGGGAAATAAAATGAGAAATGAAAAAGGAATTACTTTAGTTGCTTTAATATTAATTATAGTAGTATTACTTATACTTGCAGGTATATCTATAATGTTAGTTGTAAATAATGAAACAGAGGAGAAAATACCAAATAATTCATTAAATCAAATACAACATGATAGTCAAGTTTTTAACAATTCATATGATAAATATACTAATACAATAGAAAATGGATCAGAAGAAACAACTCAAGAAAATACTAGTATAGAAAATGTAACAGATGCAAATACAGTAGATACAAATACTATTTCTAATACTACAGAATTAGAATTAACAAATAGTGCTACTACAAATGAAGTTGCAAATAACATTTAATTCTAAAAAAGCTTAGAATAGGTAGAATCCTTTATATTATATAAAATTATGTGGATTTTAAGCAGAAGAAAAACAAATGCTTGAAGTCCACTTTTGTTTTATACTGTAATATGCTATAATATTGATATTAGAAATTGGAGAAAATTATGGTAAAAGAAACATTATATTATAAAAATAATTATTTAAGTGAATTTGAAGCAATAGTACAAGATTGCATTGAAGAAAATGGAAAAATAAAAATTGTATTAAACAATACAGCATTTTATCCTGAAGGAGGAGGACAACCAGCAGATATAGGCTTTATAGATAATGTAGAAGTATTGGATGTGCAAGAAAGTAATGGAATTATATATCATACAGTTGATAAAAAAGTTGAAATTGGAAGTAATGTAAAATGCAAAATTAATTTTAAAGAAAGATTAAATAATATGCAAAGCCATACTGCAGAACATATTGTTTCTGGATTAATTTGCAAGAAATTTAATAGTACAAATGTTGGATTTCATATTGGGAAAGATTTTGTAACTATGGATTTCAATATTACAATAAATGAAGAAAATTTAAGAGAAATCGAAAAAGAAGTAAATTATGCAGTTTATAAAAATATTCCAGTTATTATAAACACATATTCAAAAGATGATGCTAAAAATATAGACTATAGAAGCAAAAAAGAATTAGATGAAGATATTAGAATTGTAGAAATTCCTGGATACGATATTTGTGCCTGTTGTGGCATCCATGTAAATACAACAGGAGAAATTGGATTAATAAAATTACTAAAGGTAGAAAAATATAAATCTGGTGTGAGAATTTATATGCTTGTTGGAGATAAAGCGTTAAAAGATTATACAGATAAATATAATCAAATAAATAAAATATCAACATTATTATCATTAAAATTAGATGAAGTATATGACGGTGTTGTTCATCAATTACAAGAAATAGAAAAGTTAAAAAAAGAAAAATCAGAACTAAAAAATATTATAATGGAAAATGAAATTTCTAATTTTCACAAGCAAAAAAATATAATTATAGAAAAACAAAATATGGAAATGAATGACATGAAAAATTACTGTATGAAGCTAAAAACAAAAGCAAGTAATATTTCTGGAATAATATCAAATGGAAAATTTATTTTTATGAGTGATATAGTAAACTTAAAAGAAGTCTTTCAAGAACTTAAAGAAAATGTAAATATAAAAGGTGGAGGAAATAATCAACTAATTCAAGGACAAGTAAGTGACAACTTTGATAAAATAATAGAAATTATAAATAAATTTTAGAAAAGGAGAAATATATGGAAAAATTAGCTATTCTTGATTGTGGAGGGCAATATACAAAAGTAATTGATAGGAGGGTAAGAGAACTAGGAGTAAAATCTGAAATATTTCCTATCAATGTGTCAGCAGAAGAATTAAAGGAGTATAAAGCTGTTATATTATCTGGTGGACCCAATAATATTGGAGAAGAGCAAAGATTAGGATTTGATAAGAAAATTTTTGAACTAGGAAAACCAGTTTTAGGAATTTGTTATGGAATGCAACTTATGTCAGATTATTTTGGAGGAGTTGTTGATAGCAATATTGTAAAAGAATACGGACAAAATGAAGTTACAATAAACCCAAATTCACCAATTTTTGAAGGACTAGAAGAAATTCAAAAAGTTTTAATGAGTCATGGTGATACTGTAAAAAACGTTCCAACAGATTTTGAAATCATTGCAAAATCAGGAGATGCAATAGCTGGAATTGGAAATGATGAAAAAAAGTTATATGGATTTCAATTTCATCCAGAAGTTGATTTAACTGAAAATGGAATGATAATGTTTGAAAACTTCTTAAGGAAAATTGCTGAATATAAAGAAGTATATGCATTAGATGACAGAATTCAAACTTCAATAAAAATGATACAAGAAAAAGTTAAAGATAATAAAGTAATTGTTTTAGTTAGTGGTGGAGTTGATTCTGCGGTTACTGCAGCACTTCTTGTAAAAGCTTTAAAACCAGAACAAATATATGCAATTCATGTTGATTCTGGATTTATGAGAAAAAATGAAAGTGATGTTATTTGTGAAAATTTAAAAGAATTAGGATTAAAAAATTTAATTAGAGAAAATGCAAAAGATTACTTTTTTAATACACAAGTTGAAGTTGATGGTAGAAAAATAGGACCATTAGTAAACACAATAGAACCAGAAGATAAAAGAGCCATTATTGGTGATATATTTATGAAAGTTACAAATAATGCAATTGAAAGATTAGGTTTAAATCCTGAAAATACTTTTATAGCACAAGGTACGTTAAGACCAGATTTAATCGAAAGTGGAAATCCTGATATAAGTGGATTTGCACATAAAATAAAAACACATCATAACGATGTTTCTGCTGTTAGAGAAGCTAGAAACAAGGGATTGATTATAGAAACAAATAGCGATTGGCACAAAGACGAAGTTAGAAAAGTAGCAAGAAAACTAGGATTAGCAGAAGAAATTGCATCAAGACAACCATTCCCAGGACCAGGACTTGCAATAAGATTAATAGGTCATAATAAATTAGAAGAAGCTATTATATTAGTAGAAGATATAGAAAAGGTAAATAATATATTAAAAGGTACAAATCAAAATGCTCAGATATTGCCTTTGCGCTCAGTTGGAGTACAAGGTGATGCTAGAAGTTATAGAAATTTATGTGTTATGCTTGGTAATAAATTAGATTTAAATTGGAATCTTGTTACAACAAAAGCTAAAGAAATCACAGATAATGTTCATTCAATAAATAGAGTTGCTTATATATTAAACAAAGAAAAAATTGAAGGAACGGTTAATTGTTTTGATATGAATATTTGTGATGAAGCAGTAGACCTTCTTCGTGAAGTTGATAGTATTGTTACATCAAACTTGGAAAAAAGCAAGACGAATCAAACTTTTGCAGTATTAATTCCAGTTGGGATTAATAAAAAGTATTCTGTTGCAATTAGAACATTTGTAACAAATGATTTTATGACAGGAAGACCAGCTGAAATTGGACTTGAAGTATCAAAACTTGATATAGAAAATATTGTAAAAGAAATTGAAAATAAATTTGGAGATAAAATAGAATTTATAATGTATGATGTTACAAGTAAACCACCAGCAACTTGTGAATGGGAGTAAAATATGTTAAATGTTAATATAATATGTGTTGGAAAATTAAAGGAACAGTATCTTAAAGATGCTGTTTCTGAATATTCTAAAAGATTAAGTAAATATTGTAAATTAAATTTTATAGAACTTGGGGATGAGAAATTACCCGATAAAATAAATCACAGTATTATCCAAGATATAAAAAATAGAGAAGCAATAAAAATCTTAAATGCTATAAAAAAAGATTCTTTTGTTTTAAGTTTGGATTTGAAAGGAAAAGAATATTCTTCAGAAAATTTTTCGAGAAAAATTGAAGATATAACGGTTAAAGGTTTTAGTTCTATCACTTTTATTATAGGTGGAACATTGGGATTAACAGATGAAATATTGCAAAAATCAAATGAACTAATATGTTTTTCTAAAATGACTTTTCCACATCAATTAATAAGAGTTTTTCTACTTGAACAGCTATTTAGAGCATTTAAAATACAAAATAATGAAACATATCATTGGTAGAAATTTTACAAATTAATTTAAATATGCTATACTAATTATGTTAACTGTAAAAAGAAATAGTTAGGAGAATTAGTAAAATATGAAAAATAGAAGTAGCAATATTATAGAAAGAATAATAGAAAAAGCAAAAAAAGAACATAGAGCAGTAAATATTTATGCACACGAATATCCTGATGGAGATGCAATAGCCTCTTCCAAAACATTAGAAAAAGTTTTACAGGATAATGGAATAAGAGCAAGGTATATTGTAAAAAATCCAAGAGTAAATAATAGATATAGAACAATAGTTGGTGAAACCACCTCATTTAAAGGAAGAGTATCAAGTGATGACATATCAATAATACTAGATTCATCAACTATGGGGCATATGGAAAATAAACTATTTACTTTTTCTAGACCAGAAAATATATTTGTTATTGATCATCATAAAAAACAAGTTGGAAAACCAAATATAGAAGATAATTTAAAATTATCTTCTCAAAATGTTTGCAGAATTTCAGAAGCAAGTTCTACTTGCGAAATATTAGCTAAAAATTTAAAAGAAGCAGGACTATTAAATAAAGAATATGCTACTAAATTGCTTGTTGGAGTATGGACAGATACAGCAAAATTTAAATATATTAAACAAGACACTTTAGAATTACTTTCTATGTTACTTAATTTTGGTGCAGATTTTGAAAAAGTAAGAGCTTGTTTAGAATCTAAAAGATCTCTTTCACAAGAAATTGGAATGGCTGATGCTTTATTACATACCCAAAGAATAAAAATAGGAAATACATATTTGAACTATTTGGGATTAGATAATAAAACTGTAAGAGATATAGAAAAGAAATATGGAACAAAATTTATTCAGAAAAAAGTATTTAAATTAATGTATACAGAAGATACAAGTTTAGCTGTTGCTATAGCAGAAAATGTTCCTGGTAATTTTTTTTGTGAATTTAGGAGTTCAGAAGATTTAGGAAATGTAGATGTATTTTCTTTAGCGGCTAGTATGGGTGGAGGAGGACATTATAATGCCTCGGGATGTAGTATAAACTCTGACAAAGGAATTGATAAAACATCTAGAGATATATTAACAGCATTAACAAATCAGGCTTTATCAAGTTTAGTGGGAGTAAAAGTACCAGAAAATACAGAATATGATATAGAATTAAAACAAATATTAGATTCAATGGATAGATTTAACAAAAATCTAAATCCAGAAAAATTCAAAAGAATTCAAGAATTAATATCACTTGGTGCAAGATATGAGAGTATGTATGATGAAAAAATATCTTTTCAAAATTTTATGGTAAGAAATTCTGTTTTAACTCAAATACCAGATGAAAACTTAAGAGATAAAAGAATTACCTTTAAATTAAGTAAGAAATTTTTAGAAGATATGCAAAGCCAATATAATTACTCACCAAAAGATGTATTGAATCAAATTGAATTATTTAAAGAAATTGATGTGGATTATGTTTCAATTATGATGCCAGATGGAAAGAGTGCTTCTATAGATTCAAAAGGAAATATTAGTTATTATCAAAGAGAAAATAATCAAAAATAAAAGGATAAAATTATGCAAGGAATTTTAATTATAAACAAACCACAAGGTTTTACATCACAAGATGTTGTATCAAAAGTAAAAAAGATTTTAAACATAAAAAAGGCAGGACATACAGGAACTTTAGACCCTTTAGCAACAGGTGTGTTACCAGTATTGCTTGGAAACTATACAAAGCTTTCAAAATATTTAATTGAACATGATAAAATTTATAGAGCGAAAGTAAAACTTGGGGAAAAAAAAGATACAGGAGATTCAGAAGGAAATACAATAAAATTGCAAGAAGTTGATACTAGTAGCTTATCTGAAGAAAATGTAAGAAAAGTTTTAGAAAGTTTTTTAGGAGAGCAAAAGCAAATTCCACCAGTATATTCTGCTATAAAAGTAAATGGAAAAAAACTTTATGAATATGCGAGAGAAGGAATAGAGGTTAAAGTAGAGCCACGAGATATTGAAATATATGATATAAAACTATTAAATATAGATAACTTAGAAATAGAATTTGAAGTAAAGTGTTCTAAAGGAACTTACATAAGAAGTTTATGCGAAGATATTGCTTTAAAATTAGATTCAGTAGGATATATGAGCTCATTAAATAGAATTTTAGTAGATAGATTTTCTATTGAAAATGCTATAGATTTTGATACTTTAGAGAAAACAAAAAACAATATTGAAGAAAAACTAATTACTATGGAAAAGGTATTTTCAAATTTAGACAAATTAAAATTGTCAGATAGAAAAAAAGAATTATTTTTAAACGGAGTAATGTTAACATACAATTTAAATGATGGAGTATATAATATATACGACTTTAATGATACTTATATTGGTTTAGGTATAATAAAAAATAATCTTTTGAAAAGAGATATAATTATATAAGTAATGCAATAAAAGTATAAAATTAAATTTTTAAATATACTACATAAGCGACCAAACGGACGCCCAAGGTATATAAGAAAATAATATTTTATATTTTTATTGCATTTATTTTACATATTATATATTCTCTTTACAAAAGATATATTTATTTGATAAAATAAATAAAATCATAAAAAGGAGTATTTTTAATGAAACATTTAATCGATATTAAAGATTTATCAGTTGAAGAAATTGATAATTTGATTGAAGTAGCTAAAGATATTATCGCAAATCCAGAGAAGTATTCTCACAAATGCGATGGTAAAATATTAGCTACTTTATTTTTTGAGCCAAGTACAAGAACAAGATTAAGTCATGAATCAGCAATGCTTTCACTAGGAGGACAAGTTTTAGGTTTTTCAGAGGCAGCTTCAAGTTCTGCTTCAAAAGGAGAAACTGTATCAGATACAATAAGAATGGTGGGTTGCTATAGTGATATTATAGCAATGAGACATCCAAAAGAAGGCGCACCACTTGTTGCTTCAATGAAATCAACAGTTCCAATAATTAATGCAGGTGATGGAGGACATAATCATCCAACTCAAACACTAACAGATCTTTTAACAATCAAATGTGAAAAAGGACGTTTAGATAATTTGACTGTAGGACTTTGTGGAGATTTAAAATTTGGAAGAACAGTACATTCATTAATTACAGCAATGTCTAGATACTCAAATATAAAATTTGTTTTGATTTCACCAGATGAACTAAAACTACCAGAATATGTTAAAAAAGATATTTTGGAAAAAAATAATATAGAATATTGTGAGACAAAAGATATAGAAGAACATATGAGCAAGTTAGATATTCTTTATATGACAAGAGTTCAAAAAGAACGATTTTTTAATGAAGAAGATTATATTCGTTTAAAAGATTATTATATATTAAATAAAGAAAAATTAAAAAATGCAAAAGAAGATTTATGCGTATTACACCCATTACCAAGAGTAAATGAGATTTCAACAGATGTAGATGATGATCCAAGAGCTTGTTATTTTAAACAAGCAAATTATGGTAAATATATCAGAATGGCATTAATTTTGAAATTGTTGGAGGTAAAATAATGAATATAGATAGTATAAAAAATGGGTATGTAATCGATCATATAAAAGCAGGACGTGGAATGCAAGTATATAATCAATTACATTTAAACGAATTAGATTGTCAAGTTGCAATTATAACAAATGCTAAAAGCCAAAAATCTGGTACAAAAGATATAATTAAAATTGATAAAAACATTCCAATCGATTTAGATGTATTAGGATTTATAGATCATAATATAACTGTAAATATTGTTAAAGATGACTGTATAATAGAAAAAAGGAAACTAAGTCTTCCTGAAAAAATTGTAAATGTTGCAAAATGCAATAATCCAAGATGTATTACTTCAGTAGAAAAACAATTAGATCAAATCTTTATCTTAACAGATAAAGAAAATGAAGTATATAGATGTAAATATTGCGAAATGAGTTTAAAGAAAAGATAAAAAGAAAATGCTACTGTTTCAAAAGCAGTAGCATTTTTTCGGGTTTTACATAATTTTCTTGAGTTTTACATAAAAAAGTGCTATAATTAAAATGATGCAAAGTTGCTTCATATTCATAATACGAACAATTGGAGGTATTGTAATGAAAAGAAAAAAAGTGGTTCGGATCGCAGTAGCTATCATCATTGCTTTGATAATTGGGGGACTTTTCGTATATGTGTTTATTAGACCTGATATGGGCCCATGCACAGAGTATAAATGCGATGTGAAAGTTCTGTTTAAATTATCAACGACAATCGAAATTGACAAGGAAGGGGAGGAATTTGCAAAAATTTCAGGAAATATATTTAAATTTGTCACAGACCCCCTTACTATGTATGATTCGGCTGGAAACAAAATCGCATATGCTGGAGATGAATACCATTTTATTGCACAGGATTCGCATTCCATTTATCTAAACAATAGGCTGGCAGCAGAAATGATTGGACGGATAAACTTCTTTGGCGAAACATATGATATTTACAACAATAACCAAGAAAAAATTGCAAGAGCTTCTTTCGACAAAGTCAATATAAAAGGAAAAATATATGATATAAATGGAAATCTTATTGCAGACTTCCATTCATTTCCTTTCTTTAACGACTTTAGTGTGAGAATTTCTGAAGACTGTGAAATGGACGAAAATGTTGTTTTAATGATATTCAGTTCATATTACAGCGATCAAAAGGCGGATTCAACAAGTTCGTCAAATAGCCACAAGAGTACCAAAAACTAAAATGTAGATACATTAGGTGCGCAAAAAGGGCAGTGTGAAAACACTGCCCTTTTTGTTATATTATATATTTGCTAAAATGTGTTTTTATGATATACTAATTTTATAAAAAATTTATACGAAAGGGCGTATTGATAAAAAATCAATATGTAAAAATAAATATGTATAAAAGAACAGATACTAAACCAATATTTATAAGAGATGTGCAAATTGGAGGGCAAGATAAAGTAGTAATTCAATCTATGTGTAATACAAAAACAAAAGATATAGAAGCTACAGTTAATCAAATTTCAAAATTAGAAAATGCAGGATGTCAAATAATAAGAGTTGCTTGTTTAGATATTGAAGATGCAAAAGCTATAAAAGAAATTAAAGAAAAAATACATATACCAATAGTTGCAGATATTCATTTCGATTATAAAATTGCATTAGAGGCTATTGAAGCAGGAGTTGATAAGATACGTATTAATCCTGGAAATATTGGTGACGAAGAAAAAACAAGAGTTGTTGTAGAAGCTTGCAAAGAAAAAAATATTCCAATTAGAATAGGAGTAAATGCTGGATCTTTAGAAAAAGAATTATTAGATAAATATGGAAAACCTTGTAGTGATGCAATGATTGAAAGTGCTAAACATCATGTAGAGATATTAGAAAAATTAGATTTTTATGATATTGCTATTTCTTTGAAAGCATCTAATTTAGATATGTGTGTAGAAGCTTATGAAAAAGCGGCTAAAGAATTCAAATATCCTCTTCATTTGGGAATAACAGAAGCAGGAACAACATTTAGTGGAACAATAAAATCTAGTATAGGTTTAAGTGTTTTATTAAGACAAGGAATAGGAGATACAATAAGAGTATCTTTATCAGATGATCCTATAGAAGAAATTCCTGTTTGTAAAGAAATATTAAAAAACTGCAATTTGTTTAAAAATATCCCTAAACTAGTATCATGTCCAACATGTGGTAGAATTCAATATGATATGATTCCTATTGCAAAAGAAATGGAAATATTTTTGCAAACTATAGAAGCTGATATTACTGTTGCTATAATGGGATGTGCTGTAAATGGTCCAGGAGAAGCAAGAGAGGCAGATATAGGAATAGCAGGTGGAAAAGGAGAAGCTATATTATTTAAAAAAGGTCAAATTATACGAAAAATACCACAAGAACAAATAATAGCTACTTTAAAAAACGAGGTTTTAGAAATGATAAAATAGTTAAGTAAATGATAGACAACTAATTTTTAAAGGAGAGATATATGAATTATCCAGAAAATCTAAAAAAAGGTGATTTAATAGGAATATGTGCGCCATCAGCAGGAATATCTGAAGAAGAAAAAATTAAGAAATTAGAAGATGCTGAATTACAATTAATCCAATTAGGATATAGAATAATAGAAACGGAAAGTGTAAGATTAGAAGTAAATGGTAGAAGCACAACTGCTCAAAAAAGAGCAGAAGAATTTATGGAACTATGGGAAAATAAAGATGTTAAACTAATTTTATGTGCAACAGGTGGTGATTTCTTATGCGAAATGTTAGATTATTTAGATTTTGAAAGAATAAAAAAGTCTAAGTCAAAATGGATACAAGGATATTCTGATATAACTGGGTTGAGCTTCTTATTTAATACTATATTAGATATTCCTACAATGTATTGTCAAACAGTAAAAGATTATGCAATGAGACCTCTTTTTAGAAATTTAACAGATTCTTTAGAAATATTATCTGGAAATGAGATAGTACAGGAATCATTTGAATTATATGAAAAAGAATGGTTTGCAGAAGGAATAGAAAATCCAAATTATTTATATAATTTAACTGAAAAAGTTGAGTGGAAAAATATAATTGGCGGAAATAAAATTGAAATGCAAGGACGAGCTCTTGGTGGATGCTTAGATTGTATTAAGTGTTTTATTGGAACTAAATATGATTGTGTAAAAAATTATATAGAAAGGCATAAACAAGAAGGAACAATTTGGTTTTTAGAATGTTTTGAAATGACAACACCAGAAGTATTAAGAACTTTATGGCAAATGAAGAATAGTGGATATTTTAAAAACTGTAATGGAATTATTTTTGGAAGACCACTATTTATAAGAAATGATTATGATATAGATTTTAATCAAGCTGTAAAAGATGCAATAGGAAATTTGAATATTCCAATAATTTGTGATGCAGATATTGGACATGTATCACCTCAAATTGCAACTGTAAATGGTGCTATTTTAAAGATAAAATCAGAACATGGAAAAGGAATAGTAGAAACTTTATTAAAATAAATTTTAGGGGATAATTATGAAAATAAAAGAAAAAGAGTCTAAGGTAGTAGAAAATGCTGAAGTAATTATAAATACTCAAAAGAAAACAAGAGATTCCTCAGTAGATTTAATAAGAATTATTGCTTGTTTAATGGTTATTGCAACACATATGAGTCTTCAAGTACTAAATCAAGCTTATAACAGAATAGATTGGAGCAGGTTATTAGAAAAAAGTTTCTTAGCTGATGGTGTCCCATTATTTTTGATGATTACAGGTTTTTTCTTAGCAAATGGACGTAGTTATAAAAAAATATGGAAAAGTACATTAATGAAAATAATATTACCTTCATTAATTTATATACTTTTTACACAAGTTTTCTATATGTTTATTATAAATAAAGAAAGTTTCATATGGTGTATTCAAAATATAGTAAATAATATAAATCCAATATTAATACTAAAAGGAATACTAACAGGAAACATGGCAACAATAAATGGATTATGTGAGCATTTATGGTATATTTTAACTTATGTGAAAATTATTATTTGGATACCATTATTATGTTTAATTTGTAAAGAAGAAAAAAATTCAATACTAGCACGTAGAATTGCAATTGGTACAGGGATTTTGGGGGCTGTTATTACAGATATTCAAAGATTTATTGTACTTCCTGAAATTGGATTTTTACAAGTATTTAATATAGTTGATAGATCAATATTATATGTTTTACTTGGATATGAACTTTTTGTACATAAAGATAAAATAAAAGGAAGTAAAAAAGTATTCATAATTTCAAGTACAATATTTTTGTTTATTAATTTTATAAGATATAAAATAGAAGTACAATATATGGTTCTTAATAGTTTTACAGATATTGTTGGTAGAGAAACATTTATTGGTTGGAAAAATACTTGTATAAGTATAATATCGGGGATTTCAATTTTTATGGCAATATATTCATTGCAAATAAATAATGAAAAAATAAATAAAATTATCAACTGGATTGCAGATAAAACTTTTGGAATTTATTTAATTCATTATTTGATAATAGCAAAAGTTGATTTATATAAGTTTGAAATCTTTGAAAAATTTTATGAGGAAATAATTTACTTAATCATAGGTGTAACTGCAACATTTATACTTTCATTACTAATTGTTGCTTTATTAAAAAAATTTAAAAAATATATATCTTTTTTAAAAAAGATATGATAGAATGAGCCATATAAATAGAGAACTATATTTTCTTATGGAAAATATAAAATAGGAGGTCTAAATTATGGAATTAAAAAGATGTATTCGCTGTGGTAAATTCTATGCGGCAGATGTAGATGTTTGCAAAGAATGTGAAAAAAAAGACATGGCAGATTTAAGCAAATTAAAAGGATTTTTCGCTGATAACTATGTTAGTGGTGTTTCAAAGTTAGAAATATCAGCTTTTACAGGAATTAGTGCAAGAAATTTAAATCGATATTTAGGCTATGATGAATTTAGTGGAATTTATATTCCAGAAGGTACTGAAGAAGTATCAAAAGGAACAGTTAGCTTATAGTATTAGGGGGAATTTTGATGACAGATATAATTAAAGAACTTGAAGATAGAGGATATATAGAACAATTAACACATGAAAAAGAAATGAGAGAACTATTTCAAAAAGAAAGTGTTAGTTTTTACATAGGAATAGATCCAACAGCAAATAGTATGCATATTGGACATTTTGTTGCATTAATGGTAGCATCAAGACTTCAAAAAGCAGGTCACAGACCAATAATTTTAATGGGTGGAGGAACAGCTGCAATTGGAGATCCGTCTGGAAGAACAGATATGCGTCAAATGTTAACAAGAGAACAATTAGACGCAAATGTAGAAGCAATAAAAAGACAAGCTGAAAGATTTGTTTCTTTTGAAGGAGAAAACGCAGCTATTATTGTTAATAACAAAGATTGGCTTTTAGATTTAAATTATATAAATTTCATGAGAGATATTGGAAGTAAATTTACAGTAGCGAGAATGATATCTCAAGAATGTTATAAAAATAGATTAGAGACAGGTCTAACATTTTTTGAAATGGGATACTTATTACTTCAAAGTTATGACTTCTTATATTTACATGATAATTACAATTGCAAAATACAAATAGGTGGAAATGATCAATGGTCAAACATATTAGGTGGCGTTGAGTTGATAAGAAAAATTGGAACTGAGGATTCTTATGGTTTAACATTTAAACTTTTAACAACAGCTGATGGAAAGAAGATGGGAAAAACAGCAAAAGGAGCTTTATGGTTAAACCCAGAAAAAACGTCTCCATATGAATTTTACCAATATTGGAGAAATATTGGAGATACTGAAGTTAGAAAAGTATTAAGTTTACTTACATTTTTACCAGATGAAGAAGTAGATAGATTATCATCATTAAAAGATGAACAAATAAATGAAGCAAAAAAAGTTGCAGCTTATGAAATTACAAAATTAATTCATGGTGAAGAAGAAGCAATAAAAGCTAAAGAAGTTGCAGAAGCTTTGTTTGGTAATGGTGGTAATATAGATAATATGCCAACAACAAAATTAGAAGATACAAATATTTCTATATTAGATGCTTTAGTTTTAACAGAGGTTGCTCCATCAAAAGGCCAAGCAAAAACATTAATTGCTCAAGGTGGAATTGCTTTAAATGATGTAAAAATAGAAGATATATCATACAAATTAACAGATGAAGACTTTAAAGAAGGATATGCAATTTTAAGAAAAGGTAAAAAAGTATATCATAAATTAGAAAAATAGGCCTATAATTTAACTTAACATATAGCAGAGCACATTATACTTTAAAGTAGATTTGTGCTCTGCTTATATTTTAACATAAGGAGAATATATGAATAAATCAAATAAATTAGCTAAAATTAACTTAAATGTAGTTTGTATAATATTTATAATGCTGTTAGCTATATATTTAAGAACATATAAAATAGAACAAATACCAAGAGGAGTTAATGTTGATGAAGCTGGTATGGCTTATGATGCTTTTTGCCTAGCTAATTTTAGAGTTGATAGAGCATTAAATAAATTACCAGTTTACTTTGTCAATTTTGGAGGTGGACAAAGTGTTTTATATGGATATATAACAGCAATATTTATCAAATTATTTGACTTTAGATTGCTTTCAATGAGAATTACAGCAGTTATATTTAATTCTATAGCGATTTTATTATGTTATTTTATGATAAAAAAGCATATTGGAGAAAAATCAGCTTTACTGGTAACATTTTTACTAACTATAAATCCATGGAATATGATGTCTTCAAGATGGGGGCTCGATTGTAATTTATTTGCTCCTTGTTTAATAATATCATTATTCTTTTTGTTAAAAGCTCAAAAATGGTATGATTATATATTAGCAGGAATTGCAATTGGAATAACTTTATATACATATGCTTTATCATATGTAATTGTTCCAATCTTTTTGATATTGTTATTATCATATATGTTATATCCTAAAAGAATAACATTTAAAAATGTTATTCTTTTAGGAGTACCAGTTTTTATTTTGGCTGTTCCTTTAATGCTAATGATTTTAGTAAATAACGGAATTATTAATCAAATAAATTGGATTATAACAATACCAAAGCTTCCAAAGTATAGGGGATCAGAAATAAGTTTAGGAAATGTAATACCAAATTTGAAATCATTATATACAATTTTTGTTTATGATGACTTACCATTCAATTCATTACCTAAATATGGAACATTATATAACTTTGCAATCATACTTGCGGTATTTGGATTTATAATAGAAATTTATAATTTTGTTAAAAATATAAAAAACAAGAAATTTACTGCTAATTCTGCAATATTATTACTATTTATAGCAAGTTTTTCATTTATGATGTGCATATCAGATTTAAATATATCAAAATCAAATTCAATATATTTTCCTTTAATATTTTTTGAATATTCATGTATACATTTTATTTATAAAATGCAAAATCAAAAGATATGTAAAGATTTAAATATCAAAAATAAAGTAAAAATATTAATTTGCAGATTTATATTAATAGTTATAGCAATTTTATATGTAATAAATTTTGTATCATTTTCAAAATTTTATTTTACAAGATATGAAATAGTATATTCACAGCAACAGTTTTTTGAGAAAGATTTATTACAAGTTTTAGAACAAGTAAATGGAAGAACAGAGCTTAAAGAAAAACATGTTTATATACATACTGGAGCAGAAAAGCCATACATATATACATTATATGCAAATCCAATATCACCATATGACTTTAACCAAACAAGAGATGAAAATGATAATTATGGAAGATATACAGTCTTATCTGAAAAAGCTGTAGATGAAAACGGAGTATATATTGTAAGAGCAGATTCTGATTTTAGTTATGAACTTGCTACATATCATGGATTTATACATGAAAAAATAGGAACATATATATTACTTTATCATTTATAAAAATTTTTTAAGAGGAAATAAATTATGAGTAAAAAATTAAAATTTTTAATAATATTAATAACTATAATTGTATTAATAGGATTTTTTGGCGGTATACGAGCAATAAGAAATGTAATTATATTAAATAAAACAATTAGTAAATTAGAAGAAAATATAGAAAAAGATAATTACTATTTAAAAACTTCTATGAAAATTAAAGATGAAATTTCAAATACAGAAATATTTTATAAAGACGGAGTTGGAAAAAATGTTACAAGTTCTGGAATATATACATGGGTAGACGGAAAAAATGCATATATGGTAGATGAAGAAAATAAAAAAGTTTATACTATGGAGATATCAGAGGAAAATTCAAAGCTATTAGTATCAAATGAAATGTTTGCAAGCTTAATTCCAGGATATTCAAAAAACATATTTGAAAGATTTGTTATGGCTAGTAATCTAGAAAATAGTATAAAATCTGAAAAAATAAATGATGAAAAATGTTATAAAATATCAGTAAAAGAAGGAGAAACAACTAAAACTGTTTGGATAACTAAATCAAGAGCATTTCCTATAAAAGCAGAAATTAGATTTTCAAATGGAGATGTTTTTGAATATGAATATGATTTAAAATTCTTTATTACTAAACTAAAAGATGTAGAATTACCAGATTTATCAGAATATACTTTTTATGATTATGAGACAAAAGAAAAAATCGAAAATATAACAGACACAAAAAAAGGATAAATTTAAAAAATTTATCCTTTTTTGTAACGAAAATTGTAATTTTCAGTCTAATTATAAAGGAGAAAAATATGCAAGATATCGAAAAAGTATATGAAGAATATTTTAAAACAGTATATAAATATCTTTTTTGTTTAACTCATAATTCAGATTTATCTGAAGAACTCACGCAGGAAACTTTTTATAGAGCAGTTCAAAAAATTGGAAGCTTTAAAGAAGAATGTAAAATATCAGTTTGGCTCTGTCAGATAGCAAAGAACTTATGGTATGACGAAATAAAAAAAGATAAGAAAATAAACAAAGCAAATGAAGAAGAACTTGGTTTAATTACATCTAATGAAAATTTAGAAGAGACTATAATTTCAAATGAACAGAAAATGGAATTATACAAAAAAATGCAAAAATTAGATGACTTAACTCGTGAGGTAATGTATTTAAGAATTACAGGAGAACTTAGTTTTAAAGAAATTGGAACCATTCTAAACAAAACTGAAAACTGGGCAAGAGTTACTTTTTATAGAGGAAAAAATAAGATAAGGGAGGTAGATAATAATGAATAAAAAAGATTGCAAAATTGTTCAAGATTTATTACCTAATTATATTGATAAACTTAACAATAAAGAGACTAATGAGTATGTTGAAAATCATTTAAAAGATTGTAAGGAATGCAAAGATATTTTTGATAATATGAGCAAAAATTTAAATATTCAAGATAAGAAAAAAGACAAAAAAATTATTAATTTTATAAAAAAATACAATAAGAAAATGAGAATATTGAAATTAATAATATTATTGATATTTGCTATTTACTTATGTTCTATATTAAGAAATGCTATAATAATTATTTCATTAATTAATAAAGCAAATAAACAAGAAATAACATCATCATATTCGATAAACTATCAAATTGTAACAAATGGTGGAATCTCAGAAATGAGTTCAATTGTGACAGAAGATGTATATTTAAGAACACATAATTTTTTATTTATGGATGGAAGAAAAACTAATATAGTAGAATATTGTGAAGGTGATACATCTGAATATTACATTGATAAAAGCAATGGTAAAAAAATAGCTATGCTAAACCATGAAAAAGGTGGAGTTTTTGCATTAAAACCAGAAGAATGTTTATTTGGTAGAAGTGAAAGCATTAAAACTTTAATTAGAAATATATTTAAATCTTCAATAATAAAAGTAAAAGATGAATATGTACTTGATAATGATCGATATTATATTTCAAACTATGAATGGTCTACATATGGATCATGTGATATTTATGTAGATATAGAAACAGGTAAAATTTGTAAAGTAATTAAAATAAATTCAAGCGCATTTAATAGTATTTTTACAGGAGATGTAACTATAGATATAGATTTTAATAATAGTAGAAATACACCATATTATACACTTCCTAATATAGAAGAATATGAAATTGTAGAACAATAAAGAAAGGAGAAAAGTATATGAAATTAAAAATAAATGTAAAGAAAATATTAAAATTAACTATTATCATATTACTTACTATTGCTTTCTTTTTGGTAATAAGAGAAATTTGCATGAGATATGATGGAAAGCTTGATAAAAGTAATTCTATGAGTAGAGATGAAGTTTTAAAACTTGTAGAAAAAGGTAATGATTACCCAAATTGTACATTAACTTATTTAGCAAACAGTAAACACAAAAGACCAGAACAAAAATTATATAGAAAAGACAACCTAATAAAAGGTACAATTGATGGAAAAGCGTATTATTGGATGAATTATGACACTGGAGAAGTAATTAATAATGGTGGATTTCCTTTTACACATATATCAAATGCATATAATACAAATCTTATACACTCAAAAGAAGAATATTTTGAAGAAAATAAAAGTTGGACATATGAATCTATAAAAAATACAGAAGCTTATGATTATGAGTATTTAGGAGAAAGAAAATTTAATGGAAGAGAAACTATTGTAATAAAGCTTATTGATATTAAATATGAAAAAAATAGCTTTGAAAAAGTTTATATAGATAAAAAAGCAGGTATTGAAGTAAAAAGAGAATCATTTTATTATGATAAAACATGGCATTACTTAAAAAAATATTCTGATAATATGTTAATAGAATTTGATAATGTAACAGATGAAGATGTTAAAAGACCTAATATAGCTGGAGATATTGTGATTGATTATAGAGATGAAAAGTAACATTACCAGATATAAGCGATTACATATATGTAGGTGGCGAATAAAAAAGGATAACTTTTGGTTATCCTTTTTTATATTAATAATTTCCATTTGTAAATTCTTTTCCTTCAAATCGATTACCAGATTTTACAGTATTTATAATATTTTGAATTTCATTAATATTTTCGTCTAAAATATCTATACGAACATTTTTTGTAATAAATTCTTGAGGCTTTACAGATAATGTTTTACTATTGTATGTAGTAGTAATAGTTTGCATATTATCTGGAACAATTCTAAATTCAAAATTCATTCTATCTTTTAGAGAATATTTATTATTATTCATACATTTTCTATCACATTCTTTATAACATTTATTAGACTTTCCAAGGTAGCAGTAGTTATTTGTCATAACAGGTAATTTTCCATAAACAATTATTTCTGTATTTAAATGTGATAAATTTTGTACTTCATTTGTAGTAAATTTATCAAGTTCTGGTGAAACTGTTATAGTAGATAGGTTCAAACTATGTAATTTGTCTACTGATATATTGTTATATATATTTAAATTAAAGTTTCCTACTAATTCTAAATTGAAAGTAGCTAATTTTTCAATTTGAGATAAATGAGATATAACAAAACCTCTAATATTAAATTCTTTTACTATTTTATTAAAATTAATTTTGGTAGTATCTTTAAAAACATGAGGCATATAAATATATACCGAAAAGAGGCTACATAATTTTTTTGTTTTTTCTTTAAATTCAATAAAATATTTTAATGGAATATATAATTTATCAATATTTTGCAGTTTTGAGTAATCTGCATTTTCATCAATAATATTTAATAAAAGTGATATTGATAAAGAATTATTAAAAGTATTTATATTATTTTGTAATATAGAAGAGGGAGTAGTAATATCAATTTGCGTATTTTCTATATTATGAGTATGTTTTCTTATAACAGTATTTTCTAAACCTTCTAATGTTGTTCTTCTTAAATCATTTAAAATACTAATTTTTGGAATAAATAATCCATCATCTAATATTACATTTAAATTTTCAAACTCAAATTCTGTAGAACCAGTTTTTGTAAGTTGCTGTAATATTTTTTCTTTTGAAATAGGCCTATTTAGTGCTTCTTCGGGAATTATTGAAGAGGTTACAGAAAAAGAAAGTCCATTATAAAATTCTTCTTCAGACCATATATTAAAAGAAATAGGGGTATTTTTCTTTATAATAATTTCTCCATTTAATTTTACTTTTCTAAAATTTTTATCTTCCTTAAAAGTAGAAGAGATAGATTTATTTAATTTTGCTGTTTCTATTTTATAAACTTTAGAACCAACAGAAATTTTTCCTTTCATACGGCCAATTTTTACGGTATTTCCTTTTTCTAATGTTTCATAGTTTTTATTATCAATCATAAGCTCAGAAACTGTATAGCTTTCATTATTTATTGATATTTTATCTCCAATAGATAAAGTATTTTCAAGTTTCAATTTTAAATGTCCTTTATTTTCGTTTATATGAGAAATAGTTCCTAAATAAAATCCCATATTATTTGGCTTATCTTTAAATATTAATTCTTTATTTGGAGAAGGTTTGAAATGTCCTGTAGAAAATCCACCTCTATTAAAAACTTGCGTAAGTTCCTCTTTATCAGTAAGACCTGTATCAGGATTTTTTATAGATAATTCTTTTCTAATCATATTTCTTAAAGTTTCGTTATCTAAATTAATATTTTCTAATACTAAATCAATATATTTTCTATAAATCTTTGTAACTACACCTACATAATAAGGAGTTTTCATACGACCTTCAATTTTAAAAGAATCAACACCTAATTTTATAAGTTCAGGTAAAAATTCTAAAGCACAATTATCACGAGGACTCATTAAATATCCTTTATCAATTGTTTTATTATTGTTTTCAACTAGTTCATATGGAAGTCTACAAGGTTGAGCACAAAGCCCACGATTTCCGGAACGACCGCCAATCATACTAGATAATAAACATTGTCCAGAATATGAAATACAAAGAGCACCATGAATAAAAACTTCGAGTTCTGTTTTAGTATTTTTTCTTATATATTCAATTTCGTTTATAGATAATTCTCTAGATAAAACAACTCTAGAAAATCCAAGTTTTTCAAGTTGTTTAACACCATCTAAATTATGAACAGTCATTTGAGTACTAGCATGTAATGGTATTTCGGGATAATTTTTTAATAGATATGTAGCAAGACCTAAATCTTGAACAATTATAGCATCAACACCTAAATTATATGCATCTATAGCAAGATTAACAGCATTTTCAAATTCTTCATTTTTTATTAATGTATTTAAAGTTAAATGAACAGAAACATTTCTTAATTTTGCATATTTAATAGCTTCTAATAATTCTTCATTTCCAAAATTAGTTGCCCTTGCACGAGCATTAAAACTTGAAGCTCCAAGATATACACTATTTGCTCCATTTTGCACTGCAGCTTTTAAACATTCAAAATCTCCAACAGGAGATAGTAGTTCTGGACTTTTCATAATTTAATTTTCCTTTCAATTTTACATAAAATAGATTATAACATATATAATGTTCTTTTTCAAACTGAAATTTAGGGACGCTCGAAAAGTTTCGTTCAAAAAAAATAATATTGTTATTTATTTTAGTAAATTATTATACAATATTTAATTAATATTATTATTTTGAATAATATATTTTCTTCACTACAAATTCTCAGTATTCCGTCGTATTTTATAGTAGAATATTATTTTTTCAAAAAATAACGCCCTCAAAAGTCAAGTTTGAGATTCCCTATTTTATGAAAAAATATTCTACTAACAAAATACTTTGTTTAGATTTGAATTCTTCGCTCAGAGAATATATTATTCAAAATATGTTATTAGTTATATAAAGATAGCGGTACTAATATAGATAGCAATTTGTTTTTGGAATGAAATTTTTCGAGCGTCCCTAAATTTCATAAAATAAAAATTAAAATATTTACATTTATATAAATAAAAGATAAAATAAGTTTATCTTGAAAGGAGATGTTAAGTTTTGAGTGGAAGAAGAGAATTAAGAACAGAAAAAAATGTAAACAGTGGAGGAAAACTAAATTGGACAAAAGTAATTATTGCATTATTTGTGATTATTGTGGCAATTGTTTGTGTAGTTATTCTTTTTATAAATAAAGATAAAACAGAAGATGAAGTGAATAAAGAAAATAAAGGAATCGCAGAAGAAGTAAAAAAAGAACAAAATCAAGAAACACAATATAAAACTATAGAGCAAATGCTTGAGGAATTTGGTGGAGAAATTGCAGAACAGGTAAACCAAGATACATATTATATAAATAAAGATGGAAAAACTTATACTGCATATGTAAATGATGAAATAGTTGAAGGAAAAATTATTCCATGGAGTGGAGAAGCAAAAGAGCCAGCAGTAGATGAAGTTGGAAATATAAATATATATAATGCTGAAGAACTAAAATGGATTGCAGACCAAGTAATAAAAGGAGAAAAGAATTTTAGTGGTGTAACTATAACACTAAGACAACATATAGATTTAAGTGGTAGAAAAAATGAAGAAGGAATTTGGGAAGGAAGCCAATGGACTTCTGCAATTGGATTTTTAGATGAATTACCAAAAAAAGAAGAAAATAAATCTGAAAATAAAATAGTAGAGCAACCAATAGAAGATGAATCTGTTGATGTAACAAATGAAAACCTAAAAAGGTTTGCAGGAGTTTTTGATGGAAATGGATTTTGTATAAGAGGTTTATATATAAATATTAGCAAAAGATATCAAGGCTTATTTGGAATTTCTAGTGGGATTATTCAAAACTTAACTATTAAAAATAGTTCTATAAATGGAGGAAATGGTACAGGAGCTATTGTTGGTATAACTGATGGAAAAATTGTAAATTGTAGGATTCAGAATACAGAAGTAACAGGCGTTTCAAAAACAGGAGGAATTGTTGGGATAGCTATGAGTGGTTCTTATCTTGAAAATTGTACAACTTCTGATAACTCTATAATTTCTGGAGGAGATTATACAGGGGGAATTGCTGGATATGTTAATAACAATTCTTCTATAAGAATGTGTGAAAACGAGGCTATAATTTCAGGAAATAATTTCGTTGGAGGAACTATAGGAATAGCATTTTACGGAACTAATATTGAAAGTGCAGTGAACCGTTCTAATTGTATAGTTGGCGAAAAATATGTTGGTGGAATTGTTGGATATTCTCGGAGCTCAAATAGAAAAATGTACTAATATGACTTTAAAAGAAGATGGATATATTAAAGCAAATGCTTATGTTGGTGGAATTACAGGAATTAACTATGTTATGGGAAATGTAGATAATTCTATAAATTCTGCAAAAATTATTGTTCTAGGAGATAATGCAGGAGGAATTGTTGGAGTTAATAATGCAAATATTTCAAATTGTTATAACAAAGGAAATATAGATGCATCAAATTGTGATAGTGCAAAAGTAGGAGGAATATGTGGTCAAAATATTTCAGACAGTTACATTAACTCATCATATAATATTGGAAAAATAGATTACAAGCTATCAGCAGATGGTGTTATTGGAGCAGATTTCGGAACGACATCTAATTGTTACTATTTGGATTCAAGTATAAACATAAAAAATAATTTATTTGTAAAAACACAAGATGAATTAAAAAAAGCTATTTTAGATAATTTAAGTGATTTTTATAAAGAAGATAAAGTAAATGCTAATAATGGTTTTCCTATTTTAAATTGGGAAGCTTCAGAATAAAAGTAAAGCACTCTTGCAATTTTGTGAGAGTGCTTCTATTTAATAGTAAAGAATTTAGTTTTAATAAAGATAAAATGTTGAAAATTATGTAAATCTATGATAAAATATAAAATGCAACAATTTAATTTTATTGGAGATGTCTGCATTTCCTATAAAAAATGTCGACTTTTGAGAGGAGATTTATATGGGTAAAAATGGAAGTAATTCGCGGTTTTTCAAAATTTGGGCAATCACTTTTGCTGTAACGATGATTTTGTTATGTCTAATGCCTCAGCCTAATAAAAATGAGAGTGTTATGACATATGACGAAGTAATTGTTGCAATAAAAGAAGAAAATGTCCAGAAAATCGTTGCACAAGAAAATTCTGTGCACATTCAACTTATTATGAAAGATGAGACAGAAAAAACAGCAACGATTCCAAGCCTAGAGGAACTTTCAGCAGTATTGCTTTCTGAAATGGAAAATGGTAACCAAATTGAGTTTGAAATAGGTGCTGCATCAATTTTTGCTTCGATTTTCTCATCACTTTTGTCTTTAGCACTTACAATTGCATTATTTTCTTTTATGATGAGAAGAATGACTGGAGACAGCAATTATTCTGTTAAACCTGTTACTTCAAAAGTGAAGTTTTCTGATGTTGCTGGAATTGATGAGGAAAAAGCTCAGTTAGAGGAAGTAGTTAAATTCTTAAAAAATCCGCAAATGTATGCTGTAATGGGTGCCAGAATTCCTAAGGGAATTTTACTTAATGGTGATCCTGGTACAGGTAAAACTTTGCTTGCCAAAGCAATTGCGGGTGAAGCAGGTGTTCCATTTTTCCAGGCAACTGGTTCAAGTTTTGAAGAAAAGTTTGTGGGAGTTGGAGCAGACAGAGTAAGAAAACTTTTTGCAGAAGCAAAAAAAGCTGCACCAAGCATCATTTTCATTGATGAGATTGATTCTGTTGCACAGAACCGGTACAGTGGAAAATCTTACAGTGAGCAAACACTAAATCAGCTACTTTCAGAAATGGATGGATTTAGCACTGAGGAAAATGTAATTGTAATTGCAGCAACAAACCATATTGATATTTTGGATCCTGCAATTACTCGTCCAGGGCGATTCGACAGACATGTATTTATCCCTAAGCCTGATGTTATTGCTCGAGAAAAGATTTTAAGGCTTCATGCTAGAAACAAGAGACTCGGAAACGATGTTTCAATTAGCGATATTGCTAAAAGAACTGTTGGTTTTGCAGGAGCAGACCTTGAAAATCTTTTAAATGAGGCAGCAATTTATTCTGTTAATATGGGAAGAAGATATATTTCTGCATCCGATATTGACGAGGCAATTGCAAGAGTCCTAGTCGGATTAAAAAAGGGCGAATCTGCAATCACTGACGAAGAAAAATGGCTTACTGCTGTGCATGAGGCTGGACACGCAGTTCTTTCTGCTATTGTAAGACCCAGCATAAAGAATTTTGGGATTTCAATTGTTCCAAGAGGAAATGCTGGTGGCTACAATGTTTTTGATGAATCTGGTTCTGTTTATAACAAAAAATCAGACTTACTTCAGCAGATGCAAGTGCTTTATGGTGGTCGTATTGCTGAAGAACTTATTTTGGGCGATATCTCTAGTGGTGCATCAAATGACCTCGAAAGAGCAAGTAAGATTGCACACATGATGATTACACGTTTTTCTATGAATGGAAGTTTGCTTACAAAAATCACTGCAGAAGCAAACTTTAATCAGCAACTTGATACAAAAAGTATTGATGAAGCTGAAAAAATTTGTCGTGAAAATTACGAGGAAGCCAAAAAAGTTGCTCAGTCTCATACAGACCAAATTAATAAGTTAGCAAAACTTCTTTATGAAAAGGAATATCTTTCTCAGCAGGAAGTAGATGCTTTTATTAAGCAAAACTTTTAAAATCGATATAAGAAAAAGGTGCCTTGAAATTTAAGGCGCCTTTTTCTTTACAAAAAAGATACAAATATTTGTTCATAAGAAAAATATTGAAAGTGTAGAAAAATAGAGAAAAAAGTCTATAAAAACTTTCAAAAAAAGCTTGCAAAGATTGGAAAAAAATAGTATAATAATATTGTCTTAAATAAATGAACTAGAAAGAGTGGGAACAAATCCCACTCTTTACTAATGTTTTGGAGGTGAAAAGTTGGCATCTGTAAATATAGAAAGTAAAGTTGAAGTACTTTTAGAACCTATTATCACAAATTTGGGATATGATTTATATGATGTTAGGTATGAAAAAGAAGGGAAAGATTATTATTTGAGAATAATAATCGATAAACCAGAAGGTATAGACATAAACGATTGTGAAACAGTAAATAATAGCATAAATGACGTTTTAGACGAAGCAGATTATATAAAAGAACAATATTTTTTAGAAGTATCATCACCAGGACTAGAAAGAGTTTTGAGAAAACCTAATCATTTTCTTAATCAAATAGGAAATGAAATTTCAATAAAACTTTTTAAACCAATAGAAAAGAAAAAAGAATATATTGGAATTCTAGAAGAATTTAATATTCAAGACGGAATAACATTAAAAATTGATAACACAACAATGAAAATAGATTTAAAAGATATAGCTGTTGCAAAAACTATATTTAATTGGTAGGAGGAATAAGAAAAAATGAAAAACGTTGATGTTAAAGAATTTATCACAGCTTTAGATGAAGTAGAAAAAGAAAAAGGAATTAGTAAAGATTATCTTGTAGAAGCTATTGAGGAAGCTTTAGTAAAAGCTTACAAACAAAATTATGATGCAGATGAAAATGCAGACAATGTAAAAGTTACAATAGATAAAATAACAGGAGAAATTCATGTGTATTCTGCTAGAGAAGTTGTTGCAGAATTTCCTGTTCCTGAGCTTGAAATTAGTTTAGAAGAAGCACAAAAAATAGATAAGCAATATAATATAGGAGATATTGTTAATATTGAAGTAAAACCTAAAGATTTTGGTAGAATTGCAGCACAAAAAGCAAAACAAGTTGTTGTACAAAAAATTAGAGAAGCTGAAAAAGATATGATATTTACTGAATTCAATGACAAAAAAGGAGAAATAGTTACAGGTTTAATTCAAAAAGCTGATGGAAAACTTGTAGTTTTAGATTTAGGAAAACTAGAAGGTGTTATGCCTCAAAAAGAACAAATTCCTACAGAAAATTATAGAGTAAATGATAAAATAAGAGGTTATGTTCTTCAAGTAGAAAAAGGATTAAAAGGAACACCTCAAGTTATAGTTTCAAGAAGTCATCCAGATTTCGTTAGAAAGTTATTCGAATTTGAAATACCAGAAATATATGAAGGATTAATAGAAATCAAATCAGTATCTAGGGATCCAGGTTCAAGAAGTAAAGTGGCTGTATATTCTAAAGATGAAAATATAGATCCAGTTGGGTCTTGCGTTGGTCAAAAAGGAGTTAGAATTCAAAATATTATAAATGAATTAAATGGAGAAAAAATTGATGTTATAGAATGGAATGAAGATCCAGCTATTTATATAGCTGCAGCTTTACTTCCAGCTCAAGTTATGGCTGTTGATGTTAGAGAAGAAGAAAAATTTGCACAAGTTATAGTTCCAGATGATCAATTATCTTTAGCTATTGGTAAATCTGGTCAAAATGCTAGATTAGCAGCAAGACTTACAAATTGGAAAATTGATATAAAATCTGAATCACAAATAAGAGAATTATTACTTTCTATGCAAGAAAATGAAGAAGTAGAAGAAACAGAAACTGTAGAAGAAGTACAAGAAAATAATGATGAAGAATAATTAGGAGTGATTAATTTGATTAATAAGAAAAAACCAGAAAGAACTTGTATGGGATGTAACGAACAAAAAGAAAAAAATAGCTTACTTAGAATTGTAAGAACAAAAGAAGGGTTAATTGAAGTAGATCCAACAGGTAAAAAGAACGGTAGAGGAGCTTATATTTGTAAATCTGAAGATTGTCTTAATAAAGTAATAAAAACAAAAAGATTAGAAAGAATTTTTGAAAGAGAAATAAGCCCTGAAATTTATGAAAATATAAGAGGTGTAATTATTGATAAATAAAGTTTATGGCTTATTAGGAATTTGTTCTAAAGCTGGAAAATTAATATCTGGAACGGATATAGTGTTAGAACATTTAGCCAAAAGAAAAGTAAGTTTAGTTATTGTTGCTGAAGATGCTTCAGAAAAAACAATAAAAAATATTAAATATTATTGTGAGAAAGAAAATGTTGAATTACTTATATATGGTAATATAGACGAAAACAGTAAAGCAATTGGAAAACACAATAAAGCAATCATAGGAATACTAGATAAAAATTTAGCAGTCGCTATACAAAAAGTAATTCATGGAGGTGAAGAATTTGGAAAAAATTAAAATTCATGAACTGGCTAAAAAACTAGGAATAGAAGCGAAAGTAGTTTTAGATGCAGCTAAAAAACTTGATATAGAGGCAAAAAGCCATTTAAGTTCAATTACAGAAGAAGATTCAAAGAAGATAGAAAAAAAGATTAAAGGAGTTTCAAAAACAAAATCTATGGAAAAAAAGAAAGAAAACAATGAAGGACCAGTAATAATTAGAAGAGCAGTTATTATTAATGATGAGGAAGAAAAAAAGGAAGAAGAAAGAAAGAAAAAAGAACAAGCAAGAAAGAAAGATGTTGGATTTGTAGAAAATAAAAGAAATAAGGATTATAACATTGTATATAGAGATAAGCCTACAAAACCACTTACAGTAAGCGAATTATTAGGAATTAATAAAAAGAAGGAGCCTGAAGTAAAAAAAGAAGAAGTAAAAGAGGAAGTTCCTGTAGAAGTAAAAGAAGAAAAGGTTGTTGTTGAAAAACCAGTTGAACAACCTTCTATTGATAATGCTCAAGAGGCTGCTCCAAAATCAATAGAGAAAAAACCAAGATTTGAAAATAATAAAAGAGAAACTCAAAATAGTGGTAATTATAATAGAAATAGTAATTACAACAATAATGGAAATTACAATAGAAATAACAACTTCAAAGATAGAAATTCTTACAATAATAATAATGGAAATAGAAAAAATTTCGGAAATGACCAAAGAAACAATAATTTTAATAAAAAAGAAGGTTTCGGAAACAATAACAGAAATGGTCAAAAAAGATTTGATGATAAAGGTGGAATAGAAAAGAAAATAAAAAACATCATAGATGTTGATATTCCAATGGAAAAAGATAATGTTATTAGAGATTTTGGAAATAAAGCAAAAGATAAAGCAAAATTAAATAGACAGGATGAACAAAAAGTATCTAATAACAAAAAAATGAATCGTAAAGGAAATTCAAATGATTTTGATTCAGATAAATTAAATGATTTAAAAAGACAAAACAAATTATCTAACATGTTTGATGGTGGAGAAATGTTAGATTATTACGATTTAAGTACTGAAAGAGGAAGAAGAGCTAAAAAGAAGAATACAAAGCAAGAAAATAGAACAAAACAAAAAATATTTAAATTAACTGAAATAACAATTCCTGAACATATTACAGTTAAAGATTTAGCAGCAGAAATGAAAATTACAAGTGGTGATGTAATAAAAAAATTATTAAATTTGGGAATTATGGCAACAATAAATAATGAAGTGGATTTTGATACAGCATATTTAATAGCACAAGAATATGGAATAAATGCTACAATGAAAAATGTTGTAACAGATGAAGATATCCTAATTGATGAAACAGAAGATAGAGAAGAAGATTTAAAACCACGTCCACCAGTTATAGTTGTTATGGGACACGTTGACCATGGTAAAACTTCTTTACTTGATGCAATTAGAAGTACAAACGTAATTGAAGGTGAGTCTGGTGGTATTACACAACATATTGGTGCTTACCAAGTAAAAATTAATGATAGAGATATAACTTTCTTAGATACACCAGGACATGAAGCTTTTACATCAATGCGTGCTAGAGGTGCAATGATTACAGATATAGCAATACTAGTTGTAGCTGCAAATGATGGTGTTATGCCTCAAACAGTTGAAGCTATTAATCATGCTAAGGCTGCAGAAATTCCAATTATAGTAGCTGTAAATAAAATGGATTTACCAGATGCAAACTTTGAAAAAGTTCAACAAGAATTAATGAAATATGAATTAGTTCCAGAAGCTTGGGGTGGAGATACAATTTATGTACCAATTTCAGCTAAAAAAGGTGAAGGTATAGATAATTTATTAGAAATGGTATTATTAGAAGCAGATGTACTTGAACTTAAAGCAAATCCTACAAAACAAGCTAAAGGTACAGTAATTGAAGCAAGACTTGATAAAACAAAAGGTCCAGTTGCTACAATGCTTGTACAAAGAGGTAAATTAGATGTTGGAGATACAATTATAGTTGGTTCTTCAATTGGTAGAATAAGAACAATGGTTAGTGATAAAGGTAAGAAAGTTAAATCAGCAGGACCATCAACACCAGTTTCAATTACTGGATTAACAACTGTTCCAGAATCAGGAGATACATTCTATGAGGTTAAAGATGAAAGAACAGCAAAACATTTAATTGAAAAAAGAAAATATGAAAAACATCAAAAAGAAATTAACAAAAACACAGTTGTTACTCTTGATGATTTATTCAATAAAATTGAAAGTGAACATTTAAAACAATTAAACTTAATAGTAAAAGCAGATGTACAAGGTTCTGTTGAAGCTTTAAAACAATCTTTAGAAAAAGTATCTAATGATGAAGTTAGAGTAAAAGTTATTCACTCAAATGTTGGTGGTGTAACAGAATCAGATGTTACTTTAGCAAAAGTTTCAGGTGCCATTATTATAGCATTTAATGTAAGACCTGAAGTAATTGCAAAGACAATAGCAGATAAAGAGGGAGTTGAAATTAAACAATACTCTGTAATTTATGATGCTATAAATGATGTTGAATCTGCTATGAAAGGTATGTTAGATCCAGTATTTAAAGAAGTTGTTATTGGAACAGCAGAAATCAGACAAACATTTAAAATTTCTAATGTTGGAACAATTGCAGGAAGTTATGTTCTTACAGGAAAACTTTCAAGAAATGCTGGAATAAGAGTAATTAGAGATAACATAGTATTGCATGATGGAAAATTAGTTTCATTAAAAAGATTTAAAGATGATGTTAAAGAAGTTGATAAAGGATATGAATGTGGTCTTCAAATAGAAGGATTTAACGATTTAAAAGAAGGAGATCAACTAGAAGTATACGTTATGGAACAAGTTAAATAAACTTCAATATAAAAAAGCTTGTTACAGCTTTAGTTGTTAATAGAAGAAAGGAAAAAATTTATGCCTAGTAATAATAGTAGAATGAATAAAATAGATGAGGAATTAAGAAAAGAAATAAGTAGTATAATTTCTCTAGAATTAAAAAATCCTCATCTTACAGGTTTAATAAGTGTTTCTAAAGTTAAAACTACGCCTGATTTAAGATTTGCAAAAGTTTATGTTACTATGATAAATGAAAAAAGTAAAAAAGAAAATTTATCAATATTAAAGCAATCAAGCGGATATATCAGAAGTGCGATTGCCAAAAGAATAAATTTAAGAAATACACCTGAACTTATATTTGAATTTGATGAATCTATTGAATATGGATCAAGAATTGATGAAATCTTGAAAGATATTACTAAGGATTTGAAAAGGGGAGAATAGAATATATGACTTTAGATGAAATATTAGTTGAAATAAAAAATGCAGAAAACATTGTTATTATGGCTCATGAAGCACCAGATGGGGATGCTATTGGTAGTTCTTTAGCAATGTGTTTAGCTACAAGAAATATGGGAAAAAATTCGTATGTATTAATGAAAGACATTCCTGAAAACTTTTCATATTTACCAGGAAGAGAATTTGTTATTACAGGTTCAGATATAGAAACATTTGATTTAGCGATTGTTTTAGATTGTCCAAATATAAAAAGAGTATGCCCAGAATTTATACCATATTTTGAAAATGCAAAAGTAAAAGCACAAATTGATCATCATAATAGAAATGATATGTTTGCAGATTATAATATTGTAAATCATGTATCGCCAGCAACTGCTCAAATTCTAGTATCAAGTTTTGAATATTTAGGAATAGAAATAACTAAAGAAATTGGTATTTGCTTATTAACAGGAGTTATAACAGATACTAATGGATTTAGAAATTCAAATGTTACTGTAGAATCATTCGAATTTGCTTCATGGGCATTGAGCAAGGGAATAAACTTGTCAAAAATTTATAAGCAGGCAATGCTTACTATGACAAAGGAAAAATTTGAAGCAGAAAAATTAGCTATGAATAGATTAGAATTTTTTGCTGATGGAAAAATCGCTTTTACATATATGACTATTGCTGATGAATTAGAATTAGGTTTAAAACCAGGAGATAAAGACGGAATAGTTGAAATTGGAAAATCTATAGAAGGAGTTGAAGTTTCAATATTTCTTTATGAAAAAGAAAAAGGGTATAAAGCTTCACTTCGTTCTAATGAATATGTAAATGTTTCAGAAGTTTGTTTAATGTTTGGTGGAGGCGGACATATTAAAGCTGCTGGTGCAAACTTAAATATGCCTTTAGAAGAAGCAAAAAAAGCGATAATTGCAGAAGTAACAAAAAATTTAAAATAAATAAAAAATGAGCCTTTATTTTTTTAATAAAGGTTCATTTTTTTATAACTTGTAATACTATTTTAATCAAAAAGAAAAGCTAATGTTATTGAAGTAGAAATAAATGTAACTTAAAATTAATATGAATAAATAAATGAAAAGGAATAAAATATGTATAAATATAGAATTTTAAATATTTTAATAGTTTTAAATATTTTGATAAATTTAATAAATTTTTCATATGCAACAGAACCAGATACAAATAGTGTTGTTACAGATAGTAAGTTTCATTCACCTCAAGCTTTGGATATTCCACAAAAAGATATTAACTTAAAAATAGAAAATTTAACTCTTGGGTGTCAAATTTATTTAATGATACCAACTACTATTTTTGAATATAATATGACTAAATTTATAGAAAATAATATAGAAAATGAATATACAATTCAAAAACAAAAAGCTGAAGAAATTAAAAAGTATTATGATGATAAAAATTATTTAGGATATATTAATTTTTTAAAAGAAGAAGGCCATGAAATTGACGAAAATAAATTAGAACTGAGGCATTATGCCTTTTCTATAAATAAGACAACTGAAATAGTTGGATATACTGATTATAATGATTTAACTTATGTTAAGCTAAAATTTAATCCAAAAGTCAATGAATTCAAAATTATAATGAAAGATTACTTGGTAGATTATGATTGTTCGAAAATAGTATTTTTAATTGATGAGTATGGAACTGAAACATATATTCCAGTATCTGAACATAATTTTGTTCAAAATACTGAAAAAGAAAATTTAAATGAATGCAATATTACTTATACTTATTGTACAAACGAAGATTATGAAGAGATAAATAAGGCTATTTCAATAACTTATTTTATTATTTTTGCTATACTTATAGCGATAGCATTATTAATAATTATTCTTAGAGTCAATAGATATAGAAAAAATAAATTAGAAATTCAAAAAAGACTATTTTGGAAGAATAAATAGCCACAGAATGTTCTAAATATACGTATTACTGAATAAATATAAATAGTAGAAATATTTAGGAGGTATTGTATGGAAGAACTTAAAAAAGCTACTAATACTTTTCAAAATGTAGTATTAGAAAATAGAGAAAAATTAAATGTTACTGGAATTATTGATGTATTAAGTTTTGATGATCAAATAATAATAATTGAAACAGAACTTGGATTATTAACAATAAAGGGTGAAGATTTAAAAATAAATAAATTAAGTGTAGATACTTCTGATTTTATTGTAGAAGGTAGAATAAATAGTTTAATATATTCAAATGCGGATACAGGAATGCCAAAAAGTAAAAACATATTAAGTAAAATATTTAAGTAGGTGATTTGAAGTATGTACTATTTTTCTCAAGAAGAAGTATTTTTGCTATTCTTTATTATAGGGATAATAATAGGATTAATTTTTGATTTTTTTAAAGTTTTAAGAAAATCATTTAAAACCAAAGATATAGTTACCTTTATAGAAGACTTATTATTTTTATTAATATCTGGAACTTTAATAGTACTTGGAATTATAAAATTGAATAGTGGCGAAGTAAGATTTTATCTCTTCTTAGGTATGTTTTTTGGGATATTAATATATTCTTTGACAATAAGTAAATTATATGTTATAATCTTATATGAATTTGTAAGAATATGTAAAAAAATAATTATATTTTTTGCTCAAATATTCTTTAAATTGTTACAAATGTTTAAAAATATATTTAATTATATTTTTAAACAAATAAAAAAATAATGGAGTACGTATGATGAATATATCTAAATTAAACAAAGCAATGAATTTAATAATAATCTTATTAGTTGTATATGTTATATTTACTGTAATAAAACAACAATCAAAAATAAATTCTTACAATAAAGATATATCATATTATACTACTCAAAAAGAATCTTTAGAAGAAAAGCAAGAGGAATTATTGGCAACTCAAAAAAATGTAAATTCAGAAGAATATATTGAGGAAGTAGCAAGAGAAAAGCTTGATATGTATTATCCAAACGAAACAGTATATATTGATGTAAGCAAATAATTTTAGGTTATTTGCTTTCAAATTTGTTATTTCATTTAATATCATTTTATTTTTAATTTTTTATTTCTAAAAATAATTTCCAATATATAAAAATTAAATAAGGGGGCAAATCATGGAATTAGATAGTTTATCACTAATTGATTTGAAAAATTTAGCAAAAGATAAAGGAATTCCAAATTATTCAAAGTTAAAAAAATCAGAACTTATAGAAAAGATTTTGGAAAACTACAATAATAAGAAATTAGAAGAAAACATATTAGAAGAATCAGTAGTTGAAGAAAAAAATGAATCAAAAAAAGAAAATTCTTCTAATGAATATAAATTGAATAGTGAAGATGATGAATACGTAGAAGGTATTTTAGAACTTTTACCTGATGGATATGGATTTTTAAGAGGTGATAATTATTTATCAACTAATAAGGATGTTTATGTTTCACCAGTACAAATTAGAAGGTTTAAATTAGATACAGGAGATAAAATAAAAGGTATTAAAAGAATACCAAAAGAAGGAGAAAGATTTCCTGCACTTATTTATGTTGGAGAAGTAAATGGAGAACATCCAGAAAAAGCTATGAAAAGAAAAAATTTTGATGATTTAATACCTATATATCCTCAAGAAAAACTTAAATTGGAAACAATAGCTTCAGAATATACAATGAGATTAATGGATTTAATGTCTCCAATAGGAAAAGGTCAAAGAGGTATGATTGTTGCTCCACCAAAGGCCGGAAAAACTACTATATTAAAGAAAATAGCAAATAGTATAACTGCAAATAATCCCGAAGTATATTTAATAGTACTTCTTATAGATGAAAGACCAGAAGAAGTTACAGAAATGAAACGTTCAATTAAAGGTGATGTAATTTATTCTACATTTGATGAGCAACCAGAGCATCATGTTAAAGTAGCAGAAATGGTTATTGAAAGAGCAAAAAGATTAACAGAACAAAACAAGGATGTTGTTGTATTATTAGATAGTATTACACGATTAGCAAGAGCTTATAATTTAGTAATACCATCGTCTGGAAGAACATTGTCTGGTGGTTTTGATCCAGCAGCTCTTCATAAACCAAAACGTTTTTTTGGTGCTGCTAGAAACACTGAAGATGCTGGAAGTTTAACTGTTTTAGGTACAGCTTTAGTTGATACTGGAAGTAGAATGGATGAAGTAATCTTTGAGGAATTTAAAGGTACTGGAAACATGGAAGTTTTCTTAGATAGAACTTTATCTGAGAAACGTGTATTTCCAGCAATTGATGTTAATAAATCTGGTACTAGAAGAGATGAACTACTATTAACCAAAAAAGAATATGAAACAGTAAATTTAATTAGAAAAAATCTTTCTAATTTATCTACAGCAGATTTAACAGAAAGATTAATTAATTATATGTCAAAAACAAAAAATAACTTTGAATTTATTGAAGAAATATCTAAGAATTTGAAATAATATTTTTAAAGGTGAAATTTAGGGACATTCCTTGGATTTCACTTTCTTATTAAGAAGGAGGAAACTATGAAAGATACATTAAAAACAATATTAAAAAAACATGTAGTTAAAATTATTGCAATAATTATATTAGTAGGATTAAATGTATATCTTCTTACGTGTCCTTCTAAAATTATAGGTAAAATAATAGATTTATTATATAATTCCAACGAAAATAAATATTTAATTATTAATAATATAATTTATTTGTTATTTGCTTCAATTGGAATTTTATTAGTACGTGTTATATGGAAATACTTAGTTGGCCTAACTACAAGATATTTTGAAAAAGAACTAAAAGATAAATTGTTCGAACAATTTTTAAAAATAAATTTAATTAGTATTCAAAATATAAAAAATGGAGAATTGATGTCATATTTTGTTAAAGATGTTGGTGAACTTAGAGGATTATTATATAGATTGTTATCACATGGGACAAGAATATTATTTGTTTTTATAATTACAACATACACAATGAAAAATGTTAATTTATCTTTAACAATTGCAACAATATGTCCAATTTTAATAACTGTTTATATTGTAATAATATTAAAGAAATATGTTGAACGTAGTTTTAAAAAAGGACAAAGATATTTTACAAATCTTTCTGAATATGTACAAGAAAGTACAGATGCTATTAGAACAACAAAAGCTTATTCTGGAGAAACTAATCAGTTAAAAAAATTTATTAAGAAAAATAATCTATTAAAAAAAGGAAACATTGCTATAGATATATACTCAACATTATTATCTTCTTCTGTATCAATATGCTTTGGATTTTGTTATGGTATAACTATTCTATATGGTTCTAGGTTAGTACTAAATAAAACTATTACAATAGGTGATTTTGTTGCTTTTAATGGATATATTGACTTATTTTTTACACCAATATTCTGGCTTCCAGGAATAATCTCTAAATTTAAAAGAGCACAAATTTCATATCATAGGTTAGAAAGTGTATTTTGTTTAGAAAAAGAAGAATTATTATTAAATGATATAGATAATCAAAATAAAATTCATGGAGATATTAAAATAGAAAATTTATGTTTTAATTATCCGGGAAATATTGATAATGTATTAGATAATATAAATTTAACTATAAAAGAAGGAACTACACTTGGGATAATAGGAACAATAGGCAGTGGTAAAACAACACTAATGAATTTATTGCTTAAATTATATACAATTCCAAATGGAAAAATATTTATAAACAATGAAGATATAAACTCTATTAATCTTACATTACTTAGAGAGAGTATTTGTTATATAACGCAAGATAATTTCTTATTTTCAACAACAATAAAAGATAATATAAGTCTTTTTAGGGAAGATTTTGAGGACTTAGAAATCAAAGAAAGTACTGAGAAAGCAATGCTTTCAGATGATTTAAAAAATATGAAAAATGATATTTATACAGTAATAGGAGAGAAGGGGATAGATTTATCAGGTGGTCAAAAGCAAAGAGTCGTTATTTCTCGTGCATTTTTAAATAAAAGTAATATTGTTATATTTGATGATACTTTTTCAGCATTAGATAATAAAACAGAAGAACAATTGTTAAGAAATATAAAAGAATTAGTAAATGGAAAAACATGCATTATAGTTTCTAATAGGATTTCAGATGTTAAAGATGCTGATCATATAATTGTATTAGATTCTGGTAAAATTATTGAAGAAGGAACACATAATCAATTATTGCAAAAAAATGGATTGTATAATAAATTTTATAATCAACAATCTTCTAACGACGAAGAATTACTTGCATAAAGCAATAGAAGGGAGGATATATGAAAAATAAAACTTTAAATAGATGTTATAAAATGGCAAAACCTCATTTAAAAACTATAGTTTTGGTTTCAGTTTTATCAATTATAATAGATTTATTGGAACTTTCAAAACCATATTTAGTTAAAGTAGTTATAGATGATTTTTTAAGCTTGGGAATAAGCCAAAAAGCTTTTATATCTATAAACTTAATAGGTATAACTTATCTTACTATAGTAGTTGTAGGAAATGTTTTAGATTATTATACAAGAATGAAAACAAATATAATGGGAGAAGAGATTTTATATACTTTAAGAAATAAAATTTATAGATATACTCAAAATGCTAATATAAAATTTCATGATAAAACACCAGCTGGAAAACTTTATGCTCGTATAACTAACGATGTTGATGATATATCAGCATTATTTAAAGATGTTATCACAACATTATTTAAAGATATAATCTCAATAATCGCAATCATATGTATTATGATTTATTTTAGTTTAAAGTTAAGTCTAGTATCTTTCATAGTAATCCCCTTTGTTGTAATTACATCTGTAATTTTAACTAATATCTTAAATAAAATTTATGAAACATCGAAGATAGTTAGAACTAATTTAAATACTTTTTTAGCAGAATCAATTTATGGTGCTAAATTAATAAAAATATTTAATATACAAGATGAAAAGCAAAAAGAATGTGAAGATTATACTCAAGAATTTATTAATAAAAGATTATCAGCAACAATTTTTGAAGGAATTTTTCCTGGAATAATGACTTTATTTGAAAATTTAACAATTACAATTATAATAACTTGTTGTATTTATAATTTTTGGGGAATTTCAATGGAAGTTGGTGCTATATACATATTTGTAAGCTATATAAAATCTTTGTTTGAACCAATAAATAGAACAATAGACAGTATAGAAATTGTACAAGAAGCTTTTGTATCTATGAATAAAATTTATGATATATTAGATGAAAAACAATTTCTAGAGGACTTTGATTCTGGAATCGAACCTGAAAAAATTATTGGAAAATTGGAATTTAAAAACGTTTGGTTTGCATATGAAGGAGAAAACTGGATATTAAAAGATATTAGTTTTACAATAGAACCTGGTGAAACTATTGCATTAGTAGGTAAAACAGGTTCAGGAAAAACTACTATTACTAATCTTGTTAACAGATTTTATGATATTCAAAAAGGTGAAATACTTTTAGATGGTATAAATATTAAAGATATTAATAAAAGATATTTAAGAAGGCATATAGGAACAGTATTGCAAGATCCATTTATATTTGCAAGAAGTATTAGAGACAATATAAAATTAAATAAAAATGTTTCTGATAAAGAAATTAGAAATGCTATTAAAATGTCTTCTGCAGATGAATTTATAAACAGTCTTCCAAATGGAATAGAGCAAATTTCAAAGGAGCGAGGGGAGTCATTTTCAGCAGGGCAAAAACAACTTTTAGCTTTTGCTAGAATATTTGCTCATAATCCAGATATATTTATTTTGGACGAAGCAACAGCTAACATAGATACTTATACAGAACAATTAATCCAAAATTCAATAGATATTTTATCAGCACAGAAAACAGCCATTTTTATAGCTCACAGACTTTCAACCATTGTAAATGTTCATAAAATAATTGTATTAAACGAAGGAAGAATTATAGAACAGGGAAATCATGAAGAATTATTAGCACTTGGAGGATATTATGCTAAATTATATAATTCTTATTATGAGAGTCTTGGATAGGAGGAAATAAAATGAAAAAAAATTATAAAGTAATCGTTCTATTAATATGTCTAATTGCTATTTTGGCAATAGTAATAGATTTATTTCAGAAAGAAATTATTGTAAAAGATATGATGGTATATAATTTTATAGAAAAACATTTTATTTCTGATTATTCTTTACCTATAGTTAAATTTATTACTAATTTAGGAAGTGCTACCTTTGTAATAATTACATCAATAATATTATTAGTGATAATAAAAAGCAAAATAATAGGACTTTTAATTTGCTTAAATTTAACAATTAGTGGTGCCTTAAATCAAATATTAAAAGCAATAGTGCAAAGACCTAGACCAATAGGATACAAGCTAATAGAAGAAAATGGATATAGTTTTCCATCAGGACATTCAATGGTAAGTGCAGCGTTTTATGGATTTCTTATTTATTTAGTATATAAGAACATTAAAAATAAATATATTAAATATACAATAATTATAATACTAACTTTACTAGTTTTATGTATAGGAGTAAGTAGAATTTATTTGGGAGTACATTATGCAAGTGATGTATTAGCAGGTTTCCTTATTTCAATATCTTATTTAATAGTTTTTATAAGTATTGTTAATAAGAAATTTTTGCAAAAAAATTAAAATAAATATTTAAAAAATACTTTGATTATGCTAGTTCAAAGTATTTTTTTGTTGTATTTTACATAATATAGTGGTATAATATTGGGGTCGAACATTCAAATCTAAATAGGGTGAAAAAATTTGCGTAACTACAAACAATTTAGTATGGAGGTAATAGTATGCAAAAAAAGAAAATGCCTAAGATGTTATGGTTTATTATTGTTGCCATTGTTATCATTGCTTTTAGGGTGATAACAAATGAGACTGCTCCACAGCAACAAGTTACAGCAATAACATATAGTGAGCTTATTCAAATGATTGATACTGGTACAATTACTAATGTTAATCTAAATGAAAGTTCAAATGTTATTGTTAGTGCTATTTCCGATGATGGAAGCTATTATGAAACTCAAATACCTGATAAAGAAATCTTTCTTCAATTTATTCAGCAGAAGATTGTAGATGGTCAAAGCTTAGATATAACAATTAATGATAGCAGAAAAAATACATCTTTTGCTGGGACAACCTTGAATTTGATTGTGTGGGCATATGCAATTCTTATGGTTATAATGATTGTGTATCAGGTAAAAAAACTCAAAAAGATGTTTAGCACAGATTTTGGAAATAACTCTAAGAGTGATGGAAAATCACCTTCTTCTAATGATACACCATCTTTTATATCTCTTTTTAATACTGACCTTAACTACACAGAAAAAGTAGCTAATAGTGATGTTAGATTTTCTGATGTAGCTGGACTTGATGAGGAAAAAGCAGAACTTGAAGAAGTTGTTGATTTTCTCAAAAATCCTGACAAATATACTAAACTTGGTGCAAAAATTCCTAAAGGTGTGTTGCTCTCAGGTAGTCCTGGAACGGGGAAAACGCTTTTGGCGAAGGCAGTAGCTGGAGAAGCAGGAGTAAAATACTTGGCAATATCCGGCTCTGAATTTATCGAAAAATATGTTGGTGTTGGTGCTTCAAGAATTAGAGGATTATTTAAAGAAGCACGGAAAAATGCACCTTGCATAATATTTATTGATGAAATTGATGCTGTTGGTGCAAAAAGAGATGATGCTGGAAGAAATTCTGAGCATAATCAAACCATTGAACAACTTTTAGCTGAAATGGATGGCTTCGGAAGTAAAAGGAATGTTATTGTGCTTGCTGCCACAAACAGACTCAACAGTTTGGATCCAGCCCTTACAAGGCCCGGAAGATTTGATAGAAAGATTTCTATTGGGCTTCCTGATATTAAAGGGAGAAGGGATATTCTTAAAATTCATTCCAAGGACAAACCTCTTTCTGATGATATTGATCTTGAAAAAATTGCCTATAATACAGCAGGTTTTTCTGGAGCAGAACTTGAAAATCTTCTTAACGAGTCGGCATTAATTGCAGCAAGAAAAGTGCATACCTATATTACTCGTGAAGATGTAGATGAAGCTCTTAAGAAAATTACTGTTGGCTTGAAAAAGTCAGGAAAGGTCGTATCTAAAAAAGAAAGGATTCTTACTGCCAATCATGAAGCAGGTCATGCTCTTGTTAGTCTGTTCCTTCCAACGCAGTCTACCATTAAGGAAGTATCTATTGTTCCTAGAGGAAGTGCTGGAGGATATACTTGGCATGATTCAGTGGAAGATAAAAACTATATCAGCAAAACAGAAATGCAGGAAAGATTAACTGTTCTACTTGCCGGTAGAGCTGCTGAAGATATCGTTTTAGGAGATATTTCGACTGGTGCATCAAATGATCTAGAAGTTGCAACCAAAACTGCAAGAGAGATGATTATTTACTATGGAATGGATCCTGATATTGGACCGATTTCCTTTAATGGTTCAAACTCTCAGGAAATCTCTTTCTTTGGAGATACAACTCTTAGCAATATTGGTGCTAAAATAAAAGATATTCTAAAAGAGGCTGAACAAAAAGCAAAACAGCTTATTATTGATAATAGATCTTTTTTGGATAAGCTTGCTGAAGAACTTCTTAAAAACGAAACTGTTACTGGAGAAGAAATCGATAAAATGTTCGCAGAGTACAAACAGAAAAATAGCAGATAATGCTAACTGATTTCATCCTATAAATAAAAAGCCCCAGTCAAATTGACTGGGGCTTTTTCATATATTAAATGTTGTTTTAATCTAATTTATATGTTAATATCAATAATATAATGAAAATAGGAGAGAAGAAAATGATAAAAAATATAATTTTTGATTTAGGAAATGTAGTATTTAAATTAAAATTTGAAAATGTTATAAATAACTTTACACAAAATGAAGATGAGATGAAAGAGCTAAAAAAAGCAATTTTCGATTCAGATGAATGGTTAAAACTAGATGATGGTGCAATAAGTAAAGAAGATGCTATTAAAATAATGATTTCTAATTTACCAGGAAATCTACAAGACACATGCAGACAAATAATGAAATGCTGGACTAAAGAAGGTTTAATTTTAAACAAGCAAACAATCGAATTTATAAAAAAGGTGAGAGAAAAGGGGTATAGCACATTTATATTATCTAATGCACCATTAGAAATACCTAGATTTTTAGAAGAAATGGATGTATTACAATATTTTGATGGAAAAATAATATCAGCAGAAGAAAGACTTTCAAAACCAGATATTAGAATATACGAATTATTATTAAAAAGATTTAATTTAGTCCCAGAAGAATGTCTATTTATCGATGATAGAAGTGAGAATATAGAATCTGCAATAAAATGTGGTTTAAATGGATATATTTTTAATTATAATGAATTTGATGATTTTTTAGAAGAAATAAAAAAATATAATATAAATATTTAATTTAAAAATTTATAGGAAAATAATTTCTATAAATTAGAATGGTAATTATAAAAATATTAAAAATAGAAGATGTATATAAGAAAAAAATTTTATTGTTTAAAAGAAGAAAGAAAGGGGTAAACAATAATATCAAGAATAATTTTTTAATACAGAACATTGCACAAAATGAAACTTTTGTGCAAAACAGAGTAGGACTTATATATAAAATAGCTAAATACTTATGTTATTACATATACCTAGCATCTAGCCGTTTTATAAACTATATCACTTTAATTCTTTTATGTTTATATTATTATGTTATTACTTATATATCAATATTCTTATGACATTTTAAAATCAAATTTTAGCCATTTTAATTATTTATCTAAATAATTTGTTTATAATAAAATTTTTTATACTTATTTCTAATTTAAATCTTAAAAATTTTCGAAAATCGTTAAAATGCTTGAAACTCTAAAATTACCTGTGTTTTTAGACAACAAACTATATGCCTAATTTTTAAAAACGCCTTAAAATCGATTCTCATGCGTCGTTATTTTGGGCAATTTTCAGGATTTTTTCTAATATCATAAATTATATAGAATGTATTTAAATTCATTTTAATACGTTAATATAATGAAACTAAAAAAGTTTTACAAACATTTAAAATTAAGCATAAATCAGATTTTTAAGTTTAAATAAATTGTACAAATATAAATAATAAATATCTTAAAATTGATTTTAATAATTATAGATTATATTTTTTTATAATTGCAATAAAATATTGTATTACATTTATAAAAACAATTTATACAACAAGTGTTCGGTTTTTGAAATTATTAACCAAACAGATTTATAAAATTTTAAAAATTTAATTTTAAATTATGAATTTTCAATTTTAATTTCTAAAATTGAAGTATTTCGATTTTAGAAATTAATCTAGAATTTTTTAGATTATTGTAAAAAACAATTTTATTTTTACTTAATTATCAAAATTGGTATTAAACAATAACCCCTCTCTCCTACTCCACTTGTTTTCTACATTTAATAATTATTATTTTAATAAATCTTGATTTAATATAACAGTACTGTACAAAAATAATACATCTTGATCTTTAAATTCAATATATTCATGAAGTAGGTTGCTTGAAATATATCTTAAATCAATTAGAGTTATATTTTTATAGTTTTCTACTAATAATGGAGCAAGGCTACTTCCAAAAGAATCTCTAAATATCAGTAGTTCTTTATTAGTTTTAGCATTATTATTTTCAATTTTTATTATTGATGTAGCTCCAGATAAAAATATATCATATTTATCTTTTGTTTCTTTTTTATCATAAATGTCACAAACTTTTTTTGTTTCATAATTATATGTAGTACAATCATTTATTGTATCATTGTTTAAAATATACATTTTGTCTGGGGCAATATCTGAGTTTTTTTGAACATAATATGTTCCATAAAAGTCTCCTACATCAATTTTTTTATAATTATTTTTTATATTTAATAAATTCATGCTTGATTGTATTTTATTTGCGACATTTATTAAATTTTCTTGTTTCCAATGAAGGTCTGTTTTATAATAATCATCTAATTTTAAATTATCCCAAATATCAATATATTTTAAATCTACTAATTTTTTATTCATTATTTCTTTTAACAAAGTATAATCAATTGTTAAATGATCATCATTTTTTAAATAATAGTTTTTATCTGGAATAATTGCATAATATACATTCATATTTTTTAAATATTGATTATATATTTTTTTTAATTTATCAGCATTTTTTTCAACATGCGTTTTATTTAAAGGATATTCCATTTTATAAATTGCGCCATCTTTTTCAAAATAATTGTTATTATCTTTTTGTTTATAAATATTTATACTATAAAAAGTTTTTACATTTCGAAAAAAATCTCTTTCAACAAATTGATCTACCGCATAATTTTCAAATTTATTAGTTGTTTCTCCATTTAATAATTTAGATATGGAAATTTCTGGAAGTTGGGATAAAGCTCTTCTTTCTATGACAGATATTTGTTTGTCTTTAATTGCAATATTTAAAAAAAATGTGAAGATTAATAAACTAAAAAAGCCAATTGTAATAATTAAATTTTTTGTTTTGTTTTTCACTTTTACCTCCTAGAATCTAAAATATAAAAAAGGATTAAAGGAACCATCTATAATATAACTTGTACATAATAGTAATATTAAAAATAAAAATATTGGTTCTAATATATTATTGATTTTATTAAATTTAGTAGTATTTGTAATATTTTTTAAAAGTGGTGTTGATCCAATTATTCCAACTAATATAACTATAAAGTAACTTTTAAAGTAGTATATACTCTCTTTTGATATGATTGGAATATTTCCTATTCCAATTAATCCTTCAATATTTTTTATAATCTGATTAAAATTTTCTCCATTAAATATAATAAAACTAATCATTACAATAAATAAAACATAAATTCTTGCTAAAAATTTAGGTATTATTTTTAAAAAATTATTTAAAAATAATTTTTCTATAATTAGTAATATTCCAAAAAACAACCCCCAAATTATAAAATTCCATGCAGCTCCATGCCAAAGTCCTGTTAATAACCATACAATAAGAATATTTCTTAACCACTTTATTTTACTTACTCTATTTCCCCCAAGAAAAATATATACATAATCTCTAAACCAAGAGCTAAGAGATATATGCCATCTTCTCCAGAAATCTGTTATGCTTGTTGCTATATATGGATAATTGAAATTTTCTAAAAAGTCAAACCCAAACATTTTTCCAAGACCTATTGCCATATCTGAGTAGCCAGAAAAATCAAAATAAATTTGAAGCATTACTGCTATTCCATATATCCAATAATATAAAATACTTAAGTTGTTACTTTGTAAAAATATTTCTGTTAATTCTCCCAATACATTTGCTATTAGTACTTTTTTGCCAAGTCCAATTATAAATCTTCTAACACCTATAGCAAACTTTTCAAATGAATGAGTTCTATTTTCAATTTGTTCTTCTATTGTCGAATATCTTAAAATTGGTCCTGCTATTAGTTGTGGAAATAGTGAAATGTACATTGCAAGTTTAACAAAGTTTTTTTGTACTTTAGCTTGTCCTCTATACACATCAACAAGATAACTAATCATTTGAAAGGTATAAAAAGATATACCTATTGGTAATGCAACATAAAAAAAGTCTATTTTATTTGTAATCCATAAATTAATATTTTCTATTATGAAATTAAAATATTTAAAATAGATTAATATTCCAACACTTACTACAATTGAAAATTCTAAAAATAATTTAGAATTTTTTTTATATTTATTAATTAAAATACCAAATATATATGTTGAAACAATTGAAAATATCATCAATAAAGTATATTTGGGTTCTCCATAGAAATAAAATATTAATGATGATATTAATAATACAATATTTTTATATTTTTTTGGTGATAGATAATATATTAATAATACAATTGGTAAAAAGTAAAATAAAAAAGTTATACTTGAAAATATCATATTTTCTCCTTATATATAAAAATATCGCCTAAACATCTTTGGTGTTTCGGCAATATTTCCATTGTTTTTATTAATACATTTCTGGAGGTAAATCAATTTCTGCAGCAGTTTTTTCATATACTTGATTTATATTTCCAGCTAATGTTTTAAATCTTTCATAAATAGGTTTTGCAGTATCTTCATTAGACATCACAAGAAATACTATATCTCCACTACTTGTTGCATACAATTTTTCTGCTTCAACACAAATCCATTTTCTTGTATCTATATTTTCAGACATTTCTTTTGCAATTTCATCTGCATTTATTCCAGATTTTACTTTCGCAAGAACTAATGAATATGCTTGTGAAGACATAAGTGGTTCAGATACCACTACATATTCAAAGTTAGTTCCATTTTCAAGACCTGTTATATATTTTACAGAATCATTATTTGTAACATCCAAGATTTGACTTTGTAACATGGGTAACTGATCCTCTGGTATCTCTTCATAAATTTTATCAACTAATCCAACTAAATCTTCAGCATTTTCTATTGGATCTAGATTGGTTTTTGGTTTTTTATTAGTTAAAGAATTTACTACATAAATTCCTAAAATAATAGCAATAGCTATAACGATTATAATCGCTATTTTTACTGTTTTATTCATATTTTTCTCCTTTCTTATTTTTACTTATATGCATTATATAATATAGTATAAAAATATTCAATATTTGAATTATTTATATTTTATATTACAGATTTGCTAGTGGATTTCGTTCTACAGCATTTCTAACTTGATCATTATCTACATGAGTATATATTTGTGTAGTTGATATACTTTCATGTCCTAAAAGTTCTTGAAGTGCTCTAATATCAACATCTCCGTATTTATACATAAGTGTTGCTGCAGTATGTCTTAATTTATGCACAGAATAAATATCAGCTTTTTCTATCCCAGCATTCTTTAATTCATTTTTTACTATATATTGAACAGTTCGTCTGCTGATTCTTTGCTTTTGTTCGCTCAAAAAAAGTGCATCACGAGAATTAAATTTAACACCATCCCTTGGACGAGCTTCTAAATATTTATTTATTGCATTTATACAAGCTTTATTTAAATATATTGTTCTTTCTTTATTTCCTTTACCAATAACATTTAATTTATTATTTTCAAAATCTATATCACTAATATTTATATTAATTAATTCTTGAAGACGTAAACCACAATTTAAAAGAATAGTTATTATTGCGAAGTTTCTTTCCGAATTATCATGATTTCCATGATTAACACCAACTGTAGCTGCAGCATCTAGTAATTCTTTACTTTGTTCTAAAGTCAAATATTTAGGTAATCTTTTTCCAAGCTTTGGTGTTTCTAAATCTTGTGCTGGATTATGTGATAACTTTTTAGTTTTATTACACATATATCTAAAGAAAACTTTTATACTTGCTGTTTTTCTTGCAAGAGTTGCTGGTTTGCTACTATAACATGTTCTTAAATATGCTAAAAATGAATGAATATCAGGTAATGATATTCTTTCTAAAACATCTATATCCAAATCATTTATTTTTATGTTTTTTATAAGTTCTTCATCTTTAATATCAGTTAATTTATATTTAAATACAATATACTTTAGAAAATGAGCTAAATCATAATTATATTCTTTTATTGTATTTTCTGATTTGTTAAGTATTGTTGAACTATATGCTAAAAAATCATTTAAAAAATCTGGGTTATTTTCAGGATTAATCATATTATTTCTCCTTACAATTTATAATAATATTTAAAGTGAGTTTATAATTAATATTTTTTATTATATAAATAAAAATATTAATTTACAATAACATTGCACAAAAATGTTTTTAAAATTCATTTTATATTAATAATTGTAAATTTTATTTCATTTTCTTTTCTTTACCTTTTACAAGATTTTCTACTTCTAATTTTCCTGCTCTTGTAATCATGTTATATCCATATTTATTCTTTAAATTATCTAATACATTATCAAGTTTTTCTTGTTTTATATCACTTTCTTGTGTAAAAAATGACATTTGAATTTCTTCTTTATTTTCTAAATTATCTACCCTAACGCCAACAAGTCTTATTGGTTCATTTTTATACATTTCGTTAAATATTTCTTTAGCAGTTTCCAATATTTCTTTTGTAGAAGATGTTTCATATTTCAATTGTTTTTGATGTGAATAATCTACAAAGTCTTTTGTTCTTAGTTGAATATTTACTGTATTAGCAATTAAATTATGTTTTCGTAATCTAAATGAAACTTGTTCACATAGAGCAAGAATTATTTTATTAATTTCTTCAGGATTTGTAATATCATTAGGTAGTGTTATGGAATTTCCAATACTTTTTGGCTCTTCTGGCGTACTTATTACTTCTTGTTCATCTATCCCATTTGCATAGTTCCACATTATAAGTCCAAATTTCCCAAAACGTTTTACTATAAATTCTTTATCTGCTTTTGCTAGGTCTCCAATTGTTTTTATGCCTAAATTAAATAATTTAGGCACAGTTTTCTTTCCTATCATAAATAATTCTGAAACAGGTAAAGTCCACATTTTATCTTCTATTTCATATTCATATAAAGTATGAACCTTATTTGGTTTTTCAAAATCTGATGCCATTTTTGCTAGTAATTTATTAGAAGATACTCCTACATTTACTGTGAAGCCAAGTTCTTTCTCTATTCTATTATTAATTTCATAAGCAATATCTATAAGCTTTCTATTTCTTAAATATTCTGTCAAATCTAAAAAACACTCATCTATGCTAAATCTTTCTATCTTATCTGTGTATTCTAATAGAATTTTATATAAATTGTTTGATGCTTTATTAAATATTTCAAAATTACCTGGAAAGACCTCTAATTTATTACATTTTTTTCTAGCAAAATAAATTGGTTCTCCTGTTACAATTCCAAATTTTTTTGCAATAGGACTTTTGGCTAAAACTATTCCTGAGCGACGTTCTTCATCTCCTCCAATAATTGCAGGAATAGTTCTTATATCTACTGGATATCCATTTTTTAACATATCTACAGCAGTCCAAGATAAAAAAGCATTATTAACATCAACATGTAAAATTTGTCTTTCCACTTTTGCTCCTTGATTTAAATTTTGTTTAATAAAAAAATACCAAACACTAGTTTTGTGATGGTATTTTATCATTATATATTAATTGTGTCAATGCAAACACGAAAAAATGTTTGTTGTATTATTTTGTTTGTTCAGAAAATTCTCTTCTTGATGTATTTTTTTCTAAAGCTTGAACTGCTGATTTTACATCTACTTTATCTTTGCAAGAATACTTTTCATCAAAAGAAAGTCCAATTAATTTTTCATATTCTAAATCTGCCTTATCCTGTAATTCTTTAAGTGTGCCATTATTGGTTATAACTTCTGTATTTTCTCCTTCTGCTCGTTTCAAAAATCCAAGTGCGTATGGAAGATCGCATACTTTTAATTCATCTGTTGTTAATGCATCTCTTTCTTGAATTCCTTTTCTCCTACTTAAATAAGGTCTTTCTACAGTATATATACAATTTAATTTTTTATATAATTTTTTGTGGGTGGATAATGCCCAATCATCAATAACAATTAAGTCTTTACCACTTTTTTCAAAATCTTCTATTTTTCTATTCAAACCTTTTTCTATTAATTTACTTCTTACTTTCATAAGAAAGTTAAAAGCAATTTTATTTCTATAAAAAAATTTTTTGGCTCCAGATTTTAATTTTGGATTTGCTTGTGTATTTTCTGTAGTGTTATTTTCTTTTGATTGTAAAAACATTCTAAAATATTTCTTTTTTACTTCGCTAACTAAATCATCAATATGTATAACTCCTACATTCTCTCTTTTTTCTAAATGGTTTGTAAATGTTGTTTTTCCTGATCCACCATTTCCCATAATACCAATTAATTTCATATATATTCTCCTTAAAATAAAAGAAGAGTGCTTAGACTCTTCTTTAGTAAAATATCATTGATATTTCAATCAACTTATACTATTATATCACATAAAGCCTAAAAAGTCCACCAAATGGGCAAAACTTTCTAATTGGCTTGTTGTTTGTTATTTCAATCTTATAATAGAATGTACTATATTTTCATCTTCACTTTTTATTGTTACATAATGACAATCATTTTCTATTGAATATATTGCTTTTATAGTTTCTCCTAACTTTATTTCTTTTTTATACATAATTTCAAAATAATTTAATTCACTTGATAGTCCAATATTTTCTGGTAGAGCTTCTTTTGCAATATCTAAATAATATATATTATGCAAATGTCTATTAATATCAATTAAATTTCTTGTAATTTTGAATGAAATCTTACTTATACAATCACTTGGTTCTTTTAATTTCTCTAAATCATGTTCTTCAAAAACATTTTTATTTTCAGGTTTGTATTTTTGTGCAATATCATTAGAAATTTTGACTAGTTTTCCTTTATCTATATCAATTAATACCCATTTAGATGTTGCTATACAAACAATTTCATCATATTGATTTCTAACTTCAAAATCACGAAATGCATAAAATTTATCTATACATCTAGACCAAGTTCTAATACTTAAAGAATCGTTTATTAAAGGTCTACTTATTACTTTTACTTTCCATGATAGTAATATCCAAGACTTTCTTGTAGTATTCATATCAGTAACTCCATATCCTGCAATCTCAGAATGAAGACCTGCAACATCTTCTAAATATCTTAATAAACAAGTATTTGTTAATTCTTTTTCTGTATTTATATCACTTAATCCAATATAAAATTTATGTTCTACAAACATTTTATTCTCCTATTCTTTTTATTTATCTATAAAATTATATCAAATATATATTTAAATTTCAAATGGAAAAGTGGGACGCATTGCGCATCCCACTTTTAAAGTATTGCTGTTAAATTAAATTTTAATCACTGAGTAGACACCAAAGATCACAAGGATGAAATGAGGTCTTTATCGTTACTCCAGACCTGCCCTTATATTCATATGTGAGATATATAAGAGCATTGTACTCCCAGATTTCTGATGGATGTTCGTAATTCCTACGGTCAGCCCTCTTTTCCCAAACTTTCCGGAAGGTTTTGTGTACATTCTCAATCTTATCAACATTTACAATCCTGTCAATAAGACCCTTTTTAGCAAAAACTCCAAAGGTTTCTTTTGCATAGACAAAAATGTCATGATTTCGATAGACACGTCCCTTCTGGAATGCTTCTTGCAGAATAGAATTTTGTACATCACATGAGCATTCTTTGAATTGCGGATAGTAGTACAAAGCATTTTTATAAATTCTGTACATAAATACCGCATCATCTCCAGTTGCCTGTGATAGCCCCTTTGCATGAAGAGTGGAAAAGAGTACTCTGAGAAAGTTCTCTTGGACAGTATTTTCGCTGTTGCATGAAGCCATGGCTTCCAGATGAACCTTGTTGAATATATCATCTTTGGTTTGATGGCTTAATGATGCGAAATTTTGTAGTCCCAGTGTTATATTGAATTTTTCCACATAGTTATACATGTTCCGAAGGGTTCTATAGTAATTGTTGTTCTTCATCGTGCTTTCCTCCTTCTTATATGATGTTACAACAGCTAAACTTTATACTATTCTAGTTAGGCACTACGATTTCATTATAACACAATTTACATAATATTTCAACCATAATTTAACATTTTTATAACTTTAGTATACATAATTTCATAAAATATATTGATATGAATGTTATATTTATATAAATTATTGAAAGGAGATTAACATGAATTTAGAAGAAAAAAAGATTGGGTTTGCTTTTACTGGATCTTTTTGTACATTCAAAAGAACAATTGAAGAAATAAAAAAATTAAAAAAAATAAATAATATAGATATTTTCCCTATCATGAGTTTTAACAGTTATAATTTAGATACAAAGTTTGGAAATGCTAAAGATTTTATAAATCAATTAGAAGAATTAACTAATAATAAAGTAATTCATACAATACAAGACGCTGAACCAATTGGTCCAAAAAAGATGTTTGATATACTTATTATTGCTCCATGTTCTGGAAATACTATTGCAAAGCTTGCAAATGATATTATTAATACACCTGTTACAATGGCTGTAAAATCTCATTTAAGAAATAACAGACCAGTGGTAATAGCAATTTCAACTAATAATGGTTTATCAGGTGCTGCTGAAAATATTGGAAAATTACTTAATAGAAAAAATTATTATTTTGTTCCATTTAGACAAGATAATCCAATTACTAAACCTCATTCAATAGTATTTGACCCAACATATATACAAAAAACTTTGGAATTTGCTTTAGATAATGAACAAATTCAACCAATACTTTTATGAATATAAAAAATACGAGGACGTGCGAATTTGCACATCCCCGTATTTTTTTGAATTACTTAAATAGCTTAAGTTCGGAATTGGTTTTTAGTTGCCAGCAGGAGCCGGATTTACGATACTCTGAGACATCAGATCATAGTTCTTTTGCTCAATGGCCTGCATGGTCTTCATGCCCTCAACACACTTCTGGGAAGCCTCTCGGCGACTCTCGTTCACCTTGGTAACCATGTCATCAATATATTCCTGAACGACAACCAGGTCCTCAATGGCAACGGCAGCAGCATACAGTTCTTCCTGAGCTGCAATCATGTTGTCATGAAGCATTTTGGCGTTACCAGTAAGAAGTTTCGAAGTGATACCACGAATTGTTTTCTGAATACTCAGAGCCTCCTTCTGCTTAAGAGCACCAATGGCAATAGCATACTGCCAGGTCCACAGAGGAATAACCAGACTGCTCACCTCGTCAATCTTCTCGCAGATGATTTCATCCCCATAAACCAAAACTCCGATTTGAGGAATGGATTGAACAGTGGAAACACGAACGGTCTGAAGGGTATACATTCTCCTGGAAATCCGATCGATTGCCGACTGCAGATCATTTGCTTCGCTCATTTCCATAAGATCCAGTTCACCTTTACTGGTAAGCGCATTCAGGCGGGATTCGGCATCCTCTTTCATGAGCTGGAGTGCGATGCAGTCGAGCTCGAAATCGTTTACCTGATCGATTGTCGCCTTGCCCATTTCTTGGTATACAGCAACATCCTTACGCAGACTCAGTTGCTGCTTCTGAAGCTCGACCTCGATGGCTTTGATGTTCTTCATGATTGTATCATGTTCGGCCAAAGCCTTGAACATCCTTTTCTTTGCATTTTTCATAGAAATCATCTCTCTGAAGCTAGAAAAGAATCCCCATTCTTTATCGGGGTCCACACTCACACGCTTAACAATCTCCTTGGGATTGTTACTCTTGAGTGTTGCTACCAGGTCAGTGATGGGATCCGCAAGTTCGCCGGCATCACTGGCTGAGTATTTGCCAATAATCACTTCGGCGTGCTTGGTCATAGGACTCTGTTTGGATGAACCAAAGGTCTGAATATCGCCAGACTTCATATAGTCGATACCGTCAATTCGTGCCAGCACCTTCTGCTGATTCTCCGGACTGAGGTCTGTAAACTTCTTGGTACGAACCTCATTAAGAACTTTTACATTTGCCAAAGGGTTGGGCCGTGCAGTCTGCACCTGAGCAGGGGTAGCAGGCAGATGATTCTGTGCCCTGAATCTGCTCATGAGTTCCTGAAGCTGACTGGTCTGTTGCGGAAAATCAGATTCTTTTACGATGGGAGCCGGCTGCTGAACGGTAGCGGTAGTAGTTTCCTGCATAATCATATCCTCCTTATTGATGTTGTTTACAGTTGCAGTGTTGTTCATGATCTCAGTAGACATAGATTAATCCTCCTTGCAATAATTGCCAATTCTATTAAAATATCAATGTACGCTTTATATTATACCACAATTTTTAAGATTTTGCAATATTTTATGTAAATCACGTATTTACTTTTGTTTTATTAAATTGAGAAAACCCGCAGTCACATTTGTGACTGCGGGCTAAACATGTTACACGTTAATACTTTTATTCTGGAGAATATCCTCCATTAAAGAAGTTTTTCTTGGGTATTTCAATTGTCTGGTATACATCTCTTTCATCATAAACGAGGCTGTAATCATCTCCCAGTTCATATGCATTTTTATTCCGGTAGTCCTTATATTCCAACTTGGCATAGAACTTATCTGAGAAACAGGAAGTTACTGTTTTTCCGTTTTCAGATACTCCCTTTACATAGTAATTGAAGTTAACTGTAGCCAACGGGAAAAACAAACGCGTTTTTTCATCATGTCCGTTTGCCAAATCATATACAGTTTTTTCCGGAATAACATACAGTGTGTTTTCAGAAAAGCCACTGGTTCTTTCGATTTTCTCATCGAAATTAGTAACAGCTTCTGTACAATCACTCTTCTCGAACAAATCGATTTTTTCGACAGCCTTTCTCATCTCATCCGTTGTTTTCGGATAGGCACCACTATTTACTGTAACTAACATGAAGTTGTAGAAATCATGCCAATATACAGTGGATTTGTCCGGATAAAACAGTCTAATTGTACCATGGTCAGAGAGTCCAAGATTTTCCCATTTCCCTTCTTCAATTACTTCATTAATGACCTTCAAAAAGTCAATTTCGTAGAACTTATCGTTGTATTCGCTCGGAACTACGGTTGAAGCTTTTTTAAGGGCTTTAAAACATGAGTCACTTGAATTGTATGCAATAACAAATGGCGAAAATGCAAACTGAGTATAAGATTCATCATTTTCTTTACCATAGCCAACTACAATGTCGGCGCCACTTTCTGTGTCTGTTATAACAAGTTTATATTGAGCCGACAAATCAGAATTGGAAAGAGCAGATTTAAATGCATCTTTCATATCATTCGGCGCACATACAGTAAGTGGGGACTTTTCAGCAAAGAGTGAAGAAAAGAAGTTTTCTCCGAAAATAAGTCCTGCTGCAATGATAATTGTGAGAATCCATTGTGCTATTCTTTTTCCTCTCATATTAGTTATCTCCTTTACTATCAATCATTTTTCCCAAAGCTTCAGCCGAACTACGGAACTGGATACCAATAGAAGTTTTATCGAAGATAGCTTCAATCTTCTGATCACTCAGATAATTGAAAAACTTATCTACGCATGCTTCAAGAACACGTTCGTTTTTCTCCTCATGGATATCTGCTTTGATGAAACAGGTGTAGAGTTTCAGGGTATTGTAGAACTCTTCAAGAGCTCCTTCAAAAAGGAATGCTACTCTGCTGTATCCACTGCTGTCCTCCTTAAGGACTTCAATGATTTCAGTAACTTTCTTGACGCATTTATCAATTTTCTTGTCACTCTGGCCAAAATCAAACTCATCAGAGAGTTTTTTCAGGTTCTTAGCAAAAGATTCTGCTTTAATAACATCCTGATAATATGGCGAATTCGCCATTTTTTCAAACTCTTCAGTTGCCCTCTGCATTTCTGCTGCTTCTTGTTCTTTCTGTTTTTTGGCTTCTTTACGTTTTTCCCTTTTTTTCAAAATGCTGTAAAACCGTTTGTCACGAAGAGTAGGAACTACGCTTTCAATAATGGTACAAATAATATCCAACCCCACAAGAGCAAGAATTAAAAGCCCCATTCCTTTAAAAAAGGTATATTGTTTGACAGAAAACAGGTACGTAAAAATCATTGCTGCAAACGCTCCAGTTATGGTATTGTAAATTGCAATGATGAGATTCTTGTTTTTCTGACAATCAAAAGTACGTACAACGCCATCCTTATATGAACACTGGCGGTAGTATTTGCAGTTGTCAGGAGTACAGCTCTGATACTTTTTGATGTTGTCTACATCATCAAAGCGTTCCTCCCCAGCAAAAACACTGTGAACGTAAGTGCCATCGGATTTTCTATAGCCTTCTCCTATTCTGATATTCATCATTTCTCCTCCTTTTTATCAGTGTTATCACTGTTTGAAGTTACCTCTGGAATTTCTACTGCATTGTATTGATCTCTCTTTTTAATATCGTTGTAATTTGTAGATGTAAACCTTACAGTTCCACTGTTAAACCTTGTGTTGAGATAGGAATAATAGTAAAGCATATCATAACCAAGATTATCATAGCATCCATCGAAAAAACTCTCAAATGGTTGATTTAAAAACTCATAGAGAATCTTTCCTGTTTCGTCATATGTCATATAATAGCTGTGATATACAACTGTTTTGGGATACATAACAATGAATCCAGAAATACCACTTGTTTTATAGATGTATGCCAAATCAGCATAAGTCATAAAATAAATAGCGTTTTGAGGAATACTGTTGATTCTTTTTAAACTACTGCTACTAATGGGTTCAACATTTTTACAGTTAAGAAATCTTTCAACTGTTTTGACCGTTTCTTCCATATTAGTGCTTTCTTTGGGATAATAGCCATCATTGGCAGTAAAAAGCAAGAAGTTATAAAATTCATCCCAATAATCAGAATCTTTAGAAGGATAGTAAATCTTGAAGTTTGAACCATCCGAACTTAAACATTGATCCATAATCTTCTTAAAATCAAAATCATTCCAATCTGCATCAACTTCGGAAGGTACAAATATCTCTTCTTTTACCAGATCGTCATACAGTTTTTCATCTGAATTAAAGACTGCCACAAATGGCGAATATGCAATAAGCTCTCCATTTGCATCTGAACCTTCGCTGACGATGAAGTTTGCATTTGGATTGTCTGTATATTGCAAATCATATTGTTTTTCTACCTTCAGTTTCTTAAGTGTTTCTTGGAATCCAGATTGCATGTTTTCTGGCGCGTTGATGGTGATTACTGTCCGTTCTGCAGGCTCTGGTGCTTTAGGAATGTTGCTGATAAGGGTAAATATCATTGCAATAATAATCCCTATGACCCAAAACTTGTACTTTTGCTTGATTAACACCATAAATCTTACCTCCTTAATATTTTTCACGTATAACATATTTAATTTTCAAAGTGCTAACATATTTATTTTACCATAATATGTCTGATTTTTCAACAAAATATTGATTTTTTCAACGATTTATGTTAACATATATATGTTAGCTTATCTTTTTAGGTTAGGTAGTAGACACTCGTTTATTTACCCAAAATCAATATGACAAGGAGGATTACATTTATGCGGAAACCTGTTAAGTTAGCAATCTTCAATGTGGCCTTTATCATTATCATGATCCTGATGTTCTCTGACAGAGGACTTGGATTGGGTTTTGATCCTGGCTTGGGCGCTTTTAAATTCGCCCTATCGATTTCAATGGCTCTGTTTGGCATACTTATGTTTTTCTTCGGAAATTACATGATTATTCTTTTGCCTGATAGGGTCAACTATAAAATCGATAAACTGGAAACTATTGACGACTGTATTGGAGCACTTTATCAGTGTTTACGTACAGATCCTGACTTCAAAACAGAGATTCTTAAAGCTATTGAACAACTTAAAACTCTGCAGAGAAGAAAGGAATCTCTCACAACTTTGCTTGAGCAGAATGGTGTTTCAGAGAATTTTAGATCTTTGCATCAAACAGCACATAAAGCCGAATTTTATGCTTTCAACAATGTAAAGAGTATTATTAGCCGGCTGATTGTATTTGATAACAAAGAATATATCTCTGATCCCAAGAACGTTGATATCCAATCCCACAGAACTTTCATCAATGAAAAGCTTGAAAGCACGCAGCTTATTCTTAAAGAATATTCTGATTTACTGCTTGCAGTCACTGCTATCGGCGATACACATCATGTGGACATTGAAGATATCCGCGACATGACCAAAGCATTAAACATTGTGTTGAAAAGGGATGAGTTCAAACCCTTTGAAAAAACATACCATGACACTCAAAGTCAGTAACAACAGTAACTCACTCAATAATAAGGAGGACAACAAGTATGAGTAAAGGAACAAAAACGTTTTTAGTCATTTTGGCTTTGGCAGTGGTTGTGTTCGCTGCAATTTTTTTCGGCATGAATGCTTTCAACAACGCAGGCAAGACTGACACACAGATTACAACTGAAGAAACTGTAGATCAGCTCAATCGGTACATTGAAAAAAAGATTCGTCCAAATGAAAAACAAAATCCTATCAAGGGAACTGTTGATCTGGAAGGTTCAACTCTGGAAGATGAACTTCCGGATATTGATACCTACATTATCAAAGCTCAAGGAAATGGAGAAGTAAATGTAGAGATTTTCTCTTCTCCTGAAAAGGCTGGGCGTGAAACAATGAATCAGGCATCTGAAACAGAGTATAATACCTGGCTTGTAAAGGTTGTTGAAGACTTCAATAGGCAAGGCTATACAACTTCTGATGGAAAAACAGTTTCTGTAACTCTTCGAAGTGTTTCCTCTGGCGTAATGGTAGACTACATTGTGTCTGGAAAGGCTGTTCCAGATGCAATTACTCCTTCCAATGAGGAATGGGTTAGTATGCTTAAAGCGCATGGAATTCAACTTGAGCAGATCTGCCCCTCTTTGGTTAAAAATGTCGCTGGTATCGTTATTACTAATGATGCATATGACAAAATCATCCAGAGTTATGGTAGCGTAAATCTTGAAACCATTATTGAAGCAACAATTAATGGTGAACTTGCAATGGGATATACTAATCCTTATGCAAGTTCTACTGGTCTTAACTTTCTGGTATCAGCTCTTTACGTTTTCGTTCCATCAGATCCTCTCAGCAGTGAGTCTGTTGAGCAGTTCGCTTCGTTCCAGAAAAACGTACCTGTTGTTTCCTATAATACAACTCAGATGCAGGGAGCAATTAATTCTGGAGTTCTTGATGCAATGATATTGGAGCATCAGGGATTTGTGAACAATACTGCACTCAGGAATTATAAGTTCGTACCTTTTGGCGTACGTCATGACAATCCTTTGTACAGTGTTGGTAATGTTTCTCCTGAAAAAAATGAAGCTCTGCAGATTTTTGCTGAGTTTGCAACTAATGCAGAAAATCAGGAACGTTCTAAGGAATTTGGATTTGGAGAATATGCTGACTATGTTCCTGAAGTACCTGAGGCAGATGGAAATACTCTTCTTGATGCTCAGCAACTTTGGAAGGATAAAAAAGATAATGGACAGGAAATTGTTTCTGTTTTCATCATCGATACTTCTGGAAGCGTTGATGGAGCACCATTGAATGAGATGAAGTCTTCCCTCATTAATTCTGCACAGTATATCAACTCTGACAATTATGTTGGATTGGTAACGTACAACAGCAGTGTTACTATTAATCTTCCAATTGGAAAGTTTGATCTCAACCAGAGAGCTTATTTCAATGGAGAAATTGAGTCACTGACTGCAGGCGGTGGTACTAAGACATTTGATGCAATTGCTGTTGGACTTAAAATGCTGATGGATGCAAAAGTAGAACATCCGGATGCTAAGTTCATGCTCTTTGTTTTGAGTGATGGTAACAGTGATGGATCTTTGAAGAGTGTAAATGAGTATATAGGGAACTTGAATGTTCCAGTTTATACAATTGGATACAATGCTAATATCGAAGCTCTGAAGGAGATTTCGGCAATCAATGAGGCGGCGAGTATTAATGCTGCTACTGATGATATCATCTACACCCTCAAGAATCTGTTTAACGCTCAGATGTAATCTTTTTGAAACTCATAACTTGTAATCATTTTTAAGATTTTATAACCTAACCCCCCAGGCAGATATTCTGCCTGGGGGGTTCTTTTTTCTGAAACTACTAAAATCTACTTATAAATTTTCGTAATTAGCTAATTTTTCTGCAAGGCCTATATATTTACTTGGTGTTAAATTCATTAAAACTTTTTTATCATTCTCGTTAATATCAAGATTGTTTACAAATTTTCTAATTTCTTCAAGAGATATTTCCTTTCCTCTTGTTAATTCCTTTAACAGTTCATAAGCATTATTATATTTATTTTTTCTTAAAATTGTTTGTATTGCTTCTGCTAAAACTTCTGGTGCCTCCTCAAGTTCTTTTTCCAATTTTACTTTGTTTACTTCCATTTTAGAAAAACCTTTTATAGTCTGTTTTATAGAAACAATAGAATGTGCAAATCCAACACCAATATTTCTAAGCATAGATGAATCACTTAAGTCACGTTGCATTCTTGAAATCTGCAAATTTGTAGTAAGCGAATCAAAAATTGAATTTGCAATACGGATGTTCGCCATTGAATTTTCATGATTAATTGGGTTTACTTTATGTGGCATTATTGATGAACCTACTTCACCTGAAACTGTTTTTTGTTTAAAATCTCCTCTACTTATATAAAGCCACATATCACTATTAAAATCCATTGTTACATTGTTAAACAATTTCATAAAATTGAATAACATGCAAATCATATCATGTGATTCTATTTGTGTTGTTAGAGGATTAAATTCTAATCCCTCTTCATTTATAAAATTCTTACATTTATCTATCCAATCAATTTCTGGATAACTTATTACATGACCATTAAAATTACCAACAGCGCCACTAAATTTAGCTTTTAATTTTATGTTTTTAATATAATCATATATAGAATTCCATCTATAAACAAATATAGCAAGTTCTTTTCCTACAGTAGTTGGTGTTGCATTTTGACCATGTGTATGCCCTAGCATTGGAATATTACTTAATTTTACAGATTCTTCTTTTACTATATTTATCATTTCATCAATATTTTTTAGTAAAATATTATTTATAAAATCAGTTATCATTTTCCCATATGCAGTATTATTTATATCTTCAGAAGTACAAGCAAAATGTACTAAATAACAAAACTTCTCAAGTGAATATTCTTCTAATTTTTCTCTAACATAATATTCTATAGCCTTTACATCATGATTAGTTTTATTTTCTATTTCTTTTACTCTTTCAGCTTCTTTAAGATCAAATTTACATTTTATTTTTTCAAATATTGATGTATAATCTTTATTTTCATTATAAATTTCCTTCATATGTAATAGATAATTTAACCAATCAAGTTCAACAAAAACTCTGTATTTTATAAATGCATATTCACTAAAATATTCGCTTATATTTTCTGTAATATTTCTATACCTTCCATCTATTGGTGATATAGCAAGTAATGAATTAATTTCTTTCATAATCTCTCCTTATTCTACAACAATCATATCTTCTCTATCAGCACCTGTTCCAATGAATTTAATAGGAACGCCAACTAATTCTTCAATTCTATTTAAATACTTTTTAGCATTTTCTGGTAAATCTTCTCTTCTTTTTATTTTGCTTATATCTCCAAAATTTCCTTCAAATTCTTCATACACAGGACTACAATTTGCAATGTATTCTGCATTTGTAGAATATTTCATATTAATGTCTCCATTATGATTATAAGCAACACATAATTTAATTTTATCTAATTTTCCAATAGTATCTACATGGTTTACTGCTAAACCTGTAAGTCCATTTACCATACAACTATATTTTAAAGCAACTAAATCAAGCCAACCACATCTTCTAGGCCTTTTTGTAGTTGTTCCATACTCATGTCCTAATTCTCTTATAGTATCCCCTATTTCATTATTTTGCTCTGTTATATATGGTCCTTCACCTACTCTTGATGAATATGCTTTTAATACTCCATATACTTCTCCAAGATATTTAGCACCTATTCCACTACCAGAACAAATACCACCAATAGTTGGATTTGATGATGTTACATATGGATAGCTTCCTAAATCTATATCAAGTAATGTTGCTTGTGCACCTTCACAAAGAATCTTTTCTTTTTTCTCAATTGACTCATGTAACATACTTACAGTATCTGTTACATATGATTTCAAATATTCCGCATACTCTTTATATTCTTTTATAATTTCTTCGCTATTAAAAGTTTTATATCCATAATTTTTAAAGATAACATTTTTAGATTTTACATTTTCTCTTACTAAAGATTCAAAGTTTTTTGAATACAAATCTTCAATTCTTATACCAGATCTATCTATTTTGTCACAATATGAAGGTCCAATACCTCTTTTTGTTGTTCCGATTTTATTTTCTCTTATATCTTCTTGTAATTCATCCATTGCAACATGATAAGGCATAATAACTTGTGCTTTATCACTAATATAGAAATTAGAAATATCTATATTATTTGCTTTTAAGTTTTCTAATTCTTCAATTAAAACTTTTGGATTTACAACAACACCATTTCCTATAATTGCTTTTGTTCCCTTATTTAATATACCTGAAGGAATTAAATGAAATGCAAATTTTTTTCCATTTACATTAATTGTGTGTCCAGCATTATTTCCTCCAGTGCATCTTACAGAAACCTTTGCATTTTGTGAAAGGAAATCGATAATTTTTCCCTTTCCTTCATCTCCAAAAAAAGTACCAATAACTACATCAACCATAACAATTCTCCTTTATATCTTTTTATATTTTGAGAACAAAAAATTAAGAGGATAGTATGATACTATCCTCTTTCTATATTTGCTTGCTTTTCACCTATGTTAAATGAATAAGTTATTTCTAACCTATTAGATAAGTATATTTGATTTGAATGCTTAAATTTATGATACATACTTATTCATCTCCGTACTCAAAATACATTAATATTATACATAATAATATTTATAAATGCAAGTACTTTTTATAAAAAATATAAAAAGTTGTTGAGACTATTTATTCTTGAACTAAATCTAATAATTTTAATATGCTTAAACCAACTCTTTCTCCTCTTCCTTCATAAGGCCATTCATTAATTGAATATCCAGGATTATCGTTTATTTCTACTATTGCATATTCATCTTTAGAAAAGTCATCTATAATAATATCTACACCACAGATTTTTGCATTAAATGCTTTTGATGCTTTTTCTGCAATTTTTTTGAATTTTGTAGGTACTACATCTGTATAATCTATAGTTTCTCCACCAGTTGAACAGTTTGAGTTAGTTCTTAAGAATATACGTTTTCCTTCTGGAATAATTGTATTATAATCATATCCTTGTGATTCTAAATGTTCAATAACTAATTGATCTTTTTTTAATGGTGAACCTGTTAATCTATGCCATGGTTCATTATTTTTTATATCAATTAATTTTTCTATAGTTGATTTTCCATCTCCAACAACACTTGCAGCTCTTCTATGAGCTATACTTAAACATTTTCCATCTACTACTAAAAATCTATATTCCATACCTTTTGCATATTCTTCTACTAATACATTAGTATCAAATTTAAATGCATATTCAATAGCGTGTAATAAATCTTTTTTGCTTACTTTTTTACTAAATACAGTTATACCTGTACCATAATTTGTATTTCTTGGTTTTACAACAGCTGTTTTATTATAAAATTTACTTACAATTTCATCTATTTCTTCTGTGCTCATATCACTTTCTAATAATACAGCTTTAGGTACAGCTAATCCGAAATCCGCCATAATTTGTTTTGAGATAAATTTATCATCTGTAATTATTGGGAAAATATAATTATCTCTATCTGTCTTGTTTCCTTCAATAGCAAATTCTTTATGACCATTCAATTCGAACTCAACAATGCTTTTTGCTTCGTTTAAAATTTTATAATCTATACCTTGAGAAATAGCATCTTTTATAATGCATACACAAGCAGCAACTAATTTACTATATTTTTGCATACAATATCTAGTTTCATATCCATCATTCATATATTGTTTTGCTAGATTCATTTTCTCTTCAGAAGATATTCCTTCTTCAGAATTTAATTTTGATTTTAATTCTTCACCAACAACTTTAATAGCTTCAGCTGATTTTAAAGAATATAATTTACTTATCTTAATTAATCTTTTTAATTCTTCTGATAATGTAATAAGTTCTGTTTTTTCTAAAAGACTAAATATAAGAGTAACTAGGAAATATACTTCTTCTAAAGTAATTCCAGTTCTTACTAAATAATTATTTTTTATATTTGATAATTCTATATTATTTTTTGTTACTTTTAATGTACATTTTCCAAAAACATTTTCTAATAAACTTGATTTATTTTTAAATTGTTCTTTTACATTCTTATAAGCATCTTCAATCTTTTCAGGTAAATTACTATTTACTTTTCTAATTTCTTCATAATATTCTTTATCTATTGATAAAGAAAGTTTATGTGATAATTCTATGTTTTCAAAGTTTGAAAATGGCCATACAACTTCGTTTAGATTGTATAATTCGACATAAACAACATTTGTAATTTCTTCTAATTTATTAAAGACATCTGATATGCTTTGACAAATTGGAGTTTTTATTTTTAACATATAATCTTCTGTATCAGTTGTTATAAAATTATTTTTTTCTTTATTTCCGAAATATTTTGGATATACAGCTGAGGTTACTTTTCCTTTACTGTTTAATCTTAAAAGATTTCTTTCAATTTTAATATTAAATTTTTCTCTTTTCATATTTATTCTCTCTTTTCTACAATTATTTTAGATTAAGTCGTTTTGAACATACTCTAATTCTTTTATAACTGGAACTCTCTCGTTTCCTTCTGCAGTACTTCCTGCATTAATAGAGACATTTAAAGCGTTAATTGGTTCTAGACTATGATAAATTATAGTTTTATCATCTTTTCTATTTACATACTCTTTTAACTCTTTTGTGTTTTCTTCAATAACAGTATTTAAGTCTGAAAATAATTCTGTAGATTTACAATTCAAATAATTAAATTCGATATTTTTATTTTCAATTAATATATTTTCGTCAAAATACATTTCCAAGACAAATGTTGGTGCTTCTTGTAAATCACCATAAGAATTTAATATTTCATAATATCCGCTTATAGCTACATTTACATTAATATTTTCATTTTGAAGTTCTTTAATAGCATTTACTACTGCACTAAAACTATGCAAGTTTCTACAATCTACTTCACAGATTAATCTTATTTTACTTTGTTTATTAACATTATATGCTGCTCTTACTGATGATTTGATTAGTTCTTTTCCTATTCCTCTAATCCTTTTATTATTTTTATTTTCAGCATTCATTTTGGTTAATACTCCAGTAATCGTTAAAACTGTTTCTCCTAAAGTTGGAAAATATGGATTATCACTAATAGATTTATTGTTTTCAATTTTTACAGTAGTAACCCCCAATATATCTTCTGTTCCATATTCATCTTTTTGACTTGCTAACATAATTGGATATTTTAAAATATTATCTAAAATATTACTTATGTTTGGAATATGAATAAAATCTTTATTTCCAATATAATTAGCATCATAAAAATATGCCAAATTAAATATCATATCTCTAACTAAATCTTTGTTTTGAATTGTTTGAAATAAATAAAATTTTGTATCCGAATGATCCGGATTTTTCTTAATAAACTCTCCTGTTTTATCCTCCATTTCTTTAATATAAGATTTGAAAATATTCTGCTTGGGCCCCTCTGTGGAGTGAGCACTGCTTGAAGTATTTTCTTTTTTGTGTCTTCTCTTTTTCATAAAAACTCTCCTGTTTTATAAGATCGTAGATATAGTATATAAAGCAAATTTTGGACAAATTTGTTTATATATCCATTTCTACATGACTATAATACTCTGTTTTTAGCTAAAATGCAAATTTGAAATTAAATCAATTTATTGTTAATTTCAATCAAAAACCAACTATTACTGTATATCTTGTTATTTTTTTCATTTAAAATTACTAGTATATCTCCTTTTTTCTCGTTTTTTCTATATAAAAGAATCAGCTTGTGGATTAACATAATAAAAAGATATACAATATTATGTATATCTTTTTGTATTAATTGATTTATATTTAGCTTATTTTCTCTTTTTTCTATAAGAGCCAATCATTATACCTATTGTTATAATAATAATAGGAACCATAAATGTTATTATTATAACAACTCTATTTTCATCTTGTGTTGGTAAATATGTTGAATTTGCCATATCTTTTCTAATTGTTAAATGATTTCCCTTATCTCCTAGATAGGACATTGCATTTATAGTAAAATCTTTATTACTTCCTAAGTAAGATAAAGGATATTCTTTACTCATTTCTTCTCTTATATAGTCTGAACAGAAATTTCCTGTAGCTACAATAACCATTTTTGAACTTATAGATGTTTCTTCTCCATTTTCATTTGTAGTAGGTATTGTTTTTGTTAATACTGAACCAATTTCATACTTTCCTTGTTCTGCATTAGCCATTGCTTGTGAAATATCTGTACTTAAATTTGTAATAAATAATGCTTGCTCAGATGATGATAATAAGTTTTCTTTAGTAACATGTAAATTTGCAAGTTCATTATCATCTTTAAATCTTAGTCTTGCAGAATATGATAACCACATATAGCTGTCTGAATAAATATCAGCAGTAATTGTATGTGAACTAGATATTTGAGGCATAAAATTATATGGTGCATTTGCCATTGAATTATTTTCAGCATATTCTAATATATATCCATTATCAACTGAAACTCCATACTCATCTAATACAGATTGTACATTAGGTAATGTAATATCACCACTTAAAGTGTCTGTACTATAATATATGTTTCCACCTTTATTAATATAATCTTTAATTGCTTGTGCTTCTATTTCAATAAAATCACTTGTTGGTGTTAAAATTGCCAATATGTCGCAGTCATCTGGAACATTTCCAGTAGTAATTAAGTTAAGTTGAGACACTTCAAATGCTTCATTTTGTAAATATGCTGTAAGTGTTTGCATTAAAGACATATCATATTCACCATGACCTTGTAAGAAATAAACTTTAGGTTTATTTTCTTCGTTTAATGAAAGTATAGAGTTTGTAATTGTTTGTTCTGTAACATCAATACTTTGATAAGTAGTATAATCATAAGTAGAAAATTCTGTAGAACCATCTATTACCTTTTCTGAATCTCCAGATTTAATTATTAAAATATAATATCCATCTTTTAAATCATACTTTTGAATCATTTCATAATTGGTTTCTGAAGTTAATATTTCATATTTTATTTTTTCATTAGTATCTTGATATTGTTTTAATAGTTTAATTAAATTACCATCTTCTTCAAATCCAAATGCATATATTGTTACATCATCTTGTACTTTTTCTATAGCTTGTTTTGAAGCATCAGATATTGTATAAATTTTATTTTCTGTGATATCAATTTCTGGTAATTCTGCAGATTGAGCCCAAAGATTTATACAAACATAAGCTGCAAATAAAATTAAAACTAATAAAATAGTAACAGCTTTACTTGTAATCCAATTTTTTCTGAATTTTAAAGAAAGCTTTTCTTTAAAAGTTATTTTTTCTTGTATAATATCTTGATTTTCGTTTTTCATTAATTTCTTCTCCCTTCTATTTTACACTTTTTCTTCTTTGTAATACTAATATTGTAAGTAATATAAATAATAATGTAAAAGAAACAAATGTAATAATTTCTGAAACTGTAAATATTCCTCTTGGGAAATTATCAAATTTATATATTAATGAAAATATTTCAAGTGTTCCAAATATGCCACCTATATCAGGTAAAAACCACATTGCTAAAAATACACCTATTGTTAAAACTGAGGCAATTATTTGATTTTCAGTAATGCTAGATGCAAACATACCAAATGATATATAAGCTAAACTTAATAGTAAAAAACCAAATAGTGTATTAAGTGCAACTACTAAAGATGGTTCTCCAAAATGTTTTAATATTGCAAAATACATTAATGTAAATAATTCTGTAATTATCATAATGATTGTTGCTGCAAAAAATTTACCTAAAACAACAGAAGTAACACTTCTTGGTGAAGTTAATAGTAATTGTTCTGTTCCAGATTTTCTTTCTTCTGCAAACATTCTCATAGTTAATACTGGTGTTATGAATGTTAAAATAGTAGCACCATTATAAAATAAATATTCAAAATTTAATATTTGACTTTGATATATAGTTGAATAGAAAAATATAGTAAATATTAATAAAAATAATCCTATAAATATATATCCAACTGGAGATAAAAGATAACTTTTTAATTCTTTTTTCATTATTGCAAACATTATTCATTACCTCCTTTGTTTGATTCTTCATTTTGGCTTTTTTTAGCTTCTTTCTTAGCTTCTTTTTCAGCTTTTTTACGAGCTTTAGCTTCTTTAATAGCTTGTTTTCTATTTTCTTTTTCTTCTTTGCGTTTGTTTTCTTGTTCCCTTAATTCTTCAATTTCTTTATTATATTGCATTTTGTTAACTTCTTTTTGACTATATTCTTTTCTTCCATCAACAAGTTTCATAAATGCATCTTCCAAAGAATTTTCTAGTGAAGTCATTTCAAGAATAATTATATCTTCTTTAGCACAAAATTTACTTAATGTTCTTCTTATATCAGAATCTACTGATGTTTCAATTAAGTATTCTTTTGATTTATCTTCATTCTCACCAACAAATTTAATTTGATCTATTTCTGATATTTCATTTTTTATTGTTTCAAATTTATTGTTTTCATCTTCAAGAATAACTTTAATAACAGATTTATCTGTTGTATTCTTTTCTAGATTTTTTGGAGTATCAACAGCAACTATTTCTCCTTTATCGATAACAACAATTTTTTCACAAATTTGACTTATTTCTGGAAGAATGTGTGAACTTATTAATACTGTATGATCTTTTTTAAATGATCTTATTAATTCCCTTATTTCAATAACTTGTTTTGGATCTAACCCAACAGTTGGTTCATCTAATATTAATATTTTAGGATCTCCAACTATAGCTCCTGCCAAACTAACTCTTTGTTTATAACCTCTAGATAAATTTTTTGTTAAATTGTTTTGAACTTTTTCAAGGCCTGTTTCATTTATAGCTTTTTGAACAGCTTCTTTACGTTTTTTCTTTGGAATCATTTTTAAATCTGCCATATACTTTATAAATTCTTTAACTGTTAAATCTGAGTATAGTGGTGTTCCTTCTGGCATATAGCCTATTTGAGCTTTTACTTTTTTTGGTTTTTGGTCTACATTGTAACCATCAACAATAATTTCTCCTGCTGTAGGCTCAATAAAACCTGTAATCATATTCATAGTTGTAGTTTTTCCAGCACCGTTACGTCCTAAAAAACCAACTATTTCTCCCTCTTTGACTTCGAAATTGATATTTCTAACTGCATAGAAATTACCATATTTTTTAGTAACATTTTTTACTTCTATCAAAGTCTTGTCCTCCTTTATTTTAGTTTAGTAAACTTTTAGTTAATAAAATTCTATTAACTTTCTATATATAAAACCTTAAAAAATGCTTAAAAATTTAAGGTTAAATAACAAATTGTGCTTTCAGAGCTTTTATTTTTATTCCTTCTTCTGAAAACATTTTTTCATGTTCTGTAATAATATTTTCTTCAAATATTGACTCATTGTGTAAATCATAAGTTTTAGAAATTATTTTAAAGCCAGCATCTTCAAAATATTCAAGACTTGCTTCAAATAATTCATCTGAATCTGTTTTAAAGTAAATTTCTCCATTATTTTTTAATATTTTTTTGTAAGATTCTAATTGTCTTGTATGTGTTAATCTTTTTTTATTATGTTTTTTCTTAGGCCATGGATTACAAAAATTAATATATATTCTTTCTACTTTATCGCTTTCATCAAATACATTTAAAATTTGCTCTACATTAGCTCTAATTAAAAATAAATTTTCAGGATACTCATAATTATATGCAAGCTCTATATTTCTTTTTGAAAGACCAAGCATAGCTTCAATCATATCTACTGCTACATAGTTTATATTTCTATGTGATGATGCTAAGTTTGCTATAAAACTTCCTTTCCCACAGCCAAGTTCAATATGTAATGGAGCTTCACATACAAACTTATTTCTCCAATTTCCTTTAAATTCGTCTGGCTTATCTATATAAAATTTGGAATTTTCTAATTCTTCTTTTGCCCATTTTTTTCTTCTAATTCTCATTTTAATACCTACACTTCTTTAATGTTTTTTATATGTATCTGTATATAATTTATCTGTTTTAACTACTCTACCATTTTCATCTCTATATGCTCTATAAGATTCTACAACTAATGTTGTGTTTGTATTTTTTATAGTTCTACTTTCTATTGATAAATCATATCTATCGTATTCTTCATCAGTTCTTAACCCATATACACTAACTGTTGCAACTCCACCACTAACAGATGCTTCTATTTTTATAGGATAATCTCTTCTGTTTTGAAATTTAAAATCTGTAGATCCCCATACAACAGTTGCGTCTTTTCCAGCACTAGCATATGATGGAACAAACATGTGATTTCTTCTTTCTTCAATTAGCATTCCCGCTTTAATAACAGCATTATAAAGGGTTGTAGAGATTTGACAAATTCCTCCTCCAAGGCCATCTGTAACTCCACCATCTTGATAAATTGCTGCATTTTTATACCCAGCAGCTGTAGTTCTTTTTCCAACAACTTTATTATAGGAGAAAATTTCTCCAGGCATAACAACAGTTCCATTAATTTTATTAGCTGCTAATCTTAAATTTGTTGTTCTATCTGCATTTGATACATAATTAGTAGAAAATGTACCAAGTAAATTAGGAAATGCTTCTCTTCCTAAGTCATGAATTGTGACATCTGCTTTAGTGAAATCTAATCCTATTGCGTATTCTCCTGCATCTGGATTATCATTAATTAAATTTTTTGCATTTTCCATATCAAAGTCTACACCAGTAACATCAGGAAATACTGCATAGGGTTCTGTTGTAAAATATGCATTTTGTACTTCTCTATATATGTCATTATGTATAGCATCTAAATTTATAGGATCTGGATACTGGACATATGTAGGAATTTGTATATATTTACTAGTATAACTTATATCTTGAATTGCATCTACAATTTCTTTTTTTAATTCATCATATAAAATTCCTGCTCCGATTTACACCATTTGTAATAATCAATTCATCATCTTCAACATAATATGCTGCTTGTTCTAATTGATCTGGCAAATATGCTTCAATTGTTTCTAAATAATAAGTTAGAGCTTCATCATTATAAGTTAAAATTGGCTCGATATTTATATTAGCCATAAGTACATTTATGTATTGCTGTATGTTTTCAAAAAAATTACCTGTTTTAGCAATATTTAAAGCGAAATTAACAGAAGCTTCAACATCAAATTTTGCTTCAATTTGTTCTACTTCTACATAATAATTTGAATTTTTATAAACAAGTTCAATATGATCATTCATTTTCAAATCCAAATCATTTTCAACAAGAGCTATTGCTTCTTTTTTAGTTAATCCAGAAACATTAACACCTTTGATAAAAACACCTGATTGAATTTTTTCTGAATTCTGCTGATTAGAATAAAACATCAAAACAATTGCAATAAAAATACCTATTACTATTGCAACTAATACTACAAATATTGATGCTACATTATCATGTTTAAACATTTTAAAAACTTGTTTTGTATCACCATTAAATAATCTAAATTCTGGCATATTTTTTCCTCTAATTTATTCTTTAAATTCTTTCATATTATATTGTAAAAAAATTTATAAATCAATATTTTTTTAAGTTAAAATAAAAAAGTTTATGCACTAAATTTTATCAAAAAAGTCTCTTATTTTTTAATAAGAGACTTTTAATATTTTTATTCACCTAATTTATCTGCTACAACTGAATGATCTGAATCATCACTTTCGTCTTTTGTAACTATAAATCCTGTAGAAATTGGTCTTGTTTTATGAGCACCAGTACTATCTATTGGGTCATTAACAATTGTATCTCCTACAACTAATACACTTGATGTTCCACCGTCTAAGTTTGCTGCATTGTATGCTCCATAATCTTGTAGGATATCAATTAAATCATCCATATCAGCACCAACTTTAGTTCCTCTTCTTCCATTTAGAACTAAGAATAATACTATACCATCTTTTCTTTGAGCAATGGCAGTTCTTGGAGCAGATCCCCATCCACCATTACCTAAAACTTCTGATGGTTTTCCATTTACAATTAAGAATGGACCAAATGTAACAGCATCTCTAATTCCTTGTTTTTTAGCTTCTGCTGTAGTACATTTTGCACTAAGTATTAGTTTATTTTCTTCTGTGAATCCAATAATTCCACCAGCACCATTATATAATTTTTCAGTTACATATTTTCCATTACAAACTGTAATTCCTAGTGGTGATCCACCTGTACTATTAAAGTTTGGATCATCAAATCCTCCACCATTAATTGCAATTAATGCATCATGATTTTTAGCCATTTTTGTTAGATATTGTCCAGAAACACCTAGGTTGTCAGTAACGACAGCTTGTATTCTCGATGGATCATAAACTGCTACTAAATAACCATCATAAGTTTTTCCAGAAATTTCGATTATTTTATAATCATCATTCTTATCATCTCTTTCTAGAATAGCTCTTTCAAATTCATTTTTATATTCTGTAACTTTTGTATTTGCTCCAACAGTAATTTCACTTGTATCTGTTGATTCTCCGGATTCAACAACTTTATTTTTATCTAATATGTAATTTATTGTTTCTTCATCATAAAACCATGTTGCAAAATATTGATGTGTCATTGTGGTCATTGCTGTAGTAACTAACCATTCTCTAAAACCAGAATATGGACCATATAATAAGAATAAAACCATAATTATTCCCATAGTTCCTAAAGAAAATAACACTGTAAAGACATTTTCCAACCAATTTCCTTTTTTGTTTTTCTTCTTTCTAGGATTATTTTTGTTTTCTGTAATTCTTGTTTTTTTTACTACTTTTACTCCACCAAGTTCATCTAATTCATCAACTTTGTTTTCATCTATTGTACTGTTTTTCATATAAATTCCTTTCTTTGTATAAGCTTATTAGTTTTAATTTACATATAAAATTTAATTTAATAACAGTATTATTTTATACGATAATTGTGCTTTTGTCCATAGCAATTTTTAGAAAATAAAAATATTAATAAAAAATAAATTTTTATATATTTTGTTATTTAATGTCTAGTTGTTCATCTGCTTTTCTTCTTGCTTGCTTTTTGACTGTGTATTTACTAATTCTTGTACTTCCTTTTCTATTCTTCAAAAATTACAACCGCTTTAGAGTTATTTTGTTCAATCATTTCAGTTCTTATTTCTTGAATCTTTTTAGAATTTCCTTCTAACATTCTATAAATTTCTGTATCTTGTTTTATATTATCTGATTGCACTAAACTCATTACAGCAGATAATGTTGAAGTATAAAGTTCATTTATAGTTTGACTTTCATAATCTTTTGGAATTCTTTTTATATTCTCTCTAATATCTTTAGAAAATGCCTCTGCAAGTTCCATATCTTTTATATTTTGAAGTGAAAGTGTATCTCCTAATTTAATAATTTGATTATTGATTCTTACCTCAAGATTAGTTAATCCTTTAGAACAATCAATGTCTAATCTTTGTCCATTTTTTAGAAAAAATGTTTTACTTAAATATTCAACTTCTTGTTCTCTAAAAGTCACATTTTTATCTAATTCAACATAAAATATCTGATTGTCTCTTTTTTCAACAAATTTACCATTACTAATAGATTTATATTCTGAAGCAATTGTATTTTTTTGTATATCTATTTGTAGTTCACTTAGTTTTTTTATTTTTGGAAACATGGCTAATATGGCATTATTTATCATTTTAAAATCACCAATATTTCCGAAATACTTAATATTATATTTGTTTAAATAATTCTCAATTTCCTCATCATTTATGCCTGTAACTCCTGCAATTCTTGAAAATTTCTAGTCTCTCGTTCATATACTGAATATTTATCACTACCACTTAGAATTCTATCTATCCCTAAATCAATTGATTTTAGATCTTCTTCCTTGTCCATAATTCCTCCTTATTACAAACTTTTGTAACATATGAGACTAATCCAAAAATTTTGTTCTTTCGAATTTATAAGTTGGCACGGGTTCTCTTTTGTGCTTAGATATCTTATTTCTTCTTTTTATATTTTTCATAGCATCTTCATCTGTTTTTCCAGTTTCAATATATTCTGCTATTTGTTTATATGTGACCCCCATCTTTTCTTCATCTGTTTGTCCACCAAGTCCATCATTTGGCGCTTTGTGAATAATCTTATCTGGGACTCCTAAATACTCACCTATAGCCAAAACTTCATCAACTGTAAAATTTGCTATTGGGTTAAAATCAGAGGCACTATCACCCCATTTTGTTGTATATCCTACCATTGCTTCGCATAAATTTCCTGTTCCAATTACTAGGTATCCTAACGTTTGTGCTATTGCATATAAAGTTGTCATTCGCAATCTTGGCTTAGTATTTATTTTAGAATCTTTATTTAATTCTATAACGCTTAAAGAAGAATTTATAGTATTTTCAAGTTCATTATATGTTTTACTCAAATCAACCTCTAAAATTGGAACTTCAAAAGTTTTAGCCACTAATTCAGCATCTTCTAAGTCTGTATTTATTGAATTACATGGCATTGCCACTGTAAAAACTTTTTCTTTTCCTAAAGCTTTAGTTGCCATAGCAATTACTGTAGCAGAATCTTTTCCGCCACTATTTCCAACTACAACGCCTTTTGCTCCTGTTTTTTCTACATAATTTGATATCCATATAATAGCATTTTCAGCCTCTTTAATTAATTTTTCTTTTTCTAACATAAATCTTCCTTCCTTTTTTGAGTAGTAATAATTATAACAATTGATTAATATAAATTATGTTCTTTTATATAGTAATACACTTCATCAGGAGTTAAATATCTAATGCTTTTTCCTCTTCTAATCTTTTCTCGTACAAAAGTAGAACTTATATTGCTTCTTATATTTTCTTTTAATTTTATAAAAGAATCTTTATGCTCTAATAAAAAACTATCTTGTTTAATGATTTCATCCATACTATCTTCATCACGTTCTAAAACAAGAATTTTGAAATCTGTTACAAGTCTTTTTGCTTCTCCCCATGTTGATATTTTTTTTAAATTATCTGTTCCAATTGTAAAGCAAATTATATTGTTTGGATATTGCTTTTGCAATAATTCTAATGTTTCAATTGTATATAATTGTTTTTCCTGTTTTAATTCAATATCAGATACAATAAAATTTTGGTTTTTATCACAAACTAATTTAAGCATATTATATCTATGCTTATTTTCCAATAGTCCTTCTTTTTGATATTTTGAATTTACTGGTACAAAAATTACATTTTCTATATTTTCATACTCATTAACAATTTGCTGAGCAAGAGAAAAATGTGAATTAAGTGGAGGATTAAAAGATCCACCAAAAATTGCTAAAATTTTTTTATTTTCCATAAAACATCCTTATATAGTTTCTTTTTTTAAGAAACGTGATTTAATTTTATTTATAAAATTGAATATATATTTATCTTTTAAAACGATTAACATTACAATATAAGTAACTGCTCCTACAAGCATTTGAGTAATTATGGATACAACATTAAATAAATATTCTTTATTTAATGACATATTTATAGCTAAATTATATATCTGTTCTGTAATCATATTTATTCTTAAAATTCCTTTTGTGATAAAACACAATATAAACATAGTGATAGATGAAAAAATATATCTCCACGATAATCTTACAAGTTGTTTAATGGTTATTTCTCTTTTTACATGATTATACTGTAATACATCTATTACTACTTGTGATAATACTGTTGCTATTGCTGCACCAATAGATTGATATAAAGTTATTAAAATGTAGTTTAAAATGAAGTTTACTATGGTTCCAATAGTTACAGAAAATGTATATTCTTTTTGCTTTTTTAGTGGCAATAAATATTGGGTTCCTAAAACATTTGCAAGTCCCATTAATAATACCATAGGGCTAAGTATATATATTATAGTAGTTACTTTTTCATATCCTGCGCCAAAAAATACTGGTACAAATGCTTTTGAAATACTTATTATTCCAAACATAATTGGAAACGACAAGAAGAATGTAAAATTAAATGACATTTTCATATATGTTTTTATTTGTTTTTTGTCATTATTTGCAAAAGCATTTGCCATTCTAGGAATCATAACAATACCTAAAGAATTCACAACTGTAAGCAATAATCTAATCACTTTATGTCCTTGTTCATAATATCCTGTTTCAGATTTATCTTTTACAAGCCATCCTATCATTGTAGTATCTAATACTTTATAAATTTGATTAGCTATTTGAGGAATAAAAAGCATAACTATATGAGGTAAATGTCTTCTTACATTTATATGGTCTACTTTTATTCCTTTAAAATATTTGGGTAAATATAGCCATAAAGATATATTTCCAATTAAATCCGCTAAAGAATATATTAATGTAAATTTGGCTAAATCTTCTCTAGACTTTACTAAAAGAAAAACTAAACTTACACTACATAGTCTTACTAAAACATTTCTTATAACTGTTTTTTTAAATTCTTCTAATCCTTGAAAAAACCAACTAATATCAAATGCAGAAGCAATAAGTTCTAACATTAATATTTGATAATAAATTTGATATTCTTCACCTTTTACAAAAAGGAAAAAATAAAAAATTGTTGCAATAGCTATTGTTATAAATCTAAAAATAACAATTTCTAAAAAAATTCGCTTTCTTTTTTGCGGATATTCTTGAGCATATGCAATTTCTCTTTGCCCATATAAGGCAACACCTAAAGAGCCAAACAAAATAAAATATGTAACAATAGCATAAGTATAACTATAAATTCCATTTCCTTCAGCTCCAAGAACTCTTGACAAATATGGAGTTGTAATAAGTGGCAATATAAGTGTTAAAACTTGATATACCATATTATATATATAATTTTTTGCAATACTTTTTTTAGCCATATATCTTGTATGAAATTTCATACTCTCCTTACATAAAATTTTAGATTTTAAGGCTTTATCTAATAAACCTTTTTACTAATACTTTTTTTCCTCTTATATATTAATATTCTTTTATATATTATCACTAACAATGTTTTTTTACAAGTTGAATTTTTAATGTAAATTTACTATAAAAACAAAAACGGTGGGCTGGTATTAACCAGCCCACTTTCGTGCATATTCATCTTTATTATCAGCATTTAAAGAAATCAACATTTTCCTTCTTCACAAAGGTGAGGTCATGGTGCAATGTGTATTTCGAACAACACACATCATTTTGGACACAGATGTAACCATGTTTGAGCATGAAATTGAGAGCAATCTGCTTATGCCACCCAAACTCATCATTGAAAAGATGAATTGTGATAATGGTGTTATCTTCAGCACTAAGTTCTTCTTCCAGCTCAGAAAGGTATTCTTCTCTTTCTTTACGATCCTCTTCTTCCTCTCTACGTGCCACTTCCGCTTCTTCTCTCCGCTGTTCATAATCATAATCTCTCTCTTCTTTCCCGTCCTTATTAGATTTAAACCAGTTCATAGTTGTTCCTCCTATAAAATGTTTTATTTGAAATTACACATAAAAAAACTCTCACTTTAAACAATTATATCATAATTTACATAATATTACAATTTATTATTAAAACTTATAGTAATAATTTTTTATATCTTTTAAAATACTTCCTATGTGTATATTTTCTTGTTTTTCATTTACTACCATAATATTCGGATATGTCATCATCATTTGTTCATTTGAAAAAGATTTTTCTATAAGAGCATCTACTTCTCTTTTTTCAATCCCATTAATATTTATATTACATTCATTAGCAACTCTTACTAAGAAATTATCTAAAGCTAGACATGTTAATACTCCATCTAGCATCATAAATAAAGTTATTGTAGTAATAGTAATTTTTAATAAATATTGTGATACTTTTTTTGCTACAAAGTCTACACATTGATCTAAAAAAGGATTCACATAATTTATTAATACTATAGATAAAACTCCCCACATTACTGCAAAATACATGCATGTTCTTCCATGTATATTTAAAAAGTCATTCGAATAATCCCACCACTTTACATGTAACAATAATTCACCAATATAGCTTGAGAAATATTCTATTAAGCTCCCAAGTAACATTCCATAAAAGAATAGTTTTATGTTGTTATTTTTATATTTTTTTAATGAAAATATTAAAATTATTGCACCAATACCATATACAATACAAAAAGGTCCATATAAAAAACTTTTTCTGCTTTCAAGTAGTCCTTTTGTAAAAGCACCATATAGAGTTTCCATAAAAAAACCAATTATGCTATAAATTATAAAATAAATTAAAATTTTCCAAATAAAATTCTTTTTCATACAAATTATTATTTTCAAAACTTTATATTTTATACTATAAATTATGCTAATAATTAAATATAAAAAATAATTTACTCACACAAATTGCAAGTTATAAAAAAGCAACTTACATCTTGTAAGTTGCTAAAATAAATATTTATTTTTGTATATCAAATTCTAATTCAACTTTAAATAAATCCCCATCAACTTGTAGGTCAAATTCCCCTTTTTGAAGTTCTGTTAAACTTTTTGAAATAGAAATTCCAAGTCCACTACCTTCTGTTGTTCTAGATTTATCTCCTCTCACAAATCTTTGCATTAATTCATCTGCTGAGATATTTAATCTTTCTTTTGATATATTTTTAATTGTTATTCTTACTTTTGAATCAATTTCTCCAATATCAATATATACTCTTGAATTCTCTAAGGCATATTTTGAAATATTTACGAATAAATTTTCAATTACTCTATATAAATATCTGTTATCAGCGTTTATAAATATTTCATCATTTGATGTAGAAGTTATAACTTCTAAATTTCTACTAGAGAACTTATCTTCAAATTCTCCTACAGATTGTTTTATAAGTTCAACTGTATTTATTCTCTCTAAATTTAATTTTACATTTCCTGAAGAGGCTTTAGAAGCTTCAACCAAATCTTCCGTTAATTTTTTTAATCTTTGTGACTTATTATCTAATATATCTACATATTCTTTTACTTTTTCGTTTTCTGATTCTTCTTTTTTAATTAAATCTACATAGTTTATAATAGATGTTAATGGTGTTTTTATATCATGAGAAACATTTGTTATAAGCTCTGTTTTTAATCTTTCTGACTTTATTCCTTCTTCAATTGCATTTTCAAATCCACTTGAAATATCGTTTATATATGTTATTATATTTTGGAATTCTGGTGTAAATTCGGATGATATAAGTTTTTTATTATTATCTCCTTCATACATTTTCTTCAAATGTTCTTCTATTTTATGATAGCAATTCAATTTTTGAATGAATTTGTATAAACAATATGCAAATACACATAAATCTATAAAAATTCCAAAACCACTAAATGCAATAATCATTAAAATTGCACCTAATCCAAATGCTAAAATATATAGTAAAAGTTTGGCTGTTCTATCTATTGAAGTTGTAATTTCCTTATATGAATTTGAAATCTTAGATAAAACTTTCTTTATTACTTTAATGCACCAACCAAATACTTTTCCTGTAATACTATCTTTTATTAATGTTTTTGCTTTTATTCTTTTAATTATAGTTACTGAAGTAATGGCACATAATACATATCCTATAAAATATCCCGTAAGTATCATACTTATAGCAAAATTATAATATTGTTCTGTTACATATAGTATCCCTTCGTTTGTTACACCTATAATTATAGCTATAAACAATACGGCTATAAATAAAATTATTTCAATTGGAATTTTATCTAAATCATTTAAGTCTATTTCATCTTTATTTTTGCTATGACCTATACTAATTATTAAATATATTAAAATTATAACTAATACAATTGATGCTATTGGTATTGTTGAAATCATTTGTTGTTCATAAGGTTGTAGCCCAGTTACTAAATTTTCAAAAAATACATCATTATTTCTTACCCATACTTCTTCTTTATATGAAGTATATATTCCAAAATCATTTATTGCTGTTGTGTAATATGTTCTACCTTGTATAGGAGAATTTACATCTGATGAAGATGCTCTTACATATTTCTTTTCAACTCCATCAGTATCTATATAACTTTCTGCTTGTTCTACTAATTCTGTAACTTCAAATTCAGTTGTTTCTTGAGATACATTATCTACACTATAATAATTAAAAATAAAATTATCAAAATATTGTATTGCTTTTGTTTTTATTAAATTAGACTCTGACTCTACTATTCCATTAACTATATTAGATTTTTTAGCATCTTGAGTTAAAATAAACTCTTTAATTCCATTTAGTGTACTTGTATTTGTTGTTAATTCAACGTTTGTTAATGCTAAATTCTTATACATAATCAAATAATAATAATCTTTTATTTTGTAATATTCGTCTTCATAGTCATAACTTTCATCATAGCAAATTTTATATTCACCATCAATTATTGTTTTATATGTTTCATTATCAAATATTAATTTTTTTGATTTATAAGATAATTTATTCATATATCTTGATAGAAAACTATCTGTTTCAAAATAATTAACATTTTCGTTTGTTTTACTTCTCACTAACTCTTCTTTTGATGTTTCATATAGCATTGGTAAAATTATTGCTAAGACCAAAAAAGGAATTAAAACGTAGCAAATTGCTTTAAGTACTTTACTATTTCTCATAATAAAATTCCTCCAATTAATTTAATTTTTCTATTTTATATCCTACTCCCCAAATTACTTTTAGGTATTTTGGATCTTTAGGATTTATTTCAATTTTTTCTCTTATATGTCTTATATGAACAGCAATTACATTTTCAATTCCCCAAGCTTCATCATTCCAAACATTTTGGTATATCTGTTCTATTGAATATACCATTCCTTTATTTTTTATAAGAAATTTTAAAATGTTATATTCTGTAGGTGTTAATTTTACTTCTTTACCATCTGAAGTAACCTTTTTTAAATCATCATCTATAATTAAATCACCTGTTCTATAAATCCTTTTTGAATCCTCGTTTTCTATTGAGCCTAATTTAGTAAATCTTCTTATTCCTGAATTTACTCTTGCAATTAATTCCAATGGATTAAATGGTTTTGTAACATAATCATCTGCCCCTAAATTTAATCCCTTTATTTTATCTTCATCTTCTGATTTTGCAGAAAGCATAATTACTGGTATAGAATAGTCTTTTCTAATTTCTTCTAGTGTTTCTATTCCATCTTTTCCTGGCATCATTATGTCTAGTATTATTAGATGAATTTCATTATTTTTTAAAATTTGAATAGCTTCATTTCCATTATAAGATTTTAAAATGTTATAACCTTCTTTTGTAAGATATATTTCAATAGCTTTCACAATTTCTTTATCATCATCACAAACTAAAATATTGAACATTTTTTTACCCCTTCTTATTTTGTCTTTTTTAATTATTATTATTATAACAGCTTATTTTCGTCTTTTAAAGTACTTTTATTATAACAAATAATTATTAAGAAAAAATAGAGAAATTATTAAGAATTTATTAAGAGAAATTTAAAATTTAAGAACATTTATAAAAAAAGTGAAATTTAAGGAACATCCCTAAATTTCACTTATATTTACTCTCCAAAGAATTTTTTATGAATCGTTTTAACTGCTAAATCCGCTTGATTTGAATTTACCAGCACAGAAATTTTAATTTCTGATGTTGAAATCATATGCATATTTATATTACTTTCATATAAAGCTTCAAACATATCTGCTGCAACTCCTGGTTTATTAGCAATTCCAACTCCAATTATTGAAACTTTTGATAAGTTTTCACTATGAAGAATATCTTTAATTCCTAACTCTTCTTTATTATTCTCTAAAACTTCCAATGTCTTTTTTAAATCATTCATTTTTACTGTAAATGCTATATCTTTAGTAATATGTTCGCCAAATGATTGAACAATTACATCTACATTAATCAAATTTCTAGCAAGTATTTTAAATAATTGATAAGTTTTTCCAATTTTATTTTCCAAACCAACAAGTGTTATTCTAGATATATAATCATCTTTTGTAACACCATTTATAACTAAATCTTCTAAGTTTTTGTTAGTTACAAGTGTTCCTATACTATTTTTTTCAAAAGTAGATTTTACATATATTGGAACATTATATTTTTTTCCGATTTCAACACATCTATTATGAAGAACTTTTGCTCCCATACTAGACATTTCTAGCATTTCATCATAAGAAATTGTTTTTAATTTTTTTACTGTGTTAACAATTCTAGGATCTGATGTATAAACACCATCAACATCTGTATAAATATCACATTTTTCAGCCTTTAAGCTTGCAGCAATTGCAACAGCTGTTGTATCTGAACCTCCTCTACCAAAAGTTGTAATATTTCCATTTTCATCAATACCTTGAAAACCAGCTACTATGACAACATTTCCAGAATTTAAGTATTCTTCAATTGTATCATTGTGAATATATCTAATTCGGCTGTTTGTAAATTCACTGTTTGTTATTATTGGTATTTGCCAACCTGCTAGTGAAACTGCTTTATATTTTTTCTTGTTTAATAACATTGCGAGTTTTGCTGTAGTGATTTGCTCACCAGTTGACACTAAAACATCATGTTCTCTTCCATTAGGATTATCTGTAATTTCAGCTTCTTCTGAAATTAATCTGTCTGTTGTTTTTCCTTGTGCTGAAACAACAACTACTACTTTGTTTCCTTTCTTTACCTCATTAATAATATGTTCTGATACATATTCTAATCTCTCTAGATTAGCTACAGAACTTCCTCCAAATTTTTGTACAATTATTCCCATCGTGTTGTACCTCTTTGTTTTAAGTTAATAGTATTTTTTAAATTTAAAAATTACTATATATATAACCTGTAATAGAACCACTATAAGTCCTTATATATATTATGCAGATTAAATTTAATTTAGTGATTTATTACCATTTTTATGATGCTTTCTCTTAATTTCATCATGTGAGCTATTATATCATAATAACTTTTTTAAGTAAAGAATAAAGCTTATAAAAGAAAATAAAAAAGAAAAGTACTTCATTTCATATTGAAGTACTTTTGATTATTTATCTTTTTGCATATTTTCCGCAATCACAATCATCATTATATTTTTTGTATCTTCCTGTTTTATCACAGTCAGCTTTTGTTGTTGTGTGATCACCTTTCCAATAATAACAATATTGACATTCTTGAGATGCCATATGTATCACCTCCACTTATTGGTTTCCTATAGCTATATTCTAACAAAATTCTACAAAAAAAGCAAGCTTATTTAGATAAGTAAATTTTTACCTAAATAAATCTCACTTTTTACATTTTAATTAATATATTCATTTCTCAAAATTAGTTCTGCATTATTTGTTGTTAAGTCTTCTAAATAATCTTCAGATACAATTTTTTCAATCTTTTTAAATGCTTTGGGCAATAATTTATATATAGTTTCTGGTCTATGTACATCTGAACCTAGAAAACTTACAAGTTTGTTTTTTAACATTTTTTTAACTACTACCTTTGCTGCATGACCATAATATCCTGTAATACTTGCATAATTAGATTGAAATAATATCCCCATATCTTGTAATTTATATAAATAATTAAAATCATTTTGAATAACTAAATATCTCTCAGGATGTGCTAAAATAAGTCTATAATTATTTTCTTGTAATTTATTAATTACATCTTTAAGATTTGGAATTTCACTTCTTAAAGGTAATTCAAACAATATATAATTTGTTCCATTAATTGTTGAAGCTTTGAATTCTTTTAATAAATCTACCATATTATATGTAATAAATATTTCACTTCCAAGAATAATCTCAGGAATATTTTCTTCTTGACTTAGTTCCTGTATCATTTCTTTTCTTTTATATTCAGGAATTTCATAACAATTATAAGCGTAATGTGAAGTTGAAATTATTTTATCAAATCCAACTTCTTTAGCTTCCATAAGTATTTGCATAGATTGCTCATAATTTTTTGAACCATCATCAACACCTGGTAATATATGAGAATGAAAATCAACCATTTATTTTATACCTCTTTACTTTCTTTGTTTTGGCTTTGTTGCTGATATTTTTTCACCATAATAATAAGCATTTTCATAAGTTTTAGCTGTAATTTGAACTTTATTCAAAATTACTCCTGCAACCTTTCCATTAACATTTTCAATTGCATTTTTTGCTTTAACTAAATCTTCCATTTTTGTTATGTTTTGTGCAGAAACAATTAAGTTAAAGTCTACTAATCTTGACATTATTAAAGCGTCTGCAACAATTAAACAAGGCGGAGCATCAAAAATTAGTACATCAAATTTATCTAATAAACTATCTATAACTTTACTCATTTTATTTGAAACTAATAATTCTGAAGGGTTTGGTGGAACACTTCCTGAAGTTATTACAAATAAATTTTCTACATCTGTTGATTGTATATAGCTTTCTATATCATCTTTATCTAATGAGAAATCTGAATCTACAACACCTGATAAAAAATTTGATATTCCTGGTCTAGGATTCAAATTAAATATACTATATTGGCGTCCTTTTCTCATATCTACATCTATTATTAAAACTTTTTTATTAATTTGAGCAAAAGCTGTTGCTAAATTTGCAGTAACATAACTTTTACCTTCTCCAGGTACTGTACTTGTTATTTGCATTACTTTCTTTTTTGAATCTGCATTCATGAATTGAATGTTTGTTCTTAAAGATCTAAACATTTCAGCTTCTGGAGACTTTGGACTGTTTGCGACAACTAATTCACTTTTCATTCTTAAACATCCCTCCTACTTTTACTTTTGTTTCTTTTACTTTTTCTACTTCTACTACCATAGTCTTCATTTGCATAATCATCATCAAAATCATTTTCAGCAGAAACATCTGCATTACTATCAAATCCAGCCATTCTATACATTGTATCTGCTTGTTTTTGAACATTCTTTTTTGCGTTTTCATTTGTAAGTACAATTGAAGCAAGAACAGGAACTCCTAACGCTTTTTCTATATCAGAATCTGATTTAACAGTTGTATCAAGCATATTTATTAATAATATATAACCTGCTACTAATATTCCTCCAACAAATGCAAATATTATAATATTTTTAGCTAAATGGACATTTGATGGTGTTGTACTTACTTTTGCCTCATCTAAAACATTTAAATTATCTAATTTATAATAATTATTTACAGATTCTATAAATACATTAGCAATTTCTTTAGCTATACTACAAGCAAGTTCTGGATCTGTATATTCAACTGTAAGATTAAGAATTTCTGTATCTGTTTTTACTGTAACAGAAGTCATTTCTTTTAATTCCTCTGTTGTTATATTAAGATTTAACCTTTGAATTACTTTAGATAATACAGATTCACTTACAGCAATATCTCTATAATTATTAACCAATTTTGAATTCAAAGTAAGATCTGATGTTGTAATAGAATTAGTTTTTTCATACATATTACTGTTTGTTCCTGTTTGAACTAAAAGTAAACTTGTAGTAGATTTATATGTAGGTGTTATAAATTTTATTGTATAAATTGCTCCTAACAATGCAAAAATAATTACAACAAGTATAATAAGAACTTTTCTTTTCATAAACATTGAAATTAATTCTTTTAAGTCGATTTCTTCCATAGATTCCTCCAAATTTAATTTTAATAAGTTAGTGTGTTTAATTAACTTATGTCTTTTGTATTAATTTTTGTGATTTAAAAATCTATATTTTCAGATCACAATACTATATGATTATATTATATAGGTAATTAATTTGCAATATATTTTTCAACATTTTTTATGTTTACTTATAGACAAATTATTTTTTATTAATTATCTTCAAATATGCCTGCATAAAGCCATTCAAGTTCCCATTCATTACTGATTCTACACTACCTATTTCATAATTTGTTCTGTGGTCTTTTACTAATGTATATGGACAAAAAACATAAGAACGAATTTGACTTCCCCAGGCAATATCTTTTTGTTCTCCTTTTAATTCAGAGATTGTTTCTTTATTCTCTTTTTCTTTTAAATCAATTAGTTTTGATTTAAGCATTCTCATTGCAGTTTCCTTATTCATTGTTTGCGAACGCTCAGACTGACAAGATACAACAATATTAGTTGGAATATGAGTAATACGAACTGCTGAATCAGTTTTATTAATATGTTGGCCACCAGCTCCAGAAGCTCTATAAGTATCTATTCTTAAATCATCTGAATTTATCTCAACTGCAGTATCATCAGTAATCTCTGGTAAAACTTCAACTGATGCAAAAGATGTGTGTCGTCTACCACCACTATCAAAAGGCGAAATTCTAACTAATCTGTGGACTCCCATTTCTCCTTTTAAGTATCCATATGCATAATCACCAGAAACTAAAAAAGTTACACTTTTAATTCCAGCTTCATCTCCATCAAGATAATCTAACTCTTTAATAGAAAAATCATTTGAAGATGCCCATTTACCATACATTCTATATAACATTTGCACCCAATCTTGTGATTCTGTTCCGCCTGCTCCTGGATGCATTGTTATAATAGCATTATTAAAATCATATTTACCAGAAAGTAATGTTTCTATTTCTAAGGTATTACATTTATCTTCTACTTTTTTAGAATTTTCTAAAAGTTCCTTTATTAAGTCCTCTTCAGGTTCTAAATTGAGCAATTCATTCATTTCTAATAAATTATTTAGTTCTAGCTTTAAATCCTCGTATAACATTATTCTTTTTTGTAATTTTTTAATTTCAGAAAAAACTAAATTAGATTTTTCTTGATTGTTCCAAAAATTATCTTCTAAAGTTTGAGCCTCTAGTTCTTTCACTTTATTTTTTAAAGATTCAATTTTCATTGAATCTTTTATTTCTCTTACTTTATTTTTTAATTCATTTAAAAATTTAAAATTCTCTTCTAATTCTAACATATATTGTTAATCCTTTTACTTTAATTATTATTTAATATATCATTTAACTTGCAATTGGTCAAGCAAAAAGCCCTACTCGTATTTCTACGAGTAGGGCTTTTGTTCAAACTCTTATACTTTATGAACATCATAAAACGTATGGCCAGTTATAACACTGAAACCATTAGAGTTGAAATTGTAAAGGCGCGAATCTGGAGTCATAATTTTATTGCATTCCATTCGCTTTGTGGAAACCTGATCGTTAACCTTAATGATATACAGGCAGTCAGTACTTGGAATATAAAGAATTCCTTTATTAAAAACTGCTCTTTCTACGTTCATATCACTAATGGTTTCAGGAATATTTAACATTTTATGCTTTCCAGTAGAGGCTTTTATGGTAATTATATTTCCTTTGTTATCAATTACCAACCACATTTTTGTGGTATCATCATATAGGATATTGTACTTAGAATCTGGCTGGCTGAATTCTATATCACAAAGTTTTTCACTATTGCAATAAATTTCATCTGTTCCAGCAGAATTCCGCTTAACCATCATAAATTTCGAATTGAATTGGGACAAAAAGGCTAAAGTACTATTTTTGCTCAAGAATTTAATTCTCTCACGGCTTTCTTCACCATTTGAATTAAATCTTATCTGTAAAATGACATTTTCTCCGCCATATTCCCTTTTAGCTAAATACAATGTATTTTGGTTTATCACAACATGGTCTGTTTCGTAGTCCAAACCTTCAGAAAAGGTTTCTGTATCACTGTTTACATGGAAACCAGAAATTCGATACTGATATACTGCAAAAATAATTGGATAATCTTTGAGTATAAGTATATCTCTAATATCCATACAATTAGTAAACGGGATATTGTACTCAGACCCTCGCACAGAAACAATGACAGAATAGTTATCTCCTATCCTACAAATTGCAGAATAATTATTGATAATTCGTACAATTTCGCCATTAAAGAGATTATTCTTTTCTGCAATGAATTTAGAACTAATCTGAATAGTCTCATTGTCTGGCTGATAGAACTTTCCACCATACATTTCAGAATATTGTTTTTGCAATTCTGGAACAATATTTCTTCTAGTATTACTTTCAAAAGTTTCCAGAAAAGCTCTCTCTAGGTCATTGTTCATCCAATGCCATGATTCAGCAATAGCAGGAACTTGAATCCTATGATTTCCAAGAAGGGATATTCTCCGTTCCATCTTATCAGGAATATCAAGTGATTTACCATCAACTTCATAAATTCCGTTAAACGGATGTGTAAAGGTAAGGTAGTAAAATGCCTGAATTGCAAACGAATACCAATCATCTTTTTTAGTGATATTTTTACTTTTCTGAGAAACAGGATCAATATATCCTTCCGTACAGAATGTAGGAGCAATATTTTCAATCCCCATTCCGTCAAAATCTAAGAAATAAACATTTTTGTCTTTGTCAACAAGAATATTTCTTCCATTCAAATCACCAATATAAATGTTGGCTTTATCATGCAAGGTCTGAATTCCTTCACCAACTGTAATCAATATCTCCAAAACATCTTTACGAGAAAAATCAAGTTTTTTTACTTCAACTTTATCTCGCAAAGCCGAAATCGATACTCCTTCTACCTTTTCATCCATAATGTATCCCAAAATTTTATTACTTTTTTTGTCTACAAGAAGCCTTTTAGGGATGATGAATCTAAATTTATGGTTTTCGTTATTAATCTGTTCCAAAATTTCTTTTTTGGCAAAAATGGCAGAAAGGATTTTACATTTAAAGGAATAATTAACTGTATCCTTAAATACCTTAGCGATACACCCTCCATCATAGAGGTATAAGGTCGATTCTCCTCCTTGATTGAAATATTCTCTCTCAGAGAGCTCAGATTCATCTACATACTCAATCTTAATCTTTTCAAATTGTTTGCTATCCACACATTTAGGACAGAATAATAAATTTTTTCTATAATAAATTCTGTGGATTGGACAATACATTTGAAGTTCCTGAGCATTTTCCTTAAGAGTCTGTAAAATGAAATTCAAATTTTCAGGCAATTTAGAAACATCAATTTCAATGTAACTATCCGAATCTAGAACCTGGCAGATATACTTATACAACCATTTTTTTGTTGCTCTTGATTTATCTCCTTTTTGTAAGAATTCAACATTCACAATCTGAACCTGTTTCTTGTGATTTTTGCTTAGGAAAACACTGCCAAATGGATTTATTGAAAATCCAAGATTATAGTCAAAACATGATTTAACTTGCATTATTAATCGAACCAAACTCATCAATCTCGGCAAGTTTTCCAAATTTTCAGTGTCTTTAAGGTCTGTAAAATCATCACTTGCAAAATCAACATATTCATACGTATAACCGATAAATTCTCGATTACTGTTCAGAGCCTTTTTGTAAGGAATAAAACAATCTTGACCGAGCAACTGCCTTCTATCATGATTAGATCCTGCCAAAATGAAATCAATATTTTCCTCGATTTTTTTCATATTAACAGAATCCTGTTTGTAGACTTTCACACACATATCCCAGCTTGTTTTATAATGAATGGCATATTGATCTTCAAAAACCTTTTGGTTTCTTTCTTCAAAACCATCTTCTAGGATAACTCGTGTTTTAGCACAAACTGGACACATTTTATTATAACTATCATAATATACTTGATGTTCATCGCAAAAAGCGTCCATAGCTTCTGCTTTGTTAATCAAATAATTTTCAATAGTATAATATCCAGAAAAATCAATCCCCTCAAATGCATTTGGATTATAACCATTGTTTTTAAGTTCATCAAAAAAGTTATCTACAAATTCCTTCTGATTATCACTATAGCTTCTTCTAATCTGAAAATTTGAATCCAGTATATTGATATAGAATGTAAAATCATCTTCATCTTTGCTGTCATCATGGACTATATCAATATGAATTTGTGAATTTTCAATATAATACCTTCCAAAATTGCTCATTAATTTCGCAGCAAATTTAAGAATCTCTCTGTTATCAAAGCCATAAATAATATCATTCGTAAGAGGAATTCCTCGAATTGGGGTTGTAACATAACCAGTAACAAGATACATGCCATCTGAACCAATCTCTTCGGAATAGATAATTTCTGTAATATCTGTAAGATTAACATATTTATTCATTCTACCTATCTTATTTCCGATTTCTTTTTTTACAGACAGTATCTCATTTTTCAAAGTAGAAATATTTTTTCTGCGTTTAAATGTTACCAAAAAACAATCATCCTGCAGTTTCTGACACAATCTTTTTTCGACTTTAATTCCATACTTACTTTCTGCTTCATCTTCAAATACAAAAGGAACAGATTCAGAAGGATTATACTGGAAATTTGTGTCATAGAGTAATCCATCTTCGGCTTGCTCCATATTGCAAGAGAAATTAAGTACTGCCTCTATAGCATCTTCTGAAATATAGTTAGAAGTTCCTAAAGCAAAGCTTACAAACTCTTTTGCAACAACAGGAGTTAAATATCTAATCTCTTTCTTTTTCAAAAAAGCTTTTTTACTCTTAAGCTTGCCATATGTTTTTTCAATATATGCAAGAAGTAATTGGAAAAAGAGTTTTGTGATATTTCTGTTGAGTTCCTCTCCATCATCTGTAACAAGTTTAAACAAGTCCTCGAGCTTGGCAATCTTAAATTCGTCATTTGGCCGACTATATATCAAATCGCTTTCCAAATTGAAATTGCTTTGATTAGCAATTGAGTCAAAATACCTTTTTGAACGAATAGCTGTTAAATATTTATACAGCTCAGATACGAACTCAATAATTTCTTTTTGATTTTGAAAAGAAATATTTGAAACAGTCTGTAAAGTTCCTATATTTTGTAGCGTATACTTATAACCAATGATGTTTCCGTGAAAATCAATAATAACATTGCTAAAGTCTTCTCTTACCTGTTTTCTGATATGCCAAAAGAAATCATTTTCATCTTTTAAGAATTCCTCGAAATCAGAAGAAAGTTTCTTATAGATTTTTACACTTTCGGCATAAACTGTGTAAGTTTCATTTTCCTCAGTTACAGGTAATGTTCCAGAAAGATCTGGATTGCCAACCACTAAATAGTTATAGTATGGTTGGTCATCAAGCTGTCTTTCACGTTTTTCCTCCAGAATTACTTGCTTAATATCATCAGGAACAATTCCATTTGCACAATAATTATAACACATCTGAATTACTGGCATATAATATGGAAAATCTTTTATCGCATAAATTATATTGTCTCTTACAATTGGTTGATACAGGTCATCAAAATCTATGTTGGAAGATAACACGTAATGAACGTATTTTACAATACAACTATTGGAGTTTTCCACTTCATGTCCATTAGGTTTGAAAAATGAAAGAAACTCAGATATATTTCTGCAAGTTTCATTATTGAAACTGCTTGTATCTAGGAGATATCCTTTTTCCTGCATAGCATATACAAAGGAAACAAGCTCATATAATTTATCCAATTTAGAACTTCGTTCCCAATCATTTTCGAAGTTTAGAGTTATCTCAGCAAACAGGATTTGTACAGTATCATACTTGTCTGCAACATAATTGGTGACCTTAAAGTTTACATGGTCTGAGCTTATTGTTTCTCCCCAGTCTTTCAGACTTTTTACAACATCAAAAATTCGTTTTCCAATCTCCTCATCTTCAATTAGAATAGCTATCTTATCATTTTTCCGATAAATCTCCTCTTTTCCCTCTACTTTAGATATAAGTTCATAGGAGCTTATGCCAAAGTTATGAAAGAAAAAAGCAGTCATTTTGTTTCTAAATGCATTATACATAAGCTACCTCACTTTTCTGTAGTCTGTAGGGGAAGCATGTTCCCCTACAGGCCACGATAATATTGTTGTTAGATTTCATCGATCCAAGAGTTATCTTCCAGGGCCTGAGCTGTCGTTTGAGAATATTCCTGAGACTGACTCTTTTCAACAGCCTGACTGAAGAAATTAGCCCCCAAAGCTTTAAGGCTCTGAGACTGTTCTTTGCACGAATTGGAAAGCTCAACGCCAAGGAAATTGAGGAGATCTTCACGATTAGTTACATCGATAGTAGCCATAAAGCCCATATCTTTTCCATACTGCGCGTTGATTTCTCCTCCAAAAGCTGCAAAAGCTGTCGTAACACCAGAGTAGTTCATCTTTTTAATAGCGTCCTGACCATCAGAAGTGTACATTCTGTCTCCACATGGATGCCCATCAGAGAAGCATACCAGTGTAACTTTTGGGGTAACCCCAGTACGCTTGACAACCTCACGGACATAGGTATTAAGATACTCTCCTGCTTTAACAAGAGCATAATTGAGAGCAGTCTTTCCATCAGTGGAATATCTGGTATCCATTTCCATTACAGGCCTAAATTCACCTGCATAGAAATCGTCATTGAAATAGCAAACCGATACAACAATGGAATTTGCAAGGTAAAAGCCATTAAAGCTTTCCCTGAACATTTCCAGTCCTTTCCGAACGTTTCCTACATCATCATCCATAGAAGTTGAACTATCCAACAGCAACAAAAAGATATCAATCCTGTCAGAAGAGAAATTGAAATAGTTAGACATTTTTTACCTCCATATTATACGTTATTAGTGTTTGTTTGCAAGCTACTTAGTACATTTTCTAAACCATTGAAGTAAAACGAATTTACAAATACATTGCCATTTTCCACTTTAAAATCAAATTTCAAATTCTCAAGTGTACTGACAATTGCATTTTCGTAGTCATCTAAAGAAAAGATAACTACATATTCTTTATTAGAAGAAGAGAAAACTTCCTGTTTCTTCTCTTCAATGGTTTTATGGTTGTATGGATACTTGGAAATATACTTTTCTATATGCTTTATAAGATCATTTGGTGTGCTTTGAACTACTTCAAGAGCATCAAAAAGCACTAATAAGAAATAAATTTCCTTGTATGTTATATCTTTGGATAAGTTTTTGAGTAACTTGATTAATAGCATTATACGCTCATCATGTGTTGTAGCATAAATGCTTACCAAGGTAAAATTTGTAGTTGTTATGGGTGAAACTAAAACTTCGTTTTCGTTCACATTTATGTCCATTCTACAAATAAGTTTTACTTTTGCAATATCCTTTTCAACCCCACTTACTTTCAGCATTTCAATGAGAGTTGATTCAAAACTTAAAAAGTCTTCCCAAAATTCACTGCATAGAATGATTTTATATAAATCATCAGCATACGCCAGATTTCTGAGTAACTTATCAGACTTTGTTTTTAAAAGATTACGGCATCCAACATCTGAAACTAATGGTAAAAGTTCAAGAAAATCTGATAATTCATCTTTTATAAAAGCAATAAATGCTGATCCATAGTCAAAACTATCAAATTGATTTTTCATTACCAGGCTTTCAATTAAACTTTCAGGTCTGATGCTTGAATTCCGAATTCCGCATTTGAATATTGCATAGTCTACATATGAGAGTAAGTCAATAATTCTTTCTTTAAGCTGCTTATCTTGCAAAATATAATCACATGTTTTGAATTCTTCTGCAAGTTTACTTTCTGATTGTATAGCGTGCTTAAGTTGTGTACAAACCTTTTCTTTTTCGCATTCACTTGAATGCAAAATCGAAACATTGTATAAAATATTCAATTTTTTTATTAATCGCTGTAAGCGTTTTGAAATAATGTGAAACTTTACTGTAGTATCAATAAATCTCTTGATTTCATTTTCGAGCCTAATCACTTCATCAATTTTGGTACTATCCATTTCTGGATCAATCTCAAAAGTTAAAAGTTTCTTAAGAGATTCCACACTCGAATTGTATGAAGCTCTTATCTCGTCAATTCTCTGCAAAAAATTTTGATATTCAGACGGAAAATCGTCTTCAAATACAGCAATTTCCTGTTCAAGATTATACAGTTTTGTCATCAGCGTCCGTTTTGCGACATTTATCCGCTCCTCTAATAAATCATCAGAAGAATTATCTTCATCAGAAACATCGAAAGAAGCAGAAGATTGCACAATAGAATTTTCTGCTAACGCAAGAACTGGTGTGCCACTTTGTACTTCTTTCCCAGTAATCCGAGAAATAATAGCATTTAAGAAGCTGTAAAATTTTTCAATAAATGTCACTTTCATATCACTCCAATCCTCTTATTGATAAGTTTTGGAAATAGCACCAATCGAACGAAATCCGATTTCTGCCGCAGCCATAAAGAACTCATCAGTAAGACAGTAGTATTTTGTTACAACTTTTGATTTAAGGGACATCAGATAGAACTTGTCCATAGCTTCGTCTTTAGGTGTTGTGGAACAATTATCTGTACAAGTTCCAATACCAATCACATCAATACTGTTTATAGAAACTCGTTCATGTTCAGTTTCTTCTGTGACTAAATATTTACTTGAAACAATTTTCTCCAGTTCAATTAAAGCATCAAACAAACACGATTCTACTCCTGCGCTTTCATCATACATAATTGTAAGGTCTTTGCCATTATGCACATCAATAATTTCGCTTGCATTAACAGAGCTTCCATAATTGATAATACAAATCATATCAGATCTTACAAAGTTATCTACGATTTGCAGCACCTTGTCCTTATGCTTTGCAACTATAGAAGTATTTTCCAACAGAATAATAGTCAGCTTTTTATTTACTAGCCGCTTATATACTGTTTTAGGAAAAAACGTGCTTTTAATAGTGCCTACAGTTCCAACAGGGCTTGTAGTAGAACCAGACTTGGTAACTGTTACAGGAGTTGTCGCCACTTGTGGTTGATCGCCAGTGGTAGCAGGTGCTACTGGATCTGTTTTAGGTGTTGTCCCAGGAAGAGATCCATCTTGATTTACGAGCCCATACATAACCTGAAATTGTAAATCAGGGTCAATTGAACTATACGATTGAGTTGGTTCAACTACATTCTTTTTCACTTCTGTAACTTTTGTTTCAGGAGTCTTAAGTTCTTTACCCTTTACAGGTTTAGTTTTATCAATCTTTGTTGCCTCTTGTTTCTTGTCAGATGTCTTAGGTGTAGGAGTAGTTTTCTTTGCTCCCCATTTGCCTTTATTATTAAATAATGCCATTATTTTTTCCCTCCAAACATTCCGATTGTTACATCATCATTGAAATTTGTTCTGTTGTCTCTTATATCCATTGTAATCAAAGGAGCATTTGCTGTGGTAAGACCAGTGTCTATCCCTTTTATATCTCCTCTGGCAATAGGCATAATTCCGTCTGTTGCAATAATTACATTTTTGAATGATTCTTTACTAAAAGTAAATGTTTTAAATCCATAATCACTAAAACTAAGCCCCGGCAAATCGCAATATTTGTATGCAAAGTATGGCGGGCATTTGCCATAAGAAAATCTCAGATAGCTAAGCAAACCTTTTTTGTTTTGAGCGACAACATATCCATCACCAAACAACTTAACAACATAACTATCCTCTGTATCAAAACAGGCAATGATTGTAAAAAGAAGATTTTCCATGATGAAATCCTTCTCCAGCTGTTCCCGTACTGGATAGTACTTTTCCAGCAGGCTAATAAGGTCATCAAAAACACCTTTCACATTATCTTCAAATTTTTCTAAGTTATCCCATTCCTCCCTTCTAGAGAAAAGCTGTGCAAACAACCGTGTTCCAGATTCCGCATATTTCGCAGCACTGCATCCATCTAAAATGAGAAGCATTTTCTCGCTTTCGATTCCGAAATCCTGATTGTTTATTCCACTTGTAAAATGTCCAAATCCCTGAGAAGTAATAATCATAATTCCCATTTCTCCTTTCTAATATTAGTTTATAAAAAACGACGTATACATAATATCACATTTTTATGTAAATTACAAGAAAAAAGGGCGAATTTTTTTGAGAAATTCGCCCTTTTTCATATCATTTCTTATTGAAATTAAAATTTCAGTCCAGCAGCTCCAGTAGGAGTTGTGCTGTTTTGTCCATTTTTCGTAGTTTCAATGGATGTTCCAACAAGCGGTTCAAGCTGTTCGATTAGCCCATTCAGCTCTGTCAAATCTGCCTTCATCTTCGGCAACATCTCACTTGCAGTCTTCTTGATTTCCTCACAACTATTGATAACTGTAGTCACAGCAGTTTTCGCCGCTTCAGCGTTGTAGAAGCTGGCATACAAAGCCTTTTCAGTCTGTTCAGCAGTCATGCCAACGGACTTGCTGATATCCTGGATGAGCTCATCGCTCAACCTTATGATAGCATTCTGCCCTTCCAGAACTTCCCTAGTCTGGGCATTCAGCAGAGCGTTCCTGAGCTGTTGACCAATAAGGCCCATGCTCTCATTTACCTGAGTATGGATGGTAATCTGCACATTTCGGTTGCTCTTCCTAATCAGGGAAAGCTGTGCAATGCTCAGATAGTACATGATTCTGGACTTCTCAAGGTTATTCATACTTATATTGAAAATATCGAAACCTTCCTTGAGAGCTTGATAATCCTGAGCATATTTTACCAGACCAGTCTGCTGGTGCTGCTGCTCGATTGCCGCAAGCTCACCTCCGATTCGGTCGATAGCCATATGACCCGCAATGATGTACTTTTCGAGCAAACCAATAGCTTCAGCATCACTCATAGCCGACTGCTCAATGTCGCCCATAGCTTTTTTAAGCATATCCAGCCATTTGTCGCAGGATGTTTTCAGCTCCATCAATAGCTTGTAGTTGGTTACCGCACTCTTCTGCACTTTGTCCGCCCTAGAAGCTCCCTTAGATCCCGTTGTAAGCCTCAGAAGAAGTTTCTGGAACAGACCAGGTTCCTGAAGAACCAGGTTGAAATCATCATAGCTGCTGGAAGCCTTTTTGGAAAGCTCGATTACTCGGTTGATAACTTCCTGGTCAGCATGAGAACCTCTTTCATTCTTCAGAAAATTTCCGCATTGGTCAAAGGTTCGCTTGAGCGCCACAGAACCATAGCTCATGACATTCTCGATTTTGCGAACATCGATACTGTCAGACAGAGCTACAATTTCCTGCCGTTCTGCCTCGGTATAGCTGGCAAGAGCCTGTTCATAGTTAAGTGGTAATACATCGGTAGCAGTTGCAGGAACACTTACAGTTACACCAACACTTGCCACATCGGGAACCAGTGTGGTTGCCTGAGTCATCTGAGTAGTCTGATTGTTATTTTCCATTTTGTCTACCTCCATTGAAATTATTGTTTGGTTTCTAATTACACTACGCAGGAATTATATCACTTTTGTGATATTATGTCAATCTTTGTAAACATAATATTTTAAAAGAGCTATGTTTTTTTTCATAGCTCTTTACTTAATTATTTATGTGTTTCTACCACAACAATTTTTATATTTCTTACCACTTCCGCATGGACATGGATCGTTTCTTCCAACTTTAGGTCCTTCATTTACAATTGGTTTTGCTTTTTCATTTGACGCACCATTTTGTGGTATATTTGATTCTCCAACAGCATTAATTGAAGACATCGCGCTACTATCTAAGCCTTCACCAGTTATACTTGCTGCTGCTTGCCTTTTTATGTCTTTATTTGCTTTAACAACATGCATCATTATTTTTGTAACTTCTAGTTGAATTTGATTTATCATGTCAGCAAACATATCTCCACCTTCAATTCTATATTGAACTACTGGATCTTTTTGACCATAAGCTCTTAAACCAATACCGTTTTTTAGTTCATCCATTTCATCTATATGGTCCATCCATTTGCCATCTACAACTTTTAATAAGACCACTCTTTCAAGTTCTCTTATATCATCACCAAATTCTTTTTCTTTAGCTTCATAATTTTTAATTGCTTTATCTTTTAATTCTTGAACTAATTTATCACTTGAAATTTTTTCTTCTTTTAGTGCATCAATATCCGCCATATTCAAAGAAACTTTGATTTCATTTAATAAAGATTCTTTATTAACCTTTCCTGAGTCTATTTCTTCTCTATAAGTATCTACTATCATTTCACAAGAGCTTTCTATCATGTTAATAATGTTTTCTCTAATATCTGCTCCATCTAAAACACTCATTCTTTCTTTATAAATTAAATTTCTTTGAGTATTCATAACATCATCATAGCTTAAAATATGTTTTCTTATTGAAAAGTTTCTACCTTCAACTTTACTTTGAGCACTTTCAATTGTTTTTGAAATAAGTCCATTTTCTATTGGTAAATCTTCTGGAATATTTCCTTTATCAAATACTTTTGTAATTAAATCTCCACCAAATATTTTTAATAAATTATCATCTAGTCCAAGATAGAATCTAGTTTCACCAGGATCTCCTTGACGACCACTACGTCCACGTAACTGATTATCAATTCTTCTTGATTCATGTCTTTCTGTACCAATAATTTTTAAACCACCAGCAACTCTTACTTTTTCTTTTTCATCTTTTATTTCTTCATTAAATTTATTTTCTAATTCTTTAAATTTAGCTCTTGCTTCTAATATTTCTTTATCATCAGTTTCATTAAAAGCTGTTGCTTGCTCAATTAGTCTTTCTTCATATTGCATTTTTCTCATTTCTTGTTTTGCAAGATATTCACTATTTCCACCAAGCATAATATCAGTACCACGACCTGCCATATTTGTTGCAATTGTAACAGCACCATATTTACCAGCTTGAGCAATTATTTCAGCTTCTTTTTCATGATTTTTAGCATTTAAAACTTCATGTTTTATTCCTTCTTTATTTAATAAAGAACTAATTTTCTCTGAATTTTCAATTGAAACTGTACCAACTAAAACTGGTTGACCTTTTTCATGTGAAGCTTTAATATCTTCTATTACTGCTCTAAATTTTGCAGATTCGTTTTTATAAATTACATCTGTTTGATCATTTCTGATTAATGGTTTATTTGTAGGAATAGCAACAACATCTAAACTATAAATTTCTCTAAATTCATTTTCTTCTGTCATTGCAGTACCTGTCATACCAGATAATTTTTCATACATTCTAAAATAATTTTGGAAAGTAATAGTTGCTAAAGTTTTAGATTCGTCTGCTATTTTTACACCTTCCTTTGCTTCAATTGCTTGATGTAATCCATCATTATATCTTCTTCCATACATAATACGACCTGTAAATTCATCTACTATAAGCACTTCTCCATCTTTTACGATATAATCAATATCTCTTTTCATAATACCATGAGCACGTAATGCTTGATTTATATTGTGGACTATATCAGAGTTATTTAAATCATTTAAGTTCTCTAATCCAAATTCTCGTTCTGCTTTTTCAATACCTTTTGCAGTCAATGTAGCAGATTTTGCCTTTAAATCAACTATATAATCATATTTTTCATTATCTTCTATTTGTTCAAAATCTTTAACATCTTCTTCAATAATCACTTTAGCTTGTAGTTTTCTAACAAATGAATTCGCCTTTTTATATAAATCTGATGACTTATTTGCTCTACCAGAAATAATAAGTGGTGTACGAGCCTCATCAATTAAAATACTATCTATCTCATCTACAATGGCATAATTTAGTCCTCTTTGAACCATTTCTTCTTTATGAATAACCATATTATCTCTTAGATAATCAAAGCCAAATTCATTATTTGTACCATAAGTGATGTCTGCTTGATAGGCAGTCTTTTTATCTTGGAAGGGCATTCTTCCATAAACAAGCCCAACAGATAGACCTAAAAATCTATAAATTTTACCCATCCATTCGCTATCTCTTTTTGCTAAATATTCATTAACTGTAACTACATGAACCCCTTTTCCTGTAAGTGCATTTAAATATACTGGTAATGTAGCAACTAATGTTTTTCCTTCACCAGTTCTCATTTCAGAAATTCTACCTTGATGCAAAACTATACCACCTATTAATTGAACATCAAAGTGTCTCATTCCTAAAACCCTTTTTGAAGCTTCTCTAACTACTGCAAAAGCTTCTGGTAATATATCATCTAAAGATTTTCCTTTAGCTAACTCTTCCTTAAAATATTGTGTTTTGGCTGTTAATTCTTTATCTGTTAATTTCTCCATTTCTGGTTCTAAACTATTTATTTTTTCAACTATAGGCATAACTTTCTTTACTTGTTTTTCGCTATAGCTTCCAAAGATTTTACTAAAAAGTCCCATATGACTGCCTCCTTTAAGTATTTAAAATATACTTTTCAACTATATCACTAAATAGTAGATTTTGCAATAGACAATAAGTCAAAATTTGTCTATCAACTTAATTTGCAATTTATATCCCAAACTGATATAATTAATATATAGGAACGTTTTGTCGGACATTTTTAAAATTCAGAAGGAGGAGAATTTATGAATATGAATCTCATACCCCGGGTTAAAGCCATAGATAGTTTGCCGAAAAGTAAGCACTCTACTGAGGATCCCAACGAAAGACGTCGCCGTCAGCTTGGTCTTGTATATGGATGCACACACTCTACTTTCAGCCAAGTTCTCCAGAACACCCTTGAAATTTCAGAAGAAGGAAAAGGCGCTTTAGAGCAACAGAAAGGAGAAAAGTAACCAAAAACATCATCTGTAAGAAAGAGAGGGATTAAATGAAAAAAAGAAAATTCGCTTTCGGAGATATATTCTCTATTATTTTTTCAATTTTTGCTGATCTGTTTTTCATCGGTGCCACTATTGGTTGTTTCAGTGTATTCATTCAAAACCCGTCAATCTTTACTTTGATTGGATCTATTTTTGCAGCAATTATTCCTGGTCTTATCACCTATGGCATCACTGCTGCTTTAGTGGAGTTTATTCGAGGCAAGTAGTTATGTATGAAAAAAAACCAAAATTTCTGAAGTAGACCCTATGTAGAATTACATGGGGTCTGCTTTTATTTAAAAATTATTCATATTTAAATTATAGTTTCATATACTTTAATATAAATTTAACACAAAGGAGTTTTAATATGATTATTTACAATGTTAAATTAAACAAAAAATTTATATTTAAGTTTATCTTAATAATAATGTTAATTATATGCATCACTTTAGGAATTGTAGGTATATATAATATTTATCAAAATATAAATAGAAACAAAGAATTTAATTTAATAGATGATTCTATTCCCTCTTCAGAATATGCAGAAATTGCAAAAGATAATTACACAAATATTTTAAAACAGGTACATAATAATATTGATACATATATTGGTCAAAAAATTTCCTTTTCTGGATATATCTATAGAGTAAATGGCTTTTCTGATAATCAATTTGTTCTAGCAAGAGATATGGATATAGGTAATCATCAAACTTTAATTGTAGGATTTTTATGTTCTTGCGATAATGCTCTTGATTACCAAACGTACACTTGGGTAAATATTAAAGGAGAAATCACCAAAGGAACTTATAATAATATAGCTACTCCCATTTTAAAAATAACCTCTATAGAATCTACTTCAAAACCAGAAAATGCAACAGTTCCTCTTCCTGATGATGAATATGTTCCAACAGCAGTTATATATTAGATTAAATATCCATGATGGAATTTATTATCCCTTTATCTAGTGTTTCTGCAAATATATTTTTAATAATTATTAATACTATTGGTCCAATTAACAGACCCATTATTCCAATTAATTTGAACCCTGTATACATTGCGATTAAAGTAAATATCGGATGAATTCCAATATTATTACTTACAAGTTTTGGTTCTAATAATTGCTTTAGTACAACAATAAAAATATATAATCCTATTACTGAAAAAGCTAAAGAATTATTAGAATTTAAAAAAAGTATAATACTCCATGGAATCATTACACTTCCTGCTCCAAGTATTGGAAGTGCATCAACAAATCCAATTACAATCGCCATTAATATTGGATAATCAACATTCATACCAATAAGATAAAAAATATTTAATCCTGTAAGTACAACCATAAACGTAATTATACTCAAAATAATTTCAGCTTTTAAATAGCCTCCGAGTGAAGAGGTTATTTCTTTTGCATGTTTAGTTATTTTCCCTACCATCTTTTTTGACAAATGATGCTCCATTCTATCTAAAATATAGAACTTATCAGAAGTTATAAAATATGTTGCAAGTATTGTTATTATAACATTTATAAACATATTAGGTAGTGAAGTTATATAGTTTAAGATTTTTGTTAAAAAATCTTTTATATACTTGGCAAATGTATTTAAGTAATCCGTTGTAGTATCTTCAAAAATATTTATTACATCGTTTGATACTTTATACTTAGAAAAGTCAAAACTAGATACTTTTTCAGATATAAAATTTAATGTTTTTTCAAGATATACATTCAATCCTTCAAGCAAATTAGTAGTTTCTGCTACTAATCTTACTATTCCCCATACTAATAATGCAGCTATAATAACAAATATTGTAGCAAGTACAATTACACTACTAACTTTTCTGCTTAATCGAATCTTTTTATTTACAAATTTAATTATAGGATCTATCATTATTGAAATTATATATGCAATTAAAAAAGGAATATAGAAAATAGTTAGTTTAAAAATTAATAAAAAACTAACTATAATCAATATTCCTATAATAAATTTTTTCAAAACAGATAAATAACTCATATTTATAACTCACCTATTTTGATTATATTCATAAAATATGAAAATATACATATTTTTTTGATTTTCTAATAAATTGTTTATATATTACAATATGGACACATTCCATTATTCATACTATACATATTTACATTACTATTTTGCATATTTGAATTCGGAAATTGTCTTCTAAAAAGTATTTCTCTTATAATAAGAATTTTAATAATATCTCTAAGTAAGTTATCATTTGAATTATTTGTGGAATTGTTTGAATTTTGAGTCACATTATTTACTCTTGTAGTTGTACTACTTACATTTGTAGTATTATTGTTATTTGGATTTGTTTGTGAAACAGATGTTGTGTTAGTTTGAGCAGTAGTATTTCTCTCTCTAGTTGTTACTTGCTCAGGTTCATTTTCATAACTTATTTGTCCTTCTGTAATATTAAAAACAGTATCTACCATATTATCTAATATATCCTCATTTAAAAATTGACAATTACTATTTGCAACAACTTTAGATACAACAGGCATTAATATTCTATAAGTACTTGGATATAAAGTATTTATATTAGGTTGCTGTACTTGATTAGAATACATATTAGAATTCTGATTCATATACATTCCATTATTCATCATTGGATTTTGCATATTTATATTATTCATTCCTACCCCATTATATGTATTTTGATTTGGAATTTGATTGTAAAAATATAAATCTTGCATATAGTTGTCATTTCCTGAATAAAACATAATTTATACCTCCTTTAATATAGTATATGAGGTATATATTAAAATATTATCTTAAATTGTTATTTGTGTAAAAAAAGTGAAATTTAAGGAACGCCTAAATTTCACTCATATAAATAGTAATTTTATTTAACTATTTCTTTTACATATTGTTTAAAAGTTTCTCCTCTTTCAACAAAATTTTTAAACATATCAAAACTTGCACTTGCAGGAGAAAATAAAACTATATCTCCACTTTTAGTAATTTGATTTGCTGTTTGTACAGTTTGATATAAAGATTTACATCTATAAATTTCTAATTCTTTTTTCGTTTTTTTCAACTCTATATTTACAGCTTTTTCAATTTTATCTGAAGTTTGACCAAGAAGTATTAATGCTTTACAATTATCTACTATTGGTTTTCCTAAAGCAGTATAATCCAAGTTTTTATCATAACCACCTGCAATTAATATAATGTTTTTTAATGCAAAAGCATTAAGACCTGCCATTGTTCTTGTTGGGCTTGAACTAACTGAATCATTATACCATTTAACTCTATTCTTAGTTTCTTTTACTAATTCTAATCTGTGTTCAACACCTTTAAAATTAGTAAGTACATTATCTATTGATTCTTTTTTTACTAAATCCTTTGTAGCTATTATTGCTGAACATGCATTTTCAAAATTATGAACTCCACGAAGTTTCATATATCTTGTGTCAAAAACATGTTTCCTTAAACCATTTTCGCAAATTTTTATTTTTCCATCTTCATTATCATAAATATATCCATCTGGAATTTTGTTCTTACTACTAAAGTATACAACATTTCCTGGTGCTTCGTTATAAAATTCTCTTGTAATTTCATTATCATAATTTAAAATTAATAATCCGTTTTCATCTTGATATTTGAAAATATTCTTTTTAGCATCTATATATTCTTCCATGTCGCTATGAACATTTAAATGATTTGGTGTAATATTAGTTATTACAGATATTTTAGGACTTATCTTCATATTCATTAATTGAAAACTACTTAATTCTAAAACTAATATATCTTCTGGTAACATATCTTTTATTTTTGTAAATAGAGGAGTTCCAATATTTCCTCCTAAGTGACATGTATATCCATCTTCTTTTAATATTTCATAAATTAATGTTGTAGTAGTAGTTTTTCCATCACTACCTGTAACACCAATTACTAAACATGGTGCAAGTTCAATAACCATTTCTACTTCTGTTGTAATTATTGCACCTCTTTCTGCTTCTTCTATAAGTTCTGGCGTAGTTGGAAGACAGCTTGGACTACGAAATATAATATCAAATCCAACTAGATTTTCTAAATATCCTTTTCCAAAAAAGAATTTCATTCCATAATTTACAATTTTATCTAAGATATTTTTTTCAATATTGTCTATTTCTCTTCCATCAAACACTACCACTTCTGATTTATAGTCGTGAAGATAATCTATAAGTGGAATATTACTTACTCCAAGTCCTATAATAGCAACTTTTCTACCTTTTAGATAATTATTAAATTCTAATAATTTTTCATTTATGTATTCCATTGTTGCACCTCCTTACTTATTAATATATTAATTTATACGCCCACTGTCGCAGTTTCTACATAGTTTATATGATTTAGAACTTTTTTTGTAGATTCTAAAACAGTTTTACAATCTGTAACGTCTATTTCTCTTGTAATACTACTATATTCATAAAATCCAGCTTTCTTTTGGAGCTCATCTCTTCTTATTATATTTGCTTTTATTTCTTCTTCTGTTTCTTTGTTATTGTATTGAGAACATTTTCTTTTTACTCTTTCTTCTAAATCAGCTACAATAAAAAAATGATAATCACAATCTGGATATATTTTCATTACACTTCTTCCAGAGACAATTACATTGCTCCTTTGTTTTAAATTGTCTATTAAATTTCTTGCAAATTTGAATAGATTTTTATTATCTGCACTTCCTCCAACTGTTGATACTGCCATAGAGTTTTCTTTAGACTGTATTTCATCTTCATCTACTCTTTTATTATTTATATATATTATTGTTTCATTATTTTCTATTTTTATTTGAATTTTAAATAAATCCATCATTTCTTTTATATCTAATTTTTTACCTTGCTTTTCTAACTCTTCTAATTTATTACCATTTTGTATCATGCTATATACAATAGCTCTATATAAATTTCCTCCATTTAACAATATAGTATTTGGCATTTTTTTTATAAGTTCTCTACAAATACTTGTTTTTCCAGCACCAACTAATCCTTCAATTCCAATTACAATATTTTCCATATTTTCCCCAATCTTTTTATATTTTAACTATTAAAAATCCTTTTTATACATTATGCATTATATCAGAGTTATGTTATTTCTTCAATACGATTTTTAGTAAATAAAGTATTGTTTTACACAATTTCTATTACTATTATATAATAAATATTATTTATTGTATAATTTGAAAAAAATAACAAATACTATGATTAGTCAAAGGAGGTGCTTTCTAAGATGTCAAAGAAAAATAATAAATCAAAAGGTTCTAATTCAAACAATAATAACAATAACAACGAAACATCAAAAAATAATTAGTTCTAATTAATTTTTAAGTAGTGACTTTTTAAGCTTTACTTATTGTATTGAATAATGTTTAACTACTTAGCTAAAACAAAAAATTCATTATACTTATTTTAAGTATTAGCAAAAGTACTGTTTAAATAGATACTATTTAAGAAAAACCTCTTCATTATTAGTGAAGAGGTTTTTTATTAATCTAGATATTTTTTTAAGAATTTTCCTGTATAAGATTTGTCATTTTTACAGATTTGCTCTGGTGTTCCTATTGCAATTATCTCTCCACCATTTTCTCCGCCTTCTGGTCCTAAATCTATAATGTGATCAGCTGTTTTTATTAAGTCTAAATTGTGCTCAATAACTAAAATTGTATTTCCAGTATCTACTAAACGTTGTAAAATATCCACTAGTTTATGAACATCTGCTATATGAAGACCTGTTGTAGGTTCATCAAGTATATATAATGTTTTTCCTGTAGCTCTTTTTGAAAGTTCTGTAGCAAGTTTAACTCTTTGAGCCTCTCCACCAGATAAAGTTGTTGAAGGCTGTCCAAGTTTTATATAACCAAGTCCAACATCAGCAAGTGTCTGTATCTTAGTTTTAATACGTGGAATATTGTTAAAAAATTCTAATGCTTCTTCAACAGTCATCTCTAATACATCTGAAATGCTTTTTCCTTTATATTTTACTTCTAATGTTTCTCTAGAATATCTAGTTCCTTTACAAACTTCGCAAGGTACATAAATATCTGGCAAGAAATTCATTTCAATTTTTAAAACTCCATCACCTTGGCAAGCTTCGCATCTTCCACCAGTAACATTAAAACTAAATCTACCTTTTTGATATCCTCTCATTTTCGCTTCATTTGTTTCTGCAAAAATATCTCTAATTATGTCAAAAACTCCTGTATACGTTGCCGGGTTTGAACGTGGTGTTCTACCTATTGGTGATTGATCTATATTTATAATTTTATCTATATTTTCTATTCCTTTTATCTTACTGCATTTTCCTGGTTTATCTGTTGCTCTATTAATCTCTTTAGCTAAATTTTTATACAAAACTTCGTTTACTAAGGTAGATTTTCCTGAACCAGAAACACCTGTAACACAATTAAATAAACTTAGTGGTATTTTAACTGTAACATCTTTTAAGTTGTTTTCTTCTGCTTTAACAATTTCTAAGCATTTTCCATTTGATTTTCTTCTTTTTTTAGGAACTGATATTTTCTCTCTACCACTTAAATATCTACCAGTAATAGATGTTTCAATATTTTTTATTTCATCAGCTGTTCCTTGAGCAATAACATTTCCTCCATGAACACCTGCACCTGGTCCGATATCTATGATTTGATCTGCTGCATACATTGTATCTTCATCATGTTCTACTACAATTAAAGTATTTCCTAAATCACGAAGTTTTTTCATTGTAGCTAAAAGTCTATCATTATCCCTTTGATGTAAACCAATGCTTGGTTCATCTAGAATATATAAAACTCCTGATAATCCAGAACCAATTTGAGTAGCTAATCTAATACGTTGAGCTTCTCCACCAGATAATGTTCCTGCACTTCTAGATAATGTAAGATACTCTAAGCCCACATCTGTTAAGAATTGAAGACGTACTAGTATTTCCTTTAAAATAACATCTGCTATCATTCTATCTGTTTTACTAAGCTCAAGATTGCTTAAATATTCTTTTAATCTATTTATTGGAAGATCTGTAATTTCGCTAATATTTTTATCTCCAACTTTAACTGATAAAACTTCTTTTTTTAATCTTGATCCATTACAAGTATAGCAAGGACTATTGCTCATATAAAATTCATAGAATAGTCTCATTCCATCTGATTTTGTTTCTCTATATCTTCTATCTAATGTTGGAAGTACACCTTCAAAAGCTTGCGTAAATTTTCTTACACCAGCTACTGAAGAATATTCGAAATCAATTTCTTCATCTCCTGTACCATAAAGAATTTTTTCTAAAAATTCCCTAGGTAATTTCTTTATTGGTTTATTGGCTATATCTACGCCATAATGTTTCCCGATGCTCTCAAAATACATTCTTGCCATAGTATCACCTTTTTTTAATGTACTAGAACCAAAGGCTTTTACTCCATCATATAGTGTTTTATTTTTATCTGGAATAATTAATTCTTCATCCATTTTCATAAGATAACCTATACCAGAACAATCTGGACAAGCCCCCATAGGATTATTAAATGAAAACATTCTTGGTGACAACTCTTCAAAACTGATATTGCAATCTGGGCAAGCATAATTACTACTAAATAGTTTTTCTCCTATTCCAACTGCATCAACTTTGACTAAATTATTAGAATGTTTCATTGCTGTTTCTATAGACTCAGCAAGTCTATTTCTAATTTCATCTTTTACTACTAGTCTGTCTACTATAATATCTATATTATGTTTTTTATTTCTGTCTAATTCAATATCATCAGATAATTCATAGTTTTGTCCATCTATTCTAGCTCTAACAAAACCTTCTTTTTGCATATCTTGTAGAAGTTTAGTATATTCTCCTTTTTTAGCCCTTACTATCGGAGCTAATATTTGAATTTTTGTACCTTGTTCTAAAGAAAGTACACTATCAACTATTTGATCTATTGATTGTTTTTCAATTTTTCTACCACAATTAGGACAATATGGAATTCCTATTCTTGCATATAATAAACGTAAAAAATCGTATATTTCTGTAACTGTACCAACTGTAGAACGAGGATTTTTTGAAGTTGTTTTTTGATCTATTGAAATTGCAGGTGACAGACCATCTATACTTTCTACATCTGGTTTTTCCATCATTCCTAAAAATTGTCTTGCATAAGAAGATAAACTTTCTACATATCTTCTTTGACCTTCAGCATAAATAGTATCAAACGCAAGTGAAGATTTTCCTGAACCAGAAAGTCCAGTAACAACTACTAATTTATTTTTTGGTATTTCTAAATTAATGTTTTTTAAATTGTGCACTTTTGCGCCTTTAATAATAATTTTATCGTTCATTTCTAACCCCTTTAATATGGATAAATTTACTATTGCAATATCTATTAATGTTAAATTTTCAAAAGTGTTTCTATTATAGCACAAAAACAAAGGTTTGTATACTATTTTTATCATTTTATACAAAAATTTGTTTTTTTATTGCAGGCTATAATTTTATGTAGACAAAATCTAAGGTTTATGATATAATGTTGAGGCTCAAATATATATTTTCATAATGAACTTTTGGTCTCATTATTATGGACTATAAAGATTTGGGTAAATATACATTAGAAAAGGATGGTAGATAACTATGCCCTTAGAACTATTTCGTGAAGAGGAAACCAGTAATTGCTATCGGAATACTGATTTCCCACATCTAAAGTTTATTGAACGAACTGACAAGTTCACAATTGATGACATCGTTTTTCCAGATGAAATTCCGATGAAAGGTGTTGCTTTAAATCAGATCTCTAATTGCTGGATGAAATTGCTTGAAAAAGCAGGTGTAGTTCAGAATGCAATTATTGCAAGTGATGCCTCCTCTCTGCTAAAGTTTGGAGTTGGAGAACAATTTGCAGGAAGAATGATTGCAGTAAGAGAATGTATTCCTATTCCACTGGAGTGTATTGTAAGAGGATATTACGTTGAGGAATCTGATAGTTGGGAAGCTTACCGCATGCATCACAATATGTATGGTAATGTTCTACCAAAAGGTTTAAAAGACTCACAACGTCTTCCCAATCCAATTTATACACCATCATTAAAAGGCGGAATAAATGAACCTGATACAAATATTTCTTTCGCAGATACAATTGATGTAATCAAAAAGTATCTGATTGAAAATATTGAATTGGAAAATGAGCAAAGAGACTACATTTATACCCTTGCTTTTTCAATTGCAACATCCATTCGGGAAACATCGCTTAGAGCATATTCTTTTGCTCATGATTATGCAATGCAAAAAGGTATTATTATTGCAGACGCCAAGATAGAATTTGGAACAATTCTTGATGTAAACACTGGAAAACGCAAATTGGTAATCATTTCTGATGCATTTACTCCTGACAGTTGCAGACTTTGGAATCTTAAAAGCTATCAAGTTGGCAGACCTCAACCAAGTTTAGACAAGCATATCATCAAAAGATATGTACGTCGTTTTCTGAAACAGGAAACCTCAGCAGTATGCGCCGCTCACGCTCTTCCTCAGGAAGTTCTGAATGAAACCGCAGATGTATATTGGAACCTTTTAAAAAGGCTCTTTAACAAAGATCTTGTGGGAGTTACGAGCGATATTGCATGGGATTGGAACCATGCACAAGGAGACATCCTGCTTTAAATTTTTAAATTAATTTTACCCAAAAGAAAGACTGCTTCTTATTAAGAAGCAGTCTTTCTAATACTATATACTAACGTTTTTTATTTTATGTTAAGTGTTGAATATTAGCATTAAATATGATATAATTGTTTAGATTTAAGTTTTTAAAAATAGCCCCTTTAGGGACACACAACTGTTAACTTTACATCTCAAACATTTTTGAAAGGAGCTCTATATGAAAACAAAACTCAAAGAAACTCTAATCGATCTGGCAACAGATAACCAAAGAAACCAGAAATTCAAAAAGAAACTTATAATTCCTTTGATAGCTGTAGCATTTCTTTTGCTACTTTTTAATGTGCCAACACTGCTAACAAGGTTCTGGCTTTTTCTTGCTGTTGCATCACTTATGATTTTGAAAATCATAGAAGCAATTGAACGGAACAAACTTATTATCGATAGAAATAAACTGAGTTATATTATACTTAGCAGTGAAAATGTCTGGTATTATGGTTTTTTGTTTTTTATAACCTATCCGCTATTACTACTAATAAGTGCAACATTTGGTATAGTTGTTTCTGTAATTGCTTGCATCATCATGATATTTGCTACAGTACATCTTTCAAGAGTTTTTAGTAAACATTTTGATGATAAATTAGAAAAAATAAAAATGTGGCGCTAAAAGAGTTTTTCACCCTAGCTACAGCTACTGTAGCCGGGGTGTTTAATTTTACATCATCTTTTCTAATTCTTTTATTTTATCTCTTAATTCTGCTGCTTTTTCAAATTCCATGCTTTGAGCATATTTAAGCATTTCATCTGTAAGTTTAGAAATAATATCTTCAACACTTTCATCTTTACTGATATTATATTTACTTTGTATGTCTTCAACTATTGTTGCTTTAATAACATCTCTAACAGATTTCTTTATTGTTTGAGGTGTTATTCCATGATCTAAATTATATTGTTCTTGAATCTTTCTTCTTCTATTTGTTTCTGTAATAGCTTTTTCCATAGAATCAGTTAATTCATCTGCATACATTATAACTCTACCTTCTGTATTTCTTGCAGCACGTCCTATTGTTTGAATTAATGAACGTTCAGAACGTAAAAAACCTTCTTTATCTGCATCTAGAATTGCAACCAAAGAAACCTCTGGAATATCTAAACCTTCTCTTAAAAGATTTATTCCAACTAATACATCAAATTCTCCTATACGTAAATCTCTTATTATTTCCATTCTTTCTAGTGCTTTTATTTCAGAATGCATATAACGTACACGTATACCTGCATTTCTTAAATATGCAGTTAAATCTTCTGCCATTTTTTTAGTAAGTGTTGTTACTAAAACTCTATCTCCTTTTTTTACTTGAATATCTATTTGATCCATTAAATCATCTATCTGATTTTCTGTTGGTTTCACTTCTATCTTAGGGTCTAAAAGACCTGTTGGACGTATAATTTGTTCTACTACATTTTCTTTGCTATGTTCTTTTTCATAATCTGCTGGTGTAGCACTTACAAATACACATTGATTAATTCTTTCTTCAAATTCCTCAAATTTTAACGGTCTATTATCAAATGCTGATGGAAGTCTAAATCCATAATTTACTAAAGATTCTTTTCTTGCTCTATCACCATTATACATCGCTCTTACTTGTGGTACTGTAGCATGTGATTCATCTATTAATAGTAAATAATCATCTGGGAAATAATCAAATAATGTATATGGTGGGCTTCCTGTTTCTCTACCACTTATATGTCTAGAATAGTTTTCTATACCTTGGCAGAAACCTGTTTCTTTTAACATTTCTATATCAAAATTTGTTCTTTCTTCTATACGTTGTGCTTCTATTAATTTTTTATTTTCTGTAAAATATGTTACTTGTTTTTCCATTTCTTCTTCAATTGTAACTAATGCTCTTTCAAGTTTATCTTTACTTGTTACATAGTGAGAATTTGGATATACCATAACATGTTCTCTTGTTGCTGTAGCTTTTCCTGTTAATGGATTTATTTCAGAAATCTTTTCAATTTCTTCTCCCCAAAATTCTACTCTTATTGCTGTTTCTTCTTGATTTGATGGGAATATCTCCAATATGTCTCCTTTTGCTCTGAATGTTCCTCTTTTAAAATCCATCTCATTTCTTGTATATTGCATATTTATTAATTTCTTCATTACTTTGTTTCTATCTATTTCCATTCCTGGACGAAGTGAAACAATCATATTTTCATAATCTATTGGATCTCCTAAACCATATATACATGATACAGATGCTACTACTATTACATCTCTTGTTTCAAATAGTGATGCTGTTGCTGAATGACGTAATTTATCTATTTCATCATTGATTGATGCATCTTTTTCTATATAAGTATCTGAAGAGGCTATATATGCTTCTGGTTGGTAATAATCATAGTACGAAACAAAATACTCTACTCTATTTTCTGGGAAAAACTCTTTGAATTCGGAATAAAGTTGTCCAGCCAAAGTTTTATTATGTGCTAAAATTAAAGTTGGTTTTTGTGTCTTTTCTATTATATTTGCCATTGTAAATGTTTTTCCAGAACCCGTAACACCCAGAAGTGTTTGGAATTTCTCGCCTTTGTTTATTCCATTTACTAAATAATCTATTGCCTGTGGTTGGTCACCTGTTGGCTTATATTCTGAATGAATTTTAAACATTTTTCCTCCTTATGACCCATTAACTAAAATAATAAAACGTTTATATTTTACCACAATTTAGCATAAAAAACAAGGTAATTTAGTAGGCAGACTTTATATTTATCCTATAAATTGCATCTCGTTTGTATATCAAATATTGTCTTTTTTTGTCATTATGATATAGTTCAAATATACCTAATTATACAAAAGACTGAGGATATAACTTTATTACAGTTTTTATTGATTGGAGGTTGACATTATGGAAAGGATAAGGAAAATATTTTGTAATCGGTTGATATTATTGCTTCTTTTTGTATTATTATCTAGTCAATTAATGGGATTCTCTAAAGCAAACGAAAGCCAAAGTAGTACTAATGTTGAAGAAATTAAGTGTAAAGAATACAATCTAAACCTGCAAATAAACACCAATATGTTTTATTATAATCAATTAAATGATATCGAAAAAGAAATATATAATGTATTTTATATTTCTAAAGAATTATTTATTGGTAATACAAGTTTTATTTGCATAAGTGGAAAAATTGAAAAATATGATGAATATATAAATTTTATTCGACGGGCATTTTATGCTTATTTGTTCGATAATCCAAATGGTCAAATTTATTTAGAAATTGCCTGTGTCCAGGCTGTTAAAAGTGAAAAATATGGACAAGAGTATTATGATTATGTAATAAAACCAAATCCTGATACCAATAGTTACACAAGATCAAATTCAAGTTCTGCTGAAATTGTTGCCAAACTTGAAGCTTTGGAAACGATTACTAAAGAATTTGTTAACACTTTATCTGGTAGCGATTATGAAAAATTAATACAGATTAATAATTGGTTAGTTGAAAATGCATCATATGATAAAACATACTCTCTTCCAAACACTCATAATGCATATGGAGCTATTATTCAAAAACAATGTGTTTGTGACGGTTATGCATATGCTTTCAAATATGTTGCAGATATGGCTGGCCTTGATGTTATCTTTGTTACTGGTTATGTTATTTCATCTGAAGAAGTTTCTGAATTTCATGCATGGAATTATGCATATATTGATGGAAAATGGCTTTTAGTTGATGTAACATGGAATTTAGGTTTAAATAGCAATATATACCTTTTAATTGCTCCTGAAGATGAAGAAATCTTAAAATCCTCACATAAATGTGAAAACAAAAGATTTGTCTATCCTTATTAATCAAGAAATCTCGACCGCAGAATGTGGTCGAGATTTTCATATTTTAAATTTGTCTTTCTTCTTCTGATTTTCTTTTTAATTTTTGTGATATACCATCTAAGACTTCTATTCTTTTTCCAACTTTACTAGGTGCATGAGCTTTTGCATCAGCATATTGTAATTCTAATCTTTTCATTACCATTTTATAAGAATTATCAAGATTTTGCAAATCAATAATGGTATCATGAGTTCTAACTAAATAACATACATTTCTAATAAAATTCTCATTGTATCTAAGTCTTCTTAAAATATCTTCTGACATTTGACTTGATACTTCTGGGTGTCCATGAAAATGTCTTACTTCTTCATCCTGGTATGAAAACGGTTTTCCAATATCATGTAAAAGTGCAGCCATTTTTAACTCTAAATCTTGAGAGTTAATATTTTTTACAACTTCCAAAGTATGCTTCCAAACATCTAAATGATGATGTGGATGTCTGTGATCAAATCCTATCATATTTTCTATTTCTGGGATCTGTTGTTTAATAAAATCAATATTCTCTTCAATTTTTCCTGAGATAACTATTTGAGATAATTTTTCTAAATTGTCTGTCATAATTTTGTTTTCCTTCTTTATATTTTTCGTATTATATCAGAAAAACATTGATTTTTCTAGTTCTTTATTCTTATTTTTTCTCCTATATAAATTAAATTTACATTTTGTATGTTATTAAGCATTGCTATTTCTTGAACAGTAGTATTAAATCTTAATGCAAGTTCGCTTAAAGTATCTCCTTTCTCTACAACATAAGTAATGTGCCCTGTTTGATATTCTGTCTTCTCTTCTATATTTCCATTTATAGGAACTTTAATTTCTTGACCTGGATATATTAAGTTAGGATTTTTTATATTATTTATAATAACTAATTCTCTTACTGTTGTTCCATATTTTAAAGCAATACCACTAAGTGTATTTCCAGCTTGAACAATATACGTTGTATCATGATTGTAATTTTCAGGTTTTCCTGTTGGATTAATTTGTGAATTATCTTCTAAAAAAATTTGATTTGTAAATTTATCTCTATCTATATATCCTCTAATTCCACTTACTTCTCCTCTACTTGTATATTGAAACCCTTCCCATGTTTCCCAATTAGTTTCTCTTGGAACTTCCACTCCATATTCAGCAATCCATAATGGATAATCTTGAACAAGTTCTACTCCAAAAACATTGTTAGCATTGAATGTATCGCTATATATTATAACTTCTTTTCCTGTAATTTCTTTGACCTTTTCTAAAAATACTTTTGAAATACTATTAATTTCGCTAACAGTTAAATTTCCAAAGACCTCAAAATCCATAGCTAATTTGCAGTCTGGATTTGTATTAGATATTACTGAAGAAAAAAATTCTGCTTGATTTACTGCTTCCTCCTCATTTCTAGCAGTTAGAAAATGATAAAAACCTACTTTTAATCCATTTGCTTTAGCATTATTATAATTTATTTTAAAATATGTATCTACTATATTGTTTCCTTGGCTTGATTTTATATAAACAATATCAACACCATCATTTTTAACTTGTTCATAATCAATATAACCTTGCCAATTGCTTACATCAATTCCTTCATATATTTTATTTCCAGATGATACTGCAAATGAAGTTAATGGTAAGATAGTAAACAATAAAGTAATAATTATAGTTTTAATTTTCATAATTACCTCCAATCTTTTTCTTGTATCACATTTTGATACTTTGCTTTATATTATGATTGGAAATTTTCTTTTGAAACTTGTATAATAAAAAAACACTTCATAAAATTGAAGTGTTTTTTTATTAAATTAATGTTATTTATCTTCAATAATTAATTCTCGTACTTCTTCTTCATTTTCTTCTTTAACATTATCCTTAATTTTTAAATTAGATTTATCTAATTCTTCTGTCAAAATTATTGTGTATATTTCTTCTTGTCCATCATTAGAGGTCATTCTATAAGTTACTGTATTTTGACCTGTTGGTGATTTTTCTTCTGTAGTTTCTGTAAGTTTATATTTGCTTTGATCATAATCAATTGTAATTATTTCTTTATATTTTTCTTTAATGTCTTCTACTAATTTTCCATCTGTGGCTGCATTAACACTTAAGAAACTTCCAGAAAGTAAAATTATTGTTGTTGCACATAAAGAAATTATATGTTTTCTCTTAGATTTTTCCATAGTTTCCTCCTTTTCCAAATTGGATACAACTATTCTACTTCTAACATTTCGCATTATTTTATTATTTAAATCATTATTTTCCATAGCCATATCCTCTCTCTTTTAATTTCTTTTTTATAAGTTTTCTAGTTCTATGTAAAACTGTTTTTATTTTTCCTTGTGAAATATTTAACTGCTTTGAAATCTCTTTAATTTTTTGAGATTTATAATAAAACATCATAAATATCTGTTTCTTTTCTTCTTTCATATTATCTAATGTATTTAATATAATTTTACTTTTTTCATTGGTTTCCATTAAATTTTCAACATCTATGTAATTACTAATTATATTTTCATAGTTTTCTATATTTTCAATTTCAATTTTTTTGATTTTTAAATACCTATATTTTTTTCTAATTAAATTTTTAGTAATTCCAACTAGATATGGTTTTATTTTTATATCATTATTAATTTGGGGATGATTCTTCCATAATACCATAAATACATCTGATAAAATTTCTTCGATATCCTCTTGATTGCTTAAACAATTTTTTAGCATTGTATATATATATGGGGTATACGTTTCAATTACTAATTCGATATTTAGAATATTTTTATTTTCAAAATCTGCTATTGTCTTTGTGTCCAATTTAGATCTAAACTCCTTTATCTTAAAAGTACTTTCACATATATAATACCATTTTTCTAAAAAAGGTTTCAAATTTTAGTTAAAATATTTATACTTTATTTTAGCAAAGAAAAAGAGATAAATTTATGCAATTTATCTCTTTTATCTTTATTCTGTTTTGAATTTTATAATACTATTTAATTATATTATTCTTTTTAGCTTTCTTGTCTATCATTCTTATTCTAGCATAGAAAATAACTGCAACAAGAACTAATAATCCAATTAAACTAAAAGCAATTTTACCTGCTCCAGTTTTTGGAAAAATTCCATCTTTAATATTATCAGGTGAATTAGTGTTTGCAACAATAGCATTATTCTTTGAATTTGTATTGTTTTTATTGGTATTATTAGTTGCATTGTTTGATGTATTAGCAGTATTTTTATTAGTATTATTATTGTTGTTTGTAGTATTATTTTTATCATTATTAACAGTATTATTGTTATTAGTTGTATTATTGTTGGTAGTATTTGTATTATCTGTACTTGTATTATTATTTGGATTATCTGGTTTTGAATCTGCTTTTTTTAAAGAAATATTTGTTTTTACGCTATTTAGTTTTACCTCATCTTTTCCGTTTGAAGCAGCAACTTCACTTACTGTTATTGTAAGATTTTCTTTACTTTGCTCTTTTACTTTAAAAATAATTTTAAACATTACTTCATCAGCAGTTCCATAATCATCTCTATCAGTGGCAAATTTTCCATTATTTTCATTATAAGAAGGACGTGCCCATTTGCCTTGACCTTCTAGTTTAACTAATTCTAGGCTCTCTCTATCATATTCTATTTTTCCACCGAATAGCTATAAGTCCTTTATCTATTTGAATATTAGATAGTTTTACATCTACTGTAAATTCTTCTCCCTTACTTACTTCGTTTTTTGAAGACTGTAAAGACATTTCAAAAGTAGAAGTAGCATATACATTAATTACTATACTTATTGTTATTAATAAAATCAAACTTAAAATTATTATTTTTTTCATTATATCTCCTTTTATTAATCTTCGATTAATATTAATTTTATTTGAGCTACATCTGTTATTGTTATTTCATTGTCATAATTCATATCTGCAGCTTTTAAACTAGCTCCTGACAATAATTCTTTTTCAATATAATGTAATTTTAATTGAGCCAAATCTGTTATTGTTATTTCACCATTTTGGTCAATATCACCAATTACTACTAATGTAAGATGATATGTTTCTCCAACATCTACTGTCATACCTGTTGCTATAATATCATTATCTTGAAGTATATTTCCTGATTTATCTTTTATTATTACATTTGGATATGCATCAACATTAGCTTTAAATTCACTAACTGTTGTTCCAGCAGGAATTTTTGTTACATATTCATCTCCAATAACATATACTTCTGAAGTAAATCTATCTTCTTCTTGTTTTACTTTTTCAATTTCTATATTGATTTCAGCATTTTTTGAAGAAATATCGTTTACAGCATTACTTGCAACAATATCTTTTACTTTTATAACTGTATTTGTAGTTTCTTCAATTGTTTCTTTTGCCTTAAATTTTATTGTAAATATAGTAGAATCATCTGATACATAATTATTATTATCTGTTATAAACTTGAAGTTTTGATCATTAAATCCACCTTGGATATCCCAACCATTTTGGCTTGTTATATCAATTCTTTCTAGAACATTAGTGTCATAATCAAGTTGACCACCTATAGCAATTAATCCTCTATCAATATTTTTTAAATCATGAATATTTACATCAACTGAGAATTCATCTCCTGGATGGATTGTTTTGTTTTCAGATTTTACAATTGAAGTTGAGAATTCTGCAACATTAGTATTTGGAAGCACTGGATCTGGTAGAGCTGGTGGTTCTACTACAGTTTCTTGTCTTTCTTTTTCTTTTTGTATTACTTCTTTGGCAACGAAAGTTGCTTGAATTATATTATCTTCATTTACTATATCTTCATAATTTACAGTAACATCCATTGAATCTTTGTTTGTTACTTCTATTTCTTTACCACAAATATTTATAGTTTCAATTTCATATCCTTCATTTGGAACTATATTAAGATTTGCAGATTCGTTTTCTTTTAATGTAATAATATTTCCTTCATCTCTATTAGCACCATTTATTTGACCACCATCTACAGCGGATACTATAACAGATTTATCTTGTGGAACTGTACCATCATTTTCTACAACTGCTATTGCAAATGGGCTGAATGAATCACATGTAACAACTAAACCATATTTTGTTACTACACAAGGAATTTCTTCAACTCCTGTAACATTTCCAGCGTCATCTCTCTTAAAATGATAAGCTTTAAATGTAACTCCAGCATCATCTGGACCATATCCTGCTGGGAATCCAAGAGATAATCTTAGTTTATGTCCTGTTTTTACAACATATTTTTTACATACATTTAATGAAATATTATATGTTTCACTTGTAATTAATTCTTGTTCTCCTAATTGTTCTTCCATTAAACCATTCATTGCATCTTTTTCTGGTTGAGTAGTTCTTGTTGTTACTAATGCTATTCTGCTTTTTAATTTTTCAGATACTGGTTGCCCATCACTTGTTTGCCATCCATTTAATGATAAATCTTCATTTTCAAGAAGTGTTGGTCTAGCAAATACATTCCAGCTTTTTGCTGCATTCATACTATAAGAACATGCTATTAAATTATAGGCTCCATAAGATATGTAGTTTGGTTCTTTATTACTATTTTTTCCTACTAAACCTGTTATATAAATTCTATACATAGCATCGTCATCTGCAAACATTTTACTAAATGTTAAATCAAATGTTATTCTATTTTTTCCATCAAAAGTAAAGTTTTCTATTTTTGATTCAGCAACACCTGTTGCTCCTGTTGATTCCATTCTATAACCAGCTTCTGTTGCTCCATCAGCTAATATTAAATCATCATCATAAGTAACATCAACATGATAAGTAGGTCCTACTGTAAGTGATTCTGTTGATACTGGTGTTTGATGTTTTATATATGGAGGAGCTTTATATGTTCCATTTGGGTTATATAGTTTTCCTGATTCAGCTACAAAATCACTTTCATCACCTTGATAAGTGTACCCTGCTAATCCTTCTGATGGTTCTAATGTTGTTACTGCAAATTCCATATATTCTGAATTTGGAACTGATATATATATGTGATCTCCATAATCTTTAAATGCACCTGGTACATATAGTTCTGGGTTCATATATCCCCATTTACCTTCAATCCAAATATCATCACCAGGTTTGTATTCATGATATTTAATTAATATATATTTTCCTTCTTTAGCTGCTTCTGCATAACCTTTATTGTTATAGCTAATATAAAAGTCTCCTGCTTTGTATTCTTCTGTCTCTGTTCCTTCTTGTTTAAATTTTACTAATAAACCATTTACATTTGTTACATTGTCAATACCATAATCTTCTGCATTTAATTCAGGATATTTAAAAGTATAATTTCCTGCTGCTTCTACTGTTCCTAAAGCAACATGTTCTTTATTCATAGTTTCTGTTCCAACCATACAATATCTTGTATTTTCAAAACCTTCTGTTATATCACTTCCTGGTATAAAATCTGGATGTGTAGGATCCATAGTAGTATCACGTAAAAATGGATCATCTAATGTTGCATCTATTGCATACCAAACTTTTTCTGTGCTTCTTGCAAGTGTTTCCTTTTCTATTTCTACATAATTCCACATATGAGGAACAGCTGCTGCACCATCAGATTGATGAGTTCCTTGTACTAAAATTGAATTAATTCCTACTTTATCTAAAATAGTTTTTAAAGATCTTGCATATCCTTCACATACAGCTTCTTTTTTTACAAGAGCTCCATATGGTGTTCCTAAAAATCCTTCATTTCCTTCTACACAATCACTTTCTAATCTATAACCTGTATTATTAATTATTTCATTATGTGCTAATTTAATTTGTTGTACTGTTCTATCTTGATTTTCATTAACTTCAATATTATTAACTTTATCTACAATTTCATTTACCTTTGTGTCGAATTCGCTAATTGCATTTTCTACTTCTTCTACATTATTAAATCCTGAAATATAATAGTTTGAATGTCTTCCAGAACCAATATATGCATGATATTTATTGTTTGCATCTTTTGTTGTTCTAATTGTTAATATTTGGAAATTTACATAAAAAATTTCAGGATAATCTGCATAGAAAGCATATCTTGCTGCATTCATCGCTGAAATTAAATTTGAATTTCCTTTTTCATATTCTTTAACTTGTTCTTCTGTTAAAAGACCATTTTCTACAAGATCATAGTCTTGTGTTCCTGTTTTTAATATACCTTCAGTATACATATTATATAATGCTTCATAAATTATTTTTGATTCAGAATTAAGTTGGTCATAATGAAATTTTCCTTCATTTTCTGTTGCATAAGAAAAATTATTAAATGCAATCCAACTAATTTGTGAAACAAAAAATGTAATAAGTAATAAAATAACTGCTATTTTTTTTAATTTCATAAAATAAAATCCCTCTCTTTCAAATTAATAATTTATAGATATACAAACAAGAAAATTATACCATAAAATTGTTGTTTAGTCAATATTTACCTCTAATAATCATTTATTTATTACAATCTATAAAATTATGAAAAAACGCCTACCTTAACCAATAGACATTTTTCATGATATTTACTTTTGCAATTCTTCATTTTTTTCTTTAAGAGTAACAAAAGATTGTTCTGAACCTGATAATTGAGTCAATCTTACACTTTGAGCTACTTGAGATATTTCTTCTAATGATACTTTTGATGAATCTAAAGATATATTTTTTTTATAGTGATCGAAAAATATATCTGATACATCTTTGAATTTCTTATTTATTTCTTCTATACTTACATTTGTAGTCGCTTTAGTTTCAGTTTGTAGACTTTCAGTAATATTTCCACCAGTTTCTTTTAGAATTTCAACCAATTTATTAGTAAATTCTGCTAAAAAGTATCCTCTATTTGTTGAATCTAATTTTCTTCTAGTTGCAATATCTTGAATTCTATCATATGGTGAAACAATTGCATCTGATGTTGCCATTAAATCTGCTATATTTAAAATATCATCATATCTACTATATTTATAATTTTCTAAAAAGATAGTTACATCATCTTTTTCTGCTCCTTCTGTCCAAGTAGGATTACCTTCTTCATCTACATAAAAACCCTCTTCTGCTGACTCATTACTAGCACATCTTCCACCATTTAAGAAAGAATGTGTTAATGAAGCAATAGCTTCATTTTCCCAGCCTTCATCTACCAATTTTTCATAACCCCTAGTAACATGTTCAAAGCTGTGAGTATTTTTTCTACCATAGTCATGCAAAATTCCTTGTATTTGAGCTGTTTTTTCATCTAGTCCTAATTTTATTGCAAGTTCTTTTGCAAGTTTACCTTCATATAAAACATGACTCATCCAACTACTTGTATTTATTTTTCCTTCATTTATTGTCTTTTCTCCTAAAGTTTTACCACTTTCAATACATTTATACGCTAAGTTTACTAATTTATTTTTTAACTCATCATTAATTTCTATTCCATTACAACCTATACCTTGTGTTATATTATAGCAATCATCTAAAGATACATTATTAGATTTAAACTGTTCTTTTATCATTTCTATAAAATTTGATAAATCTTCTTTAGATACACCTTTTATAAGAAGCATAAAAGCATCTCCAACAGAATGTTCACTTTTTGCTATTTTATTTGTTTGTAAAGCTTTTCTTCTGTATTCTTCATTACTAAAATATAATTTCATATTACCTCCTCCGATTTTATGTATACTTTATCCATTATAGCATATCTTTATTGGTATTGCAAATATAAAAGAAAGTGAGATTTCGCTTTATTTACTTAGTAAATCTGTTTTTATTAGTGGTATTAAATAATCTCTTTTGGGATTATCCATTTTTTCTAGTCTTTCAATTGCTTTTCTTTTATCTACTAAATGAATTCTTCCAAACTCTAATTCCAAATTATTTTTAATTAGATATTCAAAATAATTATTATAATGTTCTTTCATTTCCTCAGCTGTCATATTTAATCTAGCTTTAGCAAATATTTGAACTTTGGGTTGCTCTCCCTTTTCTGAATTATAAATATATTTTAATAATAAATTTGATATTTGAGATGGATTATTTAAATCTATATTAATTTCTTCCATTACTTCTCTTGAAATTGTCTTCATTATATCTACAATTCCATTTTCCATATCCTTTTTATCTACATTTCCTCCTGAAATTTGTAGCATATGTGGATATGACATTTTCTCATCTAATTCCCCAATTACATAGTGTCCATCTATTGTTTCTAATAAACATCCTGCACTTATATTAACACAAGCAAATTCTAATGGTAATCCTTTTCTTTCTTCATATAAATAATGTGCATAATCAGTCTTTTGGCATAATATATTTATTTCATCATTACTTTCAGTATAGCAACTTACACGTGTTACATCACCATTCCAAAGATTAGGATTTTGTTTTACAAATTCACTCCAATTATTATCAATCTTTTCTCTGATTTCCTTTGGAAGAGCAATCTTAATGTCTTCATAATTAATTATTAGTTTTTGTTTTTCAATATTTTTTATCATAAAATCACTCCATTCGTTGAAATTATATCATACAACTTGTTATTTGTGTGAGTAAATTATTTTAATTATTAGCATAATTTGTATAATATATTGTTTTCATTACAAATTATCGGTATTTCGGTGTATTTTATAGTAGAATTATATTTTTTCCAAAAACAGCACCCTCAAAATACAAGTTTGAGATTCCATCTTTTTTGAAAAAATATAAGCGAATTGAAAGTAATTTGAGCTAGAAGTTCTAAATACTTAATATTCAAATAATAATTTAGTTATACAAATTACAATTTATATTATATAATGTAATACATAATAAATTTGAATGGAGATGATTATATGTTTGATGAAATTATTGAAAATAACAAAAATGAGATTATAGATTCACTTTCAGAACTAATAAAATTTCCTAGTATATCTGATGAATCTGGATCTTCTTCCTATCCATTTGGAGAAGAATGTAATAATGCATTAAATTACATTTTAGATTTAGGGAAATCAATGGGGTTTAGAACTAAAAATATTGATGGATACTGTGGATATATTGAATTTGGAGAAGGTGAAGAAATGATTGGTATAGTCGGTCATTTAGATGTAGTTCCTGCCAATATTCAAGATGGATGGTCTACACCTCCATTTTCTCCAACTATTATAGATGGAAAATTATTTGGTAGAGGTTCTATTGATGATAAGGGACCTGTTATAGCTAGTTTATATGCTATGAAAGCTATCAAAGATTCTACAAAAGTTTCCAAAAGAATTAGGCTTATACTTGGTTTAAATGAAGAAAAATCTTGGAAATGTATCAATTACTATAAAGCACATGAAGAACATCCTACTATCGGATTCAGTCCTGATGCTAATTTTCCTGCAATTTATGCTGAAAAAGGAATCATGTCTATAGAATTAAAAAATACTTTTAAAATAAAAGACTATGATATTTTAGAAATAGATTGCAAAGGTAATGCAATTAATGTTGTTCCTAAATATTGTTCAATTAAATTAAAGAAAAATTATAATGTAAACTCCAATCTAAGGGAAACTCAAAATATAAAATTATCTGAAGAAAATGGATTTTTACTTATAGAATCTTTTGGAATTGCGGCACACGCAGCTCATCCTGAACTTGGTGATAATGCAATCAAAAATTTAGTAAATTATTTAATTAATAATTTTGAATTTGATACTCCATACTTAAAAACATTATATGAAATAGGATTATTTGATATTGAAAGTCCGAAATTTATGAGTAATGAAAAAATTGAAGATGAATCTGGTATTTTAACATCAAACACTGCAATTTTAAATTATATAGATAATAAATTATGTATTAGTATTAATTTAAGAGTACCTGTTACTTCATCTTTAGATGACATTTTTTCTAAATATGAAAGTTTAAAATCATTATTTAGACAATTAGAAGTACAAAAATTAGGATCTCAAGCTCCATTATATATTGAAAAAGATACTTATTTAGTAAAAACTTTAGTTAATATTTTTAATAAAAAAGCAAACTTAAATGAATCACCTATAGCAATTGGTGGCGGAACTTATGCAAGAGCATTTCCAAATTTTATTTCTTATGGTGCAACAATGCCAGGAGATAAAGATATGTGTCATCAAGTTGATGAATTTATAGAAATCAACAAATTAGTTTTAGCTTGTAAAATATATGCTGAGGCAATTTATGAACTTAGTAAATAAAATTCATCATATATACTAACAATTATTTAAATTATTTCTTGAAACTGTACCAAAAACGTGTTATACTTTTTGTACAGTTTTTTATGTCCCTTTGAAACCACAACAAGTTCAGAGGGAAAACCTCTGAACAAAATTCTTTGGAGGTATGAATATGAAAGTGAAACACAAACGTATTATCAAGCGGGCTATCGCAGGAATTATTGCATTACTTTTTGCATATGCAGCAACATTCGGAAGTTGGATTGTATTTCCGTTTGCAATAGGATTTGCCTCTGTGCAGTTTTTGCTGTGGAAGCTTAAAGAGGATGCAACATCCATTTTCCTAAAAAGGCCTTTGGCATTTGATTATTCAGTTATTATAATCATTGTTTTAACTGTAATATGTATTTTGGTATCAAACGCCATAAATGCCGGTTTAACATTTATTTTTGGTATTGGAGGAGTAATTCTTTCTTATCTTCTCTCCAAAGCAGAAATTAAAAATAAGAAAAAGAAAAACCGTTAAAATTTGTGTTATCAATTTGAGTGACGCTTATTGAATATATAATAAGCGTCACTCATTTTATGTAAAATTTGCAAAATTTATTATATTGTGCTATAATAAATAAGTATTTTATTTATTTTCCCTTTGGAACCTATCAACCGTTTCGGAGGGAAACCTCCGAAACACGACTAAAACTGGAGGTAGTAAAATGAAGAAGATCCTGAAAGTGTTACTCATTGTCGTGATGGCTGTTCTGGCATTCAAGTTCGTCACAAGTAGCTTTTTCTTGTGGATGATCGTGGCTCTCGCTGTACCTCAGGGGCTTAAGTATCTGGCGAAAAACGGCGTCCTGCCGGAATTCAGACTCCAGAACAATGCCTATAAGTACACAGGAATCGCCGTCCTGGTTTTCACATTTCTGAGATTGATCTGCCATGCTCATTGGGCAATGTACCTGTTGGGCAGCATGATTGGACTGGTACTCTCGTACCTGATGTTCGAAGAAATTGACAAAAAGTAATCGGGTCTCACATCTGCGGTAAAGCTTATTTTCGCAGAAAAAGGGCTAGCATGAAAATGCTAGCCCTTTCGTTTTATTTTAAAAATAAAAACCTTCACTAAAAGTGAAGGTTTTAAATTATGCTCTTGGATGTGCTTTTCTATAAATATCTTTCAAATTTTCATTTTGAAATTGCATATATACTTGTGTTGAAGATATATCTGAATGACCTAACATTGTTTGAATAGCTTTTAAATCTGCTCCATTTTGTAAAAGATGTGTTGCAAATGAATGTCTTAAAACATGTGGTGTAATTTCCTTTGAAATATGTGCTTGTTCTTTATAAAATTTAACAATTTTCCAAAATCCTTGTCTTGTAAGTCTTTTACCATTAATATTAACAAATAATGCATCTACACTATCATCTTTTATTAATATAGGTCTTGCTTTTTCAATATAATCTTTTAGTGCTTTTAATGAAAGTGATCCTAATGGAATGTTTCTAGTTTTAAAACCATTTTTACATACAACATAACCTTGCTCTAAATTGCAATCTGATATATCTAAAGAAATGATTTCTGTAACTCTCATTCCTGTTGCATAAGCAAATTCAAGCATTGCTTTATCTCTAATTCCCTTAAGATCTATTGCTTTTGGTTGTTCTAATAAAAGTTCTACTTCTTGAGAACTTAAAATACTAGGAACTTTTTTCTCAACCTTTGGTGATTGAACTCCTACTGTTGGATCTTTTTTTATTTTCTTTGTTTTTACTAAAAATTGATAGAAAGATCTAATAGTAGCTAAATTTCTAGATATAGTTGATGTTTTTTTATTCATAGCTCTTAAATATTCGAAATATTTGTCTATCTCCTCATTATCAATCTTTAAATAATTTAAACCATTCTTGTCTATGTATTCTTGGTATTGTATAATATCTCTTTTGTAAGATTGTAGTGTGTTTGATGATAATTTTTTATCATTTTCAAGAAACTCTAAAAAAAGTTTGATTTGTTTTTCCATGGTTTAACCCCTCTCCAATCTGTATTAGTTTAATTTGTTTTTTACATCAACAATTTACATAAGTAGTTATATCAAATATCCCCAAAAAAGTAAAGTCTTTTTATAGAATTTCTTTTAAAAATATTAATAGATTTGTTGATATGTACACTTCAACTATACTTGAAACAATTACTAGTGCTATTGATATTAACATTATTATTGTATGACGCATAGCTTCTTGCTTTAAATTTATACATCTAGTATAAATACCTTTGTACAATTTTATACCGATTTTCAGAAATTATAAAAAAAGCTGGCAAGAAAATAATATTTTGAAATAATAAAGAAGCAATGGAAAAAATAGTTCCATTTTTAACTCCTAAAACAGCTATAATTGCAGAAATTGTATATCCTATGGTAAATCCCTTATAAATTATAGCTATGTAAATAAATATTCCACCGTATAATGGTACATCCTAAAAACCAAATAATAAGAATAAAGTAAACGTTCTGTTTTATACTTAACCCCAAAATATCTATTTTATTAACTGAATTTGATTCTTTTATATTTTTAACCAATTCTTCAATATAATTATTTAATTCTATTTTTTGATTTTCACTGGAATTATTAATAAAGAAAATTCCTATAGCTATTCCTATACAAAATAATGTTATTATTATTATAAAATTTTTCTTATTTCGGATTACATAGTCAATTAATATACTTTTCATCTCATATTTCCCTTCTCTTTAAGTAAAGTATATGAGACAAAAATATAATTATTCAACTTTTCCGTAAACTCCTCCGCCACCTTCTACAACATGCATTTTTCCATCACGTGCTGCAATAATATTAGTAGCAACTTTTTTTCCAACTACTGCTTCAATATCATCATTAGATAATTTGTGAAGTATTGTCATTTCTGTTCCAAAATGTTCTAATAATTTATCTATTGTTTTTCCTCCTACACCTGGTATAAAGGTTAAAGGATATTGGTAAACATATTTAGGTCTAAACTCTGGACTTTGCATTTGATTTCTATCTTTTATTATTTCAATTCTATCATACACACCCATTGTAATGTTTCTACTATCACATGTATCGCATTTAGTAACTGGGGCTACTCCAGGTATTCTTTTATCACAAACTTCACAGTATGTTCTATGATATTTTCCAAGTTTTGGATCTAATCCATAATTTGCAACAATTTTTCTTCCGCCTTCATTTTTTAACGCCATTAAAAATTCTTTAAAACTAATTCCTTCTAATTGCATTTTATTATACTCTCTTGCAATTCTTGGAAGAGAATGTGCATCTGAATTTGTTAGAAAAGTTTTAGTTTCAAGTTCACTTATTTGATCTGCTAAAAATGTATCTGAACTTAATCCTAATTCTATTGCTGGAATTCTATCGTATTTTTCTTTAAAGATTTTTCTTAAAGAATCTGTACAATTTCCATAAAAGCTTTTATGTGGTGTAAAACAATGAGCTGGCACTAATACTCCATTATATTTTTCTACAATATCAATTAATTCATATGCTGAAATATTTGCTCTTTGTGAACTTAAAGTAATATTTTTTATATGATGACTCATTTCATTAGAAAATGCTTTTATATCAGAAAGTGTTGGAAAATAACATAAATTATGCGCACTTCCAGTTTTTCCTTCATCATTTATTTCTGAAGTTTCAATTTCACTTCCTAGAATAATACAAACTTTATCTTTATATATTATCCCTCCATCTTGAATCTCATAAGCTTCCCCTGCTTGTAAAAAATTTTCTATATCTTCTATTACATATGGTGAAGCACAATCTATAATTCCAACTAAATTAATTCCTTTTCTTTCTACGCATTCTTTTGCTATATTGGCAAAATTCAAACTTTTGGCTGCTGTTATCTTTATTGGTTTATTATTTTCACTTCTCCCAATATGAACATGTAAATCTGCATATATATCGTACATCCTTTTTTCTCCAATCTTAGTTTAGTTAACACATTTAACTATATGTCAGACATATTATATTTCAAAAAAACTACTTTTTCAATTACAAAATTTTTACATTTCTTATATTTCTTTTGATATAAAACAAAAATCCACTACTTTTCAGTAGTGGCTCTTTGCCATCTTATAAAATTTTATGATGAAACGTTATCCAATTTGGAATATACGTATTAGGAAAACTTATATGATGTAATTTATACTATCTCAAAATATGACAGTGTTTTATTTACATCTAAATCATAAATATGGCTTTCCCAATCATCATCTGCTTGCTTTTTTTGTACTGCTATTGGACATGAACATTTTGCATCAAAGTGCCTCTGCATCCATTCTAGTACATATGAATTTGCACCATTCCAAATATATTTAATTTTTTCTGGAATACCAGTATGTCCATACAGATAAGAAATTGCTTGAGCAAGTGTTTTCTTTCCAATTCCTTGCCCTTGCATATCTTCGTTTGTAAACCATGATGCAATTATCCATGCATGATCAGAGAAATTGACGTTTACTTTACAAGAACATACAACTTTGTTCTGAATTGATGCCTCACACGTCACACTTCCTTTTGGTGACTTCTCTACTTTAAACAGAAGATTATCTTTCTTTTGATTTGTTGCCATATTTAATATCATATAGTCTTTCTCCTATAAGGAATCCATTGTTTTCAGTATCAAAATTATTATAGCATGATTTACATAACATTTCAACAATAAATATACATAATTTCCTATAATATAAAAAAGAGTGCACTCAGCACTCTTTAGGTAAATCTATAAGCCGGGTTCTGTCGTGAATAGTCATTTATCTAGAATATATATTGCTATATATTTCAAGCCACTCAAGGATTTATAAAGAATAGCGAGCAGCCATAACTTCTTATACCAAGGCGTTGCTCCAAATAGGGTTTACACAGCCAATACATCACTGCATTGCTGGTGGGCTTTTACTCCACCTTTTCACCTGAGCCACAAAATGTGGTTGTTTTTTTCTGTTGCACTTTCCCTAAGGTTACCCTCGCTTGACGTTATCAAGTATTATTGCTCTATGGAGCCCGGACTTTCCTCTTGCAATTCCTTTCGAAATTTGCCAGCGACTATTCAATTTACCTATTGTTTATTTTACCCTCTTTAAGTTTTTTCGTCAAGTAAAAGTTATTTATTATATTCCATATGCTAATCGAAGTTCTGAAAAGAAAAAATGGTATAATCATGTATGGAGATTTTTATGTTTCATCTTTTTCTAAAATTTTAATTGCACATTTAATTCCATCAACAGCTGCAGTCATAATTCCACCAGCATATCCAACACCTTCACCACAAGGATATAATCCTTTAATATTTGATTCTAAGTTATCATCTCTTAAAATTCTAACTGGTGATGAGCTTCTAGATTCAATAGCTGTTAAAATACTATCTGGATTTGCAAATCCTTTTATTTTTTTATCAAAATCAAGTATTCCTTCTTTTAAAGTTTGAATAATATAATCTGGAAACAAATCATGAAGATTGCTAAAAGTAACTCCTGGTTTATATGTGGGTTTTATTTTTCCAATTCCGAGTTGTTTTTCTGTTATTTAAGAAATCTTCAACTCTTTGAATTGGAGCATAATAATTATTTCCTCCTAATTCAAAAGCTTTTCGTTCTAAATCTGCTTGAAAATAAATTCCTTCTAATGGAGAATCTCCTTCAAAATCTTCTGGTGTAACATCTACCAAAAGAGCACTATTTGCATTTTCTTCGTCTCTTGCAAACTTACTCATTCCATTTGTTACTATCTCACTATTATTGCTTGAAGAGCCAATAACAACTCCTCCTGGACACATGCAAAAAGTATAACAAGAACGATCTTTTCCATGATATGCCAATTTATATTCTGCTGGAGGTAATTTTAATTTTGTTTTATTTCCATATTGAGAATTATTTATCATTTCTTGTTTGTGTTCAATTCTAACACCAACAGAAAAGCTCTTTTTCTCCATATTTATTCCTTTAAAATATAGTTTTTCTATAGTATCTCTTGCACTATGTCCAATTGCTAAAATAACGGTATCTGTTTCTATTTTCTTATTTTTATTTGTTAAAACTGATTTTATTTTATTACATTCTATCTCAAAATCAACAACTTTTTCTTCAAATAAAAAAGTTCCACCTTGACTTGTAATATAGTTTCTCATATTAGAAATTATATTAATTAAGTTATCTGTTCCGATATGAGGCTTATTTGTATACATAATTTGATTTGGTGCTCCAAAACTCACAAATTCTTTTAAAATCTTTCTACATAAAGGATTTTTGCTATTAGTTGTTAATTTACCATCAGAAAAAGTTCCTGCACCACCTTCACCAAATTGGACATTTGAGGTTGTATTTAATATTCCTGTTTCTAAAAAATTTTCTACATCTTTTTTTCTATCTTCTACTTTCTTGCCTTGTTCAATAATAATTGGTCTAATTCCATTTTGAACTAAAATCAAACCACAAAAGAGCCCAGCAGGACCTGCACCAACAATAACAGGTCTTGTCTCGGCTTTTCTTTTTTTATCAATAATTAAATTAAAATTTTCCTCATTCACTATTTTTATATTTTTGATATTTTTTAAACCAACATATTCAATATCTATAGTATAATTGTAGAAGATATTTTCTTTATTTCTTGCATCTATTGATTTCTTATAAATATTATATTTTCTTACATCTTTAGAATCTAATTTGTACTGTTTGCAAGCCTCTTTTACAACTTCATCATCTGTTAAGTCTGTATATATTTTTATATTCTCTAATCTTAACATCTATCTATCTCCATAATCATCATCTTGATTTTTATAAATCGTTCTCGAGTAATCTGGTATTAGAGAAGCTATTTCATTCACTAAGTTTTTAGACATTGATTCTTCTGCAATATTTTCTGGAAGTGGTTTTAAATTTGAATTCATATCTTCTGGTAATAATCCAACAGGCTCATAGAGTTTAAAATAATCGTCATTCTTTCCAAGTGCTGCACAGCATAAAGTTCCTCTATTTTCTTCCCACATATCATCATCGTAAATACTTCTTTCAAGAGTTGGGTCAAAATAATAATACTCTTTTCCTAATTTTACAATATTGGATAAATGAAACGCCCCTGATTCTCTAGATTTCAGCAGAACAATTTCAGATTCAGCAATACTATGCATTAACAAGTGTTTGTAAGCTATAGTATTAGTTGATGGCAAACCAGGATTATGTGTTAATCCAAGGTATAAATCATTTAAATATATATCGTTTTTATCTTCTGAACTTGCTTCTGTCATATTTTTTGTGAAATTAGAATCATTTTTTTGAAATACATATTTATATAATTTTATAGCACTAGCTAATTGATTAAGAAGTCTAAAAGACTTTTTTACTCCAAGCAAACTAATTATTTGCTTAGTCTTTTCATCAATAACTCTTTGCTTTTCCAAATTAGTTAATTCTTCCACCGTTTATTCCTTCTAAAACTATTTTACTTCTGTTTTCCATAATTCATGTTTATTACAATATGCATATATTGTAGAGCCGGGGATGTATTTAAAATGTGTTTTTGCTTCCATTCCTGGTTTTAAATATGTAATACATTCTCTTCCCTCACTTACAATACTAATCCATTCAATATAGTGTTCTTCTTCCATTACATGGTTTACTGTTACATATATTCTATCTTCTTTTATTTCATAAACTGGAACATGTTTTTCAACTGCTGCATCTACTGAATTTGGTGTTAAAATTCTCATTGGTTCTGAGCAGCATACTATTCCGCAGTTTGAACACTTACAATCTTTTATAGCTTTTACAATAGCTCCACAACTATTGCATCTTTTTATTATTAATTCATTACTCATTTTTAAAAATCTCCTTTTAAATTTATATATTTAATGATATCATATACCATTTTTTTTATCAATCTTAAATTTTAGAAATTAAATTTTCTAAAATTTCTGCTGCTCTTTTAGAAGCAACTTTTAAATAGGTATGAAAATCTATCTTGTTATTTCCGTTTGGAGTATCTGAAATTCCTCTTATAACTAAAAATGGAATATTATCTAAAAAACAAACTTGTCCAATCGCAGCTCCTTCCATTTCTAAGCATTCCATTCCAAATTCTTTCCTCACCAATTGAGCTTTTTCAGAATTGGCAAAAAACATATCAGCTGATCCTATTCTGCCTATTTTTATTTTAAATTTTCTATCTTTCATCTCAATAATAGTTTGCTCACATAGTTTTATAAGTTTTTCATCAGAATAAAAATATTTACCAACATCACAAATCTCACCTTTTTCATAATTTCCAATTTGTGTTATATCAAAATCATATTGAATTAATTCTTTTCCAATAACAATATCTTCTACATTTAGTTCTGGAGTTACGCTTCCAGCAGATCCGACGTTTATTATATAATCTATAGAAAAGTTATCTATTAATATTTGAGTTGTTCTTGCTGCATTAACTTTTCCAACTCCACATTCTACTAGAATACATTCTCTATCATGTATGTTTCCTATATAAAATTTTAAGTTAAAGATGTCTTTCTCTGAAATATTTTCCATAATATTTTTTATAGCAAGCATTTCTTCATTTTCTGCTGCAATTATTCCTATTTTCATAACTATCTCCAATCTTTAAATTTATATTTTAAATTTTAATAAGTAAAATCCCTAAAATAATTAATCCTGCTGCAAATATCTTTTTTATTAGATTATCTCTTTCTTTTAAAAATATGTATCCAACTATAATATTAATTATTACTATCAATGAACATAGTGGAGCAACTACACTAATATTTCCTAGTTGATATGCTCTTAATTGTGCAACTATACAAAATGACCATGTAATAGCTGTAATTATTATTGGTAATCTATTTTCTTTTTGAAATTCATTCTTTAAATCTGATAGTTTTATCTTTTCAAATATAACAATTAAAATTGCAGGAACACCTAAAGTTAGCATTACGTAAAATGGTAAATTAAAACATTCAGAATAACTAACATCTAAAAATAATGCTATTGTATAACAAATATTTGAAATAATTCCAAGACCTACATATTTGTTTAATTTTCCCTCACCTTTTTTATAAAAAATAATTACATTACTTAAAATTATTAAAATTGCACCTATAAATTTATTAACTATAAATTCTTCTTTAAAAAACAAAAAGCCTGAAAAAGTCATAAATACTGTAGATAGCTGTTTCATTATACTAAAAGTAGAAGCTTCTATACCTTTTCTTACATCTGTATTTAATCTATCTGATATCGCATAAAAAATTATAGATAATCCTAAAAAGAAATATACACTTATGTTAGTAGGAAATTTTATTTCAAAAAAAGGAAATAAAATTAATACTAAAACTGATGCAAGTATTTCTAATAATACAGTTAATGCTCCTGACTTTATCATTTTTTTTGTTGCAATTTTATATGTTTGATCAAATATTGTAGCTAATACTAAATATAAAATTACAAATGCTATCCAACTATTCAATTTTTCTCCTCCTAAATCTAATTAATATATTCTTAAAATTTTCCTGAATAATTTTATCATAGTATAACTGGTTTTACAATTACATTTTTAAAACAATTACAAATCAAAAGCGGAACTATTCCAAGAATAATTCCGCTTCCTACGTGGCTTTGTTTTATTTAGGCTGATATAATCTTAATGTTCCATCTGCATTGTATATTACAGAAGGACCACCGCATTTGTAGCCATCCATAAATGTCCACATAACCATCGTATCTGGATCATACAGGATATACTGAGTGATATCAGAATCTGGAATACTGTTTTTAGCCAATACTACAAATGTTCCAAATTCTTCTTCTTTTTCTTCTTTTATAATATCCTCAGATTCTCTGTCTGTTTGTGTGTCACCGCTGCAACCTGTCATAAAACAGGAAACAAGTAACATTACAATAATGAGTGCCAAGACGTTCCGTTTCTTCATGATTAAAACCTCCATTTTAGTGATGATTTATAGTTATTTTTCATATAGCATTGGACATCCATCTACATTATATATAATGGATAAGCCACCACCATCATCTCCTTCTACATATGTCCACATAATTTTGGTTTGTGGATCATACATAATAACTTGCCATATTCCATAATCCAAAAATTCACTCGATAATACAACAAAGTTATTATAGGTTTCTTCTTCTTTTACTATTTCGCCTGCTTCCCTGTCACCTTCTTCACAACTGCATCCAGTTAGAAAAGCTGACAACAACATTATTGCAAAAAAAGTTACTGCAATAATAATTGCTTTGTTTCTCCGCTCATGCATCTTCATAACCTCCATTTTTGTGTTAATAGTTACAATATATATTAACTAAACAACCAAAATATACTTTTTGGCATTTAGTAATATATTTAAAACGGATATATTAAAATTATGTAATGCATTATATAACAACTTTACATAATTTTCAAGTATTTTATTTATGAAATATATATTATAATAAAATCTTCTCTTTTTCTTTGATAAAATCACAAATTAGTTGTGCTGATTTTTCTACCCCTAATGTATCAGAGTTTATACAGATATCATAATTTGAATGATTATTCCATTCAGTTCCTGTATAATATTTATAATGATTACCTCTTAATTTATCAATTTGTTTAATTTCTCTTTTAGCCTTCTCTTTATCCATTCCATAAAATTCTGTTGCTCTTTTTATTTTGTTCTCCATATCACTATAAATGAATATTTTTACAACATTAGTGTTGTCTTTTAAAATAAAATCCGCACATCTTCCTATTATTACACAAGATTCTTTACTTGCCACCTCTTTAATTAATTCAGATTCTTTTAAAAATAACTCATCCCTATTATCTAATCCAAAATAATAACCATTATTTAAATTAGTAACACTGTTTCTTTTTTGCTCATTGGTTTCAATATATTCTTCACTTAATCCTGTTTCTTCTGCAAGTTTTTTAACAAAATCTTTATCATAGAATTTAATTCCTAGTATGTCTGCAATTAATCTTCCTACATATCTACCACCAGAACCATATTCTCTAGAAATTGTTATTATTATGTTTTTATCTAGTTTATTATCTGTGCTTGTATCATCAATTAAACTTTGACTATTTATACTTGATTTCTTTAAATGTTTTATTTCAATAATTAACAAAGTACAAGACACTGTAAATGCTAATCCATCAGCAACTGGTCCTGCATATAAAAGTCCATTTATTCCTGATATAGCACCAAGAATAAAAAATGCAGGTATTAAGAATAAAATTTGTCTTGATAATGATAATATTGCACTTTTAGTGCTTTTCCCAATTGCTTGAAAGAAAATGCCAGATGGTATTTGTATACCATTACAAATACAAAGCATTAAGTATGTTCTAAAAGCCAAGCAAGCAAATTCAATATATATTTCAGCATTTTCTTCATCTGCACTACCAAAAATATTTATTAAGTTTTCTGGGATTGTTTGGAACAATATAAATGCAATTGTACTTACTATAACTCCTAGCCCTAATACATTTTTTAATGTTTTCTTTACTCTATCATACTTTTCTGCTCCATAGTTATACCCTAATATCGGTTGAGCGCCTGCAGCGATTCCAATTATAATACTATTTAAAATTTGACTTGTTTTCATAACAATTCCAAATACTGTAATTGGAATTTCAGCTCCAAATTTTGAAATAGCACCATATTTACTAAATAAATTGTTCTGTACTGTCATAACACAAACGAAAGTCATTTGTGTTATAAAACTGCTTATTCCTAAAGAAGCAACTTTAATTCCTCTTTTAATCTCGAATTTAAAATTATTTCTATTAAATTCTATTGATTTAAATCTTCTTATATATAAAACATTCATCGCAAAAGTAATTATTTGACTTATAACTGTTGCTACTGCTGCTCCCCATACACCTTTATGTAATATAAATATAAAAATAGGGTCTAATATAATATTTAAAATTGCACCAGCAACCATAGATGTCATTGCATATTTGGGTGATCCATCAGCTCTAATTATTGAATTTAAACTTGATCCAATTATCATAAATGGTAAACCTAAAACAATAATATATCCATATTCTAAAGCATAAGATTTTAATACTTCTGTACATCCAAATAAATTTAAAAGTTGTGGTAAAAATATAATACTTCCTATGCAAAGCACTAATGAAATTGCTACAGACATTATAATTCCATTTGCAACACCTCTAGCAGCTTCATCTTTTTTCTTTTCTCCAAGCTTTAAGCTTAGATATGCTGATGCACCATCTCCTAACATAAATGCAATTGCCATTCCAATTACACTTAATGGGAATACTACATTTGTTGCACCATTTCCTAAGTAACCTACACCCCTACCTATAAATATTTGGTCTACAATATTATATAAAGAGTTTACTAGTAGAGATATTACACAAGGAACTGAAAATTTTAACATTAACTTGCTAATTTTTTCATAACCTAAAATATTTTCTTCTTTTTCCATTTTCATCTTCCTTTCTTTATATAAGTGTTTTAAAGTACTTATTTTATCTGTACACATCTTTTCTATTATAACATTTTTTAAATTTTTGTTCAAGAAAAATTTTTCTTTTCCAATCCACCTTTCTTTTTTTTAAAAAATATGATAAAATTCAAAAAATTAATAAATAGGAGAATTCTATGAACACTTATTTAGACTCATTAACAGAAGAAATTAAAGAATATTTTAAAATTTTATCACCAGAATTTCCAGAATGGTTATTTGAATACATTAATACACCTGAAATGCAACGTATTTCAAAAATTAGTATGAACTGTGGAACTGATTATACAAAAATATTTAATATAAAAAATTGGTACTCAAACTTAGATCATAGCATTGGTGTTGCACTTATTATTTGGCATTTTACACATGATAAAAAGCAAACTCTTTCAGGTTTATTTCATGATATTGCTACCCCTACATTCAAACATTGTATAGATTTCATGAATGGAGATACAGAAAATCAAGAGTCTACAGAAGAACGAACAGAATTGATTATAAAGAATTCAAAACAAATTATGAGTTTACTAAAAAGGGATAATATCAGTTTAAAAGAAATTTCAGATTATCATATTTATCCAATAGCAGATAATGATACTCCCAAACTTAGCGCAGATAGATTTGAATATACTTTTTCAAGTGGTTTAAATTTCTTTAGGGTTTGGAATTTAAATGATATTAGAGAATGCTATAATAATGTAAAAGTTTTAAAAAATGAAGACAATATTTTAGAACTTGGGTTTACAGATAAAACAATCTGTGAAAAATATATAAGTATTGTTTCAAAATTGTGGCCACAATGGTTAACAGATGAGGATAGAACAGTAATGCAATTTATTGCAGATATAGTAAAATCTATGAATGTTATTGGTAAAATTTCAATCGATGATTTATACAAATATTCTGAAAAAGAAATTATTAGTAAAATTTTAAATTGTGGTGATAACTATATAGAAACAGCATTTAAAAATTTTCAAAATGCTACTTCTGTTGAAAAATTTGATTCTCCACAATCAGATAAATATTGTATTAATATAAAAGGTAAAAAAAGATATGTTATACCTCTAGTTGAAACATATACTGGAACTTTTAGAATTAATTCTGTTTCAAAAACAGCCCATAATGCTATTGATGAATATTTCAAATATAAACAGACAGAATATACAGGATTTAACTTTGATTTTAAGCCTTATAGCTTTAAATAGAATTTATATAAACAAAAAGAAAGATATTGCTTTAAAAAAGCAATATCTTTCTTTTATGAATTTGAAAAAATAAGGATTTTATAATTTAAAATTAAACTTATTAGGTTCTATATCTTTTTTAGAATCTGCCGCTTCTATCATAATATTATTTTTGATTCTTTCTTTTTCTAATCTATTAGATATAGTAAGTATATTATCATCAATATTATTTATTATTCTAGCGTACTTTACAAGATTTTTTGAATCTCCTTTATTTATATTAGGATTTTTATATTTTAATTTATGTTCTATACTAGCCCAGAAATCCATCCCAAGTGTACGAATCTGAATTTCTACTTTTACAAACATTGTTCCACTAGAAAACGTTACTGGAACTTCTATTATTATATGATAACTCATATATCCACTCTTTTTTGGATTCTTCATGAAGTCTTTTTTATTTATAATTCTGATATCTGGAAATTCTTCTATTATTTCAACCAATCTGTATACATCTTTTTTGAAATTACATACTACTCGTATTCCTGCTATATCATTTATTTTGTCAAACATATTTTCATATGTTAATTCATATTTTTTTCTTTCCATTTTTTCTATTATATTTTCTGGCTTTTTTATTCTTGTTGTAATATATTCAATTGGTTCATAATTATGAAATAGTTTTAACTCGTCTTGTAATATATCAATTTTTGTTTTTATTTCCTTTAAAGCTGAATTATATAAAAACATTACTTTATCAAAAGTAACATCATCTATATTAATTTTTTCTTTATTTACTAAATTATTATCCATTTTTATTAAATAGCTTTTTTCATCATCATCTTCTATCATTCAATCATCCTTTCTTTTGTTAAATTCTAGAATTATTTTATATATAATTTATTAATTTTATATTAAATAATTGTGAATTTTTTGTGAATGAAATCAAAGATATTACCTAATTAGCTCAAAACACTATTAACAATAAATTCTACTACTTTGTTATCTTTGTTTTGATCATTTCTAATATTACTTTTTTTCTCTTCCTCTGTTAATTCAACTAAATATTTATTAAATTCTGGGATTATAGCAATCGAATCTAAAGGATATCCTGGATTTCTTTTTTTAGAAGGAGTATCTATAAAATAGAAATTGCTTTTATTCCATGTATGTATTTGGGCCTCTTTTCCATTGTATATAACCATACCATATACCCATTTAGCTGTAAGTTTGCCACCATATTCTTTAACTAAATTAGTATAATATTCAATCATTTCTTCGTCTGAAAGTTCTTTTCCATTTACTCTCCTAACATGAGTTCCTGGTTGTTTGCTTTCTGGCAACTCTTCTATAAATAGCGTATTGTCCATTCCAATAGATACAATTCCTGTTGCATCATAATATGTTTTAGCTTTTATATAAGCATTTTCTATGGCATCTTTTCCACTTTCATTTACATCTATTTTTAATTCCAAGTCTTTTAATGTTAATAGTTCTATACCTTGTTTTGTTAAATTTTCAGCATATTTATTTACTTTAGCTGGATTAGTTGTAGCAAATAATACTTTCATATTTATTCCTTCTTCTTGTTACCTTTCTATGCCCCCATTCTATCATAAAAGACTATGATTTTCAATTATAAATCTCTAATTGTTGTGAAAATAATTTTTCTTTTTTAGTAAATAAATTTAAATTAGTAGTTTTTTCTAAAATTTTTCTAACATTCCATAAGCCTAGTCCATGATCTGATGACTCTTTCTTTGTACTATATCCTTTTTCAAATATTTGATCTAAATCTATATCTAATTTCTTATAACTATTTTCTATTACAACCAATTGTCTATTCACCTTATCATCTTTTATAAATCTTACATTTATTATTTTTTCATCACATTCTTTAGCAGCTTCTATAGCATTATCTAATAATATTCCTAGTATTCTACAAAGGTGATAATTTGATATTTTATATTGACTTATATCTGTTAAGATTTCAAAATTCATTGTAATATTTTCTTTTTTGGCCAAAGCATATTTTTTTATCAAAATATTATAAACGCCATAATCTTTGATAATCTTTGGATCAAGTATTTCTACATTATTTATTTCTTCACATTCTTTTAAAATAAATTTATTCATTTTCTTAATACTATCAATATCATTGTTTTGTGAATATCCATCTAATGCTTGAACAAAATTAAAAAAGTCATGTTTGAATGATCTTATACAGTCATCTTTTTTAGATAAAATTTCGTTATCTAATTCTAAAGTTTCAATTCTTAAATTTTGATGTTCTATAGTACTATTCATTCTTTTATATTTTATTAGGAAGAATACTATAGAAAAACTCATACTAACTATAATAATAAATATTAAACTATTCATACATATACATATATGCATTATCTGCATATTTCCTCCTATTTTTATTATTTTTTACTGTCTTTTAAAAAGCACTTTTCCTATTTTAAAGCAATTATGTCAGAAAATCAATAAAAATCGTAATCCTTAATTCGACTATTTTTAATATATATCAACACGTTGTATCTTTTATTGAATAAAAATACTGTCATTTCTTGTCTTTTATGCAATTTAAAAACAAAATAAAAAAACATAGATTTTAATCTATGTTTTTTTATTTTTCACCACTTCGAGAAGTGTTTTCAACTATTTTTGATTTTTATTCTTTATAAAATTCTCCTTAAATTCTTCTTTCAAAATATCCATACAAACGCTATCATAATATTTTCCATTTATAAATTTACATTTCCTACGTCTTCCATATTCTTTAAATCCACATTTTTCATAGCATCTAATTGCTCTTGGATTAAAATCCATAACATTTAAATTAATACTATGTAAATTTAAATAATTAAAGCCATAATCTAATATCAATTTAATAGCTTCTGTTCCATATCCATTACTAAAATAATCTTTTTCTCCTATAAAAATACCAAGAGTTGCACATCTATTTATATTATCTATTCTTTCTAAAGAAACTGTTCCTAGTAATTTATCTTCTTCTAATGTTACAATAGAAAATTGTACTGCATCATTTGAACTTCTTTTATTTTCCAAATAATCTCTTTCATCATTTATTGTAATACTATTTCCACTTCTACCTAAATAATCAGTTATTTCAAAGTCATTTAACCATTTAACAAACAATTCTATATCTTCACTATTCATTGGAGATAAATATATTCTATCACCAACTAACTTTTTGAAATATTTCATAATAATCCCTCTTTTCTAATATCACTAACTTTCATTAGTATAAATATACTTGATATTAATCATTTTAACATATTAATTTTCATCTTGTCAATTTACATAATTTTATATATAAAAATACATATTTCATTATGCATATTTTTATAAAATTTGGAAATTATATTTTTAAAGAGGTGATAAATTTGACAAATAAAGAATTATTGTATGTTGAAGATGCTTTAGGTCATGAATGTTTTATGAAATCATGTAGTAAAAAAACATCTAGTCAATTAACTGATCCTGCTCTTTCACAATATATTGGTGAATTAGAGCAAAAGCATAATGAAATTTTCAACAAATTTTTAAATTTATTATAGGAGGTAATCATGGAAGATAGAGATTTAATGGAAAAAGAATTACTTGTTATTAAAGGGGTTTGTGACTTATATCTTCACGGAACTGTTGAATCATCAACAAAAGAAGTACATGATGCCTTTAAATGTGCTTTAAATGAATCTTTAGATATTCAAAACAAAATTTATAACTTAATGAAAGAAAAAGGTTGGTATAAAACAGAAGATGCACCAGAGTCAAAACTTGCTTCTACAAAGCAAAAATTTATTTCTAAATAATGTAAAAAATGGGTAACCCCCTGGAGGCCAATAAGGCCCCAGGGGGTTTTCTCAAAACAATATTTAGTTTTTATCTTTGTTCATATTAACCAGATTGGTCTGCTCAGCAGCCTCATCAGCCTCGAACTCTTCCATGTGGTCAAATCCGAACGCGTTTGCAATAAAGCAGGTAGGTGCCTTGTCAACCTTTCGGTTATATGCACTCACTTCCGCATTATAGGTTTCGCGTGCAACAGATATACGGTTTACAGAACCTTCCAGCTGATCCATCAGACTGGTATACTGCTGTCCAGCAGTAAGAGTGGGATAATCTCTGGCAAGTACAATCAGGTTGTTGATTTCCTCAGACAACTTGTTGTTAGCCTCAGTAATCTCAGTATTGTCTCCAGAGTCCAAGCTCTTGGTAAGAGCTGCCTCAGCAGCAGCAATGTCGCCGAAGACCTTTTCCTCATGTCCAGCAGCAGCTTCTACTACTTCAACCAGATCAGGAATCAGTTCCAGACGTCGCTGCATCATGGTCTGAACATTGGCCCGAGCCAAATTCACATCTTCCCTGGCATCCACCAGTTCGTTGTAGGCGCCCATAAAGACGATTCCCACAATAAAAACCACCAACAGGAATACTCCCATTAGAGAGAGCGCAATAGCTCCCATCCACTGATGTCCTCTGTTCTCATAATCATAGTTACGCATAGTTTGTCCTCCTATAAATGTGATTTTTGATTATTACCTAGAGGCTCCGCCTCCATTGAAGCTACCGCCTCCAAAGCCACCTCGGCTACCAGATCCGCCACTATCGACCATACACTCAAGGATTAGGAAAACAAGTCCGTCACCAAAGCCATCGCCGAATACATATCCTGTTATGAGTTCAATAATTATCAGGATTATCAGTATCAGAATAGTTCCAATTACATACACATATAATGGAATTTCTTCCAACACTATCTCTTTGTTCAGTCCCGAAATAGAAATTTCGTACTCTTCTGACGAAGCCAAGTAGTTAATGACTGCTTGAACAGTTTGACTACAAGCATCATCATAATTTCCTTCATCTCTGTTTGGAACAAAGAACTGATCTAGTATTCGACCAGATGTGGCATCTGTCAGGATTCCCTGAAGACCTTTCCCAATTTCCAGCCGTACTGCTGTATCCTCTTTTGAAACCAACAGCAGTATTCCATTATCTTTCTCTGCCTTACCAATTCCTAAATGATTCCCAAGTTTTACTGCATATTGCTCAATCGTCAGGTCGTTTAATGTAGGAATGGTTATAACAGCAAATTCGATTGTGGTTTGTTCTTCCAGCTCCACCAACAAGCTATTTACTTGTGACTCAATGCTATCGTCTAAGAAATTCCCCTGATCATAAACATACGTATCTTGTTTTACAACAGGGATCATCAGAGATGACTCTTTCGAGTCATCTTCTGACGAACAGCCTGTCAGTGTGCTGATTAAAACCAGAAGTATGGTGAAAAACAACACAATTTTCCGATTTTTCATTCTTGCACACCTCACTTGATAGTTGTTTTTAGAAACTTCTTCCAGCACCTCCGCCAGAAGGTCTTCCACCATGTCCGCCAAAACTGCCATGAGAACTGGAGGAGAAACTACTGCTACTCATACGGCGGCGGCGTTCTTCTTCCTCACGTCTACGGCGTTCTTCTTCGCGTCTACGGCGTGCACGTTCCTCTTCCTCACGTTTACGGCGCTCCTCTTCTTCTCTTCTGCGACGACGTTCTGCTTCTTTTCTGCGATGATCTTCCTCAGCCGCATCCAGAAGGTTCCTCACTTTTCTCACCAGTTCCTGGCTAAAGTAAGCCTGCTGAACATTGCTCAGATTCTTATAGTACCGCAATGCTCTTTCGAGCTTATCGCGGTCATTTTCATCTGCAGAATAAATTCTGTCCACAATATTGTGAACTTCCTTTTCCGCTTCACGAGCCGCATTGAAATCCTTTGTATCTGCTTCTGCAATTCTACAAAGGGATTCCAGAGTTTTGATCTGCTCCACGTTCGGATAGTACCCCTTTTCCTCGCGGGTAAGGTCTGTGTAGATTCTGTACGCGCGATTAAGAGTTTCGTAGTTTTCATGAGTTCCTGTGCTGATGCCTTGGCAAATTGCTCCGATTTTCTCGAACGCCTTCTGGGCTGCTGCACGATCACGCTTTTCCTTTTCTGCTCTTTCATATTCTCTTTTCAGAGAAATGGATTTTTCGTATAAGCTACGAAGCTTCTGGATGTCTGTAGTAATATATTTCTGTACATCAGCACCCTGAGCCATATAGGTACGAATTGCTTCGTCAAAGACACCAATGTTGTCTTTATCAGCAGGCATGGTAGCACAATGTGCGATTTTTTCATCTACTTTTTGAGCAGATGCCCTGAATTCATTTTCGATCATTTCATGAACCTCTTTATCGAAGTCCACATCCGGATGCAGAGCTTTAATTCTCTCATATTTATCTTTGTATTCTTCGAGAGCTCTGCTGGTTTGACGCAACACGCCAGTAACATCTCTAACTTCTGCTTCCAGCTTCTTGATATCCTGATCCCTTTGCCCGATAGTATCGGTCAGTATCGAAATATCTCTGTCAAAAGAACGCTTCTGACTCTCCATAGAGGCTTTCCAACTTTTCTCGCTCGCATTTACTGCTCGTCTAACATTATCATCAGTCTCTCTTTTAAGCGAAGCAATTCTCTGCTCATACGAAGTCTTCTGATTCTGAAGTTCTTTTGTAGCTTCTTCTTTCTGAGCAGTTGCTTTAGATTTGGAAGTAAACAGACTTTTGATAGTAGCACCAAGGCCAACAATCATTGCAACAAAAGCTGCCAAAACGCCATACAGCCAACCACCAATTCCACTATCCTTTTTACTGGTGTTAGTATTGGTTTTGTTAGCGTTACTTGTTCCAGCAACAGTTGCATTGTCTGTCTTTTTCTCAGGTTCAGGTGTTACAACAGGTGCATTCCAATCCTGGGGAACAACAGACTTAATCTCAGAAATTGTTCCATTCTGCAGAGAAATAAGTCCCTCAGCAAATTGGTCATTCCTGAAATACTCCATTCCATAGTTATCCAGAAGTTGGCCTGATTTAGAATCAGTAATATAGGTCTGCATCTTATAGCCTGTTTGCATCCATACTTGCCGATCTCCAGAGGAGAACAAAATAAGGATACCCATATCATCTTTTCCGATTCCATACTGCTTGTACATTGCATAGGAAACTTCCTCAATATCATGGCTTTTTCCATCCAGAACGCAGTCATCAAGTGAATTCACTGTCGTAACGACGACCTGAATTCCTTCATAGTCTTTGTCCAGAGACACCGCATTGTCCATCATATCCGCTTTCTGCTGGTCTGTGAAAAGTCCAGCAAAGTCGTTGATGTAAAAGTCGGAAGTTGCACTGGTGACCTCGAAATCATGAGATCCTGCTGCATAAGCAGTAGTACTCAGATTCAGAACTGAGAACATGACGAATACAAGTACCATGAAAATTGAAAGTGCAGTTAACGTGTGCCATGAGAATTTCCGGTTGTTTTGAGTTTTCATTTTTTACCTCCATATTCTACAAATGTTTACTTGTTACAATGCATCTCTAAAGAAATGGACATCTCCTTTCTATACAGATTCAGAGATACTTTAGCTAAAAAATGCTATTATAATTATACATTAATAATAGCATTTTTGCAAGCGTTATGTAAATTTAACTTATTTGTAATCATTATGTAATTATTCTACAGAATTTTATTTTTTAATCTTAGATTTTCTTAGTTCTAAGATATATCCCGAAGTCGAACAAAATAGTAGAACTGCCTCTAAAATAATTCCGAAAATTGACATTATGTATATATTATATATTATCCAAGATATACCAACTGGTATTCCCATAAACTTATATATAACCGTTTTCTTTTGCCAAACAGAATAGGTATAAAGCATTGTTCCTACAACAGATAATAAACTTAAAAATCCTTCATAAGTAAACACGGCTGAAACAATAGCAATTGTATAAAGTATAATTAGTATAATAATATCTTTTTTAGTTATTTTCTCACTTTTTCCATTTTTCTTTTCATCTACCAAAAATATAATATTTCTAATTAATGCTAAAATACACATTGCAAGACCACTATATGCATCTAAAAATACATAAGAAAGGCCATTTGCTATTACAGCCATAAAACTTATAATTAAAACTGTTTTTCTATTCTTGCAATAATAAGACAACCCTAAAAGTGCATAATTAATTATAATAAATATTTGTGAAAGCACATAAGATAATGTTAATTCCATAAAATCCTCCTAATTTTATAATAATATTTTTCTTAAATCTTTTGAATATTCTTTTAGTTTCTTGAAACATTCGTGTTTTTCTTTAATTTCTTTTGAATCTATACTTACATATCCTCTTGTATTATCTTTTGATTCTATATCTGCAATTATAGTTTCATCATTAAATCCATCCCATCCACTTCCAACTATTTTTAGAAGTTTAGGTTCCTTTTTTAAAATTTCATCATAATCAACATATAGCATATCTATATTTCTATTTTGCATATAAATTTTTAGAGTTTTGTTTTCTTTAAATTCCTTTATTTTCGTTTGGCTAAATATAAAAATTCTTTCCATTTTTGCGCCTCTGTTAGCCGCTTCTAAATTGACTATTCTGAAATTCATTTCTAATGGTTCTTCTGTCCATTCATCTTCAAGCATTATGGATGCTGCCCAAAATTTAGAATTCTTATCTAATTTTTTAAAATAGTAATTTAATACTTTATAAAATTTCCCTTTTTCTAAATTTTTCGTTCTATTATTCTTTAAAAATTCTAAATATCCACAATCAGTTTCAATAGAATTTCCAGTTGTATTTTTATAGCTTGTTAATAAATTTATAATATCATTACATAATTCTTTGTAATCTAATATAAATTTATTTTTTAGTTCTGGAAATTTCAAATCAATTGAATTAATTCTTGCTCCGATATTTTTTTCTAAATTCTCAGCCATTTCTTTCTCTAATTTAATTCTATTATTATCCCATTTATTTACAAGTACAATACTTGACTCACAATCCATCTTTTTAGAAAATTCTTCTATAAAAGCTCTTTTATTTTCTACATCTGAATTATTATTTTCTAAATCAATAATTATAAGTCCACAAAAGTATTTTTCATTATTATTTAAAAATTTTTCAATTTGTTTTTTATTAAAAAAATTATTTATTTTATCATCTAGTAAAATTACATTATAACCTTCTTTTTGGATTGCTGGTATCAAATATTTTTCAATATCAGTATTTAAATTAATAACAGCAATATTTTTTTGTGTTTGAATATATTGAGAAATCTTTCTTCTCTTATCAGAAGGTTTTAAAGTTTCTTCTGGTATTAACCAAACCATACCATTTTTAGTAGCACCATCTATTCTATCTTCTTTACATAGTTTTATTATTCTTCTTTCTGATATTCCCCATTTTTGTGAAAATTGTTTTGCAGTTAGATATCCCAAAATAATCATCTCCTTTATTATTCTTTTTTCAGTACTATATTTATGTTATACCGTTTTCGGAATAATGTCAATAGATATAAAAAAATAAATACTAGAAAATTACTTCTAGTACTTATTTTTCTAATTATCAATTTATATAATAGGCTTTTTCTGATTCTATTTTTTCTACTTCAATTTCTCCATTAACCAATTTAATTATATATGCATTTGCATTTTCTATACTTTTAATTAGTTTAAACTTATTATCAATTATTTCTAAAGCTGTACCATTATCTAAAGCAATTCCTATCATATTATTATTTTTTATTACTTTTAAAAAATCATTTTTCTTTTCTTCACTTTTTTCATTATAATGAACACAAGCTATTGCATTTATTAAATCAAAACCTTCTATTAATTCATAGTTATACTTAAACCAGCAATATGTTCCAGCACTAAACCCAGACATTACAATTCCTTTATTATATGCCTCTAAAAGAATCTCTTTTAGATTTACTCTTTCCCACTCTTGCAACATAAACCTTGTATTACCGCCACCAATATAAATAATATCTGCTGATAATACTTTTTCTTTTATTTTGTCTATCTCATTATTATTTATAATTTTTAGACATTCTACTATGCAACCTAAATTTTCATAAATATTTTTTATTGCATTAAAATATATAGGATTTTCTCTTGATGCAGTTCCTATAAATAATAATTTAGGATTTTCTTTTTCTGATAATTTAACAATCTCTTTATCTATATTTTCTGTTTCATATATTTCTTGATCAGAGTCTTTTGTATCAAAATTCCAACCTTTAATCTTTCCTCCACCAATTGTTACTAATTTCTTTAACATAATAAAACTATTCTCCTCTATTTTTTATAAATAAATTGTATCATACTAAAAATTTTCTTACAAGGCTCATCAAGCCAAAAAACCAACTGCATGAATTTCATCTAAACAATATAAACAATTTTATTATTTGGAAAATATTTATTTAAAGCATCTCTAAAATATTCTTCTCCCTCATTTTTAATTGTTGATTTATACATATACTTTCCTTTTCCTCTACCAGTCATTAATTCTTGGTTATATAAATTTATTTTATTAGGAAAGGCTTCTTGATTAATCATTCTATGAACATAGCTATATGTCATAAAGATAACTTCAAAAAACACATCTTTTTTTACTTCTTCTGACAAATTATCATATAAATATTTAATCAATTCTTCATACTCTTCTTTCCAATTGTCGATAAAAATAACTGGTGCAATTAAAATCCCAACTTCATAGCCTGATGATTTTAATTTATTAATTGCAATCACTCTATTTTTTAATCTTGAAGTTCCTATTTCGATTTGATCAATTATTTTTTCAGGATTTACACTCATTCTTACAATAATTCTATTATTGTGTTTAATATTGCATATTGAATCAACCATATCAAATTTTGTCGGAAAAGTCAGGTATCCTCTATTTGTTTTACTGAATTCCTCAATTGTCCAATCTAAATTTCCTGTTATAGTATTTTCCAAAATCAAATCACTATTACTTCCTATTTCAAAGGTTAACTCTTTTTCAGATTTATTAGCTACATTTATTATTTTATTTAGCATTTGTTCTCTATTAACAAAAATTCTTAAATAGGCACATTTATTATAATTACATACTAAATAACAATATAAGCACATTGCCGTGCAACCTGATGATGTATAAGGAACTAAATAGTCAGACACTTTATGATTTTCGATAAATTTATGTGTTTTTCTAATTCCAATAATTAAATTTCTTTTCATATATGGAAATTCTGAATTTTGTTTTTTTCTCATTTCCTCTATATTATTATGATTGTCAATTATAATTTTAGGAACTTCTTTATATTTTTCTAAAAGCTCTTTTCCAAGCACATAGTTTTCAATATTTTTTTCATAATAAATACAATTTGGTTTAAACATATAAAACTCTCCTAAAGTTTAGTTTAACCGCTCTAAAAAAAAGTATACTTGTATATATCTTTTTTATTACAATAACTTTAGTAAAATCAAAAAAGGCTCCCATATGGGCGCCTTCTTTGATTCACTTTATTTAGCAACAATTCCTAATCGGTACATAATTCTCTTAAAAATATTTTGTTTTTCTTTCAAAACTTCGGGTTTATCTTCATTTTGCGAAAAACATGACTCCCAAAACCTCTGGCAAAAATTGTTATCACTTTGAGAATCGATCAGTACTCTTTTATTTTTGTCAAATAATACTCCAAGCTCTAACTGAAAATTCTCAGCAATAGTTTTCCAATCTCTTTCTCCAGGATTATAGAGCAAATCGTTCGTAAGAGTAACCGGAAGGTACAAGGTACACTCTCCCTTTTTCCAGGTGTGAGGAATAAGAAGTGCATTTTCTCCTGTATGGCAAAGAAGTTCAGAAACTTCAATTCCTAAATCTTCCTTTACTCTTTCTGCAACTGCTTTGAGCATATCAATTCGGTAATCATGTTCATCAACTTCGTTTTTCCAACTTGCTCCTCTGTTTTTTTCTTCAACTTCACTAAAGGGGCACTGTTTCAAATAACATCTTCTGCATTGATCCTCAGGCGGCATATATCCACATGAATTTCTATGAGTTCTACATGCCAAAATTGAAAGATATCTTTTCACATATTCTTTATTGTGAATTCCAGTAGTAGTTTCAAGCGGTTTCCAAAACACTCCGCCAAGCAAAGAACCACCACCCCAATAATATCCAAAATTCCAATACGCATTTTCAATATAGGATGCAATAGAAATTGTACCAGAATCCAGTTTCTGATAATCTTTAAGTGGGATTACAACAAACAGTTGTCCACGATAATGATTCATTACAAGTGGATGGTTAATTTCAAGACTTTGAGCTTGAATATAATAATACCACCCATTTTCATCAGAATAAATATTGTAGTTAGCCACCCGATGTCCAACAAGCTCATAAAGCTTATGGGAAAACTCATCTTTCCAATCGATGTTACTCATAATATCCTCCTTCATAGGCTTCACTTGAGTTGCTTTTCTTACTATTATTGTTACCAAATTTGTGTCTTATATCTTATCTCATAAAATTATTTTTTAATAGTTATAAGCTATACTTTGAGATAAAACAACAGATTTCTGTAGTATTATATCAGAATTTACATAATATTTCAATCATATTTTATTATCCAATTTATTCTTTAATATTTCAAAAGCATTTTTTCTAGCACTAACTTTAAGTTTTTCTTCATCTGAAAGTTCTGCACGAGTTTTTCCATTTTCTAATTCAAAAATTTCATCAAATCCAAAACCATTATTACCTCTTGGTGTTTCTGAAATATATCCTTCTAGAGTTGCAACAGCTGTAATAACTCTCTCTCCTTCAGCAATTGCTATTGCACTTATCCATTTTACTTTTCTTTTCTCTTTTGGAACACCTTCTAATCTTTTTATAATTTCTAAGTTTCTATCTCTATCTGTTCCTGCATGCCATCTTTTTGTAAATACCCCTGGAAATCCATTAAGATACTCTACTTCAATTCCTGAATCATCTGAAATACATTTTTTTCCGTTTAAATATTTTGATATTTCTGATGCTTTCTTTATTGCATTTTCTTCAAATGTTTCTTTATCTTCTTCAACATCTATATCTATACCTATATCTTTTATAGATACTACTTTGTATCCAGTTAAAATTTCTTGTGCTTCTTTTATTTTTCCTTTATTGCCTGAAGCTATTACTATTTCTTCCATTTTTATCCTTTCCTTTCTTTATCTTATACCCAATATTGTAAGAAATCTTCATTAAATGCGTATTTATTTGAAGGTCTAAAAGCAGATTCTTTTACTACTTTTTCTGTTTTCTTTATCATTGGATCTATTTTCTTTCTAAAATTTGCCGCAACTAATTTTTTGTCCAATATAATTTCATAAACTTGTTGAAGTTCTGAAATTGTAAACTCTTCTAGCAAAAAGCTAAATGCTATATTAGTATTTTCTATTCTATTACGTAATCTCTTAATTCCAGTATGAATAATAATTGTTGTTAATTCTGATATTTCTGGATTTCCAACTAATTTATTTATATATTCTATACTGTTTTTTTCCTTTTTCATTAACGTTTCTATTTCATATTCTATTGTTTTGTTTTCTCCCTCTAATGTTATTCTTTGAACCCTTCTTTCACCTTCTAAATTTTCTATTGTTATATCATAGAAATTTAAAGATAAATTACTGTTTTCAATTTGCTGTCTATTTACTATTACTAAATAAGATACAATTAATTCTGCATCTTCACTATAGTACTGTGGGTCTCCCCATGTATATAATTGCTCTATATAGAATTTTGTAGTTCCAAATATTTCTTTTAAATGATTACATACCATCGTTTTGACGTCTTCTTTATTATTAACTTCAAAAATTGGTAAACTATTTTGATTATCTAATGCTATTTGTAATTTTTTCTCTTTAAGCCTTCTTACATCTGTTCTTTCTTTATTATCTGTACTAAATATAATTACATTGCTTTTGACTTTCATAACTTTTTTCTCCTACATATTCTTTATACATTTGATTAATTGGTATTTTTCCTACAGTTTCTATAAATGAGATTATATCATCAAAATCTAAAATTGTTAAGGCTTTATCTTGAAATTTGACATATTCTTGAACTTCTTTTGGAACTTTTAGTTCATATTTTTTTATTAGACTATCATTTAAAGTATTATAATCTTCATATATTTCAGGTCCCCATCTTGATAAAAATTTATTATAGAAAATATAATCTGTTACCAAATGCAAAAAATATCCTTTATTATAATCTGTTTCAATATTATGTTTTATTAAAAATCTTATTAAGTTAGGATTACTACTATTCCCATAATGAGAATCAATTCCTTCTTGTTTTAATAAATCTGGAGCTATAACTCCTTTTATAAATTCAGTTTCATTTTGTATATTATTTAATTTCATCTGTTTTTTTGCAACAGCTAAATGTATTATATATCCTGGCATATCTTATACTTCAAAGCATGTTCTTTTTTTTCTATGACATGCAACTCCTTTCTGTGATACTAAAAATAGCAAAGTATCTGAATCGCAGTCTAGGTATATTTTTTTAATCTCCTGTAAGTTACCACTTGTTTCTCCTTTAGTCCACAATTTCTTTCTAGTTCTACTATAATATGTAGCAAAATTTAATTCATATGTTTTCTTTAAACTTTCTTTATTTGAATATGCAAGCATCAAAACTTCTTTTGTATTAATATCCTGTACTATTGTTGGAATTAAATCATTGTTTTTTTCAAAATCAATAATTTCAATATAGCATTCCATTATATTTAATTTTCCAGAAGTAATTGCCATTCCTAAAACTTGATTTAGTCCTAAACTATGGATATATTTTATTTCTTCTATTGTAGTAATTCCTCCTGCTACCATAATATCATTTTTAGTTTTTCCAACTAAGGTTTCAAAGAATTTTAAATTAGTACCAGAATTTAATCCTTCAACATCCACATTTGTAACAAGATATCCTTTGCAATATGGCTCAAGTTCACTCATTTTCTCATATATATTTTCTTCTTCTAATTCTTGCCAACCTTTTATTGCAATTTTTCCTTCCTTCACATCTAAAGCTACTATAACTTTTTCTTTTGGCAGGTTATTTAAAAAATCTTTATTTGCTCTAGTTCCCACAATAATACTTTTTGCACCTGCTTCTATATACTCTTCAGCAATATTTATATTTCTTATTCCACCACCAATATTACAATTTATTTCTTTACATATTCTTTTTATTAATTCTTTATTATTTCCTTTTCCCATAGCAGAATCCAAATCTATTACATTTATCTCTGGAAATATTCTATATTGATTTATCACTCTATCTATATCGCCACTTTCATATACTTTTTCTTTTCCTTGTTTTAGTTGAACTACTTTTCCATCCATTATATCTATTGAGGGTATAATCATAAAAAACCTCCTACATGTTATTCTAAATAACACCTTTTAAATATTCTTTCTTATTCATATTTTCTATATCATGATTAATTACTTCTTCAAGCATTACATTTCTGGTTTTTTCAATTTTTGAAATATCAATAGAGTTAATAATTTGTTTTATTTTTTCAAATGCTTTTGTATCTTGATATTTTACTTTTTTAGATACATCTACAATTATTAACCAATACATATATTGAGAAATTTCATTAACTAATATTTGTCTTTTAGTCATCGCCTTATGAAAGTGATTTCCTATTTTTGCATCTTCTACCTCTTGCTTTTCTTCTTTAGTTTTTTTGATACAATATTTAATTGTTTCCTCATCATTTTCTGCCAATCTTAATATTAATTGTTTTGTATTTGATAAGTTTGGTGTTATTTTATTTTCATCACGAATATACTCATAAATTTTATATAATTTTTCTTCCATTAGTTTTTCCTTTCTGAAATTTATTGACATTCTTTAGAGCTCACATACTACTCTTCTATTAAATTCCTTATAAGAGTTTAATACTTCCTCATCACTCTTAAACTGTCTAAAAGCATCTTTTGTAAGAGATTCTTCTGTTTCAATATCATTTGCTCTTATACAATCTTGAGATATTTCATCAATTACAACAATATCTCCATTTTTATCAAATCCAAGTTCCATTTTCATATCTATAAGCTTAATATTTTTACTTGCTAAATCTTCTCTTATTATCTCTCCTACTTTAGCTAAGATTTCTTTTGCTTCTTTAAATTGTTTTTCTGTTAAAAGTTCTAATCCTACTATATAGTTTTCATTTAATGTTGGGTCATCTACACCAGAAACTTTTATATCTTGTTTTAAATCAAATTTGTAAAGTGGAGTTTTAAATTTTTGACCTGGTTTTACTAAACTTGGATACAATCTAACAATACTTCCACTTGCATAATATCTACAAATAAATTCGATTGGAATTGTTGTTATTTTCTTAACTTTTATTCCTTCTATCCCATCAATATTTTCTATTTTATTAGCTTTTATTTGTGTTTTTATTCCTCTACTTTCTAATAAATTCATAAAATACATATTAGCAATCAATCTTTGTTTATCAGTTCCAACTATATTTTCTTCTCTTTTTGAAGTTATTGATCTTAAATGTGGTTTGAAACACATAAAAAATGTATCATTATCCAATTCATATATTTTTTTTGATTTTCCCTCAACTACTGGATTTTTTCCAGTTACAAAATAATTTTCCATATTAATTTTCTCCTTTTATACAATTTGTAAGTTCTTTTTCTACATCCTTTATTAGGTCTTCTACAGATTTACTTGAATCTAATTTAACAATTTCTGCTAATTTTCTCTCTTTTATAAATTTCACTGCTAAATTATATAACTCATAATATTTTCTTAGTGAATCTAATTCATCAAATTGATCTTGAAATTCATCTTGTCTTTTATCGCTTCTTTCTAATGCAAGTTGTGGTGATAAATCACACAAGAATATTACATCTGGTAATGGTCCCCAACTTTCAATTGCCTCAATTATTTTTTCTTCTCCATATTTTTTATTTATTAAATCTGTAAGAAATGTTAGAATTGATCTATCATAAACACTATTTACATATTCTGGAGCTCTCCAATGATTTTTTCCAATAATAGTTGCCCATTCAAAATACTTTCCTGCATCCCATAAAGCTTTTGCTTGTTTTCCGATTCTTCCAGAATATGGACAAATCAAAACTGTTGAATTTGTATTCATTATAGGATTTTGTACTAAATATTTTGCAAGTGTTGATTTTCCTGATCCATCTAATCCATCAAAAGCAATTCTCATTCCCTTGTTTTGTTTTTTTATTAATCCTAAACTTTCAAATAGTTGTATTTTTTCAGCTTTTTTTGTCGCTAGTATTGCACCAAATTTAACAAATGTTTTATATTCTATAAGACCATTTTCTTTAGCACTTTTTCCTGTTTCAACGATATCAAATATACTATCAGCCCACTCTAAAGTTACAGCAGCTTCTACACTTCCTGAAATTTCAACAATATTTTCTTCCTTTATTCCTAAATACTCTTTAGCTAAATTTACATAGCTAGTTGCAACTTTTCTTTCTTTAAAATATTTAAAAGGCATATCTTTTAATTCTTCTTTTACAAGCAAGCTAATTCTACAGTTTTCTTGTTTAAAATATTTAAGTGATATCATTGATTTATGACCACTTTCTAGCCATTGATCACTTCCATATATAATCATATCAAATTCATGACAATATCTTTTTATATCTTCCCATCTTAAAAGTGTTACTTCTAATATGTAATTTTCATTTTCAAAGGTATGAACCAATTTTTTTAAATTATCTATTTGAGGAAACCCTAATTCTTTTAAATATTCTTGAAGTACTGGTATTAACTTTCCTTTTACAGCTCCTAATTTTATTATTGGTTTATCGTTCATATTAATCCATTTCCTTTCCTATGTTTTATTTACATAAACATAATTTCTCTTAACTCTTTTGAAAAATTTCTATAAGAGTTTCTGGTTACTCTTTCAATATTTTCTTTTGTTATTACAACAATACTTGTTGATTCTGAAGTTTTAGAAAATGCCTGACCATTAAAAGTGTTTCCTATTAAAGTTAGAAGAGATTTAATCATATTTTTAGACATTGTTGGTATTAATTCTTGTAGGATATGAATTCCGCCTTGAAAAGCATCATATACTGAATTTTCAAGTTTCATCTTGTCTCCAATTCCAACAATTCCAAGACATTCTTTTTCTGAAAAAGGTTCTTTTCCTATTACTAAAATATTTTCTAACTTTTTTCTAGGTTTTAAAATTTCAACATCAAGAATTACTTTGCTTGAAGCTTCCATTGCAATTCCACTTAATTCACCATAACCTTGAAGACCATGCACATCTCCTAAGTAAAGTCCTGCTCCTTCTATTTCAACAGGAATATAAACATCTACACTTTCTGTAATAAATGGAATGTCTAGATTTCCTCCATGTGCAGGCTTTGCATGACCTGTTTTTATATTTTCTTCTTTAGGTGTCGTGGCAATCATTCCAATCATAGGCTTATATTCAAGTTTAATTCCATTACTATAATGAATCTCATTTTTTGATGCTTTTTCAGATATTATCGGGATTCTATCTGCTATATCTGGATTTTCTAAAGGATCAATTCCTGCTGTTCTAGATAAACTTTGTGCCATCTCTTCAATTTCAATTGTATAAATATGAACTTTTAAAACATCACCTGGTTTCGCATTTTCTACTTTTATTGGTCCTGTTAACGGATGATGATGAGTCTTGCCTTCTTTACTATAAATTAACTGCATTAATTCATTTAAGTCTTTAAATTTATCTCCATATGCATTAATTGTTTTTATGCAAGTTTTTTCTTTTGGTTTTATACTCGCAATAAAGTTATTTTCTTTATTTATATTTGTTTGATAATTACACTCTATTATTTTAAACATATTGTAATTTTTCAATTCCTTTCTTTTCATCTTTTAGAGGCTTTAATGGTCTCATGTCTATATAAGGCATATAAACTTTTTTTGGTAAGTTTACTAAAGCTTGTATAGCTTCGCCAATTTCTTCTGGCATTAATTTCCATTCTTCATCTATGTTATGATTTCTATTTTTTATACTTCCTAATGATAAATACATAACTCTAATATCATCATATCGTAATTCTTCTCTTAAACACTCTGCCATTCCTCTTAAAGCTAGTTTTGTAGAGCAATATGCAGCTCCTTCTTCAAATGTATATTTCTCAGAATGAGAACCTATAATAACTATATCTCCTTTTGTCTCTTTTACATTTTCTGTGAACTCATTTAAAACATAAAATGCTCCATTTAAATTTGTATTTACAGATGATTCCCAATCTTCTTTTTTCATATTTTCTATTTTATTAAATCTTCTGATTCCTGCATTAATTACTAATAAATCTATTTTTTCATCTATTATATTTTTTATTTTTTCTATATTTTCACTTGATGAAATATCACATTCAATCTCTAAGTAATTTTCTATTTTGCAATTATTAACTGTTCTATTTAGTCCAATTACCTTGTATCCATTTTTTAATAGAACATTTCTTATTCCTTCTCCAAGACCTCTATTACATCCTGTTATTAAAGCTGTTTTCATAATTTTACCTCCTCATCTTTCATAATCAATTTCTTTTAAAACTGATTTTCTAACTTTTTGATATTGTTCTTCAATTCCAAGTCCTGTACAATCTACTAATCTTAGTTTATTTCCTAACTTATAATTAGCACACATATAATCATAAGTTTCTTTGTATAATAAACCATATCTGTATGCTTCTAAATCAAAATCCGAAATTTTACCTCTTGACATCACTCTTCTCATCAATTCTTTTTCATCAAAATTAACTAAAAATATTATTGTGTTGTTACTAGGTTTAGAAAAATATTCATTATATATTTCTTCTCCTCTTTTTTCATTACTTATATCAAACAACATATTTTTTGATATTACTTTTTCACATCTATCTTGACATATAATTCCATCTGCTAGAAGTTTTTCTATTGTTGTTGTTTTTCCTACAGCATCTGTTCCTTCAACAATTACATTTGATTTTTTTATACTTCCATTTGCAATATTTTTATTTGCATATATTGGATTATTTGTTACCTCTACAAATGTTTTTTCTGGAGCATAATCTTCCAGTCTTCCTGTATCGGTTGATACTTCAATCATTGTAAATTGGGATGGTTTTAAAAACTCATCAATTTCTATTGTGTATTCTCCAGATGTATATTTAGTTCTTTTTTTTACAATAACTTTTTTTCCCATATTTCTTAAAAATTCATTTTCTTCTATTTCTTCAACACATGTAATATCTCCTTGTTTTTTGCTACGTGTGTATTTAGTATCAACTGAATCTTCAAATTTTCTATATTTGTAATCATCACTATAAAATTGTGTTACTTTATAACTTTCTACTTTCGTTAATCCATTAATGTATTTTTCTAAATTACTTTTTCTTACTGGTATAAATTTTCTTTCTGTATTATTTAAATTCCCTGTTTTTAATTTCATAAAAACACCTCTTTCTTACTTATTATATTTTGTATATTAAGTAGCTACAGTTGCATTATACACACTATAATATTCTTTGTCAATACTTTTTGTAAAAAATATAATAAGTTGTTGGAGCTGTTAAAATTTATTTGTTACAGCTCCAATACTTCTTAATTTATAAAGTAAATTAAGAAGTTCCTTATAACAAAAAACAGTGTCCCAGAAGACACTATTTTTGATATCTTCTGGGACACTGATATGAAATTATTCAATTTTACTTTAGTTCAAGATACTATACAATGTATTCTTTAATAGCCTGATACTGTAGTTCTTCTATTATTGAAAGCCTCCCTTCATAAGTAAAAGTACCATTCTGTATTCCGTTATAGAAGCATAATTCTTTTCCACCTTCCAAAACAATGATAGATTTTGGAAATTTTTGTGCCAAGAATCTTTTTACACGGCTTAAACTAAAAGTTTTCCAGTCAATTACTAGAACTCCTTTTTCTAATTTGAATACAGGATTGTCATTTCCATATAACCACTCTCGTTCATATTGCCGGTCTATTCTCCATGGAAGAGTTATAAACCACCCTACAGTTCCTACAAAAAAGATAGCTACCAGTATTAGAAAAATTCTAGCTAAAATTAATGACATATTTTATCCTCCTAATAGATGCTTGAACTATATGTTACAATTACATATATATTATACCATATTTACATAATGTTGACAACTTACAATCCAATTCTTAGCATTTTGAGTATTATCTAATAAATACCTTCCATTATATCTTTCATCGTCTTCACCAAAAGGATAGAACTTTAAAATCTTATTTATATTTTCATTATCCATTTGAATTAATTGTTTTATTTTATTAAAACAATTTTCTGTTATTTCATCCATTTCTGTAAATTTATCTTTAAAGTACAGATTACTTTTGTATTGACTCATAATAATTGTTTCTATTTTTTTCTCTTCAAAGAATTTCTTAAATGATAAATATACATTATTTATTATTGTTTCTTTCATTTCTTTATCTTTTCCAAGTTCTACCCATGCTTTTGATAATATATCTTTAAAATCATCATTTCCTAAATTATTTGTATATACTTTTTCCATATATTCCGCAATTATCATATCGTCTATACTATGATTTGATAAAAACAAATCAAACTCTTGTGGTATCATTTCAAAAGAGTTTCTAAAAGTACTATTTATGCAAATTATATTTGCTTCTGGAAGAAGTTTTAAGTACTTTTCTTTTACATATTCTAATACCTCTAGATTTGTATCTATTACATATATATTTCCATTAAAATTAAATTCTTTTAAAGCAAATGCTACTTTATATCTAAAACCTGGAGCTAATTCTACTACGTTTTTTAATTTGCCTTTATGTACTTTTTCTATTAGTTTTGCAAATAATTGTCCTATATACCATTCCCATTCATCATCTGCTATTTTTTCACTCATTACTTTATTCCTCACATTTGTATAAATATTTTTATATTTATATTATAAAAGAACTTTACCAAAAGGTAAAGTTCTTTTTATCTATTGTACATATTATCTTTCATCTCTACGAATGATATTTCCATCTGTTCTTCCATTTAATCCATCCATCATTCTTGTAAGTGTTTCTCTTGTTTCAGGATCTAGTTTTTCTAATTGTACCATTACAGCGCTTTCACTGTCTTTTAAAGCTTTTTCAGCACTTATTAAGTTTCTTCTAGCATCTGATACATCATCTCTTCTTGCTTCAACTTTTCTTCTGTTTTGCTCAACAGTTCCTAATAAATCTAGCATTTTTTCCATAGCTGTTTTTTCTTTTCTGACTGGTGCACTATAACTAGAATAACTAGAGTAACTTGAGCTTCCTTTTCCACTATAACTACTTGATCCCATAATTAAGCCCCCTTATATTTAATATTGTCCGAATTATTTTATCAAGATTCTTACAAATTGTCAACGAGAAAATTATAACTTATGTAAATTTATTAAAAAAAATAAAGCTATATAATATAGCTTTACTTTAACATCAAAATGTTTATTATTATCTATCTCTATCATCATCTCTAGAGTTGTTTCTTAATTTGTTTAACATTCCTTTTAACATCATTTTTGTTTCAGGATCCAATTGATCTATTTGCGCCATTACAGCTCTTTCACTTCTTTTTAATTCTTCTTCTGCTTCAATACATTGATTTTCTGCATCTTCTAAACCTTCACGCGCATCTGCAAGTGCTCTTCTACTTTGTTCTACGCTCTTCATTCTATCAATTATAATTTCCATTTGACTTTTTGGTTTTGCATCTCTTTTTCTCCTTTGTTTTGGTTCTGTATATTCACTATAACTACTTGATCCCATAAATAGCCCTCCTCTTTAATTTTTAAATTTCAACACTCATATTATAACATGTTTTTAGTGTTATGTCAACTTAACTAATCTGTATTTTATGCTCTTTGGCTTTTATTTTCCATTAATCTTTATTTGTATATCATAATTTAAAATATCTTCAAAACTTTCAAAATATCTTTTTTCACTAATCATAATTTTTCCTTCATTATCTATACTATGACTTAGCATCATTTCTTCACCATTTAAAATTAGTTTAGCAAAATCTATTTGTAAATTTGAAAATGGTTTTACAACCAAGTAATAATATTTTTTAGAAACTTTAAAATATACTAAATAATTTTCATATATTTTTAATCCTACTAAAATTTCATTTTTATTATTATAATTATTTTTCAAATTACAACTTATTAATGAATTTAAAATCATATTAATACTTTCATTATCTAGTGTTTTGTTATCATATTGATATGATAAATTTCCATATATAAAGCTTCCACCTGTAATATAATTTCTTTCTGAATTTATTATATACTGCTTTAGTTTTATTTCTTCTAAATCAAATTCTTTTTTTACTTTGCAAAATAATTCATCATATTTTTCTATAAACTTTATTGCTTCAATCAAGTATATATCTTTATTTTCTGTTTGAATTAAGTCCTGTTTAAAAAATTCTTCAATTTTTTCTTTTATAAAACCAACCTTATCATAAACTAATTCTTCTGTATTATTTATTAATAATTGAACACTAGAAAAAATATTATAATTTTCTGTTTCTTTTTTTATTAAGTATTTTTGAAAAAAGTTTGAAAAATTAAATAAAAAAGTTATATCTTCAGATTTTTCCGCTATATTTGTTGCATAATAATTAGGTACAAATTTTCTAGATAATTCTTTAAATCTTTCATATAAATAATCTATTTCTTCTGAATATGTTTTATAATGTATATTATAATTTAGTCCAATTAAATCGCAAAATCTAATTTTTAAATTTTCGTTATAAATATTATCCATAAAAATACTTATTTCTTGTTTTAATTTTTCTTTGTTCTCTAAATTTTCATTATCTATAATAGAACTTATCATTAGTTTTTGACCATCAATTTCATATCCAAAAAAGTTTGATTTATATTTAAATGTATTTGAATATTGAGGAAATCTTGATTTTACAAATGTTGATGTATCAAAATCAATCAAATTGCAATATGGAGTTATATTTCCTGATGACCAAGATCCATGCAAAAATCTGTCTGCAAATTTATTTGCTTCTAATTTTGCAATATTTTCTGCTAAAGTTTTTATACTCTCTTCTGAAAATCTATCTTCATTTATTATGCTGTTGCTTAAACGATATAATTCTTTTTCTCTATAATATCTTATTTCTATTGCACAAGGTAAGTAAAATTCTCTAGTTTTTATTTCATCATTTTCATCTAAATATTCTTCTTCAAAATTATATTTTTCTTTTTTATCTAAAATTGCAAGTGATTCAAAAGAAGACACAATAAAATCTTTTGCTAGAATGTTACTTATTACCGTTTCTTTTAGGCTTGCAGATAATGCATACTTTCCATTACTATAAATTGATTTTGGTGAAGTGGCAAGCTTAGTTTTTTCACCTTTTATATTAAAATTACTACCATAAAAAAATGCTCTTCCAGAACCTAAATTATTAGAAAGTGCAATTCCAAATGGATCTTTTTGCATATCTGCAAAACCTTGTCCTATTTTATTTCCATTTGATTTTTCTTTATCTAAAGTAATAGAAAACATATCAGATATCCTTTTAGAAGCAATTTCCCAATCATATTTCTCATTAAAAATTTCTTCATATAAATTTTCATTTATATATATAACAGTATATTTTTCTTTTGCTTCGTATACTTCTTCAATAGACAAATATTTTTCATTTAAAAATTCCTTTATTTTTTCCATTTAAAACTATCCTATCAAATTATTTTTTTCGCAAAATTTTATACAAAATTCACAAGCCATGCAAGATGTTTCAGTATGATTTTCTTCTAATATCTTTTTAGGTATTACATCTCTAAAACTTGGTGTTCCGTATTTTTTTATAAATTTCACATATTTGTTATTATTCATATTTTCTAGAATTTTTGTTATTCCCTCTTCAAAGTAATTTCCTATAAGCACATCTTTGTGAGTATTAAACACTTCACATGGATAACAATCTCCATTGCATTTCATAAATATTTTAGGACTAACAAATTTTCCTATTTCTCTTTCAAATCTATTATCACATTCTCCAATTAAATCATATACTGTACGTTTTACAGTATCTATTTTTTCTTCTGTATAATCTGAATTAACATAGTAAGAATCTGTTAAATGTATTCTATCTTTAGGAAATTCTCCGAACTTATTTAAATATATTTTATATAATTTTGATAACTTAGATTCTTCTCCATCATTTAATCTAGTATGTATAATACCAAAATTTAATTCTTTTCTTGTATAGTGTTTGGCAACATAATTTATAATATTACATATATCTTCTAATGGTACTGTTTGTTCCCCTATTGATATTTGAATTGTAGGGACAAAAAATTGATTAGTGAATAGTTTTGCCTCTTCAAGCTTTTTGAAATAATATTCTACATTATTACCCCAAAATCCATTAGATATTATTTTACTAACATCTAATTTGTTTTCAGAATATCTAATCATTTTGCACATATTTTCAAATTCTAAAAATGGTTCTCCACCAGTTATTGCAAAAGCAGGAATCCTTGCATTATATAAACTGTCTACTATCCCTAACGCTTCAGCTTCGCTCATTTTTGTTTTTCCTGTTTTTATACTATTTGCAGCCATTCCGCAATCTTTGCAATTACAATTACATCTATTAGTTATTTCAAAAGTAAATTGCAATGGAATAATTTTATTTTTATCTTTTATTTTTCCTTCTTGCCATTTTTCTATATCTTCAAAAAATGTTTCTTTTTGTGCTGAATATTTTCCGCAAGTTGGTGAAGAGTTTATATCATTAATCGGTAAAAATTTACTTATAATTTCTTCTTCCATTTGTATCCCCCTATAATTCTTTTTTATACCAGAATTCATCATCTATTGTTTCAAATAATTTGTATCCTCTTTTTTTATAAAATTCAATTGCTATATTGAACTTTTCAAAAGTACATAATATAATCTCTTTATAATCTTTTTCTAATATGTAATTCATTATCATACTATATAATTTTTTTCCAAGTCCATTATTTCTATATTCTGATAATATATAAAAAGTATTTAATTTAACTGTTTTATCTGTTTTCTTTAATGCAGCACAAGTTCCAACAACTTTCCCCTTTGGATTTAATGCAATTAAAAATTCGCCTTCATCGTTTTTATAAGGATCAAATGATTTTGTTTTAAAATAATTTTCCCATTCTTTATATCCAAATTCTCCAATTGCAACATTTATTAGAAATTCAATTATTTTATCTTTATATTTATCTTCATATTTAACAATTGTTATATCTTCTAATTTATTATTCATTCACTATTCCTTTATTTAAATTTTTAATATGCCAATCACAGATATCTGTTAATAAGGCGTCGTCTGAAAATCCAATATAATTCATCAGTTTTTTGAATCCATAGTCCGTTTGTGATAGCACAATATTATTCCCTAATTTTTGATAAAATTTTTTATTTATTTTCCATAGCTTTACAGACATTTCAATTTCTTTAATTGCAGGGATGCTCGCTCTGCTTTTTAAAGATACATAAGGAAGCATATATGGTACTCTTACAACATCTTTATTTGGAAGTCTAACAACTAAGCCTCCGCAACTTGCTCCTACTATAAAATCTCTTAAATCAACTATATCAAAAATTTTCTTATTAAAAATATTTGCCAAAAGATATATTTTTTCTATATTAATTCTATTTGGTAATAAACTCATAACTTCTCTTATTGTTTTTCCTGTTGCACTATCATCATCAACTAATATGTATTTTCCAGATTCTATATTTTCTATTTGATTTTCTATATTTTCAAATCCAATTCTTCCTATAAGTTTTATATAATTTTTCTGAATATCACTTATATCAAATAATCTACTAGTTTCTATTGAATATGTTCCTTTATAATATGTATCTAAACTTATTGTTTTTCTACTATCTAATTTTAAATGTGCAATTTCTAGCTGTTCTTGCATATCTATTGTTTTTATTTTTAATCTGTTATCAAAACTTTCTTCAAATATCTTTTTTAGATCTTCTAAAAAGTTTTTATGTGCTTTTTTTAAAAGTTCTTCTGAAACTATTTTTTTATAGTTTTCTAATGGAATTAAATTTTCATTTCTTATAACATAATCTCCATCATCTATAGAATAATCTTTTTCTGACAAATCGTAAATCTTTCTTTTTCTTATTGTTCTTGAAGAATATGTTGAAACAATTGATTTATTATTGATGAAGAAATTATTTTTTCCTGTAAATTTGTTTTTCATTTCTTCAAATTTATCACTATATCCTTCTCTTTCAACACATACACCAATTCCCTGATTTTCAAAGCAATACATAAATTCACTATTATCACCACCAAATACATAAGCAACTTTAATTTTACCATTTATATGTTTTTGCAAATATAATTCAAGCCTACTAATTACATCTGTAAAATTTATATAAGTTTTTACATATAATGCTTCCCAAGGATCTATCATAAGCCAATTGCTATCTTTTATAACTTCTTGGCATAAATCAATTCTTTCTAAGCTATTTGTTTTGCAATATGGTTTAGTACTTACATAAGTTTGATGTGAAGGTGAAAAATATCCTCCTACAACATCATATCCATTTTGTTCTAAAGTTTTTTTAGCAAATTCCATCATATATATGTGGCCATCATGTATTGGATCAAATCCACCAGTTGTAAGTAAAACAACAGGATTATTAGATTTTGATTTTTCTAAATTATCAATTATTTTACTTACTGGAGTTGTTAAAAAATCCAAATTGTAAAATTCTTCATCTATATTAAAATCATCTAAAATAAATCCTGCTTTTATAACTGTATCTATATTTAAATATTTTTTATATACTTCACTATAAAATTTATCTTTTAATATTTTTTCAAAATATTTACTATTTTCCATTAATTCCTCTTTTATAAATTTAATTTATATTATTATATAATATAATTTTGTAAAATGGGGGAATTTATTAAAAATCCCCCCATTTTAGTGCAGAACATAGCAATTTGTGACAATAGATTTTAGTTTGCTGCTATCTGAGCAAAAATTTGAACAACAATAACTATAAGTGACAGCATCCATGGAATGAGAGAAATTCCTCCCCATGACATCATGGTAAGAAATGCTATTACCTCTCCCTTAGAATTTGCTGTATTGATTACCTCTATATTTTTTCCGTCATATGTTACTTTGGTTTTATTTGTTAGTACTACAACCTCAGTAACTTTATTTTTTTTTATGCTTATTTTAGTAGAAAATCCGTCCTCTGATTCATCATCCGATTTCAGGATTTCTTCCTTGGAAAAAATCTCTTTCGCAAAAGTAACCATATTGTTTATAGTTTCAGGCGAATCTTGTCCGAATACCATGTATTCATTCCGACCAATTGGCACTTTTCCATTAGAATTGCCTTTATTTTTGATCCACCATTTAGCTCCGAAAAGGCATACAACCAGCAGTATTGCTTCCAATCCAAAAATTATCCACCAAGTCATCTTCTTTCCTCCTAAGGCTGTTTTATTGTGGTAATAAAAGAGATATCTTATACATTTCCCATATAAGTGTAAGAAGAATGTGCAACCATACTGCAATTCCCCAAATGGTAAATGCAGTAATTCCTACTGCGCCTCTTTGAGACCATGCATGGTTAAAATAATGTGTTCCATTTTCATCGGAACTAATTATTTCTGACTTATCATTCTCAACTTTGGCCTTAACAATTTTTCCATCTTTAATTTCTACATTAATTGTAAGACCATCAAATTCAGAATCTATCACCTCTTTTGAGAGTAGCTTTTCTGCAAGCAGTTTCAGATTCTCAACTTTAGCATCAGAGTCTTTGCCAATATTGAGTCTTTTGGCAAACCAAATCCGATTTGCAACCATCTTTTTTGCCAGAAAAATACAGATTACAATTAAAATTGCTTCAATTACAAAAAAACTCATACTGTAATACCTCCATGGAAAATTTTATTTTGAGTTTCTGGAACATTGTTACGCAAAAAACTTTATAACAAAAATATGAATAAGAGTCATAAGTACCAGAAGAAAAAACGTATATAATGTTTTTGCTCCTTTTTCTGTAAATGCCTTATTAATGATTCTCTCTCCATCCTTTTTATTATAGGTTAATATTGTTTTTTCCGTTTCAACCATTGTTCTTACAATTTTTTCATTTTCAAAAGCTACACTAATTGTGTAATCTTTTAGCTTAGTATTTTCCTCCTTTTTACCGTTAAATGTTGCTACTGCAAGTTTCAACATCTCCAAAACAACCATATCAGAATCTTTACCAAGAAGAATTCCTTTGGCTAATCCTGTCCGGTGTGTGACCATATAATCAGCTATTACGAAACTGGCCACACAAATAATTGCTTGAATTCCTAACACCAAATAATCCATAAAGTACCTCCTTGTGCTTAAGTCAGCACGACGCAAATATTTTTTAGGTTCATACTATACTATTATATCATAGGTTACATAATATTTCAACTGAAATTTAAGGAGCGTCCCTAAATTTCATTCATATACTTATTTATAACATTATAGTAACTATCCCATCCACCTTTTACGCTACTTTCAAATAAATCAATATGCACTGCTGGTGATTTAGATAGATATTTATGACTATTATATCTATGTAAATTCTCTAAATTTTTACTATAGAATTCAAATTGCCTTTTTGACTCTTCATCTAAAGAATCAATTATTTCTTCTTTTTCTTTATCTTCCATATTTAAATAATTTAAATATATTTCAACAAAATCATATGAAGCACCAAAAACTGTTTCATCAGTTCTAGAATCATACATATCTCCACTTGGTGTAACATTAATAATACTATTTGGTATATTAAGCTTTTTGGCTACTTTATATACTTCTGATTTATGAATATCTGATATTACTTGAACATCAACAAGTCCATCTGAGGCTTTTCCAACATATCCTAAATAGGCCCCCTCATCTTTATTAGTTGTACCGCAAATGATTGCTCCATATCCAGCCTGATTTAAAAGACTTGTAGTATAATAAAGAATTGGTGTTCTACTATATGGACCAAGTTGTCCTATTGCCCAGTCTTCTCCATTTATTCCAATTACTGGTTCTAAACTATTTCTTATTTCATTGTTTACTGATGTTAAATCTACTATGTATGGCTTTATTCCTAAGACTTCACATAATTCTTTTCCTCTTGAAGTTGCATCTTCTTGATTTGTTACACCAGTAGATTTTAATATAGGAAGTAGCATTGGAACAATTTTTTCAATTGGAGAATTTGCTTTCTCTGATGCTTTTTTTACAATTCCAAGTACAACTGCAGAATCAATTCCTCCACTAATAGCTATTACACAAGCTTTTAAATTTGATTTTTTCATATATTTATTTAATAAGTCTGCTTTTGCTTCTATATAATCTTCAGCATCAAAATTTCTGTTTTTTCTCATGTTATCAAGAATTTCTTTTAGTTTATTAGTTATTTTTTTATCTGACTCTTCATTATATACTTTCACAGTAAAATTCCACCTTCCATTTCCCATTCATATCTTATATGTCCATCTTGGAAAAATATTAAGTTTCTTCCATTTTCTGGATTTGTATCTCTTGTGTTTTTATTTAATGGTAAAGATATGCAAACATTTTGACCGTTTACATCATATATTGTTCCTATTCTCTCAAGTTCTAATAACTTTGTTCCATTATCTTCTAAGTATTGTTTTATTTCTTGTTTTTGATTATCTGTCAATTTATTTACTTTTATCCAGTTAGCTGCTGATTCTCTTCTAAATTCATCATTTACTGGTCTAAGTGTTACTTGCTCAACTTTATTTTCTTTTGCAAATTTAATAAATTCGCTTACTTTTTCTTTAGTATCCATCATATCTTTGCAACATACACAAGTAAGTCTAAGTGAAAATCTAAACTCGTGTAAATATTTTATTAAATCTGTGAGGTCTATATAATTATTAGCCTGTGGCATATAAATTTTTTTGTTTACTTCTGGAAGATTACTTACAACAGATATTGTAATTGTTGTTAATCCTTCATTGTACCATTTTTGTAAATATTCTTTATATTTTTCTTTATTAAGAGCAATTGGTATACAATTAGATTGTAATTCCACAAATGGAAAATTGAATTCTTTTAAATGTTTTAAGTATTCTGTTATTTGATTTGGAAAAAGTGTAGGCTCACCTCTACTAGTTAACATTACTGTATCTATTCCGCTTCTATTTGCTAAATTTCCTGCAATTTTCAAATTTCTCCAATTTATATCTACTTCCTGTAGGTTTTCATGATTAGGTTTCATTCCTGACACACAAAAAGGACATGAAGCAATACAAGCTTCAGTTCCAACTACAACACTAAACATCTTAAATTTCATATTATATTTCCTTTCTTCATTTCAATAATAAAGACATCTGCTTTATATTTTATCACATTTTATGTAAATTAGCAATTATGAAATTTAGGGACGTTCCTTAAATTTCATAATTATATTATTACACTCATTTATTACTTCATAAATAGATAAGTTATCTGTATCTATCATTGCATAATTATACTCATACTTTTTGACAAATTCTAATAATTTATCATATCCATTTTTCATCATATTTTGATTTTGCAAATCAGGATCATTAGGATTTCTGTTTGCAATTCTCTTCATTCTAACTTCTGGACTTGCATATAAAATGATTGTTAAATCTGGTTTTCCAAATAATTCTATTTGTGTATCAAATATTTTATTGCTTGTTTCATTTCCATTCCAATAATAATTTAAAAGTGTATGTCTATCCATAACTATATTTGAATTTTTATATTGCTCAAGTGCATATATATCTCCTAAAGCAAGATACCAAGCAATTAATTTTGAATCTTGCATATTAAATATTTTTCTAGAAATCCTTTCAATATGTTTATCATCTATTTCAAATAATTCTTTTAATGGTTCTTTCACATATTTAAAACTAAATTTGCTTTCAATGTTTTTTGCAATGGTTGTTTTTCCAACTCCATCCATTCCTTCAATTGCTATAATCATTTTTTTCCTCCAAGTAAGTATTTCTCTTTTATTTATATCATTAATTTATATTAAAGTAAATCTTTAATAGCTTTGTATTCATATGTTTTCGTACCTTTTTGAAATTTAAGAAACGTCCCTAGATTTCACCTAGATTTCATAAGAAATAGCGGTGCCCTTTTTTAGAGCACCGCTATTTCTCTTTTTGTTTCTAACCTGAAAATCAAATTACAGTACGAACTTTGTAGATTTGGTTACCAGCACTCCGTATTTATTCTGAAGAGTTTTGTAAAGCTCCTCAGTATAATCCTCAAATCCAGGAATCGGAGACATGCAATCCCTAAGGACTACCAACTGCGGTTTTCTACCATCGATTTGTGCAAAATACTCTGCAGTATCAAGAACAGAAAGCCCTGCACAGTGAGATGCCGCTTCGCCTGTGAATACGACAATGTCATACTTAGCAAATTCGTCAAGCACAGGCTTATTGATATAGCTATCCAAAGACCATTCTGGCTTAATCAAGCTGTACATTTCGCTCCAAGGATCAGTTCCCTTTCGTGCAATGAACGGATCATTGTGACGGCATCTGGCATGGTAATACACCATAGCAGAAAGCTGTGCCTCGATGTTGGCATCAAATGTTCCGCTGGTAGCATGATAGGGCCAAATCTGAAGCTTCTGTCTTTTCCCCTCTTCCAGATGTCTCACATACTCCTGGCAATAGGAAATCATTGCGCCAGAGTTGTTCTCATCAGGAATCATCTTGTCATAGTTGGGAATCCAGATCTCGTGTACCACATCATCATGTGAGATGATAGTGTAAGGATCCGGATTGTTGCCACGCTTATCACTCCACCAGCAAGGGAAGAAAATCTGCTGCACAGTGTGGTCATCCGCACTCAGCATAACTCTTGTGACCTTTTCACAGTTTCTGTAAAGCCATGCAATAGTGCGCCTCACATCATTCTTGGAACCAGCCACGCCCAAAGATCCGATATCTTCAATGAAGCAGTACTGGAAGTCGATTCCCACCAAAAGAACTCTTGTTTTGTCCTTCTCTGCTGGAGCCATATGATTCTCTTTGGCAAGGTTTGCGATTTTACCAAAATCGACCAGGCCGCTGTAGGTTCCTACGTTCACCATTCTTACAATGTCGTTAATATTTGTTTTCATGTTTCAAAACCTCCTTATAAATTTTAGCATTACAATGCAAAAACTTGTCTCTTCCATATATTTTTTTATTGCACATTGGAAGCTATACCTATTATAATACTATGTATTAAGGTAATTCTTCAAAGTTTTGTCCGTAATATTATATCAAATTATTTTAAAATTATCAATATTTTATGTAAATTTCTTTAATTGTATCTAATTGACATAAAATCTCAAAAATGATATACTTATATATGACTTTTTTGTTTGTAAGTTATTTCTTATTATGAATAACAAAAAACAAATCAAATAGTTATTGCTAACAAATCACAATATATCATCTTTAGGAGGTAAACAGTATGAAAAATTATGGCTTTGTGAAATGTGCAATCGCTACCTTTAATGGTAAGATTGGTGATCCTCAGGCTAATGGCGAAAAAATCCGGGCATTAATTGCAGATGCAGAAAGCAAGAAGGTAAGTATTCTGGTTCTTCCGGAACTTTGCCTAACTGGCTACACCTGTCAGGATCTCTTCCAAATGAGTCACGTCTCAGAAGAGTGCCTTGTTCAACTCAATCAAATTCGGAAATTTACTTTTACCAAATCTGTTTTGGTTTTGGTAGGTATGCCTCTGAATGTGAATGACATCAAGTACAACTGCGCAGTAGCAGTATATAATGGGAAAATTTTAGGTGTTGTTCCTAAACGGTATATTCCCAATTACAATGAGTTCTATGAGAAACGGTGGTTTTCTCCATATAGCGACTTCGATTGCACAGAATTTGAGCTCTTCGGCCAGAAGATTCCTTTTGGAAATCTCATTTTCTCTTCGGAATCTCTCGGATACCGCTTGGGAGTTGAAATCTGTGAAGACCTTTGGACAGTAATTCCTCCAAGCTCTGAATTGGCCCTGGCTGGTGCTAACATTCTTGCCAACCTTTCTGCAAGTAATGAGTTGGTTGGTAAAGATGAATACCGAAAAGAATTGGTACGCTCTCAAAGTGCAAGAACCATTTCTGCATATTTGTATGCATCTGCTGGATTTTCTGAGTCTACTGCAGATCTTGTTTTCGGCGGAAGTGGGTATGCCTACGAAAATGGCAAGGAACTTGCTCAGCTTAAGCGCTTCCAAATCAATGATCAAATGGAAATTTTTGATGTTGATGTGGAATATCTCACAAACGAACGAGACAAAGCAAAAACTTTTGCAGATAACAAGTTCTATGCAAAGGCTTCCAAAGTCCGAATTATTCCGGTGGAAGAAAGTGAAAATAAAAGTGCATACATTGCACCCAAAAAAGACGAGGTTGATGAAGGCTTTATTTTGAATAAGAAAATCAATCCTCATCCTTTCATTCCCAATATTATGGACGAATCTGGCAGTAAAGTATGTAAAGAAATCCTTTCTATACAATCCACAGGTTTGGCAAGACGGTTATCGGCAATTGGTTGCAAATCTGTTACTATTGGCGTTTCTGGTGGGCTTGATTCCACGTTGGCACTTTTGGTGTGCTATGAAGCTTTCATTAAGCTGAACCTCGACACTAGCGGAATTCTTGGCATAACAATGCCCGGCTTTGGCACTACTGATCGTACCTACAACAATTCTCTTAAGCTCTGCCAGGAGCTGGGAACTACTTTGCAGGTAATTCCGATTAAGGATGTATGTATCCAGCATTTCAAAGACCTTGGGCATGATCCGGAAGTTCATGACATTACCTATGAAAATGTACAGGCACGTGAGAGAACCAGCATTCTTATGAATATGGCAAATAAGAGAGGAGCCATTTTGGTAGGAACTGGTGATCTTTCTGAGCTGATGCTTGGCTGGTGTACCTACAACGGGGATCATATGAGTATGTATAATGTTAACTGTTCGATTCCCAAAACGCTTGTTAAGTATCTGATCGAATGGTATGCCAGATTTGGCGGAACAACTCAGAATCTGCAAAATATTCTTTTGGATATTATCGACACCCCTATCAGTCCTGAGCTTTTGCCTCCTGACGGAAATAAGATTGTACAGAAAACTGAAAACTCTGTTGGACCTTACGAGTTGGTTGACTTTTTCATTTACCATTTTCTCAGAAATCGTTTTAATGCCAAAAAGATTGTTTTCTTGGCAGAGCAGGCTTTTGGTAAGAAATATGATAAAAGTCAGATTATCGGCTATTACAACGATTTCATCCGTCGTGTGTTTAACAACCAGTTTAAGAGAAACTGTGTACCTGATGGGCCGAAAGTTGGTAGCATAAGCGTATCTCCTCGTGGAGATCTCAGAATGCCATCTGATGCCAGCTATACAAGCTGGATGTACTAAAAAAAGCAATAACATTTGAAAAGAGCCCGTGGTGCTAACCATGGGCTCTTTTTTATTTCCATAATTCTCTTAAAACTTTATATACCATTTCATGTGGACATATATCTCCTCTATCCACTATTTCAAAAAATTCATCTATAGATACATATTTAGCATCACTAACTTCTTCTTTTTGAAGTACAACTTTTTCTATATCAACATTTTGTCTTAAAATATAAATATCTATAAATTCATTACTTACTATTTCTCTAAATCTAACTTTTTCAACCATTGTCATTAAAAATTCTAAATTTTCTAAATTAACAGCTATTCCTAATTCTTCTTTTCCTTCACGAATTACAGCTTCTATTGAACTTTCTCCTGCTCCAATGTGTCCTGCAAAAGAAGTATCCCACATATTTGGATACAATTTCTTTTCTGCGCATCTGTATTGCAATAATATTTCATTTTTATCATTTATAATCCAAACATGTATAGCTTTATGCCACAATCCATCTCTATGTGCAATTTCTTTATCTACAACTCCAATCTTTTGTCCTATTTTATTATATTCATCAATCATTTCATGTTCCATAAGCTTTTCCTTCTTTCTATTTTAAATATATTTTTCTACATTATACTCTAGTTTTTGTGTATTGTCATCATATAATATTGCATTTACTCCTGCTTTTCTTGCATTTTCTATATCCATTAATATATTATCTCCAATATGTAATATTTCTTCTGGTTTTACATTTAATTCTTTTGAAATTTTCTCAAAAACTTCTTTTGTTTTTCCACCAATTTTAAAATAATCGCAACATGAATATATTTTTTCAAAATTTTTTACTTTTTCTTTTAGTTCATAATTTATAAACAAATCTGTAGTTGTTGAAATAATAATTTTAGGAAGTTTTATTTTATTTATATATGTATATAATTCTTTGTTAATTTCGGGTTTAATTTTACTTTTATTTAATTCTTCTAAAGTATTAAAACACAAAAATTCAGACCAATATTTATCATCATAATATAAAATATTATAAACACCATATTCTTTGAATTTTTCTTTTAAAATTTGTTTAGCAGAATCTATTGATATATTAAATTTTTGTGCATATTTTTGTGGAATTATTTCAAGCCAAAAATTATCCGAAAACTTACTATTTGATAAAGTTCCTTGTAAGTCTAAACTTATATATTTTATCATTTCTTTTCACTCACCTTTACTAGTGAAAATATATTATAATCTTTTAAATCTTCTCTTCCATTTAAATATTCAAGCTCTGTTATATAAACTAAAGAATTTACTTTTCCACCACATTTTTCTACTAAATTTATTGCAGCCTTACTTGCACCACTTCCTGCCATAATATCATATACAATAGCTACATTTTCATTTTCTTCAATACTATCACTTTTAATTTGATATTCTGCTTTTCCATATTCTTTTATAAATTCTTCACTATAAAACTCTCCTGGTATTAGGTTTGGTTTTCGCACTAATACTAATGGTGAATCAAGTTCATATGCTATTATAGAACCTATTGTAAACCCTTTTGATTCTATTGCAACTATTTTATCTATTTTCTTATCTTTCAAAAATTCTTTTATTTCATTTATAGCAGATTTTCTAGCTTCTACATCTTTTAGCAAGTATGTGAAATCCCAAAATAATACATCATTTTTGGGAAAATCCTTATAGCTTTTTACAAAACTTTTATAATCCATAATTTTACCTCTATTCTTCTATTAATATTGCTCTTGAAGGTGCTGCATCGATACCAGTAACTTTTACTGGTAAGCAGATTATTTTATATATCTTTTCCTCTGTTTCTTTTAATCTTAAATTATCTAGTGCTACAATGTTTTTTTCCATAAATATTCTATGAATATCAACTGCACCATTTCTTTCAAAACTTTGATAATCATAACCTATAAGTATAATTCCTAAATCTCTTAAATATTCTGCTGCTTTAGTTGATAACGCTACATGTTTTGGATTATATTTTTCCATATTATCATATGAGTTTTTTGTTTTTAATAAAATTCTTTTTGAAATTATATTATGTTTTTTTAAATCATTTACTTCTATAAAATCTTTAACATCTGTTAAATCAATAACTTGGCAATCTCCTATTAATACCTCGAATGGTACTTCATCACTTTTCCACTTTTCATTAAATAAATAATATGGTGCATCAATATGTGTTCCTGCATGAGCTCCAAAATCTAACCAAGTAAAGTTTACAGGTGCCTCTGGTTTCCTTGCAAGTGGTATTAGTTTTGGCTGGTCATCATCTACCCATACTACTGTTTTTTCATTTAATTCCATTGAAATATCTATAATATTCATATTACATCATCCCTTCTATTTTTTCTTTCCACTCTTTATTATTTTTTTCAAGTGAAATTAGAATTTCTTTTATTATTAAAAATCTATATTTTTCATATTTTTCCTGAAGTTTATCAATTATTTTATCAATATCACTTTTTATTTTTTCAAAACCATTCCAATAATCTAAGTGAAATATTACTGGCATTGGTGACCAAGATGGAGCGTAAAGTTCAAATACTTGATCTAAAAAGTCTGCAAATTTATTTTTTCCATAAATTTTTTCATCTATATATTTTAATAAATATCTTATAATATCTTTATTTGAAACATATTGTTTTACTTGTTTCTCTTCTAAGTTTTGTTTTAATTTTTCTAACAGATTGTTTTGATTAATTAAATTATTTAAATCGTTATAAATTTCTTCTACATCACCATTTAAATTGTTTAATTCATTTCTTAAATCTCTTAAATATACTTTTTGAAAATCATTTTCAGATATAAAATAATAATAGCCTATTAAATCTATTCTATTTTCGAAAGGATAGGCTCCATTTCTATATGCTTCTAACTCACTTTTATTATCATATAATGTAAAAGCTATTTTCTCATATTTTTCAGGATTATCTAAAAACATACAATAAGCTGATAATTTAAATTTCGGATTATTAGTAAATAGCCTTACAATTCCACTAAAATTCCTTATTATAGTTCCTGCATTTATATACTCATCAAAAAGTAGAAATGGTTTTGTAAATATATTATATAAATCTGTTCCTTTTAATATTTCATGAAAATGTTTATTGCTATCATTATAATTTTTACAATCTCTTATACTATCATATATTGTAAATTTTTCTTTTCCAATAAACTCTTCTAAGTTAAAATTATTGCATTTCATTTTTAAGAATTCTCTTCTTGAAAGTTCTTCTTTATTAATTTTAATAACTGTATTTAATTCATTTTCTGATAGATATGCTTCAAACCATTTATATAAATTAAACCTTGTGTCTCTTGGAATTTTAATTTGTGTTAACTTAATATTTGAATGTTTATATTCTTCTAAACTTTTTATTATTGAAACTAATGGAGAAGTTCCACTTTCTATTACAACAATTTGTTCATATCCAGAATTAAAAAATCCATTTAACACATCTTTTGCCAAGATTAAACTTTGCTTATCATTCATAAATTTAAAGCCTTCATTAAATTTTGGATGGATAAACATTTCTAAATTATCTACTTTTCCAAATAAATCTTGCATTTAATACTCCTTTGCAATTTTTATAAATTTTTCTATTTTTTTATGATCTTTTCTGTCTTTTCTTAAATAACTTTCACTATAAGAACTTATTCCTGTAGAAACATCTACTCCATAAGGAGTTGTTTCTTCTATTGCTCCTCTTAAATTTTCTGGATTTAAACCTCCTGCAATAAATACTGGTTTTTCAGTCATATCTATTAATTCTTTACACTTGCTCCAATTATTTTCTTTTCCTGTTCCACCAGTATATCCACTATCTCTTGAATCTAACAAAAAGTAATCACAATATGGTTCATATAATTTTAATTTTTGAGGAGCTTTAGGATCTGTTGTAACAACTGTTTTTATAATTTTTTTATTTGTATTTTCCCTAACTTTTTTTACTTCTTTTATATCTATATCTTCTGAAATTTGAATACCTGTACTTTTAATATAATTTGATAAATCTAAAATATCATCACTATTTAAAAGATGTGTTACTAAAAAACTATCTACTCCTTCTGGAAATTTTTTTATAGTTTCTCTAACCCATTGAGCATAAGGCTCAACCTCTATTGGTAATACTTTTCCTCCCATTACAAAACCTATAGCATCTGCTCCCAAAGTTACTGCTACTAAAGCATCAATTTCATTACTAATTCCGCAAATTTTAACTTTCATAAAAACCTCCATTATTTATAAACTTTTTCCAAGTATGCTTTTTTCATATTACATACTTTATCAATTTTTTTCTCTACTCCAAGTTCTTCTAAATCTTCTATGTTATTATATACTTTTATTCCGCTATCAGTATGAACATTTACTTTTCCATAACAATCTATAAATATGTTATATATTTCATCTTCTTTTGGAATAAATTCTTGATCAACAATATTAATAGTTTCATACTTTTCTTTACATTTTCTAACAACATCTTCAAAATCATATTCAGATATTTCAAACATATCTTCAAATTGTTTTCCATATCCACTACTAAAAAATTTTCCTAGCTTCCAACTGTAAACTTTTCCTTCTATTAGTTTTCCAACATTAATAACATCGTCTTTATTTAATTTGCTAACCATTGTGTTTATTTTTATTTTTATATTTGGATAATTTTTTCCGAATATATTCTATTAAATCTAATATTAATCTGTGGTGGTTTTTGATAGAGCAAGGTCTCATCTTGTTATGTATTTCTTGCTCAAATGAATCTAATGGTAAATTTATTGAATCTATATATTTTAAAACTTCTTTATCTTTTAATAGTTCAATTCCTGTTGTAGATATTATTGGAGTAATTCCAAGTTTTCTGCAATGTTTACAAATTTCTACAATATCTTTTCGAACAAGTGGATCTCCTCCTGTTAAATTTATTGCTTCCACTCCATATTCTTTTAATTTGTTTATAAGAGAAATTACTTTTTCTAGTGGTAATTGCTTTCGATTTTCTCTCCAATTTGCAAAACAGAATTTACAATCCATATTACAAATACTTGATACTTCAAAACATATATAACTTATCTTCATATTTATCACTCTTTCCAATTTTAACTTAAGCTAATTTTCTTAAATTTTTCTTACTAACAATTTGGCTAATTTCTTCTTTAATTCTGTCATAATCTTCTTTAAAAGATGTTAAATCTCCATTAATATCCATATGATTAAATTCTGTTCCTCTCTGAAGCGCTTCTGTACTTCCTGCAATATTTACAGCTCCAATTGATTTTACTCTTAATACTTCATATCCAAAATTTTCCATTTGCATTATTTTTAAAGGATTGTTTGTAAGCATAATTACCTTTTGATTTGTACCTAAGTAATCTAAAATTACAGGTGTTATTTTATATCCAACATTGTTTCCTTCACTTCTTGGATCACCTTTTAGACCAATTGTTGTAAATCCACCATACATAGTTGTTTTATAAGTTTGCTCTGAAGTATATTCTCCTCTATGTCTAATTGATGCTCTTTCTGCTAAATTAAAAACAAATTCATTTTCTGTGTATCCACTTCCCATACCATTTTGAGAATCTATGTGTAACATTACAAATCCTAGATTCCCGTTATTTTCATAAATATGTTTCCCATTTTCATATTTATATTGTTCTTGTACCCATCTTTCAAAATCATCTCCATTTTTAATATCTGGAGTTTCTATTTTATTGAAGCTTGCTGCTAATTCTCTTATATTTTTCCATTGATAATGACAATTGCATCTTTGAGAACCGAATAAAAATGAAGGTGTACAGGCTGACTCTGCTCTTAAAACAATTTCATCATCATATACATTTCCAACTATTCCTGCATTTGCATATTCCATCCCAATTCCTGGCATATATACACAAAGACCTATATGTCTTACTAAGTGTGGAGTTTCATATTTTTCTGTTAATGAATATAATGTTGCACCTTTGTTTGCTATAATTAATGCTTTTGTTTTCATATGAACAGCAACATCATATATTTTCATTAAATCACCTTCAGCATTTTCTTGATTTAAAGCTGTTACAAAATTTAATAAAACTTTACTAAACAAATTTCTATCTGTTATTTTGTAAATCTTTTCTTTATAATCTTTTGGTATACTATCTAAAACTTCCTCATAAGTTTTCTCACACATTTTAATCCTTTTGATGTAATTGTTCATTCCTTTGACAATAATTTCTTTTTCGTTCATAATAAAAACTCCTTTTCTACTAATTTGGGGACAATTTAAGAGCACATCTAAAATGTACTCTTAAAAATCCTATTTCTTGTATTTATATAATACTGATGGTCTATGTCCACCAGTTTTTACAAGCTTATCTGTTTTTTCTACTTTATCTGCAATAATTCTTCTAAAAGCGGGATCTAGTAATTTTTTATCTAAAATTACTTCATATATTTGTTGTAGTTCACCTAAAGTAAAATATTCTGGCATCATATTGAAAATAATATCTGTATCTTGAATTTTATTTTTCATTCTAGATATACCAGTAGCTATTATTATTGAATGGTCAAATCCAACATTTTCATTTTCAATAATTTCATATTTATATTGATTTGTTGTTTTATTTAGCAATTCTTTTTTTAGTATATATTTAATTTTCTCTTCTTCATTTTCTAAAACAACTTCCATAATATTTTCTTCTTCATGAACATGGATATTAAACCAACTTGCAATATCACTTAAATTTTGGTTAAGTTGCTCTTTATCAATTAATGCCATATATGACGTACTTATAACTCTCATTCGTGGATCTCTATTTGGATTACCAAAAGTATATAACTGTTCTTTATAAATATTATGAAGATTTGTTTCTTTAGCCAAAATTCTATCTGCTGCCATATCAAGTGTTTCATCTTTTTTAACAAACCCACCTGGCAAACACCATTTATCCTTAAATGGCTCTTTATCTCTTTTTATTAATAAAATACTAAAATATTTTTCAGATAGATTTCTACATGTTTTAGCATTTCCTTCTGAAATAGAAAATATTAGTATATCTGCTGTTAATGCTAAATTTGCATATTGAGATTTTCCTAAACTTATATCATTTTCTTTGTCCATTTTTATTCCTCTCTTTTTCAAAATTTATTAATCATATTATTTATTTAAACAATACCCCTTTGACTTATTAACATTTTATTAAAAAGTTATCGTTTTGTCAAGAACTTTTTAACAAATTGTTAATAAGTATTTTGTTTATAGAAAAAACTCTCTATTTTCAATACTTAGAGAGTTTCAATTTTTTATACAAAGTTTTAGAGGTGGGAAAGAATATCCTCCCACCTCTTTATGATATCATTATTCAGTTTTTAATTTATACCTTTTTACATATTCGTTAAACTCTAATTCACCACTATGAACTCTTTGTTTCCGAATCCCCTTCAAAATTGCGAGTTCATTCAGTTGATTGAGTCTCACCTGGAGTTCAAGATCCTGCTCAATAATTGCTCCAAAATTCCAGCTCATAAAGCTATCCAAAAATCTATTGAGATAATATCGCCTTGCATGCTCTTTTTCATCTACCTCTATTTTTCGATTCTTTATAGTATCAGCTGTAAGCACTAGTCTAGCAGGTCCAACATAGTCTTCAACAGGTTCATCTTCAAGCATTAATCCAAATTCATAGGGATCCAAAAAAACATCTTTATCTATGCAATCCCAATAAATCTGAATCATCTGCATAAGAATCTCTTTCAGATTTGTAATGTTGCTGAACGCTTTCTCGCTATCAATAATCATCAAATAACGTATGGTTTTTTCTTTAATAATAAATTTACCAAACCATTGTTTTTTGAGAGAATAAGTATATCCATCATTACATGGATAAAATCTGATATATTTATTATCCTTTGCAAGAATCCGTTCATAGAAATCGTTACTTTCAATCACATCTCCGCTTACAATCGAAGCATAATCAAGGTTGTACTTATCTGCAAATGCTCCAACATTTATTCTCTGATACTCTTTTTCCTCTTTTTTGGCAAATCCGCCAAATAATGCAGCCTTAAGGCCCATTTTTCTTATTGAATGCTTGGTATTAAACATAACTGTTGGCATAATAAATATGTCAGCAACCGCTAAGGCAATCATAACTGAAACAATTATTGTATCTCCCAAGGCTGTGTTTACAGGATCATTCAATGTGGATAGTGGCATAAGTTCATTTATCAGGAAACTCGCCATAACCGCATAGCACACATATAGTACAAAATATATTAATTTATATGATGCTGGTATGATCCTAGTTTGCGAAATAACGTACGCCCGTATTCCCATAACGATAAGCAAAACACCAATAAAGAGACACATAAAAATAGCAAATGACATCATAAATTCCTCCTGTTTTCATTATTTGTTTTTGTTGTTAATAGTTTCTTGTTGTTTTCCCTGTAAAATTGAACAGGATAAATATAGGTTATCTTAAACATTATAGCATACTTTACATAATCTTGCAATGATAGTTATTTAATTGCTTTTTCTGCAAAAGTATTATTTACTAATTTTTCATAAGGAACTTTATTTAAAAGTTCTCCAGCTTCAATCATTACATCTTCTAATTTTTCGAAACTTTCTTTTGTAAGTATTGGTGTTTCATTCCAAGCATCTATGTTCTTATAACTTTGTATAGCTGTTTCAAGCATTTCTAAATCTGTATCTGGGAAGAAACTTTGAACTATTTCTGCAATTTCTTTAGCTGTATGTTGTTTTACCCATTGCTGTCCTTCATAAATAGCATTTGTAAATCCTTGAATTATTTCTGAATTTTTCTCTATATAACTTTTTTTAGCAAAATATGCTGTATAAGGTATTTCACCAGATGCTTCACCAACAGATGCTACTACATAACCTTTTCCCTGCATTTGAGTCATTGAAGCTGTTGGTTCAAATAATGTTACATATTCTGCTTCACCTGATGAGAATGCTCCTGCCATTAAATCAAATTTGATACTATCATCAAGTATTAAATCTGTTTGCGGATTTATTCCATTTTGTTTTAAAACATATTCTAATGTCATATATGGAACTCCACCTTTTCTTCCAGGAATTACTGTTTTTCCTTTTACATCATTCCAATTGAAATTATCTGTTTTTGTTTTAGAAACTAAAAAAGAACCATCTCTTTTAGTAAGTTGTGCAAATACTTCTGTATGGTCTTCTTTTCCTTCATTATAAACATATATTGATGCTTCTGGTCCTGCAAATCCTATATCTACTTGATTTGAAAGTACTGATGTCATAACAGCGTCTGCTCCTTGACCTGTTGTAAGCTCAATTTTCATACCATACTTTTCAAAAAATCCTTTTTGAATTGCTACATATTGTGGAGAATAAAATACTGATCTTGTTACTTCACTCACATTTATTGTTTGTAAATTTGAGCTTTCAGGATTTGAGCTAGTGATTGCAATAATAATTCCAATTATAACAATTAAAACTATTACTGCTATTGTAAGTAATAATTTTTTTCTCACAAATAAACCTCCTTTTTATTTATTTCATTACTATTTTATTAATTGAGGTTATAAAATGTGAAAAATAAAGTACTATATTATTATAGTACTTTTAAAAGTTAACAATAAATTTAAATTCTCCAAATGGCTCAATAGCTTTACGCCATATAAATTCATCTACTGATTTATATTGAAAATCTAAGAAATCTATATAGAGATTATCTGATATTTCATATTTTTTTCCTAAGTTTAATGTTACTTCTTCTGTAACCGGCTCATCATCATTATCTAATCCTGTAATAGTAGTACAGAATCCAAAATTAAAATTTGTATCATCTAATTCACCAAACAATTTTTTATTATATAAATTTGATTCATCAAATTTACCATACATATTCTTTCCTAATAATAAATTCATTGCAGTATCACTATCCCAAATTGTTGCTCCACCATATCCATGATAAAATATTTTTTTATTATCATATATTCGTAATACACTACCTATGTTTTCTAATATATCATCATTATTAGTATAAAATTCAAATTTTAAATTTAATTCTCCACTAGTTTGTTCATAATTTATACTTGATAACCTTATAGCAATATTATTTTTTGATACTACATTATTTTTATTTAAATCGTTGTAATCTACTGCAACTTCAATAACTTCTCTAAAATAGTATTTTATTTTAAATGCTAATTGTGGTATTAAAATATTTATACCATTTTCCATAATAAGATAGTAAAATATGTTAATCAATATATTTATTATAATAATCCATATTAATAAAACTAAAAACTTCTTTTTCACTTAATTACTCCTTACCGAATTCTGTATATTCATAGTCTGTATAATTATTTAAATTAAAATTATTAATATCTTCTTCTTTGACAGTGTTAAAAGAATATGTATAGTATGTAGTTTGATATAATTCATATTTATTTTGATATCCATTATAATATTCAATTTTTGATACAACTCTATTTTCAATATCTATATAATATAAACTTTTACTTATACCTTTTTCACCTTCTAATAAAAATTTAATATACTTTTTTCCATCTATATTTTCTTTTCCCATATATTTATATTTTTGACTTAAAATAATAAAGTCAGATTCCCATTCAAATACAGAAGTTACTGGATTAACTAGTCCGTTTTCCTCTAATTTTAGAAGTATATATTTTTTTATTTGAATAACTAATATCTAATTTCTCTTTGGTATTTAAGTTAAATATTTCAGTGTCTATTTTCGAAATTTCATCATCCCCACATACTTCATATGTAGTTGAATATATTATATTATCTTTAGAATATATTTCATTTACAAATGTATCTCCCATTTCTTTTATAGTTTCTATTTTAATATATACATTACTAAATTGTTCATTATTTCTATTTATAATTTCTAAAATTTCTTTTTGTGAATAATAAATGGTATTATAAATTATAATTGCCAATATAACAATAATTACTGTAACAAGAATTATTATCTTTTTATTTTTTTGCATCATTTTCCTCCAATAATTTATGCATAATATAAATTTATGATAACTCAAAAAAATATTTATTGCAAATGATATAAAAAAATAAATTTTTTAAAGAGCTACAAAATGTAGCTCTTTTTAACTTGTTTTTGTTCTTAATATAAACTTTTCAAGCAATAGTACTGCTCCATACATTATTCCTGCAACTATTCCAAGAATTATTACACTTGTCATAACTAAATCTAATTTAAATACTTGACCTCCATATACAATCAAATATCCAAGTCCAGCTTTAGATACTAAAAATTCTCCTGAAATTACACCAACTAAAGATAATCCAATATTGACCTTTAAAGAATTTATAAATGTACTTATATTTGCTGGTATAACAATTTTTGTAAGTACTTGAAATCTACTTGCCTTAAATGTTCTTGCCATTCTTATTAGTTCTTTATCAGTTTTTAAAAATCCATTTAAATTTTCTAAAATTGTTACTATTAAAGAGATAGCAACTCCCATTACTATTATTGCAGAAGTTCCAGCCCCAACCCAAATTATAATTATTGGTCCGAAGTGCAACCTTAGGTAAACTATTTAATACAACTAAGTATGGATCAAAAACTTTTGATAAAAACTCTGACCACCATAATATTATAGCAATAAGTACTCCTAAGCTTGTGCCAATTAGAAATCCTATTACTGTTTCATAAGTTGTAACTAAGATGTGTTTTACTAAATCATTTGAAGATAAATTCATAAATGTTTTAGCAATTCTACTTGGCTGACTAGTTATAAAACTATCTATTATTCCTTTATTTGCAAGTATTTCCCATATACCCAAAAATAAAATTAGAATAAATATTTGTGAGAATAATACCAAAAATCTATTTTTTCTTAATTTTCTTAAATACAATTTTCTTTCATTAGAAATTAAATTTTTATCCATCAACTCCAAGCTCCTTCCATAGAGTATTAAAGTATCCGGTAAATTCAGTTTGTTCTCTACAATTTATTGGATTTCTATTTTCCAAATTAAACTTTATTTCATGAATATTTTTTATTGTTCCTGGTCTTTTAGTTAACACTATTACTCTATCAGACATACTTATAGCTTCTGAAATATCATGTGTTACCATTAATGCTGTAATATTTTCTTTTCTTAAAATATCATATATATCATGTGTTACCATTATTCTAGTTTGATAATCCAAAGCAGAAAATGCTTCATCTAATAATAGTATTTTTGGATTTGTAGCTAAAGTTCTAATTAACGCAACTCTTTGTCTCATACCACCAGAAAGCTCACTTGGATATTTATTTTTAAATTCATATAAATCATATTTTCTAAGCAAACTCTCTGCATATGCTTTAGTATTTTTATCCAGTTGATTTTTTATTTGTAATCCAAATAACGTATTATCTAATATAGTTTTCCACTCTAATAAACAATCTCGTTGTAACATATAACCGATTTTCTCTGAAATACCATCTACTTTTTCGTTCTCTATGTATATTTTTCCTGTTGTTTTTTCTTCTAGTCCTGCAATTACTGAAAGAAGCGTAGATTTACCACATCCACTTGGTCCAATTATACTTACAAATTCTCCTTCTTCTATATCAAAATTAATATTGTGAATAGATAAAATTTCACTTTCTTTTCCTTGATAAATTTTACTTATATTTTTAACTTCTAAAATTTTATTCATAATATTCCTCCAAAATCAATATTAATATATTTTATGTAAATTATTATTTTTGGTGACCATATTATATAAAAGAGTCATACGATTGTATGACTCTTTCTGCTGACTATTTTGGATATTTATTATTCCTTTTTAAATTCAATTATAATTTCTTCATCTTTATTTGTAAAAATATGAACAGTAACATTATCTGTTGCATCAAATTCTGTTAAATTAAATGTTTGATGATAATCTATTATTGTATCAGGTTCATCTGCTGGTAATCCATATCCTCCATCTCCATCACTACTTCCAGCTGGTTCGAATTTCTTACCTCTTGAAGTTTCTACATATTCTTTTTGAAGTGCAATCATATGATATATACTAATTCCATCATAATTGTGCAATGCATCAAAATTTACCTTATCTGTTTTTATTTTGGGGATAGATATTTTAAAAGCTGTTTTTGATAATGTTGCAGTTATACTACTTAAATCAATTTTGCTCTCATTACAGCTTGTAGCTTTATAAATTATTTCTTCTCTATTTGATTGTTCTTTTGGTACATCTATTTCAAAATGCCAGTTGCCTTTATATTCTTGTGTATCTTTTTCTCGAAAATCTGTATCACGATTTATCCATTTCCATTTTTCTATTTGAGTCAATCTTATTATCAATTTTTTACTATTTGGAAATGGAGCTGAACTACCACTAGCAGTAAGTGTTATTTTAAATTCACTATCACTTATTTTTTCTTCACCGAAACTATATCCTCCCATATAATGTTGTTTACTTTTATAAATTTTTTCCATTTCATCTTCTGTTTTTCCTTCTATAATTACTCTACCTGTATCAAAAATCATTTCACCATTTTCATTTATAATTTCCAAATCAGCTAAATCAATTCTACTAGCATTTTCTTTTGCTTCTATATCTTTAAATTCTTCAATAAGATTTGTATCTGTTAGTTTTAGATTAAAAATCATATCAAAATTATAATTATCTAACAAAAATGATTCTACATTTATTTCTATTCCATTTGAATTTTGATATTCTGTATTTGCTTCTGCAACATATCCATTATCTATTGCTATATCTACACCTTCACTTGCACCTTTAAATAATCCTCTTACAAAATTATTTATATCTTTGGCAAAAACTGTTCCAGTAATTGTAGCAACAATAAAACAGGCTACTGCTATACTTGAAAAAATACTCTTATTTATACTTTTCTTACTCATATTTTCCTCCATTTTAAAATGAGATATAGCAATTTTTTGTCTTGATTTTTCAATTATTTTATTTAATTCTTCATCCATAACTATATCCCTCCTTTTAAATTTTGTCTCAATTTTTTTCGTATTCTATGTAATTTCATTTTTACTTTAGATTCTGAAATATCTAAAATATTCGAAATTTCTTTTATTTTTTTATATTCATAATAAAACATCATAAAAATTTTTTTGTCTTCTTCTTTCAATTTTTTTAATTCTTTTATAATAACTTCATTTTGTTCATCTTCTTCTGAATATAAATCAATTCCTTCTATACCAATTAACTTTCCTTCATAATCTTCAATATTTTCAAATGTTTTACTACTTCTATATTTCTTTTTTATTAGATTTTTTGTAATTCCTGCAATATATGGAGAAAGCGCTTTTTCAATATCTAGCTTTTGTCTATTATTCCAAACAGTTAAAAACACATCAGAAGTAATTTCTTCTATATCCTCTGCTGTTAAATTATTTGATGCATTTTTTATAATTATATAAATGTAATTTATAAAATCTTGCATAACAAGCTCAATATTCAATTCGTTTTTTTCCATATATTCATATACAATTTTCTTTTTCAATTTAGATCTAAATCTCCTTTTTAAAGCTTTCTACCTATACATTACCAAATTTATTAAAAAAGTCACCTTTTTAATAAAAAAAATACAGCTGATAATTGCTGTACTTTTAAAATAATTACTTTTTCCAAACCCTTGAAATATTCCTTTTTTCCTTTTCTTTCAAACAATTAAATATATCAATATTTAATTTATTACATACACAAGATAATACATAAAATACATCTGAAACTTCACCTTCAATAGTATCATAATTGTATTTTTTATTTACATCAATCGCCATATCTGTTGCTTCTTTTCTAATTGCTTTTGCAAGTTCTCCTATTTCTTCTGTTAATAATAACATTGTTTTAGTAATTTCTTGTGAATTAAAACCTCTAATCTCATTTACATTATTAACATATTCTTGAACCTCTCTTAATGATTTATTTTCATTTAGTTCATTCCATAAATTTAATTGTTCTTCCATTTTATTCTCCTAGTATTCTTTTATTTATTTTACTCATAATATCTTCAATGTTAACTTTTGAAAAATCTGTAGTATCTACAATAATTTCATCTTTATCAATTTTGAATTCTTTTAATTTATTTGAATATTTTACATATTCTTCAAAGTCATCAAAGGTACCATTTGAAACTAATCCTTGATGTCTTTCTTCTGAGTATTCTCTTTTTAAAAATCTTTGATGAAGAGTCTTTAAATCTCCTTCAAATCTTATTGTAATACACTTGTAATTATATTTATTTGTTAAATTATTTAAAACTTCTATAGCTTCTTTCACAAAATTACTTTCAAGTATAAAAGCTTGATTAGCTTTCATTAATTGTTCCGCTATATTATAAAATACTGAATAGCTACTTGCTCCAAGCATTCTTTTTTCTTCATAACTCAAATCATTATTACACATAGAATCAAATAAAATTTCTTTTAATTCATCTTTACTAAAAAATGGAATTTCAAGTTCTTTAGCAATCATTTTTCCATATGTTGTTTTTCCTCCAGCTAAATCTCCACAAATTACTATAAAATAATTATCCACTTATTTACCCTCATTTTCATTTAAATTTTCATAAATATATGCTAATTCATATAGTTTTTCTGTAGCTGTTTTTTCCGAGAAGAAATATGTGTTTTTTAGATAAGTTAATATATCATAATCTTCTGGAAAAGTTCTTATACAATCATCTAATAGTAGCATAAAACTTTTATTATTTTCTGGCAATTTTATTTGATTTAATTTAACTAATAAAATTTCTTTAAATATTTCTTCCATTTCTTTTAGTGCTTTTTTAGAATCTTTATTTTTTATTGTTTCTAAAATATTATTATCTTTCATCATTTTCTGTTTCACCTCTATACAAAACATCATTTAATCTCTTAGCGCTTGGGTTATCCTCTGCTTCATATTCTAAGATTTCTCTATCCTCTTCATCTAATACAAAATGTATTCCTACTTTACCATTTTGTGCAAATCTTATTATTCTTTCATGAGTTTCTTCTGGAATTGAAGGTATGTTATTTTCTACTAAAAAAGCATCTATTTCACCTTTATCACAGTGCATAACTACTGGCGCAATTCCATCTATTTCCCTTATTATAAGCCTAAGAGTTTCACTTCCATTTATAGCAACTTCTTTTCTCTCATTTAATGCTGTTACTTTTACTCGTGAATTTTCATTTTTTGCAACATTTAATAATATTGTTTTTAACATCTGTTGTTTTAACGTCCACAATTCATTTCTAATATTAAGTCCTAAAAATAAATTGTTTAATTCTTCAGGTGTACTGATTTCTTCTAGAGTAACTGCTTCTTTTATTAATATTTCTTCTAAATTTATAGTTGCATCTGTCTCTCTTCCTTGTTTAATTGCTTCTCTTGTATCTAACAAATTATATTTATATTTTGGATTCAAAAAATACTTTAAATATAATTCATTCATTCTAAATTTTTTCTCTTTTCCGACAACTTCGTTTTCAAGATGATGAGCTATTCTATTTGACCAAAAACATAATTTTAGAGCAATACTTTCTGTAGTAGCATTTTGAGCACCTTCTAATTCCTTTACCAATATTTGCTCAACTAATTCGTTATCAAATTCTCTATCAAACCATTCTGTTGATATACTACTTCTTGCCATTCTAGTTATTTCATCTAAATAACTAGATTTTACTATAATCGTTAATAAAGAATGCAAACATTCTAACATTTCTTCTCTGTTTATTTCTGATTCAGAAAATGTACTCATATTAAAATTTCTTAAACTAGTTATTTGTTCATTAGAAATCACTTTTATAATTTGTTTTTCTTTTTTTCTTTCAGCTTCTTGTCTTCTACTACGCTCAGCATCTCTTCTTTGCTTTTGTTTTTCTTTATTACTTTTCTTCATAATTTTTCCTCATATATACATATTATTTTTTTAAAATAAATTCCCAAAGAGCTTTCCTTCTATCAAGTCTGACTGTTATATTCTCATTTAAGCTAATTACCTTCCAGTCTTTTGTAAAAATATCAAATTGTTCTTTATTAAATAATCTATAATATCTATCATAATCATAATAAAAGTTTTTTTCAATTTCTTTTGTTGTTTCTTTTACATAATCTTCATTTTGGTCCGAATTAACCCTTCCAATAAATAATCCATTTGGTTTTAAGACTCTATATATCTCCTTAAATATTTCTATTGTATCTTTCATATTAAAATAATGAATTGATAAATTAGCATTAATTAATCCCGCAAAATTATCACAAAAAGGTAGCTTTTCTTTAACATTGAGTTGCATTGTTTTGCTATTAGGAATTAATTCTCTTAATTTTTCTAATGCAACATCTGAAATATCACAAGATAATACATCAAATCCTCTATTTAATAGCCACTTAGTATCTTGACCTAACCCACAACCTAAATCAATTGCTTTTTTGTTTTCAACTTTTTCAATTTCACTACTATATTTTTCCATCCAACTGTCTTTTAAAAAATCTGTTTTATTATCTTGTAAATTCTTTTCCCAATAACCTTTATCCCAATATTCTTTACTATTCTCTAATTTGTTTTTATTTTTTCTATAAATTGCTGTAGTTAATTCTAATATATAGTTTTCTATACTTATACTATTGTTTTTTTTAGCAAGTTCTATTTCTTTATCTATATCATAAGGCACTCTTACAAACTGTATTGATAATGGAGATTTTCCTTGTTTTTGTCCAAATTCTCCTTCTAAAATTGTATAATAAGCTTGAAGAGTCTCACTCATGTCTTTAGCATTTTCATCATGATGTAAAAATTCTATAACATTTCCAACACTTCCAACATTTACAAGTGTTTTATTATAAAACTTTTGCATATATTGTATATGAATATCTCCATATAATACTATATCTGGAATTATATTATTTTCATCTTCAAATAATTTCATTTTATTTTCTACTGTATCAAAATCTGTAACTCTATAATGTAAATCATTTTTAGAAGCATGAAACATTCTAATTAAACTTCCACTTAGGTAAAAATCATAATACATTGGAAGTTCATCTAGAAACTTTAGTCTATCTTCTCCAATTTTTTCTCTATGCCAATTATAATGTTTGCCTTCATCATTTACTGTAGAATCATCTGTATTACCTTTTACTATAACTTCGCACTTTTCTTTGGCTAAATCTATGACTTCACATGGTGATGATCCTTTTAAGCTTAAATCACCTAAGCAAAATATTCTTTTTATTCCTCTTTTTTCTATATCATCTAATACTGCTTTAAATGCTGTTATATTAGAATGTATATCTGATAAAATTGCAATTTTTTCCATTTATGTTCCTTTCTTTTACTAATAATTATATTTGCTCAATATATTATTTCTCCTTTGTTTCAGGAAATATTAAATCAACCATATATTTAGCAACATTTCTTGGCTTTCCATGGCTTGGTCTCATATGCATATGTATTCCTGGAACTGTATTTATTTCTACAATATTATACATATCAGATGTTTGATTTTCTTCAATATTCTTACTCATATAATCAATTCCGACATAAGATAATCCTGAAAAAGTATCTAAAATCTTTTTACAATTCTCTATAACAGAACTATGAACTTTATCTGTATAATCTATACATAACCCGCCTTTTGCAACATTTGAGTTATGTCTCAAATATACTTTTTCGTTTTCTTTTGGAATATCTTCCATTGAAATATTATTCTTTTTCATATATATTTCTGTAATTTCATCTATTGCTATTGGACATAATGAATTTGTTCTTGCTTTTCTTTTTTCGTTTTCTATTTCTATCAATTGTAATATTGTATGTTTTCCATCACCAATCACAGAAGCTGGGTCTCTATGTAATACTGCATAGTCACCATTTTTAGTTAGAAATACTCTATATTCTTTTCCTTCAAATTGTTTTTCTATTATGAATGGCTTTTTTATACCATTTACAAAAACTCTAGTAACAATATTTTCTAGCTCAGTTTCATTTTCTATATCCATATAAATATTGTCCCCATGAGAACCAAATACAGGTTTTATAACAATTGGAAATCCTATCTTTCTTGCATATAATATACTTAATTTCCATTCTTCTGGAAAAAACTTTTCACCAGTTGGTACACTAACTTCAGATTGCTCGAGAATCTTTTTTGTTACATATTTATCTCCACATATAATAGAAACAGAGTATGGAGTAATAGAAGAATCTCTATCTAAAATCCATTCTATATGTTTCTCATACTCTGCTCTTATAAGTTCCATTTCTTTGTAGATAACCTCAACATTAATTCCTCTTGATTGCATCTCTATTATAAATAATCTTTGATTAGTATGCAACTGAGATAATTCATATTCATCTACCATTATTCTCTTTCACCTTTACCATCTAACAAATTTCTTCTTAAATCAGCTTTTAATTTTGCTTTTAGTTCATCAGCTACTTCTCTAACTATTTGACCTTTACTATCTTGTACTTCTTGTCTTACTTCTTCTTTTATTTCTTGATAAAACTCTTGATATAATTCATCAAGTATTTCTGCTCTCATAACTCCAATATCTGGTCTTTTTTCTTGATCTTCTACTGGTCTAAAAATTCTATTTTGATTTTGTGATGAAACAGTTGTTGATCTTTTAGGAGTAGCTTTAGGTGTAGTGCTTGTTTCTCTTGATTCACTACTAAAACTACTATAGCTATTATAGCTTGATACTGAACTTCTTGATTCTCCATCTCTTGATTCTGACATACTAAAACCTCCTACAAAATATTCTAAATTATAATTACACTATCAATGCAATTTTTCATTACACTTGTAAATTTTTCTTCAGTAAATGTAATATTTAATTTATTAAATATTTTTTTCCTAAGTAATGAGTTGTCAATTTCACTTCTATAGCTTTTCTGTTTAATATTATATAAATAAGCACAAACGATTTTATTATTTTCTTTTTTAAATTTATATATGATTTCTTTTATATATTCTTCTAAATAATTTATTTCCATATCATATATATTTTTTATGTAATCGCTAATATTTGACATCAGAATTATATCATAGCTTCCTATATTTGGCAACTTATTAAAATCTATATCTTTAAAATTAGAATTTATTAAAAATATTTCTTTTTCTTTGACCTTTTCTTTTGCTTTTTTAAATTCTACTTCATCTTTTAAATATAAATTCGAAAATACTTTCAAAGAATTATTATCATATTTATTATTAAAAACACAAGAATTTCTGAAATCATATCCATTATTGTTAAAATTTTCATATAATATATCTAAACATTCTTTTCCATTATCAGATAACTTTGTTCTTAACTTGTTTAGATATATTTCATATGATAATGCATTTATATTTTTATCTATATCATTTTTTTCATTTATTAAAAAGAACTCTAAAAATTCCTTATAGTCTAATTGTTCTAAAGCAATTAATTTAAGCTCAGTAAAAATCAAAGCTAAATAATTCATATCAAATCCAACAATTTTTTTTGCTCCACAATAAATTGCATTTATAATATGATCACCAGATGCTGCAACAGTTAGAACATTTTTGTTTACGAAATCTATGCTTTTAAAATATCCACTGATATTCTCTGTAGTAAAAGAATAAACTTTAGATAGGTTATTAAAGTTTTCTGTGTCTAAATCTTTTAAATCAACTTTAATTTTATTAATATATTTTATATTCATTAATTTCTCCTCTTTATTGGACAACCTGTTATTTTATTTATTTCTAAATATTTCAAATATTTTTGTATTGGTTCAGAATTGATAATTTCATTAAAAGAATTATTTTTTAAAGTTAATTTCGATTTATACTCTGGATTTTTTGAAACAATCCTTGTACATGGTGAAATCTCTCCTAAATTATTTATATATATAAATTTGTTTACAGCAGGACATATTTCTTCTGATTTACATATCTTGTTTTCTGATAAGCTATATTTCACTTTTATTTTCTTTTCGTATTTTTTAGTTATGTTTTGTACCTCTTGTTTTACGCTTTCTAAACTTCTTTTTGAAAGAAGTTCATCATCTTCTTCTAGTCTTCCCATTGCTTCCATAAAGGAAAAAATTATTTCATTTACATTTAGATTTATTGCTAACTCTACTATTTTTTCTAAATCATTTTCATTTTCTTTATATATTACTGTTCCAAGCCTTGTATAAATTCCAGCTTCAGTCAGATATTTAATTCCTCTTATTGTTGATTCAAATGTATTTTTTCCTCTTACATATTCATGTGAATTTTTATCATATCCATCTAAACTCACATGTACCATAGGAAAATTCATTTGCTTAAGTTGTATTACTATCTCTTTTGTAAGTAATGAAGCATTACTTGAAATATCCATATCAAATCCAAGCTCTGATGCATATTTTAGTATTTCTATCATATCTTTTCTTACAAATGGCTCTCCTCCTGTAAATTTAATATAAGTAAAATTGTTTTCTTTTAAATCTTTTATAGTTCTTTTTGCTTCTTCTGTTGATAATTCATTTTCGTATTTTTGAGCTTCACAACTAAACATGCAATAACTACAATGATAATTACATGTATTTGTTATTTCCCATAAAACTCTACCACCATTTTCTGGTATTCTAAATATGCAAAATGGATATCTATTCATATAATCCTACTTTCTTTAAAAGATTTTCATACTCTTCTATTTGTGGATTACAACTAACTTCTAAAATAAAACTTTCCTTTTCTATTTTTTTTATCTCTACAATTTTTTCTTTATTTGTTAATTGTAATTTCATCCTTGTAATAATATCTTCTTTATTTAAATTTGATTTTTTCAATCTTTGAATTTGAATTTCTCGAGTACAATTTATCATTATTATAGAATCTATTAAATCATAAAATTTATCTTCTATAAGCAATGCCCACTCTATAAAAATAAATCCGTCATTTAAATTTATTTGACTAGTTAGAAATTCTCTAATCTTAGGATTTATATATTCTTTATATTTCTGCATTTCAAGTTTATTTGTATATATTTTTTTATTAAGCTCTTCTTTATTTATTTTTTCTTTATCTAATATATTTCTTCTAATATCATCTACATCAATAAATATAGCACTAATATTATTTTTCTTACAGATTTCTTTAAACTTTTCTACAGCATAACTTTTTCCACTTCCAATAGACCCCGTTATTCCAATTACTTTTTTCATTTATTACTCCCAATCAATTCCATATCTTGAAGGACAGAAAGATAAAAATTTAATTTTTCCTTCTTTATTTCTTAATGCTTCTAAATCTTCCCACTCTTTAACATTTCGAACAATTTTATAATCTCTTTCTTTCAACTTTTCTATTAAGTAGTCTACATCTTTTAATAACTCATTATTTCTATATTCTGAATTTTCTACAATAGGCTTGTCACTATGTATATATTGAATTGGAAGTTTATCTTTTTGGGCCAAATTATTATATATTGTAGTTCCAAGTCTTAGAGATAAAAAATGTCCTCTTATTTCATCTGGCTCTGTCTCTAATATAAAATCTATTGTTTTTTTCATATCTTCTTGCTTTGTTGTTGGCAAGTCAAATATAAAACTTGTTCTCACTCTAAAACCTGTTTGCTTTGCTTCTTTTATAACTTGTTTTGCATATTCTATATCAAAACTTTTATTGTTGTTTTCTAGTACTCTTTGACTACCTGTTTCAATCCCAAAATGTAACCATCTAAATCCTGCTTTATACATCAGATTAAATGTTACTTTATCATAAGTATTTATGCTTGCTAAACATCCCAATGTAATAATTATTTTCTTTTCTAAAATAATTTTACTTATTTCTTTCATTCTCTCTTTGCTTGCTGTTGCATTATCATCTAAAAAAATTATTTTTTTACTATTATATTTGTTTACTAAGTATTCAATTTCTTTCACAACATTTTCTGCGCTTTTACATCTCCAAGCTCCCCAGTAATTATAAGTTGGACAGAAATCACATCTATTTATACACCCTCTACTTGAAAGTATACTTCTTATATCTATATAATCATTCACATCTACTAAATCTCTATTAGCAATTGGCAATTTATTAAAGTCAAATTTATCTTTATTAGATGGTTTTATTATCACTTTATTGTTCTTTTTAAAAACAATTCCTTCTATATCATTTATATTTTGAGATTCATCTAAAATACTTATAATTGTATTTTCAACTTCTCCTATAATTCCTATATCAAAATTTATTTCGTCTATTATTTTAGGATTATAAGTTACTGTTTTTCCAATCATAATAGTTTTTATATTATTTGATTTTAATACAGTATTTATATTTGCAATGTGTTCTAATGCTTTTTGTGTATGAAGTGGTATATGATAGTCATAAGAAACAATGGCTACATCTGGTATAAATTCACTACATATATACTTACTTAGAGCATCACAGTCCATTTTTTTGCAATCCATATCTAAAAAATTTACATTATATTTTTTCTCTTGTAAATATGTTCCCAAACCTATAACATCAATTGGTTCTATTAATAACTTAGGTTCAGAATAAGGTATATTGGGTGGATTTATTAATAAAATGTTCATATACTACTCCCTTCTTATAAATATTTTCGCTATTTTATCACATTATTAGCCATTTTTCTAGATTATTTACATAAAAAGTTTGTTTTATTTACTTTTGCCTAATAAAATAACTGAGAGGGACGCCACTGGGCATCCCTCTTAGTCTAAGGCTTTTATTTAATTATTGTTATGAATATTGTATTCAATCGTTGTGATAGGAATATACATGTACATACCATAGTTCATTCCCATCATCATAGATATAGCCGCCATTTGATCAAACATTGCCTTTACTGCTGCAGTACTCATTTCCTGTTCCTTTGCTGTCTTTGGATTATTTACAATGTTTCTGATTGTTCTCCGTTTCCGCATAATAAACTCAGCCTCCATTCATATATTCACAATAAATTGTTACTTTACTATTATATCACAATTTTATGTAAAATGAAATAATTATTTTTCATGTTTATTTTATAAAGTTTCTTGTATGTATCTAATATCCTCAATAGCTTTATCTATATTAACTCTACCATTTCCTACAGGATAATATACTGAATAAAATTTATAATTATGTCCATTTATTTCTTTTTCAAACATTTTCTTTCTACATTGTGAAACTGATATTTTTTCTTTCAAAACTATCGAACTTACTTGATTTCCAAATAATATTATTGCTTTAGGCTTTATTATTTCAAATTCCTTTTTGATTAACTCAAGATATTCTTGATATACACTATCTGGTAATGGTCTTGCATCTGTTTGTGTACATTTTCCTAAATTAGTAATAAAATATTTATGTTTTTTGACATCATCATAAACAACATCTGCAAATTCTTCAGTCCATTCTGAAGGTTTAATCAATTTAATTATTCTATAAATTTCATCATCCATTAAATTTAATCTATAAAATAAATCCCAAATATTTTTAGTTCCAATCCATGGAGATTTTCTACCTTTCCAGTCTTTTGATGATGCAATATTACGTCCTGTTGGATTCATAAAAACAAAGCAAAAATCTGGATTTTCTGTGCATCCTCCATTATATATTGAATCTAATTCTTTTGCTCCATATTTTTTCTGCAATTTATCATATTCTATTTTTAAATCATCTAATTTCACTATCTTCCATATCCTTAACTTTATTTTTTTTCATAACTTCTTTTAAAAAGCAATTGAATTTAGTTTCGTCTTGTGCTAATTCATTCATACTTTTCGTAAAATCTTGTTGCTTTTGAGAATTTATCCAATATTTTACTTTTCCTTGTGTCCCAAACTTATACTGTAACTGTTCAAATACATTTTTAAAACATTCCTCTTCTGTAAAATCTGGAAAGTATCTTTTGGTAAATTCATATGCTCTTAATAAAGAGGTCTCAATATCGTTATCTTTATCTGCATCACAAACAACTTTTCCATAAATACTTCTAGGTTCAACTCCTCGTGAAGTTGAATGATCTTCCACTGCTTCAGAAATAATTTTTATTTCATCTTCTGAAAAGAACTCTCTTAATTTAGAATTATTTCTTACAAATTCAGCTGAATGAAGTGCATGATTTTTTCTTTCTACCTGTATACCAATATCATGTAATGTTGCTGATGCATAAACAAGATTTGCATCTAAATTATCTATACCTTCAGCAAGTTCAAAAGCTCTTGATATTACACTTCTAATATGATTTAAGTCATGCCCTTTATCAAAAGTTTTATAAATTGGAAATATTTCATTTTCCATATATTCAACTAATCTAGGATTTATTTTTTTATACATATTTCTCACTCCTTTTTAAAAAAATATATTTTCTTCTAAATCATCTGGATGCTGTAATTCATTTTCTAATATCTCCCATGGAAATAGTGGAGTTTTTTCATTATAAAAGAATCCAGTATCTTCATATTCAACTATATTTCCAAAACTTTTGCTATCATATTGTTTAGATAAGCATACATAAAGTATTTTAGCATTTTTATATTTGTTTTTAATTTCATCTATACAAATTTTTACACTTGTTCCTGTGCTATGCAAAGCTTCTACTATCAAAAATACAGGTTCTTCTTTTTTTATTTCTACAGAATCTAGTGGATTAAAAATCATTTCAATATTATTTGTTCCATCATTATAAGATATATGCTTAACTTGCATAGGTAAAAATTTTATAATATTTAACCTATTAGAAATATATGTAGCTGGTACTGCTCCACTTCTTAAAATAGGACATATATAATCTACTTTGATTTTATTATCATTAATATAAACTTTTAGTTTTTGACATATTTTATCTATGTAACTTAGAAATTCTTCATGTGTCATTGATTTATAATTTTCCATTTTCTTCTCCTTATTATTATCTATCATAGCTTTGTTTTGGATCAGTAGCATTTTCATTTATAAACTGCTCATATTCTGCAAAATTGTCTATAGTTATATTTTCTTTTGGATTATTATTTCCAATTCTTTCTATTTTTCTACATGGTTGCATTCTAAATATTTCACTTGTCTCTGCCATAAACCAACTTTCTGGAATTGTATTTGTAGGATTCTGTCCGTATCCATCTCTTATAAAAATAGCATTTGTTAAGTCTAAATGTCTAGCTTTCCCATTAACTTTTACCAAATTCCAAACATGATTAACTGTTCCTTGCCCATGAACAATTTGGCAACTCATTCCTAAATCATCAAAATATTTTTTTACATATGGTGCAAAATCTGCACATACGCCTTGTTTTAATAAACCATTTTCTATATATGTTTTATTTAGTAATTCACTATTCTCATTTTTTATTGTTCTTATAGATTCTACCAAATTTATTGCTCTTTCAGGAGTTGCCTTTATTGTTCCACATTCTTTTCCAAACAAAACAACTTTTCTTTCAGGTTTAGCTGAAACTATTGTACCATAATAATTATCTATTGCATTTAAAAATCTATTTAATTCTTGTTCTAAAATCCTTTCATTTTTGTATCTACTTTTCATGTCATTACGCATTTTGTCTTCTAATTCTTTTTTAGCTCTTTTTCTATCTTCAGAATTATATGAATCATATTTAAAATCAATATCTTGAACCATTTTCTCTATTCCTGTATCTTCTTTATCAATCCTTATTGTCTCTAAATACGCATAATTATATAAAACATTTTCAATAAAATAGTTGCATAAAAGAAATACTTTTTGCTCATCTGTTTCTAAATTTTGGGCAATTTCAATTAATTCATCATAAGTTTTTATTTTACTATAATCTAATTTCATAATATTTATTATTTTTCTCCCTTATATATTAAAAAGATTATATCACTTATAAGATTTTTCATCAACAACCCTGTTTTGACATTTTATGTAACCCGTGCTATAATGTTACATAAATAAAAATTTTAACATAACTAGAAAGGAGCTTAGAAAAGCCTATGACTAACACATCAAGAAACAATTCAACTCGGATAACGTCTAAAATCTTAAAACGTAAACGCTATCTTCGTAGAAAGCAACAGAAAATACGGCGCACTTTCATTGCTATAGTTTCAGCTATCATAATTGTGATTATAGCAGGTATACAATTCCATAATTTTAATATAACCCATTTCAGTAAAAACACAACAATCAATGGAATTGACTGTTCCTGGCTAACAGCTGAAGACGCCTATAACAAAATAAATGAACATTTGGATTCTAAAATAATTGTATTTCTTTTTAATGACAATTCCTATACATTTCCTGGAAGTTCATTTAATTTAGAATTAGGATCAGTTAATGAAATTGAACAACTCTTGAATAAGCAAAAAAGCGAACATAAACAACTTAGCTTTTCTTTTCCTGAATTTTCAATAAACTTATCCAACTTGTCTGAAAATTTGTTGTCTATACCAGAGCTCTGTAGAGAAAATATGTTTTATCCTGAAGATGCCTATATTACTTTATCTGAAGACAATCTATTAAAAATTGTTCCTGAAGTTATTGGTAATTATATTGACTTTAAAAACGCTTATGATTTGGCATATGATGGATTAAAATCTGGTCAGACAACAATTGACTTTTCCTCAATCATGGTTTCAAAACCAGATAGTACGTCTGAAGATTTAAAACCTATAGTCGAATCAATAAATGACATTTTGAATACCAGTATAACTTTCAATATTTCTGAAAACTCTTCATTAACATTAGATAAATCTATAATGAAAGATTGGATAATTATTGATGATACTACTGGAAATTACAGTATCGATATTGATTCAAATGTTACGGCATTTGTGGATATTCTATCAGAAAAGTGTTCTGGAAATGTTGTATACTTTGATTTTAATGCAACTGACTTTGGATTAGTTAAAGTTCCTGCAAAAAAAATTTCTATTGATAAAAATGCAGAAATCGAATTCATAAAATCAGAATTAGGTTCAGGAAATTCAATCACTCATACTCCTATTTATGACATTTCTATTGAAGGAACTTATGTAGAAGTAGACCTTGCACGTCAACATGTTTGGTACTATATAGATGGTATATGCATTTTAGATACAGATTGCGTAACTGGTACTAGAAATCACCATGATACTCGCGAAGGATATTTCTTCTTAACAAGTAAAGAAAAAGATCGCATTCTACGTGGATATAATGATAATGGCACGAAATACGCCTCACCTGTTGATTTTTGGATGCCATTTGATGGCGGAATCGGATTGCATGATGCTTCTTGGAGAAATTCTTTTGGTGGAGATATTTACTTAACTAATGGTTCGCATGGCTGTGTAAATCTTCCCAGATGGGCTGCTGAAATAATCTATAACAATATTGATTACAGCACTCCTATCATTGTATATTACTCTACCAAATAAGTAACCTTTCTAAAAAAATATACTGTATAATTATTTTTTGTATATAATTCAAAATTTCCACTTGGAAATTTCAAAAAACGCCATCCCCAAAATAGGATGGCGTTTTTTATAATATTATTTCATCAAAATCATTTGGTACATATATTTTTCCTAAAAAATTTTCTTTTGCTTCTTGAATATATCTTTCTTTTCTATTTTTTCCAAGATTTTCTTGTGTATGCCATAAAACTAAATTTTTTACATTTAATTTTTCCGCTTTTATACTTGCAGACTTTACTGTATCATGATTTTTTTCACGTGGCTTAAATTTATCAGCTTCTGTTTCTAAGCAAAAAGCTTCATGTAATAACCAATCTATATTTTCAACATCTTTATATAATTCTTCATATAATGGTTCATCTCCAAGGAAACCAAGTGTTTTTCCATTATTTAGTATAGTTTTAAATCCATATTGTTTATCACTTTTAGAATGTATATCTAAAAATTCTAGTTCATAGTTTAATATTTTTACTTTTTCATGATCATTTACTATATTAATAAAAATTTCTTTATCAAGAAATAGTTGTTGTTCTTTTCTTAATAATGTACGAATTTGATCCCTTATGATTTTAGCAACTTCATCATGACAATATATATTCAATGTCCCATTATATTTACCTTTTCTCATAGAAAGATCTACAAATCTATAAATCCAAAGTAGTCCATATAAGTGGTCTATATGCTTATGTGATATAAATATATTATGTATCTTATTTAAATCTATATTAGCTAATTTAAGTTGTTTTAATATACCATTTCCTCCACCAGTGTCTACCAATAAATATTCTTGACTAGAATCTTCTAATACAAAACATGTATTAAAATTTTCTGTAACACTTGCACTTCCTGTACCCAAAACTATAATCTTTTCCATTTTTTCTCCAATCTCATTCAAATATTAATGTTTCTGCTTGTTTAAACATGTGTCCTATGTTTCCTTCTCCTGCAAATTTATTAACATCAAAAAAATTCTCATTTTTATCAATCCAATATAATTTATTTACTTCTTCTACTAAATCAACTTCTTTATTAAGTTTTCCGACAAAAACTTCTAATTCCATATCTAAAATTTTATATTGAAAATTCATCATATGAGTTAATTTAATATCATTAGTAATTATTCCAGTTTCTTCTTCTAGTTCTCGATATGCTGCCTCTAATTCACTTTCGTTTTCTTCTACCTTTCCTCCAACTAGATTAAACTTTCCCTTATATGGTTCCTTTTCTCTTTTACACATAAGTATTCTGTTTCCATCTCTATTATATACTAATATTACATTTAATTTTCTCATATTTTATCCCTCAATTTTGTAATTAACAATTTCGCAATTTTCAATTCCAAGTTTAACTAAATTATTGTCTTCTGGAATTCCATTAAAATATGTATTTACTGCTCTACACACTCCATTATGCGTAACTAGTAATATATTTTTTTCTTCATAATTTTTTATATCCTCTAATAAACTATATACTCTTTTTAGAAAATCATTAACATTTTCAGCATCTTTATATTCTGGGGTATTAATAACATTCCAAAAGCCATCATAATTAAACTCAGTATGTAATTTTCCCTCGTTTTCTCCATAACAAATTTCTAACAATCTTTGATCATATATAATTTTAATGTTTCTATCTTTGTTTATTATATCTGCTGTTTGTTTTGCTCTTTTTAATGGTGAACATATTATTAAATCTATTTTTATATTTTTTAAATTTTCTTTTGTTATGTTTGCTTGTTCAATTCCTTTTTCGTTTAATTCTATATCTGTTCTTCCTTGGATTTTCTTTAGTGCATTCCAAGCAGTTTGTCCATGTCTTGTTATATATATTTGCATTTTTTCACCTCTTTTTACTTATTATTTTCTAATTCTTTTTTTATATAATATAACATTTGTTTAAAATTATCAAACTGATATTGTGATAACTTGTTAATTTCATCTCTATTACCATCAGAATACTTATCATACATTACTGCTACATCTATACCTGCATTATTAGCTGCTTCTACTCCAATTAATGAATCTTCTATAATTAAGCATTCCTCTGGTTTAACTTTTAATTTATTTAAAAGTTTATAATGTACTTCTGGATTTGGCTTTAATTCTTTAACAGCTCCCTTTGAATAAATAATGCTAAAGAAATCTTCAAGATTTGCTTTCATTATTATATTTTTATTATCTTTTTTATAATGTTCTATAGTATGATCATTTGTTGTACTAGCAATCACTAAAACAAATCCTTTTGATTTTAAATACTTTATAACCGCTTCTGCATCTGGCTTGTAATCTACTATATTTTTCAAATAATTATCTGCAATTTCATATCTTAATTTCTTTATTTCTTCTTTTGACATATTAGAATTATATTTCTCTTTTAAGAAACCACAATATTCTAAGTATGCATCTTGACTTTTGCTATATTCCTTTAGTTTACTATCTCTTTGCATTCCTATATCTACATTATCTATTTTTCCATTTCCTATTGTTTTAATTAATTTTTCATCGATATCATTCCAAATACCAATGGAATCAATTAAAGTTCCATCCATATCAAATATTATAACTTTTTTATTTTCTAACATATTTTTCTCCATACTAAATTTTCTACGAATTTGGGTTGTTTAAAAGTCTATTTACAATTTCAAAATCATCATATGTTGTTATCTTTATATTTGTATAGTCTCCTTCTATAATCTTGATTTCATAATTATCCTTTTCAAGTAATTCACAATCATCAGTTACTTCAGCTGTCTTATACTTTTCATGCATTTCTAGTAAAGTTTGTCTATCAAAACATTGTGGCGTTTGAATCATCCATGTATTATTTCTATTGGTAGTACTTATTACCATATTATTTTCATTAGTTATTTTTATTGTATCTTTTGATTTTACTCCAATAGTTACTCCTTTAAATTCATCCGTATTTTCAATACATTTATTAATATATTCTTGCTTAATTAAAGGTCTTGCTCCATCATGAATAATTACAATATCAGAATTAGTATTTTTTATACAATTATATACAGATTCTGTTCTTGTTTTACCACCATTAATAATTTTTATATTTTTAGTTAATCGTTCTTTTTCTAGTATATGTTTTATTGTCGAAATCTCACTTTGTTTTACAGCTATTATTATATTATCTATATTTTTATTTTTATCGAATTCTTTTAAACTATATGATAGTATACTTTTTCCATTTATTATTTCAAAATTTTTATTTCTATTTTGCCCATACCTATTACTATTTCCTGCAGCTAATAATATTGCTGTTACTTTTTTATTTAACAAATCTTCCTCCATTTTAAAATATATTACATTTCATTTATATATTTTTCTAAAATTTTTCTATCTCTTAAAACAATAAATTTTGTGCTATACACAGACTCATATTTTGATGCAATTAAATTATTATAACATTCTGTTATAAGTTCTAGAGCTTTTTGAGGTGTTTCCCATAGTAGTTTTGCTCCTTCGTCTTTTTCTTTTTCTGTTACATGTAACTGTTTAGTATCTTTTATAACTTTAGCTACATAAACATATGAAATCTGTTTAAAATTATTTAATGATTTATATTCCTCTGTTATTCCTATTTCTTTTATAATTTCAACTTCACAACCTGTTTCTTCCATAGCTTCTCTTTTAAATGCTATTTCTGGTTTTTCTTCTCCTTCAATTCCGCCTCCTGGCAATTTATATTCATTTTTATTACTTTTATTAAATACTGCAATTTTTCCATCTTCTCTCATAACAATTCCTCTTGCTGCAAGTCTTAATCTTGGATTCTCCATTTTCAAAAGTTCTTCACCTATATCTGAATCAGTTATTTTACATATTAACTCCATATTAATTCTCCTCCCTATACCACTCTGCAAATACTTTCAATGCTTCTACTGAACCATCAATTTTTCTCCTATTTTCTCTTTCTATAGCATCCATCTCGGCGAGAGTTTTATCAAAATGTTCTGGCTTAAATATATACCATAAGTCTGACCATTTTTCTTCTCTATCTTTTCCTTGAATTTCATATGCTAAATTTCCTGGATGCTTTCCATAAAAATATTTTATTTCAGTTCCATTATAATAAGCCAAGCATTCTTCAAATTTACATTTTCTATTATCTATCCCTTGCATAAGTTTTAGTATTCCTTCAATCCCTATTGTATCTAGCACAAAATTAACAAATGCTCTTGGAAATCCATTAAGTTCCTCTATAAAAAATCCTGTATCTAATGCTATGCATGGTTTTTTTACAATATTATATGCCTGTTTAACTTTTGCAGTGGCTATTTCTTTTATATCATCGCTTCTGGGTTCATCTAGTTCAAAATCATATGTACTAATTTTTAAATTAGTAAAATATTTTTCTGCTGATTTTGCTTTTCCCTTGTTATGTGTTACAAAAACAATTTCATTCATATATTCATAATTCCTTCTGTTTTTATAAAATTTTATCATAATTTTATAAAAAATAAAAGTGAAATTTAAGGAACGTCCCTAAATTTCACTTTCTTAAATCAATAATATCACTTTCACATTCGCCTGTTCCTATAATTGTAACAGGTGTATTAGTTTCTCTTTCAATTCTATTTATAAATTCAATTACTTTTTTGGGAAGCAAGTTAAAATCCTTACATTTATAAGCTTTCCAATCAATATATTGTGCAAAATTTAATACTATTTGAGTTGGTTTATTAATCATAACGTTATATTTTAATCTTTCCCAATTCATTTCAAAAACTCTTCTAACTTTTTTTGTTATAGTAGTATATTCTTCTAAATTAGTGTCACATCCACATCTTCTTTTTACTTCTTCCCATGTAATTTCTGCACTTCCTGCATAATCACCACTATAAACATCTTCTCCAATATTAGTTTTATTACTTATTCTTATAGGATATGGTCTTATAATCATATAAATATCTTTTACTTTAAAAGGACTACAACCACTATCTGCAATTAATTGACTTGCACTACACATTCTGCTTGTTGTATTGGGATAATCTAAACCATAATTTATATCTAAATCTTGACCTTGTGCACCTTCAATTAAAATACTTTGATTATCTTCATTTAACATTTTTGCAGTATCAGCGATTTCAATTATATTTTTTAAATCATTAGGACAGTTTTTTAAATAAACTTTTGCTAAAATAACATCTGGATTTCTTATAATTTTTTCAGCCTGTGCTACTCCACAACCTTTAAAAGTTGAACCACTTCTAATTATTTTTCTTTCTTCTTCACGATGCTTTTCTAAAATAATCATGGCTCTTGGATTAATATATATTTTTCTATTTCCTATTATATTTTTATATTCTCTTATTTCTTTAAATAAAATTTCAGGAGTAATAATTGCACTTGCATTTAAAACTAATTTACATTTAGAATTTAACATAGCCATTGGTATATGACTAACTACAATTTTTTCTCCAGTGTCACTTACATAGGTATGGCCTGCATTGCTGGACCAACTATTAGTAGATATAGAAAATCCATCTTTTTTAGATAAATAGCCACAAATTTTTCCTTTTCCACAACTACCTGCTTGACCATCTAATACTATTGTTATATTTTTATCGTTAATAGTAAATCACCTCATTTTTATTTATATTATCAAAGCAAAAAGTTAATTGTCAAGTGTATTTAAACTTCAATAAACATAAACTAAAAAGACACAGTTTAGAAGGACCTTCATAAACTGTGTCTTTTTCCCTATGCGTCATTTGACGCTTGTCAAATTATTTGCGTACTGTTTGGATTTCATTTACCCAGCTTTGATATATCTCACCGTTTACGCCGATGCATTTACCATAGAAAAAATCGCAGTTGTTTTTCCTATTGTACCGAGTTTCGGCTTCTGCTCTTGTTTCAGCTTCGATTTCCTCAAAGTTGCAGTACCTGATTTCCGGCTCCTCCATAAGTCCTCCAACTTGTAATGCTACAATAAATTTTGCCATAGTGAACTCCTTTCAGTATTAGGGTGCGAAACATTTCATTACAGTCCTATTATACTATTTTGAAGTTATTTTGTCAATTTTTATGTAAACTCTTTACTGTTTATATTGTCATTGAATATGCTATACTTTTAACTTTAAATCCAAATTTCTCATACACTTTTATAGCATTTTCATTTTCTTCATTTACTGTTAGATACATATCTGTACAATTACTTTCTTTGCCGAATTTTTTTGTATATTCTAATAATAAAGTTCCAATTCCTTCGCCTCTATTTTCTTCATCCACACATATTGCATCTATATTTATTTGTTTTCTATATCTCATACTAGGATTTATTTTTTCTTTAATATTAAAAGTAATATAGCCAAGAATTTTTGTTTCTTTTTTTGCTATAAATATTTCTTTTGCTTGTATCATTTCTCTAAAATTATCTCTACTAATTACTTCATCTACATTTAAAAATAAATCTGGTCTCCACTTTACATGTAATTCATGAACTTGTTTTGCTAATTTATTTACTTGTTCATAATCTTCTATTTTAGGTATTTTTATTATCATATATATCACTTCCTTAAGCATTTTTCTTTAATGTATTTTTTAGTTTTCCTAATGATTTTGAAATTGATATTATATTATTATCTATCTCCACTAGTTCATTATCTATAACTACATAATTTGTAATATTTATATTTTCTAAATTCATCATTTTTTCTAACTCATTTCTGATGTAGTGGACTTGTACACAATGTGGTGATTTATCAACAGTGGCAAATATTATATTTTTAATTTTTCCAGTTCTTAACATTCCACCTATTTTAGTTATAGCCATATTTATATGAGTTTCTTCTAAACATAATTCATATATATTTTCTGATATTTTTTTAATTTTATCATATCCCTGAGGTTGCATATTTTTCAAACAGCTTCCAACTATAACAATTGTTTCATCTATATCATATATATTACTTCTCATTAAATCTTTCATATTAATTCTCCATTTGCTAATTATTTTTTATCTATTAAATATTTCTTTACTGTTTGGATTACTTCATTATGTACTTTTCCATTACTGATAACTGCTCCATTTATGCTTTCATCATATCTTTGTTCATTTCCAAATAAATCTGTAACTATTCCACCTGCTTCTTCTACAATTACTTTAACTGCTGCTATATCACAATTTTTATGTTTTGTACCCGGAAAAATAGCAAGACTGAAATCTCCAGAAGCGACACACATACAAGCTCTTATAATACTTCCTAATCCGATAATATATGTTTTCCTTCCCAATTCTTGCAATACATTAGATATATTATATTCTGCTTCTGGCCATAAATCATAATGACATACAGTTTTCATATCATCTAATTCATAATCATTAACACTAATTTTTTCTTCATTTTTATATGCACCTTTTCCTTTTATAGCAGTATATAAACTATCAGTAAATGGATCAAAAACTACTCCAACTTTTGATTCACCTTTTACAACTAAAGCTAGTGAAAATACTGCTACTGGAATATGTCTAGCATACATTGCTGTTCCATCAACTGGATCACATACCCATACATAATCACTTTTTCCAAATTGTTCTTCTTCTCCATCTACTGAATGAGATGGATATTTTTCCTTAACTTTTTTTATTAAATATGAGTTTATTTCAGTATCTGCTAATGTTACAATAGTTTTATCTCCTTTATAACTTGCACCATTATTTTGTTTGAAGTATTTAATCATTACCTCTCCAGCATATTTTGCTATATCTTTTGCAAAATCCAAGTATTCGTCTAATATTTCCATAATTGATTTTCCTCCAAATTTATTACTTTATTTATATAATTTCTTTAATGTATATGAAATAGATTTTTTATTTTCGTTATAATCCTTTTTATAATTGACTCTTTATATTCTATCATTCCAACTTCTTGTTTTATAATATTTTCTTTTAAATCTTTTTTCTTAAAAATATCATCTGGATTGTATAGTTTTCTTTTTTCAAATTCTAATTTTGCTAGTTCTTCATTTTCTTCTTGAAGTAAATCAATTCTTTCTTCATTACTACATAAATAATCCCTATAAATAATTCCTAGCATTTCTTTAGTTTCTTTTCTAATATTTTGTTCTCTTAGTGGTATTTTAGGATTTATATTTGAAACATAAGTATTTGATTTATTACTTTCAATAAAATCTATAAAGCCATTGCTAATTTTACTCTTCATTTCAGTTGGCATCATACCTATTATAATACTAATATCTACATATATCTCTGAATTTATATTATTCATATGACCTCTCATCTTCTTTAGAATTACTTTCTCTAATATCACTTTTTAATGCTTCGTATCTTTTTCTTCTATCATTTGCAGATATTTCTATATAAGCAGATTTCATATCATCCATAGTTACTAAATCTTGTCCTAATAACTCTCTATCTATAGTTTGTATATATCCTTGCATTTTTTTATTATATTCTTCTACTGGAGCATCTATTATATATCCTTCTGATTGTTCTATAAAATGCTGTCCTAAATATGCTAAATATTCTAAACTCATTCTTTTATCATCTACTGACACTTCACTATTGCTATTAATCGTATTTATTAATTCTGGCATATCCTGAACAACTTTATAATATGGCTGTCTATAAAAGATTTCTCTTATACTTTGTGGTGATAGTGATTCAGAAAAATCTAATCTTGCCATTTCTAATCTTTGTTCATTTATATCTAAATATGCTTGTCTATCTATCATTAAGATTGGTATATTATGTGTTCTTGCTGCTAATAATGATTGTTCATTTATATTTCCATCAAAACAAATTATACATGATGGTTGCATTCTATCTGTTCCTTTTTTGTCTCTTAACATATTAGCTTTATCAATATCTGTTTCTTTTCTTTTTTGTACAACTTCATTCCAGTAATCTGGTTTTGTCCAATAAGCTAAATCTTCTGAAGATCTGAATCTACAACGACTACTATTAGTTTCTAATTTACCTTTGCCGTGTTCAACCATCATATCACTAGAATCCATTTTTATTATTCCACCAGATGGATTTTCTGTAAAACCATAAAAAACTGCATTTTCATCTATTTCTGTTAACATTTTTCCATCATAAATTTGTCTTGATTTTTCTGTAACTTTTTTTATATATTCTTCTTTCTCTTTTGAGTCTAAACTAATTAGTGGTGTTGCTTCACTTTTTTGTAATGGTCTAAATAAAGCTGCTATTTTTTTGTCAGTAATAAGAGTAGTTGAAACTGTATTACTTCCTTCTGCAAGATTCCATTGTTCTGGATTATCAATTATCGTATTAGCAATACTGGTCATATTAAAATCAAAATTGAAAATTCTATGTATACAGATATTAAAACTTTGTCCATTTAATTTTATTACATCTACACCCTGATAGTTTTGACGTTCTAAAGATTCATCTTCTAAATTAATCATTTCATTGTTATAACCTTTAGAATACATAGAAGATATCCTTTTCTTAGTTTCTTCTATATCACAAACTGTTAAAGGCATACTATCAAAATATCTTCTTAATTCATCAATATCTTGAATAGATTTTAAACTATTATATAATTCTTGTCTTCTCTTAAAATCTTCATCTATAGGATTTTCTAATTGTTTTATTTTTGAATATTCTTCAAGTTCTTTAATATTAAAATTACAATATTGTTCGTTAAATTTTTCTAGTTCTTCGCCAGATATATTAAATAGCATTTCTGTATATATTTTCTTTATATCTTCTTCACTTGTAGCTTCTTGCAATTTACTAGCATAATATTCCCTTACTTTTTCATCATAATTTAATAGGTCTTCTAAATTTTCTATTCCAAATTTGTTACCTGTTGCTATTATTGTTTTTATTTTTGCTTCATCAATTAGAATACCATCAAAATTATTTGTACTTATTAATAGTTGTTCCATTTGTTCAAAAGATGATATTGCATTTTGGATGTTTTCTAAATTATTTCCATATAAGCCATTATATTGTTCAATGTATTTAATTAAATTCTCTAATTTTCCACTATTTTTAATATCAATTATCTTATCTACATTACCTGTATTAAACTCTAATAAGCTATTTATAATATTTATGTCCATATCTATGAAATCTGCATCACACAATAATTCATATCTCAAATTTGGATTATCCATCTTTAATTCTGGTCTAACTTCTCTTATTCTGTCTATTGACTTATAAAACTGTTGCATTAAAGGATTATTAGGATCTATTAAAATATAATTTTGAAAATCATATTTTAAAACTGCTTCAATTACTTCTGGTGTTATACTATCAGAGATTTTATCTAAATATTTAGAAAATGTATGTGGATTTTTCTTTACATATTCATTTATATATTGTGGATTATTGCTTATAGTACTATCTTTTATATCTGGTAAATAATCTATACTTTGATCTATTAAATATAAAGCTAATTCATGGTCTTCTCGTACTTCTTTTATTGATGACAAATATATTCTTTTTCTAAAATTCTTTCCTACTTTCAATTTGGAATCTTCAGTTGGTATTATTTCTCCCTTTATATATGCTATTGTCAAATTTTTAATATGTTCATTATCTAAAGAAAGTCCTCTTAATTTTAGTAAAATATCATTATTTTTATCTACTAATGTATTTGTAAATTGTTCATCTTCAAGCAAAGCCCCCATATCGGCTTCATCTAAATATTTATCATCAATCAATAATATCTTTTTTTGAACTTCTATGGGTAAATCAAACATCATTGATGAATCTATTTCCAATATTTTTATTGCAAATTCTGTATCATCTAAATATTGCATTGCTTCTTGTGGTAAACTATAATTTTCAGATATATATCTTAATATTTCTTCTTGGTTCAATTTTACCTCCCAAAATTATTCTTTAGTTTTTTATTTATAATTACGTTTATTTTAACATTTTACCACATGTTAAAATAATAAATTCTTCCTAAATTATAAAATTTATTTACTAATTGATATCAAATATTCTTCTAATATATTTAATAGGTAGTCTATAGATATTTTTCAGTTATATAAATAAGATTTTGATCTATCTCATCTTTATAATTCTTAAACTCAAAAACCACAAATCTTGTATTATAGTGATGAATAAGAATTTTCCAAAATTCTGAAGTTTCTTTTAATCCACATACCAAATCCATTCTAAACATTTTATCCTCTGTACTACTTTGTTCTGACATTCTTGTAAATTCTGTTCTAAATAGAAACTTAATAATATCTACACATAGTTTCTCATATTCTTTATCTTTACCATATTCCAAATTTTCTAATTTTCTTATAAAACTAGTTGCACTTTCAATCTCTGATTCAAACACTTCACTTAGTTCTTCTTTTGATTGGATTTTAAAAATTTCTAAGTCTACTAATGGTTTTGGCATAATATCATAAACATTATACTGAACCCCTTCTATAAGTTCTTTCAGTAATTCATCATTTCCTTGTGATAAATACAATAGATTAGAAATATCAATAATTACAATTCCTCTTTTTTTATAAGAAGTTTCTTTTATTTCATCTGGCACTTGACATGATATAATTAATACAGCTTGTACTTCTTCTTCATTTACTCTTTTCCATATTTCTTTATAATATTCTACTTGTTCTATTGCTTGCTTAATAATAGTGTTTTGTATAAATTCACTTCTATAACTTTTAACTTCTATAATTATTTTTCTTTCATTATTATCAACAATAAAATCTGTTCTCATAACTCTTTGATTTGTTTTTAAAGCTACTTCCTTTTCAATATTGACAAATTTTAATTCTTTTAAAAGTTTCTCTACAAAACATTCAAATTTAAATCCTACATAATTTGGATTTATGTATCCTTCATCAATTACCTGTTGCATTGTTAGTGAATAATCCATTGTCTTTTTATCTAACCATTTTTCATCTTCTTTCGTTCTTTGAGCTCTATCACCAAAACATATTATTTTTGCTTTTTCAAATGTTTGATATATACTTTCATACTTCTCTTCAGATACACTTTCTATACTATTTAATATGATATAATCAAAATTTGCTGTTGGTAATATAGTATTGTAATAACTACTTATTACTATATTTTCATTGTCTTTTAAATTCTTCTTAAATTGTTGTTCTAAAACTTTTTCCTTACACATTATTAATATATGTTTTTTTTAATCTAACACTTCAACTAACTGCTTAATTACACTATTCTTTCCTGTTCCTGCTGGCATCTCAATAAAAATTTCTCTTACATTTTGTTGTAATTTTTTCATTATAGTATCTAATACTTCTTGTTGGTATCCTCTCATACATTTAATTCCTTCCCTCATCATCATTATTTTTTTACCTTATTAGTCCTAATTTTTTAAGAAATCTCATTGACGATTCATTATGTTTATAATTTAATATTTCTTCTTTAGATAACTATATCATTTCTTTTTTAAGTTTTAAACTTGTCACACATTCAATATGATGTGTAAAAGGAAACATATCGCAAATTGACACTTCTTCTAAATTATATGCTTCTTCTAAAATTTTCAAATCTCTTGCAAGTGTTGCTGGATTACAACTTACATAAACAATTCTTTTTGGTTTTATTTGCATAAGTGTTTCTAGTGCTGTTTTATCACACCCTTTTCTTGGTGGATCTACAAAAACAACATGTGGAATTATATTTCTTGTTTTTATAAATTCTGGTAAAGTTTTTTCTACATCACCAACAAAGAATTCAGCATTTTCAATATTATTTAATTTAGCATTTCCTTTTGCATCTTCTATTGCCTCAGGTATTGTTTCTATTCCATATAATTTCTTTATTTTTGGAGATGCAAAAATTCCTATTGTTCCTATTCCACAATATAAATCAAATACAGTTTCTTCTCCTGTAAGTTTGGCATATTCTACCGCTTTGCTATATAACTTTTCTGTTTGAACTGGATTCACTTGATAAAAAGACATTGGAGAAATTTTGAATTTAAAATCACCTAAATAGTCATATATATAACCTTCTCCAAAAAGAACTTTATTCTCTTGTCCTAAAATTACATTTGTATTTTTATTATTTATATTTTTTACTATTGTTTTTACTTCTGGATATTTTGAAGTAATATAATTTATTAATTCTTGTTCTTTATCTATTTTCTCAGTATTTGAAACTAAAGTAACCATTACTTGATTTGTTTTTTTACCAATTCTTATTACAATATGACGTATTGAACCTTTAAATAGTTTTTCATCATAAACAGGTATGTTATTTTTTGCTATAAATTCAAATATATCATTTGCAATATTTTGACTTAATGTATCTTGAATCATACATTCTTTAGTTGAAATTATAGAATGTGTCCTTTGGGCATATACACCCATTACTGGTTTTTCATTATTATCAATTCCTACTGGATATTGCAATTTATTTCTGTAATTATAAGGTTCATCCATTTTTAAAACATTTGCAATTTTAAATTCTTTTCCTAAAGATTTCCTTAATGTACTTTCTACTGCATTTTTCTTTATCTCTATAGTATAATCATAATCAATATGTCTTAAATTACAACCACCACATCTTGGAAAAGTGCTACAGTCTATTTCTGTTCTCACTTCTGATTTTTCTATAATTTCAATTATTTTTCCATATGCTAAAGAAGATGTTACTTTTAAAATTTTAATTTTAGCTTTTTCACCTTTAATTACATTAGGAATAAAAACTGTTATTCCATCTACTTTAGCAATTCCTTCACCTTGAAAGCCATTATCAACTATATCTACAATATACTCTTTGTTTTTTTCTATCATATCTATCTACTTCCTCTTGATCTTCCACCAGATTCTCTAGTTCTTTCTTCTCTTGCCTTATTTTTTTCTTTTTCCTTTTCTTTAGCTCCACCGTTTCTTTCACGTTCATCTCTGTTTAGAATTAAATCTTTTTCTTCTTTTTGTCTTGCCTGTTCTTTAAAATTCCTTAATACATTAGCAATTCTATTTAATGTTTCATTATCACATTTAATTCTATCTTCAAAAGATTGTCTTTCTAGCTTTCTTTTCTTCTTTTTCTTTAATTTTTCAAAGTATTTGCTATCTACAATTTCATCTGCTTCCAATTCAGAAATAACTTCTTCAAATTCTTTTGGAGTCTCAATTTTCTTGATTTTCTTTTTTATTTCTTTTAGTTTTTTTATTTCTTCTTTACTTTTCTTTTTTCTTTGAATTTTATCAACCAACATTTTTTATTCCTCTTCTTCATTTGAAACATTCTCAGTAAATGCAAAATTGTATTCAACTTCATTTTTATCTGCTACTAGTTCAAATGTAATTTTTCTTAGTAATTTATTTGCTTCTATTACTCGTATTTTAACTTGGTCACCAATTTTAAATCTTCTGTTTGTTCTTTCACCTGTTAATGTTTTTCTGTTTTCGTCATAAATAAAGTATTCATTCCCCATGTTTTCGAATCTTATCAAACCTTCTACTGTACTTTCAAGTTCAACAAACATTCCAAATCCAGTTATTGAAGATATAATTCCAAAATATTCTTCACCAATTTTATCTTCCATAAATTCGGCTTTTTTAATATCTTCTGCATCTCTTTCTGCTTTAGTTGCATTCTTTTCTGACTCTGTTGAGCTTTCAGCATACTTTTCTGCCTTATTTTCTAGTTCTTCAATTCTATCTTCTGATAACATATAATTGTTTTCTAAATACTCTGAAATAACTCTATGAATAAATAAATCAGGATATCTCCTTATTGGTGATGTAAAATGACAATAATATTTACTTGCAATTCCAAAATGTCCTTTATTTTCACTTTCATAACGTGCAAGCTTTAACGTTCTTAAAATCAATGTTGATATAACTTTTTCATATTCTGTTCCTTTTAATTTGTCTAATACATCAGCAAAAGCTTTTGGCTTTATATTATCTTTGTTTGCTTTTATTTTTTCTCCAATATTAAATAAAAATTTGTTTGTTTCTTGTATTTTATCATAGTCTGGTTCTTCATGAACTCTATAAATAAATGGCGCCTCTAACCAATAAAATTTTTCTGCAATCGATTCATTTGCTGTTAACATGAATTGTTCAATAATTTCGTTTGCAAATGTTGTTTCATATTTTTTTACTTCTATTGCTCGGCCATTTTCATCTAAAACAATTTTACTTTCTGGAATATCTAAGTTTAAATATCCTTGAACAAGTCTTCTGTTTTTTAATATTAATGCAAGTTCTTCCATTAATTTAAAATTATTTATATATTTTTCATATCTTTTAGAAACTTCTTCATCTAACCCATTTATAATTTTATTTACATTTGTATATGTCATTCTTTCAGTTACCTTTATTACTGATTTATAAACATCTGATGATATCACATTTCCTTTGCTATCTATTTCCATACTACAAGATAATGCAAATCTATCTTGTCCAGCGTTTAAACTACATATTCCATTTGAAAGTTCAAAAGGAAGCATTGGTATAACTCTATCAAACATATATACACTAGTTCCTCTCTTAACTGCTTCTTTATCTAATTTACTTCCATCTCTTACATAGTAACTAACATCTGCAATATGAACATCCAAAATATAATTTCCGTCTTCATTTTTAGAAACAGCAACTGCATCATCTAAGTCTTTTGCATCTTCTCCATCTATAGTAAATATTATATTATCACGCAAGTCTTTTCTTTTTTTAATATCTTTTTCATTTATTTGTTGTGGTATACTTTTGGCTTCATCTAACACAAATGATGGAAATTCATTTGGTAAATCAAACTCCTTTATTACAGAAAGCATGTCTACCCCAGCTTGATTTATATTTCCAAGTACTTCAATAATTTCTCCTTCTGCATTTTTACCTTTTTCAGGATATTTTGTAATTTTAGCAATTACTTTATCATTACTTTTGGCTTCTTTACATTTACTTTTTGATATAAAAATATCTGTACCAAACTTTTTATCATCTGGAACTACAAATCCAAAATTCTTAGACTTTTGAAAAATTCCGACAATTGATTCTCTTTCTCTTTTAACAATTCTAACAATTTTAGCTTCTGCTCTTTTTGTTCCTTCTTTTTTCTTATAAATATTTACTTCTACTGTATCTCCATCTAAGGCTTTATTTACACTATTAGGTGGAATAAATAAATCTTCTTCTAAACCTTCAACTTCAACAAATCCAAAGCCTTTTTCATTTGCTCTAAAAATACCTTCTATTTTTTGTTTTCTTTTTTTACTCATTATTTTATCTCCATACAACAAAAAAGGCAGCACAAAAAAATGCACTGCCCCTTAATCTTTTATTTTTAAACAACATATATGATTCCTAATGCAATTGATAAAACAGCAAATACAACCATTAAAACTAATGTAGCTGTTTTAATTCTTCCTTCTGTTGTTTTTCCTTTATTTTTTTCATAAAAATTATTTGCAGAGGCACCAACAATTGTTCCTGAAGCTCCACTATCTTCTTTGTTTTGTTTCATTACTAATACTATTAATGCTAAACAAACTACTGCATATATTCCCATTAATACATATCTTAATATTTCCATTTTCTGTATAACCTCCAAATTTCTTCTGTTATTAACTATTTAAGTTTAACATAAGAAAATTTAAAAATCAACTGTTTTATAAAATATTTTACTAAAAAACTTATTTGTATAAAAAATGAAATTTGAGAAAAATGTCCCTAACTTTCATTTTTCAAATTTTATTGTAAATATAGAGCCTCTATTAACTCCTGAATCAACTATAATATATCCATTATTTTTTTCAATAATTGATTTTGATAGTGCCAAACCAATACCAACACTTTCACTTGAAGAATTTTTTCCTTTATAAAATCTTTCAAATATATGTGGTAAATCCTGTTTATCTATTCCTTTTCCATTATCTTTTATTACTATTTTTGAATACATTTTATTTTGTTCATAAATTATATCTATCTTTGAATTTTCATAAGAATATTCTATACAATTTTTTAAAATATTTGTTATAGCCTCTACTTGCCATTTAAAATCACAATAAATTTTACTTTCTTTATTTCCACTTACATTTATTTTAACATTCTTTAAATCAGATAAAGCACTAACATTATTTATACTGCAGTTTATTATTCTTTCTATATTCTCCTCTTTATTTATAAAATTTATACTACAAGCATCTAATTTAGATAATTTTAATATTGAAGAAACTAAAAAATTAATATTTATTATTTGTTTTTTTATATCTTTTATAAATTCTATTTTTGTTATTTCATCCATATTAGGCGTTTCTAGAATATTATCTAACATTATTGTTATAGAAGTTAATGGTGTTTTTAATTGATGAGAAATATCAGATAAAGAATCTTTTAAATTTATTTTATCTTGAATAGAATTTTCTGCTGATTCTTTTAGCATTACTGTAGTTTTATAAATTTCATTTTTCAATATAGATAATTCATCTTCTGTATTATCATCTATATCTAACTTATAATTTTTGTTATTAATTTCTTCAACATATCTTGTTATCTTTTTTAGCTGTTTATCTTTTAAATTATTATAGTTTAGAAATATTAATAATAAAGAAAATGACAAAATAAGTATTAATATAAAATTTAGCCCTAAAAATTTCAAAAAATAATTATCATTTTCTAAAACTAAAGAGTCTTTATTTAAATCTATTCCATATTCATAAAATAAATACTTACTGTTTTTACTTTTGTTATTTAATATTTCTACAATTTCAGTTTTATCTATATCTGGATATTTTTGCTTTAAAGATGATACCATCTGATTAATTTTTTCATTAAAAGAATATGTATATACTCTATATTGATAATTATAAAAAATTAAAAATATTAAATTAAAACTTGCTATTATTAAAACACTATAAATTATTGTTTTTTTTAATTCTACTTTATTCTTCATCAATTCTATATCCAATTCCCTTTACAGTATAAATTATATCACTTGATAATTTTTCTCTAATTCTTTTTAGATATACAGTGACTGTGTTGCTATTTACATCATTTCCTGTCCATTCCCAAATTTTATCTATTATGCACTCTCTTGTAACTACCTTGTTTAAATTAGTAAATAGTAAATATAAAATTTTTAGTTCTAAACTTGAAAGAGAAACTTCATTATCATTTTTATAAACTACCATTTTATCTAAATCAAATTTTATATCTCTAACTTTAATTACTAAATTCTTTTTTTCTTTAAGTAATATTTTACTTATTCTTGCAACTAACTCCCTTGTAGAAAAAGGTTTCGTCATATAATCATCTGCTCCAATTTCTAGTCCTCTAACAATATCATCTTCATCATCCTTAGCTGTTAAAAATATTGTTGGTATTTTTTTGGGCTTTATTGTATTTTCGTAAATTTCAAATCCATTTCCATCTGGAAGAGAAATATCTAATATTACTAAATTGACTTTTTTATTTTCTAAAAAACTGATTGTTTCATTTCTATTTGTCTTGTGAATTACATTATATCCATTTGATTTAAGTGAATATATTAATCCCTTTGCAACCATGTTGCTATCTTCAACTAGTAAAATATCCATTTTCTCCTCCATAATTTTTTACATTATATATTTTCATTTCTTATTGTGTCAATTGTATTTTGCTTATTAATTTTTCCTAAAGAATATTTCATAATTGCATACACTAGAATAAACACACCAATTGCAGATATTATAATTGGAACAATTGGAATATATATACTTTCATTCATTTTTATAGCAAAAGCCTTATATAGAGCAAAAGTGCCAAGTAATCCTAAAACCACACCATATAGTAGTGCTTTTACAGAATAAAATATTGTTTCTAAATTAATCATTCTACTAAATTCTTTTTTTGTCATTCCAATGCTTTTAAGCATTGCGAACTCTTTTTGTCTTAATTCCATATTTGATGTGATGGAATTAAATATGTTTGTAACACCTATTAAAGTAATTACTGTTATAAATCCATATAAAAATATTTTTATAACTAAGACCATAGATCTTTCTTCTCTTACCTGAGCATCAAAATTTGATAATCGTACATCATTACAGATTTTTTGTATATCATCTTCAGTTTTATCTGATTCTTCGGAATCTATGCAAATACAATTAATTTTAAACTCTATATTTGGATATTCATCCTTATTTATAATTAAATATCCATCTGTATAATAAGAATTTTCTAGTCCTTTTGGTCTAGGTTGATCATTAACTATTATTTTAGCTATCTTTATATTAAATTCTTCATCTTTAAATTTCCCAGTTATAATTTCATTTTCATTATATGTGTATCTTCTACTTTCTACTAAATTTCCTTCTCCATCATAATTATAGCTATTATCTAGTAGAATTCCTTTTCTTTTTACCTCTCCATAATTTAGTTCTAGTTTTTTTACATACTCTTTAAATTCATTATCATCTAATGCTTTAATATTTATACGAGCAATTATTCTTTCACCACCGATATTAATATTTTGTATTTCTCCATTTTCTTGTTTTATATAGTCAACACCTTCTATTTGAATTATTTTACTCGAATCTTCAATTTCTAAATAATCATCATTATTTTCATACAGAACAGCTACTGACTTTACTTCTTCTAAATTTTCAATTTGTTTAATCATATCTCCTGTTAAATTTTCTTCACCAGAATATGTTCTTAAATTATATCCAATATCTTTATAATATCCACTTGTAAATTGGAAGGAATTTGTTATAAATGCATTCATTGTTATAAAAATAAATATACTTACTGTTAAAGACATTACTGTTGTTCTATATTTTTTCTTACTTCTTTTTAAATTTTTATATGCCAAAACACCACCTTGTTTAAATACTTTATTTATTATTTTGGGAGTTTTTAGCTTTTTACTTTCTAATTTTATTTGTTCTGAATTTCTCAAATTTTCAATTGGGCTTACTTTACTTGCTTTCCTTGCTGAAGATATTGCAGATAAATATATTGTGACCATTCCTAATAAACTTGAAATTACCATTGGTATTATAGCAATTTTAAATACAATTCCATCTACATGTGTTAATAAGTAGTCTCCAATTAAACTATTTACAATTTTTATTAATATAAAATCTGCAAATATTCCAGATAGAATGCCTAGTGGAATTCCAATAATTCCAAGTGTCATAGCTTCAAACATTACATTTTTTCTTATCTGCTTTTTGGTTGCACCAACACTTGCTAACATTCCATACATTTTTATTTTTTCTGATGTAGCTATTTTAAAAGAATTACTAATACAAAACACACTTGTAAAAACAATTATAAAGATAACAACCATACATACAGCAAATAACATTGCTATTGTAGAATCCGAAAATGCAAACCCTTCCCATCTTAACAATTCTTTGTTTACTTCATAGTCTTCATATTGAGTCTTTTCATTTTCTCCTATATTTGTATAATCTTGTACTCCTAAAATTGCTGAAATTGATTCTTTATTTTCTTTTGGATCTTTTAAAGCAATATATATATCTTTTTTTCCAGTACTCATTTCAGTTGTAATAACTGTATATCCTGGATCTTGATATCCTTCAAAGCCAAAATCTGGTCTTTCAATAATTCCAACAACTGTAAATTCATACTCATTTGTATTTACTAGCTTTTCGCCCTCTTCTTGATAACTATTAGAATCATATAAAATATAATCATCTAATGTTTTTCTTTGTCCAACTTCTAGTTTTATTTTATCTCCAATTTTGTAATCTACTTTTCCATTAGAACTAATATGTTTACTAATTAGAATCTCACTACTATTTTCTGGAAATCTTCCCTCTAATAATTTTCTATTTAATTTTAGCTTTTCAAATACTTGTAAATCCATAGAATATAATTTTAAATATGGTTTATACTCATTTTGTCCGGAATCTAATTTAGAAAATCCAATTGTTTGTGAGGTATATATTTCTTTTATATCTCTGTTACTTTGAAGTTTCTTTATATCTTGATTGTTACCAACTCTAATTTTTACATGGTAATATCCAGTTTCATTTATAGCATTTTGAATTAATGTTTCTTGAAAGCTTGTAATCATTGTTGATACTGCACATATTAATGCAACAGATAAAATTATTCCAATAATTGTACTAATTGTTCTTTTTTTATTTAATTTTAAATTTCTTATAGATAATTGTTTAAGTATATTCATAATTCCCTCCTTAAACTATTTGTCCATCTTCGATTTTAATAATTCTATCAGCAACTTGAGCTATTTCCATATTATGAGTAATCATTATTATAGTTTGATTATATTCTTTATTAGATTTTTTTAATAATTCTACAATTTCATTACTTGATTTGGAATCTAAATTTCCTGTTGGTTCATCTGCTAAAATAATTGCTGGATTTGTTATCATACTTCTTCCTATTGACGTTCTTTGTTGCTGTCCACCAGATAATTCATTTGGAAGATGTTTTCTCCTATTTTCGAGTCCTAATATCTTTATTAGTTCATCTAATCTTTTTTTGTTAATTTCTCTATTATCTAAATTAAGTGGCAATGTTATATTTTCTTCTACATTTAATATTGGTATTAAATTATAAAACTGATATATAAGTCCCACTTGTCTTCTTCTAAATATAGCAAGTTCATCATCATTAAATTTGTATATATCTTTTCCATCAATAAAGACTTTTCCACTTGATGGTCTATCTACACCTCCAATTAAATGTAATAGTGTTGATTTTCCGCTTCCGTGAAGCTCCAACAATTGCAACAAATTCACCTTTATCCACTTTAAAAGATACGTTATTTAAAGCTGTAACTTGTGCAGTTCCCTTTCCATAGATTTTACTTAAATTCTCTACTCTTAAAATTTCCATAAACATTTCCTTTCTTTTTAATATTTTCATATCAATTTAGTATTTGCACATAACTCATTTTATTTATATTTTCATTATAACTAATTTAAAGTGACAACTAAGTGACAAATCTCAACATTAATAATTTCTTAATAAACATTATAGAACGAAATCTCTAAGCTTCACCTATTTAGATTCTATTCATATACTACTATAGGAGGTTTTATAAATGAATACTATTGAAAAACGTGAAATAAACAATGAGTTAAAATATAAAAATACAGTTATTTTAACTTATAAAATTGAATATCCAGAAATAACTTTTTCAAATTATTGTAATGGAAAGAATAATTTTAATAGATATAATAAAGAAAAAGCACTTATGTTAGAAAACTATATAAAAACAAAACTATATGCAGATGCAGTAAGTACCTATGAATATAATTTAAGTAATGGGTATCCTATAATGGTTTTTGAAGTAATTTCAGAAATTAATATTACTTATAATAATGATTTTTTAGTTAGTTTGTATGAAGATAAATATGAATTCACTGGTGGAGCTCATGGAAATACTATAAGATCATCTCAAAATTGGAATTTACAAACTTCTTGTTTTATTCCGCTTTCTAATTTCTATCCAAATAATCCATACTATTTAATTAATATAATAAAAAATATTAATGCTCAAATAAAAGCTCAAATTGATAGTGGAAATAACTATTATTTTGATAATTATTGCGAACTTGTTTTAGAAACATTTAATTTGAATAGTTTCTTTGTAACCCCAAACAATATTGCTATATACTTTCAGCAGTATGATATAGCACCATATTCTAGTGGAATACCTGTATTTTATATACCATGTTAAATCATTTTGCAATGCCCGTGTAATGCCTTGTATTCAAACAAATTCAAGAATTCCAGTTATGTTTCATTTGTATTTCATTTTAATTATATATATTATACATTTCTTGATAACGCTATGGCTTTGATATAAAATATATGTAAATATTGGAATAGAAAGGACGACTGATAAAATGGCTTTTTTTAAAATCGCCACTATTGGAGATACTAAAGATAATGTATATTTTGAAGTTGCTCAACAATTACTAGCTCAAGGTTATTCTGAAAATGATCTTAATGAAATAGAATTTGTTGATATAACAGGAATGACAAAAGATGATATTGAAGAATTAGGTCCTGTACATGGAGTTATGTATTTTTCAAACACAAGTCAGGATAATCCAGATAAGCTAAATAAAGATGAATTATTAAAAACATTATTAAGTCTACACACTGTACCAAGTGATTTAAAATTATTTGCGTTATCACATGAACCTGTTACTAGCGATGAACAAAGTAAAGAAGAAGAAAAAATTCAATCATATATTAAGGAAGAATTTCCAAATATAAAAAATGAAACAGATCTATCAATGTTTTTATCTCTTGCTAACATTGATACACCAGAAGCAATGAAGGCTTATACACATGGAATTATTGAAACTGCATTTGTACCAGATTTTGAATATATTGATTCTATTGAGAATCAAACAAAGCAAAAAGTTGATAAAATGCTTGAATTAGTTACATCATCTCTTGAATTAAAACATCCATATACAGCAGGACATGTTGAAAGAGTTTCTGTGTTTGCAGAAGCAATAGCAAGAGAAATGGGATGTACTGATAAGGAAATTGATGATATTGTTATTGCATCAAAATTACATGATATAGGAAAATTGATAATTCCTGATAGAATATTAGCATCATCAAAGGATCTTGATTATAATGATAGAAAACAAATGGATATTCACGATAAAGCAGGAGCTCAACTTTTAGAGGCTCTTACATCATATGATAGTGATTTAGCCGAAAAATTGAGTCCTGATGTACTAAAAGGAATAAAACATCATCATAAAGACTGGGACGGAAAACATGATAAAAAAAGTGAAACTCTAGATCCTATTCGTGGTAAAAAAATTGGAAAATATGCAACAATAATCGCTGTTGCAGACTGTATTGATGCAATGGTTTCACAAAGAGCTTATAACAATCCAAAACATATATTGGATACTTTTAGAGATCTTTGGTCAAATAGAGAAAAACAATTTGAACCAGCAGCTGCTGAAGCTGCTATTATGGTTCTTGGTAAAGAAATTGCTGCTTTAGGATATGATCCAGTTAAAATGTTTTCAGAAGTTTCAAGTAATCCTTGGTGGGGTAAATTTGATTTAGGATTACAAAGCTTTTTTAATGCGAACGCTGATGAATTTAAAGTAAATGAGCATCCAGAAACTGGCAGTTATGGCTCATTAGGATTTAGACTAACTGAGCAAGGTTATTTTGAATTTAACGGGAAAAATGCTACTCCACTTAATCCAGAAATAAGATATGAATCTGAAATTAGATTTTTAACAGCTCACCCTGATAAAATAGGAAGTATACCTGCAGGCATTACACTTTCACATGAAGAAACCAAAAAAGCTGCTATTGCTCAAGCTAAGGATAAATTTATAAAACAAGATTCTGAAGGAACAAGAGCACTTGATAGATCTAGAATTTACCAAATAGAAAAAGATATTCCTCAAGATTTTTCAGAAGAAAGTAAATCTAATAATGTTGATGACAAAATACTTTCTGTAAAAACTCAAAAAATAGTAGAACCTGATATCCCTAAACAAGTTCATGATATTCAAATAAAACGTAATGATTGTCAAAATGCTATTACTACAACAAAATCTTTAAGAGAACAAGAAAATCAACAAGAAGTTGGAATTGGAACACCAGTAACTGAAGTTGATGATAGATAATATTATTAATAGAAAGGTAAGATTATGGAGAAAAAACCACTAAAAGTTGGATATGCTATGTCCACATGGAGAAAAGTAAAAGAATTTCAAGATGGTTTAAAAGGAATTGAAGATAAAATTCCTATGCCATTAATTAGAAAATATCTTCTAACAGGTGAAAAAGCTGACGATGTTTCTAGTGATATTTATGATGAAATAGATAGATTACAAGATGTTAGGTCTGCTGGAATTCAAGGTGAAATGAGATATGCAATTGCTCAGGCACGAAAAAATGGAATTGATTTAAAAGAAAATATTACTTCTGGAAAGGATATACGTCCTGGATTTAGTAAAAAAGTATTAGAAAGAATCCCAAGTTTAGGTATTTATACTCATTTTATGTGGTATACAGAAAAAGAATTAGAAAAACTTAATGTTGATATAGAAAAAACACCACAATCATCATCAGCACCTGATAAAGATGATGATGAGCATTCTATTTAAGCTATAAGGAGTTAATTATGCTTGTTTCACAATATCGAGAAGCATTAGTTGAAGTATTAGAAATTTTAAAACATGCTAAAAAAGAAGATGTTGATAAGATTCCCAAAAATTTATTATTATTTTTTAAACGAAATGCTTCTCCTACTTATAAATTCATTTTTGATGAGAATAAAGAACTAAAAGACTTGAATTTGAAAGATGAAACTAAAGGATTACTAGCAATGATTTATCGTAGTTACTGGTGTACTCCAGAAGAACGTTCTGAATATGATAAACTATTAATCCATAACCAAAAACTATATGATGAAATGTTAAGAGAAAAATACAATCCTGATAAAATTTTTGAAAATAACTTTTATAATAATCCTTTTGATAATAAAGATCAAGAATCAGAAGAAACTCCACAAATTGAAAATTCTAATCAGGAAACTCAATCACTTATAATTTATACACAAAACTTTCTTTCAAAGATATTAATAAAATTACAAGAATTTTTTAATAAATTTCATTTTAAATCAAAATCAATATAAAAAAGATACTTATTTGCTTTTAAGTATCTTTTTTTATATCTCATATTTTATGCCATAAACAAACAAAGCATATATTCTACATACATAAATACATATATTGCCCCATTGACTCTGCTCATTTTATTTTTAGGAGGTATTATTGTAAATAATTCAAGTATTAATGTTGCACATATTAAATACAATAAATCTTTATTATAACTTAAATTATATATTATTGGTTTTATTATTGATGAACTTCCTATTATTAATAACATATTAAAAATGTTTGAGCCTAAAATATTTCCAATTGCAATATCACATTTTCCTTTTATTGATGCTGAAACACTTGTAACTAATTCTGGCAGACTAGTACCTATAGCAAGAATTGTTATACTTATTATCTTTTCACTTATATTAAAATATTCAGCTACATTAACAGCATGATTAACTGTTAAATCGCCTCCAACCTTTAATGCTATGATTCCCAAAATAATTGAACAAACATCTTTAAAAAGAGAGCTATTTTCTTTTTCTTCAATTTTTTCTTCTTCACCATTTCCTTTAATCGCCATGATGATTGTATAAACTATAAAAAGTACAAATAAGAAAATTAAAATAATTCCTTCAATTTTTGAAATTCCATGTTTTATATTACATATTATCATAAATATAATTGTAACTATTAAACATATCGGAATTTCTAAAAATTTCGTTTCTTTTTTAAATTCTATTGGATTCATCCATGCTGATAAACCTAAGATAAATAGCAAATTAACAATATTACTTCCAATAACATTTCCAATTGCCATATCTGAATACCCTTCTAAAGATGAAGTTATACTAACAAATAATTCTGGCATTGATGTTCCTATCGATATAATAGTTAAACCTATAACAATTTCTGGTATATGAAATCTTTTGGCTACACCACTTGAACCATCAACTAAAAAATCGGCACCTTTAATTAAAAATATGAATCCTAAAATTATAAAAATTGCTGATATAATCATTTTTACTTTCTCCCTATTTCTTTTAATTAAATATATGCTTATAATATTAGCTTATTCTACATTGACTTCATTTCTTCTTCAATTTTTTCCTCACACTCTCTCATAGCAAAAATTGTCTTTTCAAATAAATCATTTAATTCCCACCCCAATTCATTAGCTCCATTTTTTATAATATCTCTAGAGCATCCTGCTGCAAATTTTTTGTCTTTGAATTTCTTTTTTAAACTTGATACTTCCATATCTTTTGTACTTTGTGATGGGCGCATTTTGGCAGCAGCCCAGATTAATCCTGTTAATTCATCTGTAGCATATAAAATCTTTTCCATTAAATGTTCTGGTTTTATATCACTACAAATTCCATAACCATGACTACAAATTGCATGAATCATTTCACTGCTTGCATCTATTTCTTTTAATAGTTCTGGTGCTTTTTTACAATGTTCATTTGGATATTGTTCAAAATCAACATCATGTAATAATCCAACTAATCCCCAAAATTCTTCCTCATATCCATTTTCTATTGCAAAATATCTCATTACATTTTCTACTGTTAAAGCATGTCTTATATGAAAATCTTCCTTATTATACTTTTTTAATAATTTAACTGCATCTTCTCTATTCATATTAATTCCTCCTAAAAAATATAAATCATAAATTTTATTTTAACACAAAAAAAGGTAGGTATCAATACTTTGATATATACCTACCTTTTTATAATTAATTTATTTTTTCACATTTAACATTCTTAATGCATTTAATATTGCAATTATTGCAACTCCTACATCAGCAAAAACTGCTTCCCACATTGTAGAAACTCCAAATGCGCTTAATACTAAAACTAAAATTTTTATAAAAATTGCAAATATAATGTTTTCTTTAACAATTCTCATATTTTTTTTAGAAAGTTTTATTGCTTCTGATATTTTTGAAGGTTCATCTGTCATTATTACCACATCTGCTGCTTCAATTGCAGAATCTGCTCCAAGCCCTCCCATTGCAATTCCTATATCCGCTAAAGCTAGAACTGGAGCATCATTAATTCCATCTCCTGCAAAAATAAGTTTTCCTTTTTCACTTTTTTCTTTCATTAATTCTTCAACTTTTCGGACTTTTCCATCTGGTAATAATTCTGTATAAACAATATCCATATTAATTTTTGAAGCAACACTTTCTCCTACTTCTTTTTTGTCTCCAGTAAGCATTACTGTTTTAATTTTTTTAAATTTTAATTGTTCTATTGTTTTTTCTGAATCTTGTTTTATTTTATCTGAAATTAAAATATAACCTGAGTATTTTCCATCTATTGCAATATATAAAACTGTACCAACTTCATTACAACTTACAAACTCAATTTTACTATCATTCATTAATTTTTCATTACCAATTAAGACATTTTTAGAATCGACAATTGCCGATATACCTTGCCCTGATATCTCTTCTGTTTTTGAAATTAAACTTTCATCAATATTTCGATTATAAGCTTTTTTTAATGATTTTGATATTGGATGGTTTGAATAATTTTCACTATGTGCTGCTATTTTTAGCAATTCTTCTTCTGAAATATTAATCGCATTTATTTTTTGAACATCAAATACACCTTTTGTTAAAGTTCCTGTTTTATCAAAAACTACTATTTCTGTATTTGATAAAGCCTCTAAATAATTACTTCCTTTTATTAAAATTCCTATTTTTGAGGCACCTCCAATTCCACCAAAAAAGCTTAACGGAATTGATATTACTAAAGCACATGGACAAGATACTACTAAAAATGATAAAGCTCTATAAATCCACTCTGAAAACATCTCACCTTTAAATATAATAGGTGGAATAATTGCAAGGAATATAGCTATTATAACAACTATTGGTGTATAATATCTTGCAAATTTGGTTATAAAATTTTCAGACTTTGATTTTCGACTACTAGCATTTTCTACTAAATTTAATATTTTGCTAACTGTAGATTCTCCAAATTCTTTTGTTACTTCTACTTTTATTACTCCGTTTAAATTAATACATCCACTTAAAACTTCTTCGTTTACATTTATTTCTCTTGGAACAGATTCACCTGTTAAAGCTTTTGTATCTAGACTAGACTTTCCTTCAATAACAAATCCATCTAATGGTATTTTTTCTCCTGGTTTTACAATAATTATTTCACCAATTTTTACATTATCAGGATTAACTTTGTCTTCTTTATTATTTCTTAAAACATTTGCATAATCAGGTCTTATATTCATTAAACTTGATATTGATTTTCTTGATTTATCAACCGCATAGCTTTGAAATAGTTCTCCCACTTGGTAAAATAGCATTACAGCAACTGCTTCTGACAATTCTCCTACTGCAAAGGCTCCAAGCGTTGCAAGTGACATAAGAAAATTCTCATCAAAAACTTTTCCTCTAAAAATATTTCTAAATGCCTTTTTTAAAATATTTAGCCCTACAATTAAATATGAAATTAAAAACAATATATTATTTATCCAAATATTGGGAAAAGAAATTGCTATTGCTAATATAAATAAAATAAAAGCTATAATTATTTTAATTGCTCTTTTTTTCATTTAAACCTCCTTAGATTTGTTTAAAACTGCAATCTGGTTCTTCTTTTTTTATAATCTTTTTCACTTTTTTCATAACTTCTTCTTTTTCAGATTCTTCACACTCTATTATCAACTTCTCAGCCAAAAAATTAATAATTGCTTCTTTTACACCTTCTATTTTGTTTATTTCTCTTTCTAATTCAGCTGCACAATTTGCACAATCAATTCCTTTTATTTCAAAATTATATTTCATAAAATACCTCCAAAATTTATTTTTTATGTTCAATGTGTTCCATACCAACTTCAAAAACTTCTTTTACATGTTCATCATCTAACATATAAAATACTTCTTTTCCATTTTTTTTACATTTTACAATACCACTTCTTCTAAGTGTTCCTAATTGATGTGATATTGATGATTTACTCATATTTAAAATATTTGCAATATCACATACACATAACTCATTTTGATCTAATGCAAATAATATTTTTACCCTTGTAGTATCTCCTAATATTTTGAAGAATTCTGCCACTCTATTTATTGTATCATCATCTTTCATCTTACTAATCGTATCATTTACAAGGTTTTCATGGATTATATTACAATCACATGCAAATTCATTTTTAGACATATTTCTCCTTTCTTTTGCTTAAGATTAGTTGAGTGTTTATTCAACTATAATAAATTATATATATTATTTTATTCTATGTCAATAGAATAATTGTAATTTGTGTGAGTAAATTATTAAAAAATATTTAATTAATAGCATTATTTTTGAATAATATATTTTCTTCACTACGAATTCTCGGTATTCCGTCGTATTTTATAGTAGATTGTTAAATTTTAAAAGAAGCAGCGCCCTCAAAAGACAAGTTTGAGATTCCCTACTTCTTTTAAAATTAATCTACTAATAAAACACTTTGTTTACATTCGAATTCTTCACTCAGAAAATATATTATTCAAAAATATGCTATTAGTTAGAGAAAGACAATAATTTACTCACACAAATAACAATTTACTCTAACTTTTTAGAATTAATTTTTTTTAATTTTTCTTTTAAGTTTAAAGGATTCAGTGTAAACATTAAAAATATTGATGCAAATGAAATTGCAAAAACTATTATAAGCTCCTTTATCAATTCTTTTCTTTCAGGAACTAAACTTATAAAATGAGGAATACACCAAATAGGCATAAAAATAAAAATTGTAAATATTATAAATTCCAGTATTTCGCCTATTTTTAAAGTTGCTTTTTTTACACTTTCTCTTTCTTCTTGATTAGGATCGATTAAAGATCCTTTTATGTAAAAAATATAATAAATTACTGATACACTAATTATTGCAATTCCAAATAATACATAACCAATAACTTCACTTCTATTTTCTCTATATTCATTTGCTGTTATAATGCAATACATACCTGCTATTATGAAAATAATTGTTATTGTTGTTCTTGTATAAAATTTTGCAACTAGTGAAATAAGTTCATCTATATCTATTTTATTTCTTTTATGATGTTTATGAAAAATTATATAATAACAAATTCCGAAGAATTATTACGTATAATGTTCCTATAATAAAAGATACTACATTTAAATTATCCATATATACTCCCTTTTTATAAATAGTATTTATTATCTAGAGGCAAATCAAAACTTACAATTGGTGCCTCTTTTATATCTATTTTATAAAATTCTTTAAATACACCTTGTACATCTATTGAAGTAACTTTTGATTTATCTACTTCTAAAAGTTTAATCATATCTTCGACAGCTTTTTCGCTTTTTCCTTCAATCTCAAGATATGTTGGAATATATGGCCATGTGTCTATATCAAGTTCAACATCATTTAAAATATATCTAGTTCTTTTATTTTGTTGATATGTATGTGCTTTATATCCTAATTCTTCTAAAATATTATTAGTTTCGTCAAAATCTGACACCTCTATTTCCATTTCTTTTGTTCCATCTATTTCTAAGCTCTCTAATTTTTTTATTGTTAAAGTTGTTTTGTTTCCATCTGTTCTTAATCTAATCCACTTATTATCTGTTGGAGGATTGAAATTGAAAACTCGTCTTTTATATTCAAAATCAGCAACTTTAGTAGCGTTTAATTTTTCTAATTTTTTAATTAACTCTTCCTTATTTATATCTAAAACTCTTACTTCAAATTCTGTATGCATTTTTTCTCCTATACTTTATTATTTAAAATTCTTGATTTTTTTATTCTTAATATATATAATATTCTCATGCTTATATAGCTCAGTTGGTAGAGCAACAGATTCGTAACCTGTAGGTCGGCGGTTCGATTCCGCCTATAAGCTCCATAATTTTATTTATAAAAAACCCACAGTTTTATCATCTGTGGGTTTTATTAATTTTCTATCTAGCTGTATTAGTTGTTTCATTAGCAACAATATTAGTATCTGATATAGCTGTATTTGTAGTTTCTTGTGGTGCTGTATTTGTATCAGTATTATTTTCTGGTACTGCTTCTGTATCTCCTTCTTGTTTTGGTACTTCTACATTATCAACCTCTTCATAATATGATGCATAATCTAATACATAAACTTTCTTTTCTTCTCCTGATCCATTTTTATCAACAAGATTTATAAATCCAGATGTATCATCATTATCCATATACATTACCCAGTTTCCAACTACATCAATAAATGTAGAATATGATGATAATGTTTTAATGTTTTCAGCCTGTTCTTGTGTACCATCTGCTTTTACTCTAAATAAAGCAACTGTATAATCTTCATTTTCTTCATCTAAATAATTTAGGAAATATAAATAATCTCCATTTAAATTTAGATTATATGCTGTATCATCTAAAATTAATTCTGATTCTCCTGAATCTATTTTTGTTCTATATATTTGTTTTTCAGTATTTGTATAATATATATAGTCTCCTAAAATATCTACACTATATAACCTTGTATTTTCTAATATTGGTCTTGCATTTTTTCCATCTATGTTCATAATATATGTTACATAGTTGTCTCCAGCTTCATTTTCAACATTATATATAATATATTTATTTGTAATTCCAATATAACCTGTTCCATTTTCACTTACTAGTTCTCTTTTTGTTCCATCTAATTTCATCTTGTATATGTTTTCATCAGTACCAATATAGTAAATTGAATTATTTAAAACATATATTTCATAACATTCATTATTAAATTCATTATCATTAATAACTTCTAAATCTGAACCATCGGTTTTCATTCTATAAATTTTATTATCTACTTCATCTTCATCGCTATATATATCTGCACCTATTCCTATAAAATAGATATAATTTTTATATACATTTATTGAAAGAACATCAAAGTTATCCATTAATAATTCTTTTTTATCTTCACCATTCTTTTTAACTTTACAAATTCCTACTTTTTCAGTATCCTCACTTGGTGATAAGAAGTAAATCCATCTCCCATCAGTTGTTGCATATCCATAATTTCTAATGTTTCCAATAGTATTTCCTATATTATTTGAAGGTAAAATTCCTAAATATTTTAATACTATTAAAATACCTAAAGTAACTATAATAGCAATTATAGCTACAGCTATTACAATATTTTTTTTATCCTTTAAATTATCATTTGATAATTTAAATTTACTAGATTTTTCTTTTTCTTCTGCTTTAGTTTCAGTTTTTTCTTCTTTTATGTCTTCTTTTTTATTTTCTTTTTTGCTTTTGTTTTTCTTTTTTTCTTTTTCATTCTTAGTAGAATCTACTTCTGCTTCCTTATCTTCTTTTGAAAGTTCTTCTAAAAGCTTGTTTTGACATTCATCACAAAGTTTGTTTTCTCCTTCTGGAATTTCTTTTCCACAATTAGTACAATTCATTTTTTTCCTCCTTAAATTTTATAGACTTATGAAGTCATAACCACTTATATGGTTTAATAAATATCTTACATCTCCTGTATTAAATGTTTTGTTTCCATTTAAACATGCTGCTTGTTTGTATTCATTTTTAAGTTCTTCACCAGTCTTTGATATTGAATTAAGCATAATTCTTACATCTGCAACAGTAATACGCGTATCTCCATTAATATCTCCCATTTTTACGATTGGATATGTTTTTTCTTCTATTATAATTTTATATCCAGTTCCTAACTCTCCTGATGTAATTATTTCACCTTTAGAATTCTGAACAACAACATCTTTATATTTTTCTTTTAAATCTTCATAATTTATATCTGGTAATATCTTAATTATGTCTTCTTCTAATTTTATATCAGTTTCCAAATTTTTATCAGGTTTAACTGGTTTTTCTGGCTCTGGTTCAGGTTCTGGTTTTGGTTTTTCTGGTTGAACATCTGATGCTGAACCACCTGAAGTTCCAGTTGAACCTTTTGATGCAATACAAGTATCTCCACCGATAATTCTTGCAGCATACCCATAAGTTCCGCTTTTTTCTGAAACAATTAAATCCCAAAAATATCCACCAATTTGAGTATTTGCTCTTTGCAATATCTTTACATCTTCTCCGTTATTTAAAGCTCCAATTGCTGTACCATTTGCTGATGCTCTAACTTTTAAAGAAGTAGAAATATTCTGTATAACTCCATTTTCATAAGAAATAGTATTAGCTTTTCCTTGATTTGGTCTTGTTGATGTTTCTCTAGGCATATTTTCATATAAAGGAATTATAAATACATGATTATTTACACCTAAGTTACTATAATATTTTTTCAAACTCGAACCTTGACTTTGTGCTGCCATTATATTTTGCTGATATTGGTGTGATGCAAGTGGTGATTTTCCAGATACATTAAATTTTTGATAATATAATGTGTTTTGACTATATTTTGTTATATAACTTTCTTTTACAACTGCTGACCCCCCTAATATTGATGCCCTAATTGAAGTCCAACCATGATTTTGTGCATATGATAACCCATTATTTATTATATTAGCACTTCCATTACCAGTAGAACCTATATTAAAATAATTATAACAACCTCTATAATTTCCATTATATCCATTTCCGTTACTTAGTGTTGAGCCATTTCTTCCATGCTCATTTATTATTTTAGCTACTAAAAAATATCCATTTATATTATATTGATTGCTTGCATCAACAATTGCTTGAATTGCTTCACCATTATTTAAATACGCCCCATAACCTGAAACAACTCTAGCTATATCATTATATGTAACATCTCCACCTTCTAAGTCTTTAAATTGAAATACATCATCTTCATTTATTGAAGTTCTAGGATCCATCATATATGCTAAAGCCTCTAAAGATGCACAGCACCAAGAACCATTATCATAGGCTTTATTTCCACATATTGGACAAATCCACATTCCATTATAATTAGTACCTATTTGAAATAAATTTAATGGACTTCTTCCATGCCCTTGATATTCAGTAGCTAAAACTTCATTCCAATTCATGCCTGTATAATAAAGTAAAAATGTATAATTTCCATGCTTAGCTTGTACATTTTTTATTAATTGTTTATATCCAGGATATAAATTATCATCTAGCCCCTCTATATCTCTACTCAAAGTTCCTGCTGGAAGTTGACCTGCATAAACTTTACTTGAAGTTACTGGTATAAATGCCATTATTAAATATGAAATTAGCATTACAAATACTGTAATTACTACTATTTTTTTATATTTCACTTTATCACCTCTTATGTACAGTATTATCAGTTAGATTATATATATAATAATCCTAAAAGTCAACAATTCCTATATTACAATTAAATTGCGTTTGATAAAAAAAGAGCCTATTTTCATAATCTCATTTCTCTTCTCTTTAATTTAATTTTATTAATTGTTCCCATGGTAAATCTTTTTTTCCAAAATGCCCATAGTTAGTAGTTTTCTTATATATTGGTCTCCTTAAATCTAAACTTTCGATAATTCCTCTTGGTGTAAGTTTAAATGTTTTTCTAATTTTCTTTACAATCTCTCCATCTGGAATTGTACCTGTTCCAAATGTATCAACATATATAGAAATTGGTTGTGCAATACCTATTGCATAAGAAAGTTGTATTTCGCATTTTTTAGCTAATCCATTTGCAACAATGTTTTTAGCAATAAATCTTGCCATATATGCTGCAGATCTATCAACTTTAGTTGGGTCTTTTCCTGAAAATGCTCCTCCACCATGACGACTATACCCTCCATATGTATCTACTATAATCTTTCTTCCTGTTAATCCACTATCTCCTAAAGGTCCTCCAATAACAAATCTTCCAGTTGGATTTATATAATATTTTGTTTTATCATCTAATAATTCTGCTGGAACTATTGGTTTTATTACATATTCTTTAATATCTGATTTAAGTTTATCCATATCAATATCACTATTATGTTGTGTTGATATAACAATAGTATCTATTCTTGAAGGCTTGTCTTTCTCATATTCAATTGTAACTTGTACTTTTCCATCAGGTCTTATATAATCAATTATCTTTTCTTTCCTAACTTGAGTTAGCCTTTTTGCTAATTTATGAGCTAAATATATTGGCATTGGCATATAATCTTCTGTTTCATCAGTTGCAAAACCAAACATCATACCTTGGTCTCCTGCGCCTTCTGATTCTTCCTTTGCACCATTCTTATTTTCTAAAGATCTGTCTACTCCGAATCGCAATATCTTCTGATTGTTTTGATATATTTAATAATACTTTACAAGTTTTATAATCAATATCTGTTTCGCTATTATCAAATCCCACCTCTTTAATAGCATTTCTTACTATTTTTTCGATATCTACTTCAGCATTTGATGTTATTTCTCCTGTAACTAAAATTTGACCTTTTCCAGCAACAGTTTCACAAGCTACTCTTGCATATGGATCTTTTTCAAAATATGCATCCAAAACACTATCTGATATATAATCACATAATTTATCTGGATGTCCTTCTGTAACACTTTCAGATGTAAATAATCTTCTCATAATTTTCCCTCCTTTTGAAATTTCATTTTTCTTTTTGTCAAAACAAAAAGAACTCTATGCACTAATAGAGTTCTGAATAATTCTTCTTATTATCTAAATCATCATTCAAAGCTACTCTTTGTGCTCTGTCGGTATTAGCACCTAAATTAATAGGTTGCTGTGGAGTCTAAAAGCCGATTCTCTCGTCCACTCTTGATAATATTTTTTACAAATAGTATTTTACTACATATGTCAGATTTTGTCAACCTTTATGTTAATCTATTTCAAATGTTAAAATATCTTTGTTATACTTTTATTAATTAATACAGCTATTTGACATTTTTCCTCATTATAGGAATGAAATTTTCTGCAAATTTATATTCATCCTTATTTTTTATATAAAGTAACCCTATAATTGAAAAAGTTACTGCTCCAATAAAGTTTACTACTAAATCTTTCATAGTATCATTGATTCCTATATCTAAATATCCACCCTCAATAACATTTTGAATAGTCTTTCCATTCTCATCTTTAGATTCTATTATTGTTTTTGTTATATCTTTTATAACTACTGGTATATTTTTTCCTTCAGGATGTAATTCAACAGTTGATACTGTACTAACTACCTTATCTTTTTGCATGTCTTTTAAAAATACTATATCCATTCCATATTCAAAAAATTCCCATAAAACTCCTATTGTCATCGAAAAGCAGAATGCTACTAATGCTACAAATACAGCTGACATTGTTGCATGAAAAAATTCTTTACGATTTAAAATATCTATAAGTGAAAAACCTATTGCTGCACATAAAAATCCATTTAATGTATGAAGCATTGTATCCCAATGTTTTATTACAATATAATATTCATTAATTTCACCTAAAATTTCTGCTGAATATATAAATAATAAAATAATAACTTGAAGAGCATCTGGAAGTTGAATATTAAATTTTTTATCTATTAGTACTGGAACTAAAAATAACCCCAATGTTAAAATACATAAAAATACATTATTCCAATTTCCAAGAAATATTTGTCTTATTAATGTTAATATTACAAGTCCTCTTAATACTAAGTATATTGTCATATTCCTTTTTGAATAATTTTCAAAAAGTTCGTCTTTTTTCTTTCTCTTCATAATTAAATTTCTCCTTATATGCTGGAAAAGAAGTGTTATTTAGCTTGATACCAACTCTTTCCTTCTTCTACATCCACTGTTAGTGGAACAGAAAGTTCACAACTTGTTTCCATACATTCTTTTAATAATTTTTCTACTTCTTCTTTTTCTTCTAATACTGCCTCTATTAAAAGTTCATCATGAATTTGTAAAACAATTTTAGATTTCATATTTCTATTTTTTAATTCATTATAAACTTTTATCATTGCAATTTTCATAATATCTGCTGCTGTTCCTTGTATTGGAGTATTCATAGCAGCTCTATCTCCAAATTTTCTAATCATATAGTTTTTTGAATTAAGTTCTGGAATATATCTTCTTCTTCCAAATAAAGTGGATACATAACCATTCTTTTTAGCCTCTTCAACAATATTATTCATATATTCTCTTATTCCATGATAAGTATCCAAATATTTTTCAATATATTCTTTGGCTTCATTTCGTTTTATATCAATTTGCTCTGCTAAACCGAATTCACTTATTCCATAAACAATTCCAAAATTAACAGCTTTTGCTTTACTTCTTAATTGTTTTGAAACCTCTTCAACTGGAACTTTAAATACTTGTGATGCACATATAGTATGAATATCTGCATCAGAATTAAATGCTTCTATCATTGTTTCATCATTTGACATATGAGCCATTACTCTTAATTCTACTTGAGAATAATCTGCATCAATAAAAATTCTTCCTTCTTCTGGCTTGAAAACTTTTCTTAATTTTTTTCCAATCTCACTTCTAGTTGGTATATTTTGTAAATTTGGTTCTGTACTACTTAATCTTCCGGTAGCTGTTACTGTTTGATGGAAAAATGTATGAATTCTTCCTGTTTTTGGATTTATAAATGGAATCATACCTTCTACATAAGTAGAATTTAGTTTCATTAATTGTCTATATTCTAATATTTTCTCAACAATAGGATGTTCATCTTTAACTTTATCTAAAGCATCTACATCTGTTGAATATCCACTTTTAGTTTTTTTACATGGTTTTAGTTCTAGTTTCTCAAATAAAATTACTCCTAATTGCTTTGGAGAATTTATATTAAATTCTTCTCCTGCCATTTCATATATATCTATTCTTAATTCTTCAATATGTTTTTTTAAATTTTCACCATATTTTATTAGTTCTTTTTCATCAACATACATACCTTCATATTGCATCTGGGCTAATATTTGAACAATTGGCATTTCTATATTGTTAAATAAATCTAGTGAATTAATTTTTTCTAATTCTTTTAAAATATTTTCTCTAGATTTCCCAATTACATATGCGTATAATGCATATATATAATTTTCTTTTTCTTTATTTTCATCTAATCCTTCATCAAACAAGCTTGTTTGTATTTCATTTTTTTCTTGCTTTTCCTCATAATCTGATATATCTATATTTAAATATTGCCTTGCTATATCTTGAATAGAATAAGCATTAGAAACTGAATTTAAGATATAAGAAGCGACTTTTGCATCATACATCATATTTTGAGAATTTATATTAGTTTGTTTTAATAATATATAGTCTTCTTTTAAATTATGACCACATTTTAGAATTTCTTTATTTTCGAAAATACTTTTACAAATATCTTCTGAAAAATTAAAATTATACACTTTATTTTCAATATAAATATTTATATATTTAATTTCTTTTTTTATAATTAAATTTTCATCATTTTTATCTATTTTTTCAAAACAATAATATACGATTTTTTCTTTTTCTATTTTTGAAATTAGTTCTTCAATTTCTTTATTTTCTTTTAATTTAACATATTCAAAAAATTCTTTTACATTTTTTTCTTCATTATTTTCTGACTTGTTTTGTTCTAAATTAAATCTTTCAATATATCTATTAAATCTTAAATTTCTAAATAACTCTAATACCTTTTTATTATCCCATTCTTTTACTTTAAATAGTTCTAATTCTTTTTCAATTGGTGCATTTGTATCTATTCTCCCAAGTTCTCTTGAAAGTATTGCTAATTCTTTATTAGCTTCTAAATTTTCTTTCAATTTTCCTTTTGCGATAGGATCTCCTGATTCTAATTTTTCATAAATTGTATCTACAGAATGAAATTCTTTAATTAAATTTAATGCGGTTTTTTCTCCAACTCCTGGAACACCTGGAATATTATCAGATTTATCTCCCATTAATCCTTTTACTTCTATTAATTCTTCTGGTTCTATTCCATATACTTCTAAAACTTTACTTCTATCAAAATTTTCTGTTTCTGTTTTTCCATTTTTAGTTCTTGGTATCCTTATTGTTGTTTTATCTGATGCTAGTTGGAATGAATCTCTATCTCCTGTAAGTAATGTTACTTCTACACCTTTTTTTTCAGACGATTTTGCTAAAGTTCCTAAAATATCATCTGCTTCATATCCAGCAAGTTCAATGATTTTTATATTCATTGCTGTTAAAACTTCTTTTATAATTGGCATTTGAGCAGCAAGTTCATCTGGCATTCCATGTCTTGTTCCTTTATATTCTTTATACATTTCATGTCTTTTTGTAGGCTGTTTTACATCAAATGCTACTACCATATAATCTGGTTTTATATCCTCAACCAATTTGAACATAATAGCTAAAAATCCATATACTGCATTTGTATATGTTCCATCTGCCGTTTGAAGCATTTTACTGCTCATAATTCCATAAAATGCCCTATTTAAAATACTATTTCCATCTATAACAACTAATTTTTCCAATACTACCTCCTGATTATAATAGTATTTTTTTCTATTAAATATATTATAATCTTCCCTAAAAATCTTATGCTGATTTTATCATACTACTTTTTTTCGGTCAAGAAAACAAATGGAAAAAGAGCAAACCACTAGTTTGCCCTTTTCCTTATTTTACAACATAATTATGTTTTTGATTACAGTTATATTAAATTTCAAGTTCTTGTGTTTTAAGAACTTTTGAAATCTTTTCGTCATCAATCAAAATCGTACAATGGCTATATTCTGTCATAAACGCAATACACACTTTGGCAAATTCAATTGCCCTCATATATTCTCTTACATCGTAGTATCCACACGCCATCATATCACTCAAATTTTCATCATTAAAAAGAACTTCTCCTGTTTGAATTTCCAAATTCTCTATACCTTGAATTAGTTCTGTAGAAATAAATCTACCATATTCAGGTAACTTACCATGATATCCTGGTGCAACCAAATAAATATTATTTTGTCTGATTTTTTCAATTTGGCAATTTATCTCATTCAGCTTTTCTTCCTGCTGCTTCTTCATTTTTAAATTATTTTGATATGCATTTTCGCTATCAGTTAATTCTTTTTTCACTTGTTTCAATTTCATTTCAGCATTTTTCACTTCTTCTTCTGCTGATCTAACTTCTTCTGCCTTTTGCTTGCACCGATTTTTAGAAGATTCAATTGCAGAATCCCAGCTCTGAATTGTACTTTCGATACTCTTTTTAGCAATTAAGATATGTTCAAAATCACTATCCTGAGAAGATTCAGTAGTACTCGTTGTTGGAGTTATCTGAATCACAGATTCTTGAATATTAGTAGAAGCATTGCATGGAATTTCTTCACTCCTTTTATTTTCCATTAACCGTTGATTGTTCTTTCTTTTTTTGGCGGCTGAATCCTTTAATTTTTCACGAGCTTTTTCATTTTTTTCACTCATCTTTTTCAATGCTGCAAAAACTTTAGGACCTAATCCACTCTTCATCTCCTGAATAAACGCATCTTCAGTCATACTATATTCAGGGGCCAATTCAGAGATAATTTTTCCTTGTTCAGAAATCCTTTTGTGAATTGTGGTAAAATTTAGTGTTTTCCGGTTCTGAGTTTTAACTGCCATAATAAATACCTCCTTAGGTAAAATGTTTTTGCATTATATCATAGCATACATTTAAATTGCAAGTTTTTTAATATTTTATATAAAAATATTAAAGTTTCCTAATATGTAATATAAGTATCCTAAAACTCCTCCACAAATAGCTCCTATTATATGTCCTAAATGTGATATATTATCTTCTTTAAATATTCCATCAATTATTTCATTAGCTATATAAAAAATAAATATTAAAATCAGTGTTATAGGAATTTTTCCTGTTTGAATATTAACAAAAGAACTCATTACAATAAACATATATACAATTCCGCTTGCTCCTAATATCCTTTTATTTCCAAATATAGAATTTACTACTCCTATAACAAATGCTGTTATTAATATCATTATAAGTAAATTGTATGTTCCATATTTTTCCTCAAGCATTGGTCCAATTAATAAAATGTATACAAAGTTATTTGATAAATGTCTCCAATTCTCATGTCCCAAAACATGTGTAAACAAACGAATATATGTTAAAGGATTAAATATTGAACTTCTATAAGATGAAAATAGTAATGTATTACTTTTACCAAGTGTTATATATTTTAATATTAATGTTCCTACTGAAAGGAAAAAATATGTTAATATTAATATTGAATTGTATTGAAAATAATTTATTAGTTCCATCTAGTTCTCCCTCTATAATTCCCAATCATCCCAAAGTTTTTTTGAAGGTCTTGTTATTTCTCTAACCTTTTTTATGTGGGAATCATTAAATTCTTTATTTTGTAGTGCTAAACATATTTTTCTTCTTGTTTCTCGTTTTTCTGGCAAATTTTCTATATCATCTTTTAATAAACATACTTCATAATCAAGTGTTCTTTTGGTTTCATAAGAACATGTTCTATCTCTCCTATATACATCTAATATTTTTTCTTCTGATTTTATCCTTTGTTCCTTTTTTTCTGGTAAAATTTGCGGTCTAGAAAAATATTCTATAATTTCTTGTTTTCTTTCATTGATTCTTTGACTTATTAAATCATCAGTTAATAAGTTATCCGTATTACTCCTTAAATATCTACTTAATGACTTTTTACTATTATCAGAATAATCTACACCAACCTGATGTTCAAGATATTCATTTAATAAATCTATCTTTTCTCTTGGATATAAATTTTTCCCAATTTCTGACATTAGTTCATCATCTAAAAATCCAATCTTATGTAAAAAAGTTAAATCTTCATACATTAGTAATTCTTCTTGTCTATCCTTTACTTCTTTAGCTATTATGTTTCCAATTATTTCTGTTCTACTTTCTATAGAAAGATTTTCTCTTATTCCATCTTTAAAATACATATCTGCAATAATAGTAGAACTATTTTTTTCCATTTTTTCTCTAATTTCATCTGTTATATCAACTTTTGCCGATTGTTCATTTTCTAGAAGTTGTCTTCTTGATTCTGCATAGAATATTGGAAATCTAGAATCAATATCTTGTTTTTCACATTCTCTAAAAAATTCTTTATATATTTGATCTATAGCTTCTGAATGTGTTTTTAAATACTCTGATAATTTACTTCTATTTTCAATACTTAACACAGTATCTGATAACATATCTTGTAAGTATTCTTCTCTTTCTTCTTCATCTAAATCATCATAAGAATTTAATATTCTATCTATTGAAACAATTCCTTCTGCTCCAATTTGACTTGAAATTTCTGTATGATGATATAAAAAAGTATTTATGCTCTTACTAAAAATATTTAATCTTGATTGTGTATAACTTGTAAATCTATTAGCAACATTTTCATCAGCAAGTCCCATCCAACCATCTAAAATTCCTGTAAGAAAAGGAGGTGTTCCACATCCATCTACTATTTCTGGATTTTCTTCTGCAATTTGCCTTAATATTTCTATATGTTTTCTATAAGCTTGTGTATTTGAACCAATTACAATAGAATCATTTCTATTTATTTGTTCAGTTGCATATTTCAGTTCAAATGGCAAATTTCGAAAATCGCATTCAGAAATAAATTTACTTACAATTATTCCTACTTTATCTGGTTGAGCATTAATATATATTCTATGTTCTGTAGGAAAAAAGTCGGAAAACTTTCTCATAACATGCCAAATATTCATATATTCTGCTCTTGTGAATCTAGAATTATTCTTTACTTCTTGAACATTTCCTTCTTTTTTTCCATCTTGATAATATGTAACTACTTTTGAATAAAATTCACCATAATCCTTTGAACTTAGAAAAATATCAAGTAGTTTTAGATAGTTTTCCATACTATATGGATTGGAAATTAATTCAAATATTTCTTCCATAATTTCTCCTTAGTTAATAAAAAAACTCATTACTTTCTTTATAAGTATCTTAATTTTACTTTCTTTATATACTACTAAATCCTGTGCTTCAATATTTTTATCTAGTTGTATATAATTTTCATTTGTTGTTTTTACATATATTTCAGTTGAAAACATCTTATCTACATTTTCATTTTCATTAAGCATATCTATGAATTTTTCTTTTTGTTTTTGATTTGCAAAATACTTATAATTTAATATTTGAAGAAATGCCTTTGTTTCATCTTTTAAATGTTGCATAGCTAACGGCTTATCTGTAGTTAAATTCACTTTATAAAATAATGCCTTATTTTCTTTAAAAAAGTTAATTGTTGCCTCTGGTATTTTTTTCTTATCTTCTGGATTTAAATTAGCTAAAATAAAATCTACTTCAGAGCAAGCTTCTGAAAATTCCATTTAAATATTCCTTTCTTTATCTTTCACTTATATCATCTCTTCCTTCTTGGTTTTGTTTAGTTTTTGATGATAACTTTTCTTTCGTTTTTTCTTTAATCCATTGTATTGCCTTTGAAATAATTCCTTTTTTCTTCTCTGCTGGTAACTCTGCTCCTAAAAATTCATCTGCATAAAAAAATTTATTTTTATCATCTAAAATAACAGTTTTATTTGATTCTATTTCTTCAATATTACGACTAGTAACCGTACTTATCATTAGTTGCATTGCATTTACAGGTAATATAGCATAATTACTTAAATTTGCTCTAGCGTTATTAGTTCTTGTAAAGCCAATATCATTACCTTGAATAATATATCTTTTTAAGGCATTTATTGTATGTTCTGTTCCATAAGCTTTAGATGTTTCATTAATAGAATTTTCTAGTACTCTACCTAATGTATTTTGATTATATCCTTTATAGTTTTGTTCTACAAAAGATTTTGATATTAGATGTAGCATATCATCTTTAGAAACAAATTGTTCAATTTGTGTTCTAGCATCTCCTTGTCTTGTAAAACATACTGCATCTCCAGTTGTTATATATTTTTCAATTGCTTTTTCTACTTGTGTTCTTGCAACAGTAGTTCCATATTCTTTTTGAAATTTTAAATATGTTTGCTCTATAGCAAGTTGAATTATGTTCATTTGCTGTTCTTGTGTAACTCCATTCTTTTGCCTATTATTTAAATTTGTATTTATAGAATTTATTTGTTCTTTAGAATAGGTTACATATCTATATCTTCTTTCATCTGAATCTATTTCATGTCTTTCAAAAAATCTATGGTCATCACCAAAGTATTGTAATTGTGTATCACCTCTTCTAAGATTTACAGAATCCCACGTTAAATCCACAGCAAAAGATTGTCCATTTATAGTAAGTACATTCCATGCATGTTTTTCAGATTTAGTTCTATTAGGAGTATATCCAATTCCCCTTACATAATCACATTCAATTCCTTGTCTATCCATCATTTCTTTATATAATAATGAATATCCTGCGCAAATTGATTTCTTATCTAGAATTCCAGTTAAGCTAGATGGTCTTTGAGTTGCATAGTCATCTTTATTATGATTGTATTCTATTCTTTTTCCCAAAACTTCATAAATATATTTTGCTCTTTGAAATTCATTCCATTCTTTAGGAATAGAATCTTCAATTATTTTCATTTGATTAATTATTTGCTTTATTTCTCTTCCTGTATAAGTAGTTCTCCTTTTGTATCTTTCATCATTATATTTGGGCTTGCCTTTCATTCCACCTTGAACACAGACTTGTTCATCATCTCGTATTTTAGATAGATTATATCTTCTTTCTAACTCTCTTGTGTTAGCAACAACTATCATATATTACTCTCCTAATATTCATATATATCATTTAATAATACTTTTATATTTTTTGCTTTTATTGTTTTTAGTTCATCTTCCCAATTATCAGCTTCTATTCTATCAACAGATACTGTTTTTAAATTTCCATATTTTGAAAAAATATTTAAATCTAAATTTTCTAAGTTTTCGATTGATAAATATTCGATTGGCAATGAAAAATTAATTTTTGATAGTGAAAAGTTTTTAATGTTTTTTATAAATAATCTTTTTAAATTTTTAAAACTTTGTAAAAATTCAAAATTATCAATTTCCACATTAATAAGCTGAAGTTCTTCTAATTTTGATAAATTAATTATGTCTTCAAAATTATCTACTTCCGTATTATTTAGTGTTAAATAAATAGAATTATTTAATTTTTTTATATCTTTTAATTGACAATTAATAAATTCTAATTTTTCTATATTATTAATTTTTTCTATTTTTTCAGGTGTTAGTCCTAAATTTCTTACTGAAATTTTAACTAAGTTTTTAAATAATTCTATTTCTTCAAAATAAACTTTGTTATATTGACCAACTATATTTTGAGAATCTAAAATTATTTCATTTATACAATCTAAATCTTCAAGTTTAAATTCTATTTTATTCAATTTAAATTGTATAAGATTTTTTAATTCTATGTTTTTAATTAACTCACTTGTATCATTTATAATAGAAACTTCCATCGTATTATCAAGATTTTCCATATTTTCTCCTTTGCTCATTAATACTTATGATTACATATAATTATCTTAATTTATTATATCATTTAATTATTATTTTTTAATAAAGTTTTACAATCTTTATTAAAATGTAACTTTTTAGTAATGTAATTAAATTAAAAGTATATTTATAATTGACTGTTTACATAAATGATAGTATAATTTACTCATACTCTAAGGCATTTGCCTAATTTATAGAATAGGAGAATATATAATGAACATCAATTGGAATAATCTTTCAGAAATTCGGAAACTTATTAAGCAGTATTGTATTCGGCTTCTAGCTATTAGCAGTGTAAATTCAGATTCTACTGGAATACAAAATGTTTTTAATGAATTGGAAAACATTTGTAAAGAACTGAATTTTTTCTATGACAAACAAGCTGATGGATTAGTTATGAGAATATCTAATAATCCCTTAAACTTCCATCGTTCTTGCAGATTAGCATTAGTTTGTCATATTGATACTGTTGATTATGACAAATCTAAATGGCTTTATAATCCTTTGGGTGAAATTTCAAATGATAGAATTTATGGTAGAGGTATTATAGACGATAAGGGAGCTCTTGTTTTAGCTCTTATTGCTGCTAAAACTTATGAAAAAAGCTATAATAAACCATGGATTATAATTGTAGGATCTTCTGAAGAAGGAATTTGGATTGATATGGAAAAATACCATCAGGAAAATCATCCTATTCCAGATTATGCAACTACAATTGATGGAGATGGAATTCAATTTGGATCTCGTGGATATTCTGATATTAAATTTGTCTTTAAAAGTACATCTTCTAGTCAAGTTCTTATAAAAAGTATAGATATTCCTGGAAGTGCAACAAACATTGTACCAGGATTTGCAACAGCAACTTTGTCTAATGGCAGTATCATAAGTAAAACTGGAAAAGCTTGTCATTCATCAATTCCTCATAGTGGAAAAAATGCTTTAACACTTCTTACTCAAGAATTGTCAGAAATTTTCAAAAATCAATTTCCTACTTTTCTCGAATTAATGAATGATATTAAAGATTGTACATTACCTGATTTTAAATTAATTGATACACTTCATTCTATCCATGGAATTACAATTCTACCAACCTGTGTATGTCCTACTACTTGCCAAGTTGAAAATGGCTTATTAACTGTAAATTTGAATTTTAGGATTTCTCTTGGTGTAAAAAAATCTGATTTTTTAAGTTTAATTTCCAATTTATCTAATAGATACAATGCCAATATTCAAATTGTAAAGTTGACTATGCCAAATTTTATCAATCCCAATTCAGCAATGATTAAATCTCAGCTTAAGGCTTATGAAGAAATTATTGGAAAAAAATCAAAAGCAACTATTGCTCCTGGAATAGGATACAATGCAGCTTTTAAAGCCAAGTATGGTTGCAACATTTTCGGACCTCGGTTTGCAGTTTGTGATGATGAAGAAGATTTGTGCCACTCTGATGATGAAAGTCGCTGTATTGATGATTTATTAAAATTTTACCAAATGCTTTGCATATTTATGAAAGATTTTCTTTCATAAATTATTCCAAAACTATAATACAATAACTATAGTGCAAAACCGTTTCTTTCAAAAGAAGAAACGGTTTTTTCATATAATTGATGTTTCCATAAATTTGTGATATAATTATATAAATGACTTGTATTATAAGTCCTATATAGAAACTTGAAAACCAATTAGTTATGAAGTTAAGTTTTACCAAAAAGCAGGAGGAGCAATTAATGAGCGAAAAAAAATCACGGTTCTTTACACGTTTAGAAACATTCAAAGCAATGGATGTTGCGGCATTTATATTCTATTTTCTTTTCATCTTTACATCAATAAAAACTAATTTGCCGCTGTTATTACAAATTCCTATTACTATTATACAATTTCTCATTTTTATAGTATTTTATATTATTTTTCTGTCAAACTTATGCAATAAGATCACTAATAATATAGATACTCTATTTAATAAAATATGGGAAAAGATCAAAAAAATAGTAAAAGAAATTCTTATGTACATACCATTTTCTTTGCTTTCATCATTTATCTTATCTTTTATAGTAGTGGGAGAATCTAACAATCAAACAAGTGTTGTAGGAGCATTTAATCAATCACCTATTTTTTATGCAATAATTATAGTAATTATTGGTCCAATGTTAGAAGAATTTATTTTTCGGTATTTACCTTACAGATTTATAAAAAACAAAACATTATATGTCATTATTTCTTCATTAATTTTTGCTTGGATGCATGTTTTTGACGATCCTAAAGCATTTTATTATATATTGGCATATCTTCCCGATTCTCTTTATTTTGGATATCGATATTACAAAACAAAAGACTTGGCAGTAACATTTTCTATACACAGTTTTGGAAACCTTGTTGCAGTCATTTTAATTGCATTTTTCTGACAAGACCTGATTAATAGGTACAAACAGGAGGCAGCTAATAGCTGCCTCCTGTTTGTTAATAATTATTTATGTATTGAATTTCTTTTTATCTTTCTCTATTTTTTTAGAATATCTTTCCTCCTCTGAAAAAACACATCCACAATATTTTTGCATATAAAGTCCAAGTTCACGAGCTTTATTTTGTCCTTCTCTAAATCCTGGTCTAAAATCTCTATATAAAAATTTTATATCATATTTTTCAGACATTTCTTCACAAACTTTTTTTAGTTCTTCATGTTTTTGATATGGACTTACAAAAAGAGTGCTTGTAAAACAATCAAATCCATTTTCTTTTGCATATTTAGCTGTTTGCTCTATTCTTACTCTATAACAATACTCTACACATCTATTATCTAAATCGTTTATTACTTCTTTGCAAAATTCTCTTAGACCATAGTTCTCATCAATAATTAATTCTAAATTAATCATTTCAGCATATTGAATTAAGGTATCTCTTCTTGTTTTGTATTCTATGTATGGATGAATATTAGGATTAAACCAGTATGAAACAGGCTCTATTCCTTCTTTTCTTAGATAATCTATACAATATACGCTACATGGTGCGCAACAAGTATGCATTAATAATTTCATTTTTCCTCCTATTCCCAAAAACATATTGTATATTTAGTTTTATAATATATATTGGCTGAATAATTTTTCATGTTTTCTTTTTCTGAAACTATTCCAGAAAGTATTCCAATTAAAAAAGTAAAAATTGTAATTACTCCAAATGCTTTTTTCAATATACTTTTAGTTTCATCACTTTTAAAACTATTAAATAAAATTATAAATATTAAAATTCCAGACAAAATAAACATCCAAGCATAATCTATTAAATATCTTTGATTACTTCCTGCCATCATAATACTTAATATTGCAATTAATGTTCCAACTATTACTAAAGAATTTATTATAATTTTTAATTCTTTATTTTCAGTTTTTTTGTTTGCTTTTATTATAAAAAAGTTCATAAAACATATTGGTGCTATAATAAACACCCCACCTATCATGTTTTCTATATAATAATATCCATAAAATTCTAGTAATTTATTATGATTTATTATAAAAGGAAAATCTGATATAAAGTTTGGAATGCTAAATATATTAGCAATTATTCCAGTTGGAATTGCAAATATTCTACTTTTTAAAGCTCCTATATTTATAACTGTTAATTGATATTTGCTTCCAAATTCAAATGGATTTTCAAATCTTGCATAATTATATAACATTAATAATATTCCAACAGTAATATATGGAATTCCACAAGAAATTAATAATTTTAGTAACAGTTTTTTATCTGATTTGAATTTTTTTATATTTTCTACTAATAATTGAATTAGATAAGGTAATATTAAAAGTGATGCAAGTAAAGCTGTTGGTCTACAAGCTACTGATAAAGCAAGCCATAAAGAACCCCAAAATATATTTATATATCTTTTATTTTCTTTTTCTACTGCACTTAATATGAAATTTATTCCTAAAAGTACACATGCTAAAGCAGATAATACCGCAAGTTCATAAAATCTAGACATACCATCTGCATATAATATTAATGATCCAGAACAAAGCATTATTAAAGAACATACCACAAATTTAAATGGTATTTTAGGAAAATATCTATTTATAATTTTTAAAAGAATTTCTTTTATCAAAATAAATATAAACATAGATATTATGAATGTAACAATTGCCATATCTAAATATTTTTTTGTAATTATATAATATGGTAAGAAAAATATTAGTAATGGTAATATACCAAAATATACATAGTAATTTCCTTTATAATATGCCATATCCCATAAATAATCTTTTCCTCTTTCAAGTTTGCTTCTTTCTAAATCATCATATGGGTTTTCTAAATCCATAAGTTCCTCACTTGGTTTAATTTCAAGCGCCAAAGAACCATGATAGATACTGTTTACAAATTTTTCATTATATATTCTATAATCATCTGGCTCTATTGAATTTTGATTTATAAAAATAGCAATTACAAAGAATATAGCAATTATAAAAAGCAATATAAGTTCTTGAGTTAAATTTTTAGGAGAATATTCTTTATTTAAATTTTCTTCATATTTCCAAAAAAATCTCACAATTAATATTCCCAAAACAATAAAAAATCTAATCATATTAAATTCAAAAGGAATTTTTTCGTTAATAACAATGTTATCTAGGCAATTATTTTCATAAATATCTTTATCTATTTCAATTTCAATACCATTTACCTTACCCGATAAATATAATGGCATATATTTTGATTTTTCATTTTCGGGAATATAAATTTTAGAATCTAATCTTCTATAATCTGAACTTGTTTCATCTGAAAAGGAAATTCTATACTCTCTCGCATTATCTACATTTTTATTAAAGTTTACTTTTACTGTTACTAATTCTGTGTTTATCTTATCAATTTTTAAAATAACTTTTGATCCTTGATATTTTATACTTTCAAATTGATTAAATTCTCTTTTTTCGAAATTTCCTAATAAAACGCGATAAGAAGTAATGTTAAAAACAATTACTTCTAAAAATAACGCGATTATTAAATTAATTAAAATTTTTGAACAATTTCTTTTCATTTACAAATTTATACAACAAAATTATTTTGATTTAGTTTCATGATATTCTTTTTCTGTATTTACATTCCAAATATTGTCTCTTGTTGTAATTCCTTCTTTTATATTTTTTACTGCTTCAAATGCTGTTGCCATTGAATGATCCATATTATTATATCTATGTTGGCCATTTCTACCAATACAATACAGATTATCAAAGGTATTTAAATACTCAATAAGTTTATCCATGTTCTCATAAGTATCAAAATAAGCTGGATAAGCTTTCTTTATTCTCTCTCTATGGGAATCTAAAACATCTTCTTTATCTATAATATTCATACTTGCAAGTTCATTAATTGCGAATTCTGAAAATTCTTTATCACTCATGTTCCAATATTTATCGTTTTCTTGACAAGTATATTCTAATCCAATCCATACTGTATTTTCAGCATCTTTAACTAAATATGGAGACCAGTTATTAAATATTTGAAGTCTTAACATTTGAACTTCAGGTTCTTGAACATAAATCCAACAATCTGGAACAATATTTCCTAATGTTTTCATTTTAGTTTTATTATCTAATTTCATTTTTTTAACCAAAACTCCAACAGTTTGAAAATCTACATAAGGAAGTCCACTTGCAATATCCTTCATATTTTGAGGAACTTCTATTCCTGAAAAACCTGCAACTAAATCTTTAACTGGCATTGTAGAAATGAAAATATCTCCTTCTAGAATTACTTCTACACCTTGTATATCACAAACAACACTTTTTATAGTGTTATTTTCTATTTTTAATTTTTTAACAGAATATCCTTTTAAGATTTTTCCTCCATTTTGTTCAATCTTTCCTGCTAATGTTTCCCATAATTGGCCTGGGCCATATTTAGGATACCAAAATTGTTCTATCAACGAAGTTTCTACTTCCTTCTTTTTTGATTTAAATATTTTTGAGAAAGCATCTTTAATTACAGCACTTATTGAAACACCTTTTACTCTTTGTGCTCCCCAATCAGCTGATATTTCTTTAGGATGTCTTCCCCAAAGTTTCTCTGTATATTTTTCAAAAAACATACTATATAAAACTTTTCCAAAACGGTTTATATAAAAATTCTCTAAAGAATCTTCCTTTTTCTTTATAAATATTGATTTTAAATAGCTAAAACCTGCATTAATAGTACGAATAAGTCCCATATTAGTAAAAGTTTGTAACTTTAAGCTTATAGGATAATCAAAGAATTTTTTCAAATAATATATTCTTGAAACTCTAGTTCTTACAAGCATCACTGTATCTTCTTTTTGAGGATTTGGACCACCTTGCTTTAGTGGCTTTTCTCTTTTTAATTTTTCATCATCAAAAGAATTTACTCCTTGAACAGGCATTAATTTTTCCCAAAAATCCATAACTTCTTGATCTTTTGAAAAAAATCTATGTCCACCTATATCCATTCTATTTCCATTATATTTTACAGTTTTTGAAATTCCTCCAATATCATTTGATTCTTCCAAAATAATAACTTCATATTCTTGATTTTTATCTTCTAGCAGTTTATATGCTGCTGTTAAGCCAGCAGGACCAGCCCCAATAACTATAACTTTTTTCATTTATTAATCCTCTAAATTTTATATTCTATTCCTAAGTGTTCATATGCAGTTGCTGTAACAATTCTTCCTCTTGGAGTTCTTGCTAAAAATCCTATTTGCATTAAATATGGTTCATAAACATCTTCTAATGTTTCAACTTCTTCATTTAAAGTTGCTGCTAATGTTTCAACTCCAACAGCCTTTCCATTATATTTATATATTATTGTTTCCAATATCTTTCGGTCTGTATTATCTAATCCTAAATCGTCTATATCTAGCTTCTCAAGTGCCATTTTTGTAATGTCTAATGTTAAAATTCCATCTCCTAAAACCATTGCATAATCTCTGATTCTTTTTAACAATCTATTTGCTATTCTAGGAGTTCCTCTTGAACGTTTTGCAAGTTCTATCGCAGCATTTTTTTCAATTTTCATATTTAAAAGTTCACTAGAACGTTCTATTATTGTTGTTAAATCTTTTACAGAATATAATTCTAATTTAGCTACAATTCCAAATCTATCTCTAAGTGGTGTAGATAATGCCCCCACTCTAGTTGTTGCACCAACTAAAGTAAATTTAGGCAAATCTAATCGTATAGATTTAGCTGTTGGCCCTTTTCCAATTATTATATCTAAACAATAATCCTCTAAAGCTGGATATAAAATTTCTTCTATATTTTTATTCATTCTATGTATTTCATCAATAAATAAAACATCATTTTCAGATAAATTGGTAAGTAATGCAGCCAAATCTCCTGGTCTTTCTATAGCAGGACCTGATGTAATTTTTATACTGCTTTCAAGCTCATTTGCAATAATATTAGAAAGTGTTGTTTTTCCAAGTCCAGGAGGACCATATAAAAGCACATGATCTAAAGCTTCTCCTCTCTTTTTAGCAGCTTCAATATATACTTTCATACTTTCTTTGACTTTATCTTGCCCTATATATTCACTAAGCTTTTTTGGTCGTAAAGAAACTTCTTGATAGTCTTCTTCATCTATTAAATTAGGATTTAATATATTATCTTCCAAGTTTTTTCCTCCAATTTTAGTTAAGTCCTGTATCATATTCAACTTCTTCCATAAAAGGAAAAATTTCTTTTACCCTTTTTAAAGTATACATGGCATTTTTCTGATGAGGACATTTTTCAGGTGCTTGTACTAATTCATTTTTATAACAATTCTTTGTCATTTTATAAATTAAATATCTACATCCTAAATAATTATAATATATTTTATAACCATTATCTAAATCTTCCCAAAACATTTCAAATGTATAATTATCTTTCACTATTTCAGCTACCCTTTCTAACTTAAATACCAAATATAGTTAATATCATACCTAATCCCATAATAAATAAGCTTGCACCTAAAATATATATAATCATTTTTGATGCGTTTGATGCTTCTATATATACTTCTTGTGGATTAAATTCATTAATCTTTAATTCAATTTTATGTCCTATATCTGGCAATCCTACTTTTTTATATTTACCTGTACATTTTGTATATAAGTTACCATTATATTCATATTGATAAATTGGAGCATATGCTACTGTTCCATCCTGTTGTTGGTTCTGATCAAAATCCACACATTCACCATTTACTATTTTTTTACATTTTGATTTTGCAATATCTTCTAAAATTCCAGGTACAATCATCATAGCTAAACCAATTATTCCAATTGCTACTGATAATAATGAAGGGAAAATTTGGCTTCCATGCACATTAGAGAAAAACATTCCTCCCCACTCATTAACTGCTGGAATTATTACACAGCTTAGACCTGCAAGTGTTGCAACAGCACCAGATATTTTCTTTCTATTTAATAGAATAATTCCTATTATCACAAATAATTGACCTACTGTCATAATTGCAAATGTTACTTGATTTAATCCTGTAAAATACATCATTAATCCAATTGATGCAACAGCCCAAATAATACACGCCCATCCTACGATAGCATTATAAATTGCATACTTTTCATTTGTTTGTTCGTTCATTTCTTTACCTCTTTCCTTTGTTATTTTTATATTTTTTTTAACATGATTATAAAATCTTTTCATACTTTTTACTCTCTTATCATATTTAAAAATTCGTCTTCTGTTATTATAGTTATCCCTAGGCTTTGAGCTTTTGTTAACTTGCTTCCTCCATCTTCTCCCGCTAAAACATATGTTGTTTTCTTAGAAACAGATGAGGATGTTTTTCCACCAAAATTTTCTATTATTTCTTCTGCTTCTTTTCTTGAATAATTTTCTAATCCACCAGTTAATACAAAAATCATACCATCAAATCTTCCATCTCCAGCAAAATTTTCTTCTGAATTCATATTTAAACCAGCATCTTTCAATTTTTGGATTAAATCTCTAGATTGTTCTTGCTCAAAAAATTCAAAAACACTTTCTGCCATTATTTCTCCCATATCATCTATGTTAATTAAACTTTCTAAGGATGCATTCTGAAGATTATCCATATTTTTATATTTTTTTGCAAGTTGTTTTGCTGCTTTAGCTCCAATATGTCTAATTCCTAGTCCATTAATTAATCTATATAATTCATTATTTTTACTCTCATTTATGCTATCTAATAAATTTTGAGCAAATTTCTGTCCATTCTTTTTTAGTGATGCAATATCTTCTAATTTTAAATTATATATATCAGCAATATTAGAAATTAAATTTCTATTTAATAATTCTTCTATTATGCTGTCTCCAAGCCCTTTTATATTCATAGCTTCACGAGATGCAAAATGAAGTATATTTCTATATTGCTTTGCAGGACACTCTACACCTATACATCTAACTGCTGATTCGCCTTCTTCTCTTATGGCATCTGCTCCACACACAGGACATTTGGTTGGCATAACAAATTCTTTTTCTTTACCTTTTCTTTTTTCTACCAGAACCTTTACAACTTCTGGTATAACATCTCCTGCCTTCTGTATTAAAACAACATCTCCTACTCTTAAATCTTTTTCTTTTATAAAATCTTCATTATGCAATGTTGTTTTTGATATTGTAGATCCTGCCACCTTTACTGGTTCTAGAATTGCCATTGGAGTAATTGCACCAGTTCTTCCAACTTGAAATGTTATATCTTTAAGAAGAGTTTCTTTCTGCTCAGGTGGATATTTATATGCAATCGCCCACTTTGGCGTTTTATAATTTGATCCTAAGATTTCTCTCATTTTCAAATCATCAACTTTTATAACCGCTCCATCTATTCCAAATGTTAATTCATCTCTATTATTACCTATTTTATTTATTTCTTCAATAGCTTCTGGTATATTATTACATAGCACTTTTACTGGGTTTACATTAAATCCAATTTTTTCAAGATATTCTAATGATTCAATATGAGAAGTAAACTTTTTTGTATCTGATTTTTGAACATTAAAAATGTATATATCTAATGGTCTTGAAGAAGCAATTTTTGAATCTAACTGTCTTAATGAACCTGCTGCTGCATTTCTAGCATTAGCAAATAAAGATTCTTCATTTTCTTCTCTTTCTTGATTCATTTCTTCAAATTCTTGTTTTCCAATAAAAACTTCTCCTCTAACTATAATGTCTATTTTTTCTTTTAGCTTTTTTGGTATATGTTTTATTGTTTTTAAATTTTCCGTAATATCTTCTCCAACCAGTCCATTTCCTCTAGTTGCTCCTCTTACAAAAATTCCATCTTTATATTCTAAACTTACAGATAATCCATCTATCTTAGTCTCAACTACATATTTTATTTCATTTTCTACTGTCTTTTTTACTCTTTCATCAAAAGCATATAATTCGTCAAAATTAAATATATCTTGTAGACTTTGAAGTGGAACTTCATGTTCAACTTTCTCAAAACCTTCTTTTACAGTCCCACCAATATGTTGTGTAAGTGAATCTGCAGTAATTAAATCCGGATATTCTTTTTCCAGATTTCTAAGTTCTAACATGAGCATATCATATTCAAAATCACTAATTTCTGGTTCATCTTCATCATAATATTTTTTTGCATGATATGCAGTAATATCTTTAAGTTCTTCAATTCTTTTTTTAGCTTCTTCTTTATTCATTAGTCTTCCTCTTTTATATTAAAGTTTGTAAGAAATTTATTTTGCTTCTTTAAATAAATCTTTTCCATTTTTTAAATAATCATATCCAGAGAATATTGTTGCAATTACAGATACTAACATAAGAACTGATGCAATAAAATTTAAAACTATTTCTCCTGAATTCATATATATTTGCATGCTACTTGCCATAGCTTCTGCTTTATTAGTATTTGCTATTATAAAATTAAAGAAATCAAATTTATCAACAAATACCAAAATTATTGCTATCATTTGAGTAACAGTTTTTAATTTTCCCCAAATAGATGCAGCAATAACTTTTCCGCCACTTTCAACCGCTAAAAGCCTGTATCCACTTACTAAAAATTCTCTAGTTAAAACAATTATTGGTATCCATGCTGGAATTTTTCCAAATTCAACAAGCATTACAAGAGCAGATAAAACTAAAATTTTATCTGCTAATGGATCTAAGAATTTACCAAATGTAGTAACTTGATTTCTTGAACGAGCTATGTAACCATCTAATTTATCTGTTATAGAAGCTATGATAAAAATTAGATTCATTATCCAAAAAAATATTGGTATTTCTAGCCATTCTCCTGAGATTACTCCTAATACTCCTAAATATCCTACTATTACAAAAATAGGAACTAAAATCACTCTAAAAATAGTTAATTTATTTGCTAAATTCATATTATTTCTTACCTTTCAACATTTATATGCTAGGAAAGTTTAAAAACTTTCCATAGCATTTAATTTAATTATTAACCGTATTTAATACATTTTGATTTGTTATATTATTACCTACTACATTGCTTACTGTGTTTTCTACTGAAGTGTTACTAGTATTTGTATTATTTAATTTATTTTCTTCTGCCTCTTTTTCTAATTCATTTTTTCTAGCAGTTTCTAGTTGATTTATTATAGCCTGAAGGCTTGTTACATCCTTTCCAACCATTTCTAAATCTTTAGAATCTATAGAGCTCTTTAAGTTGTTATTTGCTTTTATTACTGAATCTATAAGCTCATTTATATCTTCAATATTTATGAATTCCAAATCTACTGCATAAGCATCATTAAATAAATTTGTAAGTGCAGAATCCAATGTATCTCCTATTGCAACTGTATTTCCTGAAGCTACTATAACTTTTCTTAATACTGGTATCTCACTCTCGTTTAACATTACTTGATATACTGGTTCAACATATAATAGCGACTTATTTATTGGAACTATTATCATATTTTTAATAAGCTTTGTACCACTTGTATTTATTGCTTCCAATTCTTTAGAAATTCTTTCATCTTGTTCAATTTGATTATTAAGTTGCATTATACCTACAACATTGCTTTCTGAATTAAATTTATATAAACAAAGTTTATTCCTTCCATTTTCAACAGTACCAACCAAATAAGATGTTATATTCTGTTTTTCTAGTTTATTATATGTTAATATTAATCCTAATTCTGCTTTGTCATTATCTACAGTTTTTAACATAGTATAATATGGTTCCATTCTTACACCAGCAACTTTTGAATTGGTTGAGTTTGATTTTATTGTTACTTGCCAAATGTCATCTGCTCTATATAGAGTATCTTCACTAATGTCATGATATATATTCATAATATCTGCTTGTATATTATATAAGAATCTTGGATATACAAGATGTTCTTTTATATCATTTGGTAATTCTTTTTCTGTAAATAAATCTGGATACATATTTCTATATGTCATTATTATTGGATCTGTTTTATCAGTAATATAAAAAGTTGTTGTACCATCATAAGCATCTATTAAAACTTTTACAGAGTTTCTAATATAATTTAACTTTTCTCTGTATCCTTTTATATCAATTGTTGTTACTTGTGAATATGGATAACTACAAGCTCTTGTGTATCCATCTAATACCCATACAAGCTTTCCTTCATCTGTTATAACTAGATATGGGTTTTCATCATATAAAACATCTGGTAATATTTTTTTTGCTCTTTCTATTACATTTCTATTTGAAATGATTTTTGTATTTTCTGTTATATCTGTTGATAATACAAGTCTTGGATTTTTTTCGCTAATTGCTAATATTACTCTATCTAAAAACCCTAAATTTAATCCTGCCTTGCCATCATAAGTATTCTCTTCATATTTTGATGCTGTTATAGGATAATCATATTCTTTACCAAAAGATGTGTTTGTTTTTATTGTACTATTTGTTTCTAATCCAAAATAAATTCTTGGTTGTTTTATATTTAAAATATCTTGACTTGTAAAATCTGATAAAATATATTTTGCATAACCATTTTCATCTACATCTGTTGCAGAACTTACAACTGCTGAATATCCATGTGTATATTTTAACGATTTATTATTATAGCTTATTGTATTATCTGTTAATATTTCTCTTGGAGTGATATATACTAACTCTTTACTAGTTCCAACTTTATATAGCGCTAAAAAAGTATTTTCATAGTTGTAATAAACACTATTTTCTTGATGTTCACTAACTGTTGTTAAAGTAACATCTTGAGTTATTAATGGTATATTATTTATAACATCTTGATTATTTTCAACTTGTTCTGAGGTTATTGATGAATATGAATCAATGTTTTGTTGATCTATATCGACACCATATGCTTTTTTTGTATATTTTATATTATAACCAATGTAATCTTTTTCTGAATCTAATTCATTCCTTCCAACATAGGTAAAGTGGAAGCCAATTAAAACAACAAATAATATAAGTAAATATGCTGGAACAATTAATACAGAAATTATTCCTTGCTTAAAGTTTCCTTTTCTTACATATCTAAATAATCTAATAACAGATATAGCAATAACAAAACTTAATATTCTATATCCCCACACTTTAATAGTTACATCTGATTTTCCTGCACCTACTAGCACAGTTTTATTTTCATCTGGTATTTCAATCATACCACCAGTTAAAATATTTTGAGCATTTATAAAAATATATACGCATATTACTACTGCAAGCATGGCTACAACAAAAAGTTCTAACTTAACAAATAAATTCTTTTTTAAAGTTTCTCCATCAACTCCATCAAAGTATGTATTTAAAGCAATTACAAAGTATAATGCAATATATGCAAGTGTTACTACGAAATATCCTGCTAAAAATACTAGTAATGTTTTAATAAAAGGTAAAGTAAACATATAGTAACCAATATCCATTCCAAATATCGGATCTGTTCCTGATGTTCCAAATTCTCCAGCATTATTAAATATTGCAAGTTTATCTGCTAGTATACTTGATGCAAGAATTCCAGCAAATATTGCAATTATTAAGCTTAAGCTTTTATTAGGAAGCTTTGGCATTTCTTTTTTTTCTTCATCAAAAAACTTTTTTAAACCTTTTATAATAAATTTATTTATTATATATACAAAAATATATGATATTGCAAAAGCGATTCCTAAAACTATATATTTGTTTTGTATTTTTTGATAAAGAACAGATATATATTCTTCTCCAATTTCTAAATAATTCAAATATTCTGCTCTTAAAGAAATACCTGTAATTACAGCAAAAAGTATTATAACTAATAATACAGCAGTTCTTCTTATTTTATTTACTTTTTTCTTTGTTTTTCTATTTTTTTCTGCTTTTGTGACTTCAATTTTTGAATTAATATTCTTATTTTCCATCTCAAATTCCTTTCTTAAATAATTGCATTTAAAAATTCTTCTGCATTAAATATTTGCATATCATCTATTTGCTCTCCAACACCTATAAATTTTACTGGTATTTGGTTTTCTGAAACAATTCCAAGCACAACTCCACCTTTTGCTGTTCCATCAAGTTTAGTTAACACAATACCTGTAATATCTGTGGTTTCTTTAAAAGCTTTTACTTGTGATATTGCATTTTGACCAGTTTCTGCATCTAAAACAAGTAATACTTCTTTGCTAGATTCTGGCATTTCTTTTTCTATTACTTTTTTTATTTTAAATAGCTCGTCCATTAAATATTTCTTATTGTGTAACCTTCCTGCAGTATCTACAATTAAGACGTCAGCTTCATTTTCTTTTGTTTTTTGAATAGCATCAAAAACAACTGATGCAGGATCTGATCCTTCTTCTTTTTTTACAATTTGGCTTCCAGATCTTTGAGCCCAAATTTCAAGTTGTTCCACTGCTGCAGCTCTAAATGTATCTGCAGCAGCAACTACTACTTTTTTTCCATCTTTTACTAAATTATTTGCAATTTTCCCGATAGAAGTTGTTTTTCCTACACCATTAACTCCTACAATTAAAATAACAGCTGGTTTTGTTTCTAAATTAAGATTTGGATCAGCGATATTTAATATATCTAACATTATTTCTTTTAATGCTTTTTTTACAGACTCCTCATCTTCTATTTTTTCCTTTTTTATTTTAATTCTTAATTCATCTATAATTTTTACAGAAGTTTCCATTCCAATATCTGACATTATTAAAATTTCTTCTAATTCTTCTAATAATTCTTCATCTACTTTCCTGAAAACACTAAACACATTATTAATCTTTTCATCAATTGAATTCTTAGTTTTTCCTAAGCCTTGTTTTAATTTATCAAAAAAGCCCATACTTCCTCCTGATTATAATTTTCATATCCTATTTTATATCATTAAATGGATAAAAAAGCAACACATATTAGACAAAAAAACCGCCTTGTTTAGCTTGATTTAACAAGTATTTTATGTTAATATGTAGTATGTAACTTATAATGTATAATTATTCAGAATCGACTGGAGGAAACCACCTTGAAAAAACATTTTATTTTCTACATCGACATGGATGGAGTTCTAAATTTATTCGAATCTGATAAAAATGCCAGAGTTAATATGTGGAAAGCTGGTTATTTTCGCACTATTCCTGTAAGAGAAGGAATTTCAGATTTATTAGTTCGGATAAACTCTGTGGCTTACGTTGTTATATTGTCAAAGGTAATTAATCGTATTGGAGTTACTCAGGAAAAAAGTTTTTGGACTAATGAAAATATTTCTCCAAATGGATACAGTGATATCATTTATGTTCCTTATGACCGTAGCAAAGCCGATTATCTTTATCCTGATTATCCTTGCATGTTAGTTGATGACAATGAACAAAATCTGATTGAATGTAATAAAAAGGGATGTCATGGTTTATTCTTATCTGATAAAAAAAACAGTCAAATCTTTCCGAATGCAAAAAGTATGCAAGATATTTGGAACTATTTTGAATATATAGTCAATCAATACGATTGTATCCATGACTAGAATACAATACAATTGCTTTTCTCTGGTAAAACTCAAGGACGGACTTAAAATTTCAAAATGAAATTTTAGGTCCGTCCCTAAATTTTATATTATAATTCAATTTTTGGATTATATTTTTCAAGCCACATATTTACTTGAATTAAATATGCCATTAATTGTGGTCCTGTCATTAACTGACCAAACCATGGTCTAGAAAATGCTTTACCTTCTGTTTCTATGATTTCCAAAATATATTCTCTATTTAAAATATTGTTAATAGGTGCATCTTTATTCTCCATTATTTTTGAAAGTTCCTTTTTTACAATCTGCATATAATTTGGATTATGTGTTTTTGGATATGGACTTTTCTTTCTATAAACAACTTCCTCAGGAAGAATTCCTTCAAATGCGTATCTTAATAAGCCTTTTTCTCTTCCTTTATATGCTTTCATTTCCCATGGAATATTCCATGCATACTCCACAATTCTATAATCACAAAATGGTACTCTTACTTCAAATCCATTAAACATACACATTCTATCTGTTCTATCTAGAAGTGTTTGCATAAACCAATTTGATGTTAAATAAATTAGTTTTCTATGCATCTTATTATCTTCTGTATCATTATCTAAAAATTCAACTTTAGAAAGAGATTCATTGTATCTTTTATCTATATACTCTTTTAGCGAGATCTCATTTGCAATATCTTTATTTAATATATTTTGCCTTTCTAAAATTGCAATTGACCACGGGAAAGTATTACTATTTAGTGCATCATCTCTAAAATACCATGGATACCCACCAAAAATTTCATCTGAACATTCTCCAGAAAGAGTTACTGTAATATCTTTTTTTAAGTTTTGGAAAAATAGTAAATATGAAGAATCAACATCTGCCATGCCAGGGAAATCCCTTGCTATCATTGCATTTTCTAAACTGCCAAATAATTCAGGAGTATCTAAAATAATTTTCTTGTGCTCTGTTCCTAAAAAATTAACCATTAAATCTATATAATAATTATCTGTATTAGGTTGAAAATCATTTTTTATAAAATTCTTTTCTTGATCTACATAGTCAACAGAAAATGTTTTTAATTTTTCTCCGTATTTTTCTTTATAATAATCTGATGCATATTTTGAAATTATACTTGAATCTAATCCTCCAGAAAGAAGTGTCCCAATTGGAACATCAGAAACTAGTTGTTTTTCAACAGAATCTTTTAATAAATATCTAATTTTATCACAAGTTTGTTCTAAATCATCTGTATGTTCTTTTGTTTCTAATTTCCAATATTCTTCTTTTCTAAAACAATCTCTATTATATACTATAAAACTAGCTGGTTCTAATTCTAGTATTCCTTTAAATGGACTTACTCCTGGAGTATGGCTTGGTCCAATTCCAAAAAGTTCGCAAATACCTTGTTTATTTAAGATAGGTCTACAAAGTGGATGTTGTAATATTGCTTTAATTTCTGATGAAAAAATAAAATTATTATCTACAATTGTATAATACAATGGCTTTATTCCAAAATGATCTCTTGCAACAAAAATTTCTCCCTTTTTATCGTTCCAAATTGCAAATGCAAAAATTCCATTTAAATGTTTACATACATCTTTTCCATAAAAAATATATGCTTTTAATAATACTTCTGTATCTGAATGACCTTTGAATTTAAAACCTTTTTCAATTAAAATATTTCTAATTTCTTCTGTATTATATAATTGTCCATTATACACTATTGTATATGTAACCTCATCTATTCTTACACTCATTGGTTGTTTTCCATTTTCTATATCAATTATTGATAATCTTTTATGTCCAAGATTCGCATGTTTAGAAAAATATAAGCCATCTTCATCTGGACCTCTTTTAGATAATTTTTCTAGCATATTTCTAATAATTGAAATTTCATTAGAAATATCTTTTTCAAAATTTACAATTCCTGTAAAACCACACATAAAAAAACTCCTTACATAATATATTTTTATTTTATATATTATGTAAGAAGTCTGCTTTTATTCACTTTATTTATCTTTTTTATGTAATAACAACTTCTTTTTTATTTTATCATATCTTTTAATTTTACTAATGTATTTAGTGCATCTATTGGTGTTAATTCGTTTATGTTTATTTTATCTAATTCATGTGATATATCTGCAAGTTTTAGGTTAAATAAATCAAACTGTCCCTCTACTTGCTTTTTAGATTCTTTTTCTTCTTTAATTTTTACTCCACCTTTTTCAAGTGAACGTAATATTTTATTGGCTCTATTAACAACATTTTTTGGAACTCCTGCAAGTTTGGCAACATGTATCCCGTAACTCTCATCAGTTCCACCTTCAATAATCTTTCTTAAAAAAATTATATCTTCACCTTTTTCTTTAACTTCAACTTGGTAATTTTTTATTCCCTCAACTTTTTCTTCTAATTCTAGTAATTCATGATAATGTGTTGCAAATAGAGTTTTACAACCGATTTTTTCTTTATCTGCAATATATTCTGCAACTGCCCAAGCAATAGAAAGTCCATCATAAGTAGAGGTTCCTCTTCCAATTTCATCTAAAATTACTAAACTCTTTGGTGTGGCATCCTTTAAAATATTTGCAACTTCATTCATTTCCACCATAAATGTACTTTGACCACTACTTAAATCATCTGATGCTCCAACTCTAGTAAATATTTTATCTACAATTCCAATAGTAGCACTACTTGCTGGAACAAAACTTCCTATTTGAGCCATTAATGCAATTATTGCAACTTGTCTCATATATGTAGATTTACCAGCCATATTAGGCCCTGTTATAATTGCAACTCTAGTTTGGTCACAGTCTAAATATGTATTATTATCAACAAAAGTTCCACTATCAACCATTTTTTCAACTACTGGATGACGCCCTTCTTTTATATCTATAATATCTCCATCATTTACTTTTGGACAAACATAGTTATTATCTTCTGCAACAATAGCCAAGCTTGCTAGAACATCTATATTTGCTATACTACTAGCAGATTTTTGTAATCTTTCTATATTGCTTGCAATCTCACTTCTTATTTTAGAAAATTCATCATATTCTAGACTAACAACTTTTTCTTGTGAACCCAATATTTTGTCTTCAATAGATTTTAACTCATCTGTTATAAATCTCTCTGCACCAGTTAAAGTTTGTTTTCTAATATAATCATCTGGAACTTGGTCTAAAAATGATCGAGTAATTTCTATATAATACCCAAAAACTTTTGTATATCCTACTTTTAGATTTTTGATTCCAGTTCTTTCTTTTTCTTTTGCTTCTAATGCAATAATCCAATTTTTCCCTTCTGTTCCTGCTGCTCTATACTCATCAATAATTTCATTATAACCTGTTTTTATGATTCCACCTTCTTTAACACTAATAGGTGGTTCATCAACAATTGCTTTTTCTATTAATTCATGTATATCTCTTAACTCATCTAATTTTTCATATAATTTTCTTAATAACTTAGAATTAGCTACAGATAAAATTCGCTTTAATTCAGGTAAGTTACTTAAAGAATTTTTTAAAGAAATCATATCTCTAGCATTGGCATTTCCATAAGAAATTTTTCCAGCTAATCTTTCAATGTCATATACTTTTTTTAAGATTTCTACAACATCTCCTCTAAGCATCATATTATCTTTTAATTCGCTGGTTGCTTCCAATCTCTCGTTAATTTCATTAACATCTAATAGTGGATCATTTATCCAACGTCTTAAAAGTCTACCTCCCATTGATGTTGATGTTTTATCTAAAACCCAAATAAGTGTACCTTTTTTAGATTTATCTCTCATTCTTTCTGTTAGTTCTAAGCTTCTTCTTGCGTTAATATCTAAAGCCATATATTTTTGTACTTCATAAACTTGAATTTTATTTATATGTTCTAGTTTTACTTTTTGAGTTTCTGTAAAATAATTAATTAATCCATTTATACTAGCTACTATTAATTCTTCATTCTCAAAATTATCTTTTTCTTTATCAAATCCATCAACTATTGTATATAGATTTAAAAGCATTTTATCATCTGCTGAAAATATATCATCATTTCTTACTGTAACAAATGTATTATTTCTATCTTTCATAATATTTAATTCTTTTTCAGAACTTCCCATTACTGTATTTACAACAAGTTCTGCAGGAGCATATCTCGCATATTCATCTAATAATTTTTCAAAATTATTTTCAGATAATTTTATTTGAGTTGCATAAAAGTCTCCTGTACTAATATCACAAATAGCTAACCCATAATAAATCCCTTTTTTTACAATACTCATAATATAATTATTTTTCTTTTCTTCAAGCATATTATTTTCAATAACAGTACCTGGTGTAACAACTCTTATAACATCTCTTTTAACAATTCCTTTTGCTTTTTTAGGATCTTCTAATTGTTCGCAAATAGCAACTTTATAACCTTTAGCAATTAATCTTGATAAATATATTTCAACAGCATGATGAGGAACCCCACACATTGGAGCTTTTTCTTCTAATCCACATGCTTTTCCTGTTAAAGTGATTTCTAATTCTCTCGATGCAACAATAGCATCATCAAAAAACATTTCATAGAAATCTCCTAATCTGTAAAATAAAATACAGTCTTTATATTGTTCTTTTGTTTGCAAATAACTTTGCATCATAGGTGAATATTCTTCTGCCATTTTCTACATCCTTTACATATTTTTTAATTCTTCTAAATCTATTTCATTCTCTTCTTCTTCAAAAGCATCTATTCTATTCAAAATGATATTTTTAATCTTATCTTTTAATCCATTTTTTATAAAAAATTCTAATCTTTCTTCTAAGTAATTTGTGTTAAATGATAAAATTTCACTATCAATCTTTAACATATTTAGTACTTCTTTTTCTGGCATTAAAATTTTTAATAATTTATAATTTTCACTCATTACTTTATCAGATGTACTTAATAATTCCGAATTAATTTCAAGTACATTTGCAATATTTTCAAGTTTAATATTTTTCAAAAAGTTAACACTTCTTTTTACTGTATCTATATCTGTTGTTAAAAACAATGGATTATCTGATAGTATAATATCTATACCTTCTTGATTTACACCATTTTTATCTAAAAATTCTATTTTACTATATAATGATTCAATATCTTTTTCATTATCAACAAGTTCTAAAATATCATTAATACTATTTTCATTGTATTTAAGTTCTTGCAAAAAATTTTTTAATTTATCTTTCATATTATTTGACAATTTCTCCTTTTAAATACCATTTATGTGTTTCTGTAATCTTTACACAAACAATGTCACCAATTTTATTTTCTGAATTTGGTCTAAAAATAACTACTTTATTTGTATCTGTTCTACCTTCAAACATTTCATTATTATTTTTACTTTTTCCTTCTATTAAAAGTTTTTGAACTGTATTTAAATATTTTTCATTATTTTCATCAACTCTTGAATCGTATAAGTCTTTAAGTTTTTCAAACCTTTCATGTTTTTTATCTTCTGATACTTGTTCCATTTTTGCTGCAACAGTACCTTCTCTTACTGAATAAATGAACATAAATATTTGTTCAAAATTAACTTTTCTTGCAACATCTAATGTGTCTTCAAACTCTTCATCAGTCTCACCAGGAAATCCAACAATTATATCTGTTGAAAATACAACATTGGTTATTCTTTTTTTCATTTTATCAACCAATTCTAAATATTGCTCTTTTGTATATTTTCTATTCATTTCTTTTAAAACTTTACTATTTCCTGATTGAAGTGGAAGGTGAATGATTTTACAAATCTTTTCATTATTTGCAATAGCCTCTATTACATCATCTGTAAAATCTTTTGGATGAGGAGAAATAAATCTAATTCTTTCTATTCCATCAATTTTACAAACTTCATTTAAAAGCTCTGCAAAATTTTTAATTTTATTATTTCCAATATAAGAGTTTACATTTTGCCCCAAAAGAGTTACTTCTTTATATCCATCTTTTGCTAAAGCTTTTACTTCTTCTAAAATTTTCTCAGGCTCTCTACTTCTTTCACGACCTCTAACATAAGGAACAATACAATATGTACAAAAGTTATTACAACCATACATTATAGTAACTGAAGCTTTAAATTTATCATTTCTTTTTATTGGTAATCCTTCATAGATTTCCCCATCTATATCAATAACATCTTTTACTTTTTCATTTTCAATAATTGCTTTATAAATATTTTCTGGTAAATTTTGCATTGTATGAGTTCCAAAAATAACATTAACAAAAGGATAGCTTTTCTTTATTTTTTGTAACATTCCATCTTCTTGCATCATGCATCCACCAATTGCTAAAATAACATTTCTAGATTCTTTTATTTTTTTTATTTCGCCAATTTTACCAAATAATCTTTCTTCTGCATTTTCTCTAACACAACAAGTATTGAAAATTACTAAATCTGCATTTTTATAATCTGATATTTCTGAATACCCCATTTTTTCTAGCATACCAGCCATTTTTTCTGAATCATTTTCATTTAGTTGACATCCCATTGTTAAAATTGAATATTTTAAATTTTTATTTGATATTTTTTCATTTACTAATTTTATGAAATTTTTTTTATTTTCTTGCACATCTATTCCTCCTAATAACTTTTACATTTTATACTATTTTTCGTCAACTTTCAAGATTTTTAAAATAGATTTATAAAAACCTTGATATCTTTTTTATGTTGATTTTTTAAATATTTATATTTATAATTATTATTATATACACAGTATTTATATATTAATTAGAAAAAATATCTTAGAAATCTTTATTTTTCTAAAAGATTAGCTGATAATTCATAAAATTGGAGAAACAAATGACACATTACGAAATTTTAGGTGTAAGCAAAAATGCTTCACAAGAAGAAATAAGAAATGCATACAAAAAGTTGATAAAAAGATATCATCCAGATTTATATCAAGGTGATAAAGCATTTGCAGAAAGAAAAACTCAAGAAATAAACGAAGCTTATGATACCTTATCTGATAGTACTAAAAAATATGACTATGATTTAAGTATAACTCCAATAAATAGAACCACTAATTATAATTATACACCACCAAAATATTCTTCTGAATATAATCCTTATACTTCTTATAATAATTATTATAAAAATAGATATTCTTCAAGCTATAATAACAATACTCGTCAGCAATCAAATAGTAATTACTACCAAAAAACAGATAAAAGAGAAATAATATATGATGAGCTTTCAAAAAAACTTGGTGCAAATTTAGCTGTTGTTTTATTTATTTTTATTATTTATTTGATAATTTTTATTGCTACTATAATGCAATTTAAGTCATACAAATCAAATCACAAATACAATGCACCTATGGTAAATACAAATACTAATTCTAACACATCTACAAATAATAATTCTAAAGATAAATTTGATATTAACAACTATATTTCAGATTCAGATTTATTAAGACTTTATAATGAAAATTATATAGATGTTTTTGATTCTTTTGAAGAATTCAAACAAGCATATTCTGTATATCTACAACTATATTATGATTTTTAAACCTCATATAAATGAGGTTTTTTCTTTTTTTCTATGTACAAATTTATTTTTTTAGAATATAATAAAGCATATATTCCTTAAACAATATAAAAGGAGGTTTATTATGAAAGAATATAAATTGGCTATTGTTGGAGCAACAGGGATGGTTGGTAGAAAAGTTATTGAAGTAGTTCAAGAATATAAACTACCTATTTCTCAATGCTCTTTTTTTGCAACTAGAAAATCTGCTGGAACAGATTTCTTTTTCAATGGAAAACAATGTTTAGTACAGGAATTAAAAAGTAATTCTTTTGATGAGGGATTTGATTTTGCAATTTTCTCAGCTGGAAGCGAAGCATCAAAATTTTTTGCTCCAATTGCTGCTGAAAAAGGTTGTATAGTAGTTGACAACAGTAGTGCTTTTAGAATGGATCCTGATGTTCCATTAGTTGTTCCAGAAGTAAATCCAGAAGCAATAATGGGTCATCATAATATTATTGCAAATCCTAATTGTTCAACAATTCAAGCAGTATTACCTTTGAAAGCTTTGGATGATAAATATGGTATAAAAAGAATTATATATTCTACATATCAAGCTGTGTCAGGTGCGGGACAAGAAGGTGTTAATGACTTAAAAAGAGGATTAGAAGATGAGGAACCAAAAAAATTCCCTTATCCTATAGTTAATAATTGCTTACCTCATATTGACTCATTCTTAGATAATGGATATACAAAAGAAGAAGAAAAAATGATAAATGAAACAAGAAAAATTTTAAATAAACCAAATTTAAAAATAACTGCAACAACAGTTAGAGTTCCTGTTATAAACTCTCATAGTGAATCTATAAATGTTGAATTTGAAAATGAATTTGATTTGAAAGAATTAAGAGAAGTATTAAAAAATGCACCTGGTGTTATTGTTCAAGATGATCCAGAAAATAATATTTATCCTTTAGCAATACACGCTACTGGTCATGACGAATCATTCGTTGGAAGAATAAGAAGAGATTTCAGTGTTGAATCTGGAATTAATTTCTGGTGTGTAGCTGATAATATTAGAAAAGGTGCTGCATCAAATGCTGTTCAAATTGTACAAAAATTAATTGAATTTGATAATAAATAGAATTTAAAGCAAAAAGTAACTTACAATATAGTAAGTTACTTTCTTATTTTATTTTTTCCTATTTGATTTTAACCTAAAGACAGCTAGTGCCATTACACTTAATCCTATAACTGTAAATATTATTGTTCCTACACCACCTGTTGCAGGTAATTGAAATCCTGATGTATTTTGTACTTCTAATGATATATATGGTATTTTTCCTTCTATACCATCTTCTGTTTTTGGTATCGCTTTTACTAATATATTACTTGATTTGTCATTAACTCCCCAGCCAATTCCAAAGCCATCATATGTTGCTAATATTTCTATCTCTATTTCTTCTTTTAGCTTATTATATCCATTTGGTGATTTTGATTCTTTTATATAATATGTTCCTGCTCCTAAACTATTATAAACAGCATGTCCTTTATTTAATTCTTCATCGCTACTTACTATTGTTGCAATTAGGTTTCTTGATGTATTTTTTTCTTTCTTTCCATCTTCATTTACAATATATTCTGGTCCATCATATATTTCAAATTCTGCTCCTTCTAAGTATATTAATACTTCTTCTGGTATTTCTCCATTTTCATCAAGCAAATTTTTTTCTTTTTCTGCTATTTTACTTATATCTAACTTTATTGAATATGTATAAGTATTTACTGTTGTTGTTTGTGTGCTTGAATTTTTATCATATGGATTATTTGAATACATTAAATATGCTTCATTTATGTTTGGTATATATCCAGTTTCTGCATTTGCATTTAATCTTGCATTATATTTTATTACTACATCTTGAGCTTTTTGAACAGTATTATTTGCAATTTTTTCTACTAAATTTCCAAAATCAATTTCTAATATTCTATTTCCAGTTATTTCATCTGCATTATTTCTTAAAACATAATCTTTATATTCTGTTCCACCTATTGTTATAACTAATGAATTTGCATCAAAGTCAAATCCTTTTGCTATTATATCTCTTATAACAAATTTATACTCTTCATATGTATCTGTATCTGGAATTGTTGTATTTAATTGGAATTTAATATCATAATTTCCATTCGCTTTATATGTTGCTGTATTATGCGTGTTATCTTTAATTGTTGATTTTACTGTTTTTTCTTCTCCAGTTTGTTCATCCATTACTGTTGTTTCTATCTCTTTTTGTAAATTATTTTCTCCAACTGTTTTTGTTAATGTTGGTATTGATGTTTTTACATGCATGGTTACATCTTGTGCTACATCAATTAAATATCTACTAAAGCTATCATCTTTTTCACTTGTTTCCGCATCTATTACTATATAATATCCTGGGATTAAATCTTTTATTTGATAATATGTATTTGTTATCACTCCTGTTGTGCTGTCTGCATATTCAAGAAATTCTGTTGTATCTTTTGTGATTGTAATGTTATTATCTTTTATATATTTTCCTACTACATTTACAAAGTTTCTTATTACTTCATTATCATGTTCTGGATACTGAGATAATACGTCTGCCACATCTGATGCTGTTATGCAATCTTTATATTTTTCTTCATTAGAAGATTTTAATAATTCAACTATTTTATCTCCATGTGTTTTTCCTGAATCTTCTTCAACATCTGTAACTATTACTTTATTTAATTCTGCTCCCCATTCAATATTTGATAATATTGCTTTTTTGTTTCCTTGTTCATCTGTTTCTTCATAATAATCGCCTGCAAACACTTGATATGAATTATATTTATGTCCATCTTTATTATTTTCTACTGTTATTGTAAATAATTTATTTGGATCATTTGGATCTAATGGCTCTTCTTTTTCTATTGATTCATAGAAAACTTTTATGATTGGTGTTTCACCTTTTTTTATTGTTACTGGTGTACCTACTATTGATACATACTTATAATTTGGTTTTATATTATATTTTATCTTTTCATTTAACTTGTTAGCTGTTATTTCTGTACTAACAGCATCTCTTATACCATTTTCCGTTTTAGAATTATCTTTTATATTATCATAATAATATTCTATATTATATTCTGAATATAAATTTTTATCATCTTGATTGTCTTTCTCCCAAACAGGATATAATGTTTTTGTTGTTTTCTCACTAGTTAATATAATATTTTGATTAGGAGTATATTCTACATTATTAGAATTTGTTTTTTCAGACCATCCTATAAATTTATATCCTACTCTTTTTGGTTCTTGTGATGTAATCTTAACATTTTCGGTTGATGTATTTGTAATTTTAGTAAATTTAGTCGGCATATTTTCAATATTATATTCAAAAGTCTTATAATCTAATGTATAAGTTATTTCCCACACAGCATATAATGTTGTAGTTTTATTTGAAAAATTAGCATTTTGACCTGGATTATAATCGACTGACATAGCATTTGGGGTTTCTGACCAACCTTTAAATATAAAACCTTGTCTTGTTGGCTTAGTTGATGAAATAGTAAATGTTGCACTAAGAAAAGTTGTTGGTACAGATACAGTTTGACTTGCTGGAGCATTTTTACCACCATTAGCATCATAGTTTAAGTAATAATCTACCTTATCTTCTTCCCATATAGCATATAAATCTAATGTAGTTCCATCTTGTGATTGGTAAAATACATAATTAGCATTTTCTTCATATCCAGTTCCACTTCCACTTTTAGATGTATTCCATACTTGTGCTTTTGCTTTATAAGAAGATGGTGTACTAAATCCACAATCGCTCAATGTTTTTATAGTATTAAAGCTATTATACATGTTCACATAGTTTTTTATATTATATTGTACAGTAAATACTTTATCACTTCCATTTGGATAATTAGAATGATATTTAATATATTGTGTCCAACTTTTTGAACCTGCTCCAATATTTACAATTGAATCTACCGCAAAACTTTTTAATGGTAAAAATATTTCCAATAATATTAACATTAAAATTGTTATAATTAATATTTGTCTTTTTTTCATTTTATTCTCCACAAATTAATACAAATAAATAGCAATAATAACAATGTTATTATTGCTATTTATTTGTATAGATATTATCATATAAAAAAATTAATGTACAATTTCAATTTTCTCACATTTGTTTCAGTTGAAATTCAGTAATTTCAGATATTTCATTAATTAACCCCCATTCTCAATCTTATGTCTACTTTGAAAAGAGTACTTATATTATAGTTTTCAGGATTATATTAAGATTTTGTAACACCTGCATCACATTTGATATGCATATATTGATTTCAAAAAATAAAGCATTCTACTTATATAGTAAAATGCTTTATGGCTTAAATCTTTTCAATAAAATTAATATATTTTATTTTAGCCAAATCTGCTTGTTCTAAATCAACAGCATTTTTAAATTCCTCAACTAGAATGTATATTTTATTCAAACTATAAGAATATTCTTTCATATATTCTAAATTGTCTGACATTTCTTTATATTTAGTTTCTGCTGAACTAGCTTTTGTTTTTGCCTCTTGCCAATTTAAGAAATATGAATTTATATAGCTACTTAAAACTAATGATTTTAAACTCATTATATCTTTTTTATTATTGTCATTTGAGAATTTCCCATAATAATCTGGCAGTAGTGAATATAAATTACTTGCACTAGTAAGTAATGCTTGTTCATCTTCTCCTCCACTTGCAATTAATAAGTTATTAATTTCAGTTCTAAACCTATTTAAATCTTCATTAGAAATTTTCGCTTCTCCCAAATCTAACATTAATGTATCCAAAACTTTTCCTATTTTCTGAGCATCTTTATTAACATTTTTCCAATTGATTACATCATCTTCTAAATATTCTCCTTTTGAATATTTATTTATTAAAGTAAATATTCTATCTTGTAAATATTCGATTTCACTCGAAGATTTCTCCTCAACACTTGCTGATTTGTTTTTTCCTTCAATTCCAGAACATCCTGTAAATAAAAATAACATAATAATTAAAACTATAAAATAAAAAATATATTTCTTTGCCATAAACTTCCTCCACTATTATTATCAGAATATTTTTAAAATTTATACATAAAATATATGTAAATTGTTATTTATAGAAAGGAATTTTATGAAAACAACTTTAAATTTCTATAGTGAAAAAAATGGAGAAATAAAAAAATTCTTAGAACAATACTATTCTAAGAATTTAAAATTAGAAAATAACTTAATCTGTAAAATTGAATATGATAATCCTATTGAAATGATTGATTTAATATCTTGTTATGTTGATAACAAGCAAAAATACAATATTAATCTATGGATTTGTCTTGATAAAGATGTATATATATGTGTATCTGATAATAATATAAACAATTTAATAAAATACATTTATGAAAGATATCCATATTAATCTGTATTAACTTATTTTTCTAAAATAATAGTTACAGGTCCATCATTTACAAGAGATACTTGCATATCTGCTCCAAATATTCCTTTTTCTACATGAACTTCATATTCTTCACATTTTTTTAAGAAATATTCATATAATGGTTCTGCTTTTTCTGGACGTGCCGCTGCAATAAAACTTGGTCTATTACCACTACTCATAGTATCAGCATAGAGAGTAAATTGAGAAATTATTAAAAGTTCCCCTTCTACATCTTTTATAGATAGATTCATCTTCTCATTTTCATCTTCAAAAACTCTTAAATTGCAAAGTTTTCTTGCTAAAATATCAGCTTCTTTTTCTGTATCTTCATGTGTAATTCCACATAAAACCATAAATCCTTTATTTATTTTTCCAACTATTTTTCCTTCTACTTCAACTTGAGCTTTTGTTACTCTTTGAACTACTAATTTCATTGTTTTCTCCTATTGATTGTTGTTTTCTTCATTGTTTGATTCATTATTTTCTGCATCTTTTACTTCAACAACTTCAGCTTCTTTTACTGTTTCAGGTTCTTGTTTTATTTCAATTTTCTCTATTTTAGGTTGTTCTTTTCCGCATTTTGAACAAAATTCTACTTCTATATCTAACTCTTCTCCACAATTAACACATTTTTTTATTTTTTTTACTGCCAAAAGTTCTGTTCTTAGTTTTTCAATTTCATCTTTATTTCTAGAAATCTCTTCACACTTTGCTGTCACTTCATCTTTAGAAACATCTTTTCCATCTTTTACTTCATTATATACAATTTCTCCAATTTCAGCATAAATTTCATAATTTTTTTCTTCTAAAGAATTAATTTTTGATTTTAGTTTTATTTCTTCAGAAATATCATTTGCCTTCTCTTTAGTTACTTTATAAGCCTCTGTTGCTTTTTCTTTAGTTACTTTATAAGCTTCATTTGCTTTTTTTCCTAATTTATTAAAAAAATCCATTTTAAATTCCTCCATTATTCTTCTTTTAGATTTCTCGTCATTAAGTTATCTACAGCTTCTTTAGCATCTAATCCATTGTACAATACATCATATACTGCATTTACTATTGGCATTTCTACATTATATTTCTTAGATAAACAATAAGCCACATCAATATTATCTATACTTTCAATTGTCATTCCTATTTGTTTTTTTGCTTCATCAATTGAATATCCTTTTCCAATAAGTTCTCCTGCTCTTCTATTTCTACTATGTTCACTTCCACAAGTTACTATTAAATCTCCTAAACCTGTTAAACCATAAAATGTTTTTTCTTCTCCACCCATAGCAGTTCCAAGTCTAGCAATTTCTACTAGTCCTCTTGTAAGTAAAGCTGCAAATGTATTGTCTCCTAATTCTAATCCAACAGCAGCTCCTGCACAAAATGCGATTATATTTTTTAATGCAGCACCAAGTTCAGCCCCTCTTACATCTTTAGATGTATAAATTCTCATAGTATTTGATTTAAAAGCATCTATAATTGATTCTTTTAGCTCTTCATCTTTTGATGCAATTACTAAAGCTGTAGGAATATTTAAAGAAACTTCTTCTGCATGACTAGGTCCTGATAATATTCCATAATGCACATTTGGTAATTCTTCTTCAATAACTTGATCTAATGTTAAATTGCTTTCAGCCTCAAAACCTTTTGAACACATGATAAACAATTGATCCTTAGTTACTAAATGTTTATATTGTTTTAGTGTACTTCTAACAAATTTTGAAGGTGTAACATGTAATATTATTTCTGCTCCTTCTAATACTTCTTTAAAATTACTTGAGCAAACTATTCCATCTGGTATAATAGCCTTTGGTAAAAATACGCATTTTCTCTCTTCATTAATTATTCTTTTTTCTTCTTCATTGAATGACCAAATTTTTACTTCATTTCCATTTTGAGCTAGATATATACCTAACGCAGATCCCCAGCTTCCACTTCCTATTATTGCAATTTTTTTCATTTAATATTCTCCTTTTCTTTTTTGCTAAAGCTTAATTTATTCTCAGTTCCTGCAATTATCCTTTTTAAATTACTTCTATGATTAAAAATAACAAATGCTGCAAGTAATATCCCGAATATTATAAAACTAGCTTCATATTCAACTATATAAGATTCTCTTATAAATAGTGTTAGTACTGCAAATAACACTGCAGCTGAAATTGATCCTAAAGATACCATTCTTGTAATTGCCATTAATATTAATGCAAATACTAGACAAATTAGTCCAATTTTCCAATTTATTATAAGAATAAGACCTAAACTTGTTGCAACACCTTTTCCACCTCTAAATTCAAAAAATATTGGAAAAGTATGACCTAAAACAACTGCTAATGCAGCAATTTCCACTAAAATTGCTGGACTACAATCCTTTGCTATCTTGCTTATTAATAAACTAATTAATACAGCAACAACTCCTTTTAAAATATCACAAACTAATGTAAGTGCTGCTGCTTTTTTTCCTACTGTTCTTAAAACATTTGTTGATCCAGCATTTCCACTACCTTTTTCTCTTACATCAAATCCTGCCATTTTTCTGCTGATTAAAACAGAAAAATTAATACTTCCTATTGCATATGCAACAATAGCCATTATTATGTATACTACCATAATATTTCCTCCCTCTGTAAACTATATTATATAAATATATAATAGTCAATCTATAAAATTTAATTATCTTTTTCGCCTTTTTCTCTAATTATTAATCTAACTGGTGTTCCTTCAAATCCAAAATTATTTCTGAAACAATTAATTAAATATCTTTGATAAGAGAAATGAAATAGCGATTTATTATTACAGAAAATAACAAATGTTGGTGGTTTAGAACATGCTTGTGTTCCATACATTATTTTTAATCTTTTTCCTTTATCAGTAGGTGGTTGAACAACTGCAATTGCTTCATTTATTACTTCGTTTATTACTGAAGTTGAAATTCTCTTATCATTTTCTTCTGCCACATGATTTATCATCTCAAATATTTTATTTACTCTTTGACCAGTTTTGGCTGAAATAAATAAAATTGGGGCATAACTAGCATAAGAAAGATTGCTATAAACTTCTTTTTTGAATTTTTCTAAAGTTCCATTTTCTTTTTCAATCTCATCCCATTTATTTACTACAATTATTATTCCTTTTCCTGCTTCATGAGCTTCACCTAAAATTTTAGCATCTTGATCTGTTACACCTTCATTTGCATCTATTAAAACTAAACATACATCTGCTCTTTCAATTGCTAAAAGAGTTCTCATTACACTAAATTTTTCTATAGATTCATTTACTTTAGCTTTTTTTCTGACTCCTGCTGTATCTATAAATGTATACTTACCATATTCATTTTCAAAATTAGAGTCTATTGCATCTCTAGTTGTTCCTGCAATATTACTTACTATACTTCTATCTTCTCCTAATATTTTATTCAAAAGTGAAGATTTTCCTACATTTGGTTTTCCTATTATTGCAACTTTTATTCTATCATTATCTAATTCATCATCATTTTTAGGTGGTAATTTTTCATATATTTCATCTAATAAATCACCTATTCCAATTGCATTTGCTGCTGATATCGGATGAGGTTCTCCCATTCCTAAATTATAAAATTCATAAAGTTCTGCTGGTGGTTCTCCATAATTATCAGATTTATTACAAACTAATATAATCTGCTTGTGTGATTTTTTTAGCATCATAGCTATTTCTGAATCTGCTGCTGTAACTCCTTGTTTAATATCTGTCATAAAAATAATTACATCAGCTATACTTATTGCAATATTAGCTTGCTCTCTCATTTGAGAAAGTATTATATCGTCTGATTCTGGTTCTATACCTCCTGTATCTATTAATGTAAATTCTCTATCTCTCCAAGAAGTATCTGCATAAACTCTATCTCTAGTAACTCCTGGAGTATCTTCTACTATTGATATTCTTTGTCCAACTACATAATTGAAAAATCTTGATTTTCCAACATTGGGTTTTCCAATTATAGCAACTATTGGTTTTGACATTTTTTATCTCCCTTCATTTATTTTAATGTTTTTTCCATACATAAACTATAAAAATTATACTTGAAATTATAGAAACAATATATGAATAAGCCATAGTTTTTGTTCCAGCATAATTTACTTCTAAAGAAACTTTATCTTCTGGTCCAAGTATCATTCCTAAAAATCCATTCTTAGTTTCAAAAGTCTCTTTTATTATTCCATCTGCTCTTACTTGATATCCTGGATAGTAAATATATGGTAATTCAAAAATTGTATATTCAGCTTCATATGTTTTTATATCAGCAGTATAATGACTTCCATTTTTCACTTCATTTTCAATTAATGCTTTTCCTTCTAAAACATAAATATTATCTTCTCTTGTTGCAATATAGAATCTATTTTCATATGCCTTAACTGGTAAATATTCTGCTTTAGCAGTTCCAGCTACTGTTTCATATTCACTACCTGAAATTCTGCCAAGTTCTAGATTTTCTATATTTTGAATATTGGTATGTGGAACCATTCCTGATAATGCAGCCACATAAACTACTGAAATTATTGTAATAATAGCAACATCTTTACTATTAAATTTTTTCACTAATGTATAAATGTTCATAGCACAAACCATACTAAAAAAGAATCCTGTTAACATCATACATCTCCATGGGAATTGTATAATACACATTTCTTGAGGTATAAATTTCCACGGAAAATACTTTGTTGACATCCATAACGAAAATATTCCAGCAATTAAGAAAAATCCATAATTTTCTTTATATTCTGATTTTATATTTTTAAATGTCATCATAGAAAATACTAAAATTATTATAAAATGTATTCCAAGTTCGAACACATAAGAGCCATCATTCATAGTTACAAAAAATTGTCTAATTTTTAATCCATGTTCTGCAGTATTTTCATTTGTAGCCATCATTCCAGGTTCATACACTTGATAATTTGTAATAAACTTAGCTTCTAATAATGGTAGCCAATAAAAGCTAGTTACTAATAATATAAAAACTAAATTTATAATTATACTCTTTTTTATATTAGTATTTTTTATTTTATCAATATTTAATCCAACATATAAAAGTGCAAAAAAAGCTACAAGCACAGTAGATATATTATGTGTTAATATTAACCCAATAGCTCCGAATTGCTAAATAATAATTTTTATCTGACGTATAAAATAAATTGTATAATCCATGAAATACTAGTGGTATAAACATAAATGATATATATTCGCCTAATGCATTTCTTATATATAAATCTGTTAAATGGTATGGAAAAGTCATATACAAAATACTTGCAAGTAATGCTGCATTAGTATTTTCAACATATGAATTCATGAACTTGTACATAAATACCCCAGATAAAATTAATGCTATTAAAACAAACAATTTATATGAAATTAAAAAATTATTACATATTAAATTTATAAGAATAATAGAATATGTTGAAATTGGACCATAAAATAAATTCCAAGAATATCCGAAATTATTAGCAAATGATGATATTACATTCGGAAACATACCATTTTGCTTTATACTGGATAATGTTCCAAAAGCTCGTGCAATATGTTGTATTCCATCATCACTATAAATATCTGTATTAGAATTTAATAATGGTATGCATAATATACATCCAACAATTATTAATATTAAATAGTCTATAATTTTTCTATTTTTTAAAATTTTTTCTTTCAATTTAACTCCCTCTTTTACAATAATTTAGTATTGTAATTGACCATTTAAAAGTTCATCATTTTTTATCCAATCATCAACATCAAAAATTCGGTATTCAGTTTTATTAACTCTTACATAAACTTTTTCAATTCCAGCATTTATAATTAGCTTTCTACACATCAAACAAGGAGCTGCACCTTCTTCATAATCATGATTTTCTGTTCTATATCCAACTAAATATAATGTTGCTCCAATCATTTCTTCTCTTGAAGCACTAATAATTGCATTCTGCTCGCTATGTACAGATCTACAAGCGTCATATCCACTATGTCTTTGATCTGGAAGTAATTTCTTTTTGGTACAATATCCTAAATCACAACAATTTATTCTTCCTCTAGGTGCTCCGCAATAACCTGTTGCAATTATTTGATCATGATTTACTATTACTGAACCATATTTTTTTCTTAAACATGTAGCTCTTGATGCCACTGTTTCTGCTATATCTAAATAGTAATTTTGCTTATCTATTCTATCATTCATAATATTTCTCCTATTCAGGGGAATTATATCATTTAAAGTGTTTATTATCAAGAACATCACAGCAAAAAAGTGATGTTTAAACAAATATTTTAACATCACCTTATTACTATATTAATTTTTTCTTTATTCTTAAAATAAACTTTCCACTAGTAATCATAATAGTCAGTCCTATAACTATAAAATATATACTTTCTCCTCCACCAGTTACAGGTAATTGCAATTCTACATTTTTTTCACAAAGGCCTAAATCTTGATTTATAATTTTTTCTTTATAATCATCTAACATATCTTCTGATAATTCATCTGTTATATGTAATTTTATATTCTGTTGTTCTAAAGAGTATTTTATAGTAAAATCATATTCTTCACTATTATCAGATTTTACTCCGTCATTTGTGTTTGCATCATTAATACCATTAACTTGATATTTTGTTATTACATAATTAGCATTATTTGTATTGAATGCTACAATATACTCTCCTGCTGGTAATTTGTCAAATTCGTACATTCCATCCTGAGTTGTAGTAATTGGTTCTATTTTATTACCTTGTAAGTCTCTATCACATACACTATAAGTACTATTTTCTTGATCATATTTTAATAATGTTGCCACAACACCTTCTATTGGTTTTTCATTTTCTTCTCTTAATCCATTACCATTTTTATCATTCCAAACCATACCAGAAATAAATCTCGATATTACTGCTGTAGACACAACATTAGATTCATCATATTCATTAGCTTTATTGTTTGCTATTATACTAAACGCTTTATTAAAGTACCTATCACCTGAAATATCCTTGCTTTGGCCTTCATTATCAATTTTCATATAACAATCCAAGCTTAATTTTGATGCTTTCTTAAAATTCTCAGCTACAATATATATACAAGTTATCTCATGATTTTCATTTTTTAAAGATGTATTATTATTATCAAGTGTTCCCAAATATTCAAATATCTTCTTATAATTAGAAAAATTATTATTTTGAATAATAATTTCATTGTTGTCTTCAGATAAATATCCATATTCGAGCATCTCTTCTATTTTTCCTCCAGTTTGATCTTCTAATCCATAATTTCCAATTAACTTTTGTAGAAATTTACCTTCAATCGTACTGTAATAGATTTTTAAAGTAGCACTAGAATCAATGCTCGAATGATTTGAAACTATCTTTTCAAGATACATTTTTCCTTTTGCAACAGTTCCATGAATTCCTCCATTAAATGGAAATATGTCATATCCATATGATTTATTAATATCATTTTTACCTATATTTTCATATTTTAAAGTATAAATAATATTTTCACTATAATCTACTAATTTTTTATTTACTTCTTTTTTCAAACTAGTTGCTTGATTTAATAAAGCACTACAAAAAGATATTCTTAAATTTGAAGCACCAGTACCTCTTTCCATATAATATACTTTCAATGAATGAACACCAGCAGATAATGAAATAGTATTTTCTATTTTCTCTTCATTTATAAAACATTCTCCTGTATTAAAATTAATACTTCCTGAACAAGGATCATGGATTCCTCCAATATCAAGTACTAGTTCATCATCAACAAAAACCCATGTATCATCATCACCTGAGAATGTAAAAATAATATCTTCTCCATTATATATATTTTGGTTTGTACCTGTATCAGATTCCAAATTAAAAGTAATTTCAGTTTTCATTCCAAACCAATAATTCACATCATTAGTCCCATAATTAGAAGATTCTCCATTTAGAGGTAAAAAACATTTTGAAAAAGAATTAATATTTTGAGGCGAATCATATACTGTAAATCTTTGATTTTCTTTATTGTATGAAGCCATATGTTTTGCAGAATCATATTCATAATACCCTTCATCATTTAAATAGAATAAGCCTTCTGCCTTTCCAAGATAATGAACTCCTGGCGTATTTCCACTTTCGTCAAATAATTTGTTTAATAATGTATCATGTTTTTCTAAAATTCCTTGATATGGATTTCCGTCTGTTCCTGTCCAGTTACTAACAATTCCCTCTGTTAAAGCTCCATGTGGTTTTGCTAATGTGCCATTCAATCTACTATTTCCATTTACAAATACAAAACCATTTTGAATATCTTTCATTATCCAAGCTGGATTATTGTAATCACAACTCGAAATATTAAATAATTCATTATAATCGAATATACTAATATTTACTAATCCTTCTGTATCAGCACTTTCAATTTTTCCTTCTTGCATTGTACCATTATTGTAATTATTGGAAATCCAATCTGCATAAAATATTGCATTTTCAGTTGTAGTAACTTCTTTTCCAAAGTATGAGCTATCATAATATCTATTATTAGTAATATCATACCATCCAGCAAGTTTAAATTTATTACTTGAAAATTCTTCACTAGTTGGAAGTTCTACTTTTAACGTTGACAAATCAAATGGCATATTTAAAAAATTTTCATTAGAATAAATTCCACCATTAGTCCCATCAAAGCTAACTACTGACTGAAGAACATAACCTGGCAAGTAGTAAATATTACATTCTTTAGAAGCATCTAATACAATTTTTGCACATGGTTCACCATTAATTTCTTCTAATGTACATGTTTTTTTACCTGATGAATTAACTTCATAAAAATAATACAAAATACTGTAATCACCTGTTCCAAAAATGTTCATTCCCATATAATACAGTGAAATATAATATATATTCTCATCTGTACTATCAACATATACCTCATGTTCAATTCCAGCTATCGAATCCATCCAATCATTTTTATAATTTCCATCATAAAAATGTATTTTTATAGTTTGAACATTATTTGCATCTGCAACTAAGTTTCTATCATCATTATATTGGGTATTATCTATCTCTTCTTCAATTCCTTGTGAAGAAAATTCTTCATTAATCCCATTATTTGTACTTTCTAAAATTTCATTTTCACTTTCTTCTTTAATTTCTTGCAAAGAAGCATATTCACTAGTACTACTAAAAAAAATCTCTTTAGCTTTCCTTTCAATTAATAAGAAAATTTCTAAAGAGATGGCAATAACAAAAAATAAAATTATTATTAATATTAATTTCCAAAGATATATACCAACTTTAGCTTTTTTACTTTTTCTCAATTAATTTTCCTCTTCTATTATTAAGTATACAACTTAATAATAGTGAGTACGAACCACAAAACACTTGCTAGAAGAGTGTTTTGTCGATTTTAATAAATGTAATTTTCAAAATAACTGAAAATTTGCAATTCATTGTTATTATGATAAAATAAATGCAATAAATAAAAAATATACTATTAAGTTGTATATTTAATAATAGTTGTTTTGTATTGCATTTTGTATTGCACTGTTTGTAAGCTATTTAGCATTTTGTTTTTTTATATTTCTTTTATATTTCTTTTTTGTTACAAATAAAAATGACTCTCTAAACACAGGTATAGGAGTCATTAAATTTAAATAAAAAAAACATATTTTCATATGTTTTTTCAATTTTCTTATTTAATTATTCAGCTTTTTTGGCAATAACTTCTTTTCCATCATAGTAACCACAGTTTGAGCAAACAGTATGTGGTCTTACTGGTTGGTGACAATGTGAACATGTTGATAAATTTGTTTCTTCTATTTTCCATGTAGCTCTTTTTGATCCAGTTCTAGCTTTTGACCATCTTCTTTTTGGTTGTGCCATATCAATTCCCTCCTTTAGTGACTTTTATATATGTCAAAATAAATTTTATTTCAAAGTTACTAAAATAGTATACAACCAATTGATAACTTTGTCAAGCATTTCTACTTAAATTCTGTGTCGAATTTACTTCCTCTTTCAGACACTATTTGATTTTCTATATTTTGATTTTCTAGTTTTAAATATTCTATTTGAGCTTTAGTATCCCCAAAAATTTCAAAATGTTTTGCTTTATGTATAATAGGTAAATAATTTTTACTATTAGAAATCTTTGTAAGAGCCATTTTATAAATTTCTTCTTCTACATCATCATTACATTCTACTTTTATTTCATTGTATAAATTACTCATCTCTGTTGTAAAATTACCTGCCAAGTCTGCTATTGCGCATGCATATAAATCTGACATTAGTTCTTTTGAATCAAATTTGTCTTTTTCTTCAATTTTTACTACTTGAAGCAACTCTATTTTTAATTTTAAATTTCTTAATCTTTCAATTTGCAAATCATTCTTTTTATTAAAATATCCAAAAAAGGAAAGTCCTTCCTTTGAAATTTCATCACGCTCTTTAAAATATTTTTGTATTTTAGCATTTTTTATTGCACTTTGAACATTAAAATATAGATTTTTTCTTTCTCTTCCCATTTTTCTATTGTACCTCAAATAATCTCAAGTATTATGTATTATATTTTATCAATATGTTATTAATAATTCAATATTTGTTATAAAAATGTAAAAAAATACTATATTGTAAATACAATATAGTATTTTTTATTTATACTAGATTATTGTTTGTCCCTATTTCTGGATAATCATTTAAAATTTTTTCAGCCAAATTATCATTGATTTTAAACTCTTTTACATATCCTCCAAGAGAATTCGCTTTATCTTTTAATGCTTCAACTTCAGAATTTACATATATTTTAGCTTTTCCTTTTCCATTTTTTGCTTCTTGAACTAAATTTGAAACAGGTGAATTCCCATCAAATGCAAGTACTATAGAATTTCTTCTTTCAAATATCTCATAATTGAAACTCTTATAAATTCCCATTTCTTCACTTTCTGGTGAAATTCTTATTCCATTTATATCTTGTTTTAATAAGTCATTTTTTACTTCAGCAGAAACTTCTTTTGGAACTATTGCATCTATTTCAAATTTTTTATCTAGTTCTTTTGAAATATCTACAATCGCTTTTTCAAATCCTTTCATTTTATGTCCTACAACAAAACATACCTTTTTATTATCTAGATGTTTAATTAGATTTCTAAGAATCTCTAATCCCTCATCACTTAATTCTGTTTCTCTATCTTTTGCATTAAAACTTCCACCAGCAATTACTATTGGTATTTTATCTTCTGGTAGGTTTCTAATTTTATCTTTTAATTCTATTTCTGAATCTAGTTTATTGCTAATTCTCATTTCAATATCGCATTTTTTACCTGCTTCTAAATTTTCATCTTCTAGTTCTAAAATGGCTTCTCTTAAAGTTCTACCATTTAAAAACTCTTCAAATCTTTGAGATTTTTCTATAAAATATTTTTCACTAGCTTCCATAACTTCATCTTCTACTTTTCTCATTTTTTCGAAGTCATCATCTGTTAATCCCACTAAGTTATATAATGCTAATTGTTCATCAACAGAATCTGAACCATAGAACCCACATCCATCTGTACCTTGAACACATTTTACACCATTTTGAATATAAATTTTTAAAGGATGTCTTGTTAAATCATTTAAATTATTTAATCTTATATTTGATGTTAATTGAAATTCTAATATTGCCCCTGTTTCAACAATTTCCTTCATAAGCATTTTACCTTCTTCAGAATTTAAGTCAGCTGTATATAAACCATGTCCTAATCTAACTGGAGGCATCTTTTGACCTTTTTTTAATGCTTCTTTCACACATCTTATAGATTTGGCAACATTATCTCTTAAACAGTCATTTTCACCAGCATGAATTCTAACAGTAAAACCTTTATCTTCTGTTACAGCGTATTGTACTAATTCATTTATAACTGGTTTTAAATCCATTATATCATTTATTTCTTCTCCTATAAAATCACTTCCTACTATATATGGACTTCTAGCTACTGCTTTTAAAACATCTAATGTTTGTCTTAAATAATTTGAACTTGAACTTTGATCTTTTATAATTGTTAATGGTATTCTTCTTATTCCAACTAAAAATCTTAATTTAACTCCAGTTTCTTTTTCTATACTAGGCATTACTCCATGAATATCTTCTAGGACTTTTATGGCTGGTTCACCTGTTTTTGCCAAATCTGTATCTGTTATTTCTACATAATAAACACCCTGTTTCTGATATTCTCTAGCAATCCATAAATATTTGTCTTGTCTTAAAGTATTATTTTTATATACACTTCCATTTTTTTTATCCTCTAACATTTTTTCAATATCTTTTTTTATTTCTTCTTCTGGAATTTTTTCAATTTTTGATTTTGAAAGTTTTATTTTTTGTTCTGAAAATTTAGCTTTACAAAATACATATCTATATATATATACCTTTTCTAAGTTTGTAAATACTGATTGACCATCTTTTAATAGTGCCAAACTTGTTCTTATTTTTCCTATATTTTCTTCAGCATTTTCTAAGTTATTTAATATTAAATCTGCAAAATTTATAAACGTATTATCATCAATTTTTCTAACTAGATGTTTTCCCTCTAATTCAAAATTTTCAAATTGTTTTTCAACCATTTTTCTATCTTTATCTATTTGCTTTTGTTGGCTTTTTGTTATTTTTAAATTTAATTTTTTAACATAGTATAAAGGGTATTTTATTTGATGAACAATTCCTAAAGAAATTAAAACATCAGGTGTTAAGTTAGCATTCATGTGTGTATGTAAATCTGTTCTAAATTTTGATTTTTTAAATATGTATGATTTTACAATTGATTTTTTTATGTCTAAATTATATGTTTTTGTTTGAGACATTAATGTTTTTGTAATTGCAGGCATTTTAGCTTTTACTTCAATTTTATCCTTAAAAATATTAGCGATTTTCATTCCTGCTAATCTAAAAATATATACCTCTTTATTTTCTGGATTTATAGATGCTGGTATAGTATTTTTTATTATTTTTAAGTCATTCTCATCTCTAATTGTTTCTAATCCTGAAATTTTTGCTAAATTAGATATTAAATTTCCGCTTTTATGATTAGGAGTTCTTATAATATATGTTATTTCATCTACATTTTCACCTTTGTATAATTCTACAACAATATCTTTTTCCTTATCTATATAGAATCTATTAAAATATTTTAAATTTTCCATTATTATAATTCTCCTCACTTTCTTTATTCTAATTTAACTTGTTAATTCTATATTATACCAGAAAACAGGCTAATTTTCAAGTGTTTTTATATGTATATTGAAAACTTTTCTCTATATGCAAAAAGAGTATGTCCAAATGAAGTGAACCCCATATAGTGGACACTAAATAAAAAGAGCTCTTTACTTGGAGA
>CASYFC010000002.1 GCA_949482135.1 uncultured Clostridia bacterium
AGTCCCATCTTCCACCCCACTAATTATATATATATATTGGGCTGTAGCCAAGCGGTAAGGCACCAGACTTTGACTCTGGCATTTCGGTAGTTCGAATCTACCCAGCCCAGCCAAAAAAGACAGATTGAAAAATCTGTCTTTTTCTTTTGCCTCAAGGATTACAAGAAATTTTGATACTAAAATGCTGAAAAATCTATAAGAATAGAGAACTGTGGGCTGTATATGTTGATATTACTAGTTTTCATTGTTAAAATTTATTGTTTGTTTATATTAAATTTTATTCAATTGGGACTACGTGGTACTACAAAAATGAAAAATGTAGTCCCTTGATATATAAGGATTACAGAGTATTATCGTTCAATATCGGAAAATTTTAAATTTTTATCTTTATTATTTAATAATAATGTTTCTTGTTGATTTTCTTCTTTCATTATTAAGTTGTTTTTGGCATAATATTGAGATACTTTATCAATTTCTTCTTCTTTAAATTTATTTAAAACTGATGTATAAGTATTTAATGTGACTTTTATATTAGTATGTCCCATTAATCTTTGAAGAACAACAGGAGGCATACCAGCTTCAATACATCTTGTTCCATAAGTATGTCTTAAAATATGAGTAGATAAATTAGGTTTAAATATATTTAGATTATTACATATTCTTTTGAATATAGCATTTGCACCAGAATGATTTAAAGGGTGATTTTTATAGAATAGTAAATTATAATTATTATTGTTATAGTTTGATAGTTGTTCTTTTATATAAGGAATCAAAAAATCAGGGATTGGTAAATCCCTGATTCCAGCTTCAGTTTTTGTTTTTTCTCCTATAATTGTATAACCGTATTTATCAGTTGTCATAGTTTTATTTATATGTAGAACATTGTTATTTAAGTCAAAGTCATTTTTCTTTAAAGATAAAACTTCACTAATTCTTAATCCCATATACATTTGTATTAAAAATACATTTTTTAAAGGTTCTTTTTCTAATGATACACTCATAAGATAAGAACTTAATTTTTTATGCTCATCAACAGTTAAAGATTCAATTTTTTTGGCACTTTTTTTACTTCGTGGCTTTATTACTAAATCACAAGGATTCTCATTTATAAACTTTCTTTTATAAGCTAAATCCATATTCTTTTCTATTAGTTGATAAGTATGATCTCTAGTAGAAGCACTATAATTGTCATTTAAGAAATTTAAAAAGTTTTGAATATCTTTATAAGTTATATCTTGAATGTTTTTATTTCCTAAACCATAGTTTTCAATTCTTTTTATATCATAATCTAGTTTGTGATATTGAGCTTCTCCGATTGTATTTTAATAGCCACTCGGAGCTATATTTAGGGGGAAGAAATTTCCCCTAGTTCTAAAAAATAATTGTTTTTTATATAGATTTGTTTTATAATTAAATTGTAATTATTCTGAATTACTTGCAATAGTTCAGTTTAATTAATACATTATGAATTAAGGCATAATGTGTGAAACGTGGGAAAGTTCTTGTTCATTGGTTAACTGCCCACGTTTTTTTGTGCATAAATTTCACAATTTTGTGATTTTAATAAAAATTGTATATAAAAAAGTAAAAACAGTAGTATTTTAGAAAAGAAATACTACTGTTTTGTAGCATAATATGCACATTTTGTTGCAAATAATGCACATATTGTATTTTTGAGTTATGTAAATTAACCTGCTATACTTATATTATAATCTAGTTGAAAGGAAATTGTATTAATGATAACTAAATATGATATTTCTACTAAAGATAAAGAAATGTCATATATTGAGTTTGTTGATATGATACTTGATATACTAGGATTTAGAAAAAATAATGTAGGAACAAGATTTTTAAGAGAATTTGTAATTTATCTATATAAGAAGAATCCATTTGAAATAATAATAAATAATGAAATAGAAGAATTTTTAAATGAAAGAAATATAACAGAGTTAACTGTAATTAATTTTATTAAAAGAATAAATTATGCAATTCAATATGCAGATAATACAAAAATGAAAGATAATTTTTTCAATATATTTCATACTCAATTCGATTCTTATTACTTAACACCGAAGACTTTTATTATTTTGATATTGAATGTATTGGAGAAAGATAAAAATTAATACATTTTGATAAAATTAACTTAATTGACAAGAATGACAATTGAATCATTAGTTATAAATGTGGTATAAAGCATAAAGCGTTATGAGAAATATATAATGCTTGTTACATTTACGAAATGGTTTAGTAAATTTTGTAAAATGTGACAGAACACAAAGAGAAGTTGCAAATGAAACCAAGAAATCAAAACAACAAAATGGAGGTAAACAAAATGAAAATGACGAAACGGTTTTTTGCATTTTTGATGGCAGTTGCCATGTGTATGGGAATGATGTCTATGTCGGCGTTTGCGGCTGAAGAATCGAAAGAAAACGTTGGAAACAATAAGGAAATGACTTTGCCAGAAGATGCGGTTATCCTGTATGAAGAAGATGGAGTTGTTTTTTACCAGTCTGAACAACAGCGTGCAGGAGAATTTATACCGTATTCCACGCGGAGCGGAGATGTGACTTACAATAGTGTTTTGCTTACCCAAAACGATTCGGGTAGCTTTAAAGTTACAAATCCTAACCCTGGGGGCGCAATTTATGGTACTGTCAGAGCGGAATGTGATAACACAAGTGCAAACTCACAAATAATAGTATCTTGTGGAAATCATATTAGAGGTGGATATGTATATGCTGTTCCAGCACATAATGATGAAAACGATGCGTATTTTTATATCCCGGATACTGCAAAAGCAAATACAGAAGTTTTAGTTAGGTATTTTGCAGTTGGAGGCTCATCTTCTAAACCGATGAGAATAAACTGTTGGGTTTATATAGATAAACCAGATATTGGAAAACATCAATATTGGGACAAATAATTACGTATTAACCAAGTAATGATAAAATCTCTTTGTGTTCAAACGCTATGGACAAGTTTGCTCATAGCGTTTTTTTATTTATTAGGAAAGTGCTCTGCACTTTCCTAATAAATAAAAGTTTACAATCATTTTTGCACACGATTTTGTTATACAAAATCGGCGCAACGAACAAATATGTCGACAATTCAATAAAGTTTTGTCTTTTTCAGTTTAAATATTGTCCACTTTTGTTCTAAATATATGGAAATATGACATAAATGACAAAAATGTATATTGAATATATAAAAATATAATGATAATATTATTTTATGGAGGCAAAGATTATGAAAAAGAAATATACTATAATTATTATTATATTATTATTAGGACTTATTGGTTTTTATGTATATTATAATATGAAATATTCGTTAGAAAATATTTTAAAATTATTACCATTTGAATCAGAATTACCCAATAATGCCTATATAGAAGAGGAACATTTTGATAATGTATCAGAAAAAGTTGATTTAAAAGTGAAAACATATATAAAAGATAATATTGTATATATATATCAAGACGGTAAAGAACAACTATATAATTTTAATAATGGAAAATTATTATTTATATTACATGCCTCAAAAGAAATTACATATTTTTCAATAGGAGAATTAGATAAAGAATATATATTGACAAATGGTTTCAACTATGAAGGCTTAAAAGAATATACTAATCAATATAAATATTTAGGAAAAGAAAAAATTGATGATAAAATTTATATTAAATTTTCAATAACTGGAGATGATATAAAAGAGATATATTATTTGGATGTTGAAAATAAATATATATCTAAAATAGAAAATTATAGAATTGATAATAATGAATATAAATTAGAAACTACAATAAATTATAAATATTTATATAATGTAGTCAAAGATGAAGATATTTTAAAATTTGATAGCGATAATTATCCGGACTACATAGTCCAAGGTGAAATAAACGAATAATATAGTATTATAGTGTGGCATTACTAATTAATTTTTAGTAGTGCCTTTTATTTTACATATTTATATCTAAATAACAAAATAGACAAAACTGACAAAAAGAATAATATTGACTTAAATGAGATGTGGTACTATAATACACAAAGCGTTTCAATTTCTTTTTAGAAATGCTTTGAAAAGGTTATTTCTGTACGATACAATTAAAATTGTTCTTATGGAATGACCAATTCTTGTTGCTGTTCAAATTTGAGAAATATTGCCGTTATTGAAAGGAGTATTAACATGAAAAAAATATAAAACGGATTATGGCGGTATTTTTTGTATGTATAATGGTAATGGGACTTTCTGTGACTGCATTTGCAGCAGGAAGTAATCATTTTCCTTATACATCGTCAAAAAAATTGGAAACAAATGCCTCAAACTGGCAGACAATTGCATATTCAGATAATGGCTTCAACTGTAAGGTATATATTGAATGCAGTAATGGATATGTAACGAGCAATAGTAATATTCGGATGCTTGGTGCAGATAGTCAAACAGTTTGGGAAGAAACTGGTGCACAGCCAGCCTCAGGTTCAAGAGTTTATGACTGTGGTTCTAATGTCTATACTATCCAGATAAAGAATCAGGTTGGAAAAGGTTATGCATGGGCAAGATACTATGGGGAACTTTAAAAAATGTAAATAATAATAACTAATTACTCAAATAAACAGCGACAGGAAAATAAGGTGTTCGTTTTAGAACACCTTTATTTTTTATAACGCTTATCTAAAATATGATACCGTTTATCTGAAAATAGCTAAAAAAACTTATTATGGTAAATTTCTATGCTATAATTTATAAAAGAGGTGAAAAGATGAATATTAATATAAAAACTAATATATCAAATAAATTTAAAGAAATAATGATTTTTATAGAAGCACCAAAGTTATCTAAAGAAGTGCAAAATGTTGTTGACTATGTATCAGAGTTAAATTCATTACCTGCTCAAATTAGTGCAAATAAAAATAATGAGATATATTTTATTAATGTAAAAGATATAATATATTTTTTTAGTAAAGATAAATATAATTATATAAAAACAAATAAAGATGAGTATAGGATTAAATATAAATTATATGAACTAGAAGAGAAATTAGATAAAAGAAATTTTGTAAGAATTTCTAAATCTTGTATTATAAACATGAATCAAGTTAAATGTTTTGATACCAATATTCTTGGAACAATAAAAGTTAAAATGAAAGATGATACAGAAAATGTTGTTTCAAAGAGAAATGTATCATATATAATGAAAATTTTAAATGAAAGGGGGAAAATATAATGAAAGTAATTTTAAAAAAAGTAATTAGTATATTAATAATATTTATTATTTCAACAGTATTAATATATGTTATGGTTACTGTTAATAGATTTTTTTATTGGTGCAATCAGAATCAAATAATATTATTTAATACTAGTATATCAGATGATTATATTTTAAATAGTGTTGATAAAAATAAAATAAATGAATTAGGAGAAAATATTAGAAATTATGCAGAATTACTAGAAGATAGTAAAGAAAATAAGAATTTAGAAGGAGATAATAGTTTTTATTTAGTTCAAAATGGAGAAAATTATGCTATATCAGAAATTTTTAATCCAATAGGATATTCTGTATGGAGTTATATGCAAAATGGATTATCTTCTATTTTTTCATTATATATAGAATATTCAATTTTTGCAGGATTAGCAATATCAATTGCTTATTCTATAATTACAAGTAAAGGAATAAGTAATATATTAAAATTTGCATTTGGTTATTTTGGAGTGATACTAATAATTCCGCAGTTATATTTTTTCTCAATAGCACATAGTTTTGGTGGATTAGATGTATATAAAATTTGGAGTGTAAAATTTTATATAGCTTATACTGTAATATTTATTATAACATTTATAATAAATTATGTAATAAGCTCTAGTATAACTAAAAAATTGAATAAAGCATTTGATAAAAATAAATAGTAGATCGTATAAAGAAAGGGGAGATATTTATATGATAACTGAAATAAAAAATATTAATAATAGAAGTTATATAAAAAATAGTATAAAAGAAGAATTACAAGATTTAAAGTTTAATTTTGCTCATATTGGAACAATGTATTTATTTGATTCTATTTATTTTTTAAGTTCTAAAAATAAATATTATAAATTTAGTTTAGAAAGTGATGTATATCCTATAATTGCAAATAGATATGGAGATAATGCAAGAGCAATAAAAGGTTCTATTAGCTATGCAATTGATAAAATGATTGAAGAATGTGATGAAGAATATCTAATGAAATATCTTTATGAAGATGAATATATAAGTGATGAATTGATAAATACAAAAATTGGTCCTAAAAAGATAATTAGAGCTGTACTAAAAAGAATAAAAGAGTTATAATATTAGAAAATAGAAGAACAGAAAATTATTTCTGTTCTTTATCAATTTCATATAGATTTAGAATTTTAGTAAGCTCATCTTTTTCATAATTAAGTCTTTGAATAAGAGTATACATTGCATTTAGTTCAATTTCTTTAGAATGAAGAGTTCTATTAAGCGATATATTTTGTTTTTGTATATCGTTATAATTTTTTATTAAACTTTCAATTTTTGCAAGTTCAAGTTTTAGACTTCGTAATTCATTCATAAGTATATTATTTTCCTTTAATAAAGGTTGAAGTAAATTTTTATCAACAGATTCGGGTGTAAATTGTTCATAATTTAAAAATGATTTCATAGAAGTATATAAAACTAAATTTTTTTCATTATCTTTGAGCTTTTCTTTTACTTTATAAAAATTAGTTTCTTTTTTTAATTCTTCAACAGTTTTATGAGATTTATTGGGATTGTTTTTTCCTCGTTCAAGATTAAATCCATTTATTCTAACATATTCATAAAATCTATCTTGTAATAACATATAACTATTTCGTTCTTTCCAAAAATCATTTCCACCAATTTTTCTTATATGATTCTTGTATTTATCTTTTGAATCAACAACAGGAATAAAAGTTAAGTGCATGTGAGGAGTTTCTTCATCTAAATGTACAACAGCAGATATTATATTTTCTTCACCCAAGTTTTTATAATTATATACAAAATCATAGGCAGTTTTAAAATATCTTTTTGTTTCTTCGATTCCAATTTCTTGAAAAAAACTATTGTCAGAAGTAATAATCATTTCGCAAGCATAAATACTGTTTTTATGAAGTTGTCCTTTTAAATTGTTTTGTTCTTTTAATCTTTTGAATTCTTTGAAATAATTATTTTCTAATGGTTTCTTTAAATGGTAATTATGATATGTTTTTGTTATATCAATATTTTTGTTAGAATAATTTTGTTTGTATCTTTCATTATGAGGACAAAGTTTTATCATTTGTTCTTTAGTATATTTTTGATTTCTAATAATAGCATAACTCATATTTTATTACCTCCAAATTTGATTTTTTGAGAATAAAAAAAACTAGAATTATTTTTTATTCTAGGTTTAATATTGTAAGCATTAAGCTCATAATTTTTTAAATAAATTATTTGAAATTCATTTACTGAATCAAGTTGATTTTTAAAATCTTTAAATTGTATTTTTTCCATTAAATTATTTCCTTTCTAAAATTTTCAATGGAACTCACCCAAAAGCCATAATATCATCTACTTTTGGAAAAGTTCCATAACACACTATGGAACTTTTAGAAAGTTCCTCGTGTGCAAAAGGGAAAATCCCTTTTGCAACCTTAAATATGTAAGCAAACAATGTACTACGAAAATACAAAGAAATGTTGACATATTAAGGTTTTAATTATTTCAGCCCAGCCAAAAAAGACAGATTGAAAAATCTGTCTTTTTCTTTTGCCTCAAGGATTACACTTGCATTATAATCTAGTTGTATTATTCTAATATTAAATGTGTTGGAGGAAAGTAGGTTTTAAAATATAATTTATTATGTTATAAATAAAAAAACAGAAAAATATTAAAAAAAGTATAACATTTTTTGAATTTTGTACCATTATATAAGTATAAGATATCTTATTTAAGGAGAAAAAATGAATAGTAGTAAAACAATTGTAGATTACCTAGATAAAAATGAGGAATTAGATTTAGATAAAATTATTGTTTTAGATTCCTATATAGCAGGTATAACACAAAATTTAGTTAAAGAAAAACTAAAAAAAAGAAAAATGCTAGCTAAGAATTTTATCTAGCATTTTCACATAAGTGGAGTGATTTTCTTGAAAATTATGTAAATCTATGATATAATCCAATTTGCTTAAGTAATAAATACTTAATTGCATTACTTATTTTCCTTATTTCACTAATGTGAATATGGAAATGATTACTCCTTAGCATTATCCTATGTAACATGTAAACAACCAATTAAAAGGAGGAAACTTTATGGTATTACGGATTTACTGGATTTTCATTGCAGTGGCTATTATTGGAACAATAATTGGTGCGATTTTTAGAGCAGAACAAAAAAAAGCTGATTATTATGGTAGCAAAAAATACGTTGATATTATTGATAATATTGTAAAGACAATTGATTTTCTCGAGAATTGCTTTATAGGATTATTTATCGTTTATAACATATTTGTGTTTGGTTATTGCATTGTAGAGAAACATTTCCTTTTCATGATTACGCCAAGTATGTTTCTGCTTTTCATAATTTTCGTTATTATTAGTGAAAAGGTAGAAGCATTTAGTTTTCTTACAGAATGGATAGCCATAATAGCATGTGGAATATGGTTCTTTTTTACCATAATATTTTCAATGCTTGTTTTTGATACTCCAATAAATGAGAAAGAGGTTCAAAACAAAGTAGATCTTGTTAACACGATTGATATTTTGGAGTTTACACAAGCTCCATATAATAATATCACAGGAAGAAGATATTATATTAAATCTGCTCCAAGCAGTGCGTATTATTATGAAGTAAGAACTGAAAATGGAGGAACCACTACTAAAGTTATTGATGGTTCAAACAGCTATGTGGAAAAATTCGAAAGCGACGAATATACGGACAATCCCCATATTGATGTCTACAGAAATTACACAATCGAACATTATAAAACTTGGTATGGAAACGAAGTTACAAAAGAAGCATCTTCAAGCTATAGCTACTATATTTACACACCTGTAAATAGTATGTTTTATGAAGAATAAATTAAAGAAAAGAGGGGAGCCTAAGTAATGGCTCCCCTTTTTGCATTTATTAAAAAATAAATTTTTTTAATAAATTAAGAAATAAATCATTTTTAATTTTTATAAATTATGATATACTAAATAAAGTGAAAAAATAGTTCTAAATTATAAATTCTATAATATACTTAAGAGAAAATAATTTTGACTAAAATAGTGAGGATTAAATGATTTTAAAAAAAGTAATTATTTGTCTATTAATATATATATGTATAATGAGTAATATATTCGCAAGTGTATTTGCAACAGAAGATATAAATAATCAGGAACACTCCCAAGAAGGAATGCAAATATATTCAGAAGCTGCAATATTAATAGAAAGCACAACGGGAAAAGTTTTGTATGAAAAAAATATGAACGAAAGAAAATATCCAGCCAGTATAACAAAAGTTTTAACAGCTATTATAGCTCTTGAAAAATGTGATTTAGATGAAGTTGCTACAGCAAGTTATAATGCAGTTAATTCTATCAAATCAGGATATACAAAAGCTGATATTCAAGTTGGAGAAAAGTTTTCAATAGAAGAATTGTTAAATGTTATGATGGTTCAATCTGCGAATGAAGCAGCAACAATTATAGCAGAACATATTTCAGGTAGCGTAAGTGAATTTGCAAAATTGATGAATGAAAAAGCAAAAGAAATTGGATGTAGGAATTCTAATTTTGTAAATGCAAATGGAGTTCACAATGAAAACCATTATTCAACAGCTTATGATATGGCTATAATTGCAAAATATTGCATGCAAAATGAAGTGTTTAGAAGACTTGCTAGTATGATGGAATGTAGTTTGCCTAGAACAGAATATTGGAAAGATGAACAAGTGGAAGAACATGGCGAAAGAATTTTTAAGAATACAAATAAATTACTAATTAAAGATAATAGATATTACTATCCTTATGCAATAGGAGTAAAAACTGGATTTACAACACCAGCAAAGAATTGCTTAATATCAGCAAGTAATAAAAATGGATTTGAACTTATTTCAGTAGTGCTACATGCAGAAACAGCAGAAGATGGATTAAGTGCAAGATATCTAGATACAATTAATCTATTTGAATATGGATATAATAATTTTAATTTAGATGATATTTTAAAAGAATATCCAAGTATTGTAACAGAAAATGTAAAAAACGAAACTAGTATCTCTTCTAGAAATAAAAGTGATAATTATTTTTCTAAAAATATAGATAATATAGTACCAGAGGATCCTAACTCAGAAAGTAATACTATCTCAATAGTACAAATTACAATAGGAATTATACTTATTATTATAGCAATAATAATATTATGTAATAAAAAAAGCAATAAAGGAAAACATGGATATAATAGTAATTTATATAAATTTAATTTAAATTCAAATTAAAAATAAGCCCTTAAATTAGACTAAAAACTAATTAAGGGCTTTTGTTGTAAGGGATTTTAATTTTCTGCTTGAGGTATTTCAAATAATGATGTTAATTTACTTGAATTATCAAACATATTATTAAATTGTAAATAATGATAATTATTTATTAATTCAGTATATTCAGTTTCTTCTGAAAAATCATGATAAATATTATTTTTATCTACATAACCATTACCTGTAATGATTGGGATTTCTTCTCTTAAACTATCTAGAAATTCTAGATAAGGTGTTTTTTGAATATTAGCTACATCAAGTAATAGTGAAGCTAAATAATTTGCACTAAGATCGGTTACATCACTGTACTTAGTTGTATCTATATCATAATTTGTCCAAATAATAAATGGAGTAATATACTTTTGTTCTGTAGCTTCTTTGGAATATATATTTTCATATTTTTGTGATAATAATGCATTATAAAATTCATCTTCAACATAAGGTTGGTGATCCCCAAATAAAAGTATAATAGTAGGTTCCTCCTGATGTGAAAAATAATTTAATAAATATTCTAAAGCATTATCTGCAAGTTTTATTAAAGAAAGATATTGATTTAATTTTGGATATTCTCCATTTTCTGCAATAATAGTATTCTCAAAATTTTCATCAGTATAACTTCCATGATTTTGCATAGTTAATGTAAAATTAAATATCTTTTCATCTTCTGATTTTTTTTCGTAAAGTTCTATTATATTTCTATAGGTACTTAAATCACTAGGATATTCTCTAACATATTCTAAATCATGCATAGTATATAAGTGATAAAAGCTATTAAATCCAAGACGTGGATAAGCAATATTTCGATTATATCCTTGTGGATAATAACAATGCATTGCTGTAGTAGAGTAGCCATGCTCTTTTAAAATAGAGGCAAGAGAATATGAATTTCTTAAAACGTATTGTTGATATGGGATAGTTCTTTTGGGAACAAATGCCATTGAATTTGAAGTAAGAAATTCCCACTCACTATTAGGTGTTTGTGCTCCGAAAATTGAAACATGTAAATTTCCCTTTATTGTGTTTTTAGAAAGTGATTTAAAAAATGGTAAATATTCTTCTGTTGCGTAAAAACTTCCTATTGAAGATAAATCTGCAAAAGATTCATTCATAATTGCAATAATATTAGGAAATTCATAATTTTCTTCATGAGTAACAGGAGTAACTTCAATAGATGAAGCGACTTTAGCTAAAGAACTTACATCATAGCCATCTGGTTGAGTAATAATAAGATTTCTAGACTGTTTAAATAAACTAGCAATAAGTCCATTATTGTGATATTCTTCTTTAGGATCCCAGTTTTCATCAAGATTAAAATCATTTATTAAATTTGTAGTGTAGAAATTAACAAAAAAAGTTAATGTAAAAACAGCAACAACAAATCTATATAAGATTTTAAATTTATTATTTCTATAACTTTTAATTTTTATATTTTTTAGTATAAAAACAGCTAAAACAAATAGTAACATAGCCAAAAGAAGATTGCTTGAAAGTGAAAATTTAAAAGTAGGTAATACAGTAAATGCAACATTAACAGAAAATATATCCCATGGTACAAGTGGTGTTCCTCTAAAAGCTGTTACAAAATGATTTATAAAACCAGTTGCAAATGTAACAAGAACAGATAAAAACAAGCTTATTTTTACTTTTCCAATTAAAGAATAGAAGATTCCAATTATTAAATAAATTAATATAAAGTTTAATTTCATTCTTGGTTTTTCAAAAATGAATTTTCCATTACATAAAAATTGACAATATAAATAAATAATAAATGGAATTATTATAAGTAAAAATATTTTTTTTAATAATTGTTTATTAATAATTCTTCGTAAAAAAATATATAACTTATCTAATTTTAATTTTTTGCAAAATTCAGGTAAATGTAATTTTATACAAATATTTTTTAGATAATTAAGTACTTTTTCTAATTTTGATTTTGTAAAGATAATTGGTTTTTCAAATTTTTTATATAAATATAATTTTAAACTATCTATTTTTTTATCAATAAAATTTTTGAAATTCGACTTTTTTGTGTGAAAAAAGTTTTTTATTTTTGAGAACATTTTAAATCCCTTTCAAATAATAATATAATCTTCTATAATATAACATAATTTTTGAAAAAAGTGAAGAAATAAAGGGAAAAAAGAAAATAATTAAGAAATAAATAATAAATTTCTTCAAAATATATGAGATTATAAAGATAATATAAATGTTAACCAAACATACATACTGTGCACATAAAAAATATATAATAAATATGTATAATTTATATATAAAAAATGCTGTGAATAAATTATGTCGAAAAAACATGTTAATATTAATTATTCACAGAGTTATCCACATTATCCACAGGTAAAAATGCTAATAGAAGTAGTTTTCATAATTGCAAAAATTATTAACATAATGTTGAAACGGAGGGGGTAATTCTAATTAGAATAATATGAAGACTTGATAAATCTATATTTAAGAGATATAATGACTAACAGAAATATTGAAAAATAAGGAGAGTATTTATGAATTATTATTTAGATTTTGACAATACATTATATGAAACTGCTAGACTAACACAGCTAATGCTAGAGTCAATTGCGAAAGGAATTGCAGATTCAAATGGTAAAAATGTAGAGGTATTATTAAATGAAGCAAAAGGTAGTTTTGATTCTACTAATGATAATATTTTTTCATTCGCTTCTAATATGGCAAAAAGATATAATGTTGATTCTGAAATTATTGTTGGAAAAGTAAAAAGTACAATTGATAATGGGGAAGAATTAGTTTTTGATGATGCCAAAAGATTTTTAGAAAGACTAAAAGGAAATGGAGACAAAGCTCATGTTCTTACCTATGTTCCTAAAGGAAATCAAGAATATCAAATGAGAAAATTAATGGGATCTGGACTTATGAAATATTTTGAAGGAACAATAGTAACAACAGAATATAAATTCTTGTTAGATTTAAATTATGAAAATGGAGTATTTATAGATGATGATCCTAGAGATTTAAATGGTTTAGCATCTAAAAATGCAAAAAGGGTAATTAGAATGAGAAAACCAAACAATAAACGTTCAGTATTTGATTTGGACAATAAACAAATAGAAGAATATACTTCATTTGATGATATTCAATTAGAAAAAAATAAAAGTCAAGATATTCAAAGATAAAATTTTCTTGACATATTATAATATGTATAGTAAAATATTTAACATAATATATGAATTGCGATGAAAAAGAGGAGATATATTATAAATCTATTTAAAGTGAGTTTGTGATAGTGAGAAACAAACAATAGGAAATATATTTTGGAGCTTTGGAGCAATATTAATTAAGGTGGGTATATAAATACCAATTAGGGTGGAACCGCGTGAGTTGAACTTACGTCCCTAGCTTTATGCTAAGGATGTAAGTTTTTTGTTTTATAAAAACTAATCCTTAGAAAACAAAATAAAGGGAGGTTTTTATTATGGTAGAATCAATGGAAAAAATTGTAAATTTATGCAAATCAAGAGGATATGTTTATCCAGGTTCTGAAATTTATGGAGGACTAGCAAATACTTGGGATTATGGACCTTTAGGAGTAGAACTAAAAAATAATGTAAAAAAAGCATGGATGAAGAAATTTGTTCAAGAAAGCAAATATAATGTTGGGTTAGATGCAGCAATTTTTATGAATCCGCAAACATGGGTTGCTTCTGGACACGTTGGAGGTTTTTCAGACCCACTTATAGATTGTAAGGAATGTAAAACAAGACATAGAGCTGATAAGCTTATTGAAGAATGGGCTCATGACAATGGAAAAGATATGATTGCAGATGGAATGTCAGATAGCGAAATGATTAAATTTATGGATGATAATAATATAAATTGTCCAAATTGTGGAAAACATAACTTTACTGAAATTAGAAAATTTAATTTAATGTTTAAAACTTTTCAAGGAGTAACTGAAGATGCTAAAGCTGAAATATATTTAAGACCAGAAACTGCACAAGGTATATTTGTAAACTTTAAAAATGTAATGAGAACAACAAGAAGAAAATTACCTATGGGTATTGCTCAAATAGGAAAATCTTTTAGAAATGAAATTACACCAGGAAACTTTACATTTAGAACAAGAGAGTTTGAACAAATGGAACTTGAATTTTTCTGCAGACCTGGAACAGATTTAGAGTGGCATTCATATTGGAAAGAGTATTGCAAAAAGTGGCTATTAAACTTAGGAATGATTGAAGAAAATATTAGATTAAGAGATCATGAACAAGCAGAATTATCACATTATAGTAATGCTACAACAGATATAGAATTTTTATTCCCATTTGGATGGGGAGAATTATGGGGAATTGCAGATAGAACAAACTTCGATTTAAAACAACATATGGAATATTCAAAAGAAGATATGAATTATTTAGATCCTGAAACAAACGAAAAATATATTCCATATTGTATAGAACCATCACTTGGAGCAGATAGAGTAACACTTGCATTTTTATGTAATAGTTATTTTGAAGAGGAAGTTGGAGAAGGGGATGTAAGAACTGTGTTAAAATTACATCCAGCTTTGGCACCATATAAAGTTGCTATTTTACCACTTTCTAAAAAATTATCAGAAAAAGCAGACGAAGTTTATACTGAGCTTTCAAAATATTTTATGTGTGATTATGATGAAGCTGGAAGTATAGGAAAAAGATATAGAAGAGAAGATGAAATAGGAACACCATACTGTGTAACAGTTGATTTTGATACTTTAGAAGATGGATGTGTTACAGTTAGAGATAGAGATACAATGGAACAAATTAGAATAAAAATCGAAGATGTTAGAAAATATGTTGAAGAAAAGTTAGAATTCTAATAATAAAAATGCATTTTAAATATCTAATTTAAAATGCATTTTTGTATTTTCAAGGTAAATTAGTTTGATTTGAAATTTTATGTAAATTATGATATAATAAAAAACGTAGATTATTTTTTATGTCTTTGGAAACTATTAATTTTCGGAGGCATAGTCCTCCGAATTAGTATGAGGAGGATTCTAATATGGAAATTGGTTGGAACATCAACATTGAAACAACAAACGGAGTAGTAGGTCTTTGGACCTCTTGGATGGGAAATGGGTTGAAGATTTTTTATCCCTTAGAAATAAAAATTCCTGACCAACTTATTATGAAGATACTTGATGTTTCGATGGCAAAGGTTGTAAAAAACACAAACTTTGGATTGCGGCTTTGGGCAAGATATTATTCAAAGAGATTAGAAACTGATGAAGGAAGAGTTTGGATTGATCACAGTGGAGTACACAGCTATGGGCATTCAATGTATATCATAAATGATGGTATACTTGAAAATCATTATGCTGGGCATAGTCAAACAAACACTATCTGGACCTATGAATTCAACTTTAGTTCACAGGCAGAGCCTGATGCTCCAAATAATAAAAGGCAACATATACAGCAATATACAGATCGTTTTATTGAACTGTTGATAGAAGTTGCTAAAACTGTTGGAGAAATTAAGGCTGTTAATATTGATAGCGGTTTGATTCTATATACTCCAGAGACCTTGGGGAGCCGATATACAATGTCAAAAGACGGTGGCACTAAATACTGTTATCTGAAAGAAGAAGACAGAGAGATAATGCTAAGAAGTGGAAATTCAATAATTCCATGGGTTACAGTTATCCGTTATCCTGCAACTTCTGAAACTTTAACAGCTAAGTGGTTGAAAGAGAAAATCAATAGTTTCGATAATTCAGAAAATTTCTTTAATCCTATGCCACTTGTAGAGCATTTTGTAAGAGAAGAACAACTTTATCATAACTGGAAATAAAACATTATAGGAGGGACATTATGAATTTCTTTATGGGAGCACTATTAGTAATTTGTGTAGTTATACTTGTTCTTATGTTTCTATATCTTGGATATCTGCTTACTATTGAAATAAGAAAGTGCTTTTTAACGTATGATAAGCAGCCAGTAACAGTAAAAGTAGTCGATAAACGGCATGTTCATGCTTATACTACAACTACTATGATTAGAGTGGGAAAAACTACAGTTCCACAGTTACATCATCATCCAGCAAAATTTGAAGTAATTCTTTCTTGGAGAAATGAAAATTACCCAGTGGATGATGAAGAGGTGTTTAATGAATTGGAGATTGGAGATACTGTTTTGGCAATGGCCAACATCGGCTACAATAAGGCTGGTGTAGAAAAAGATGTGTATCTTAGTTTTGACTAACTCTATATAAACCAATTTTTGAAATCAATAAAAAGAGCCTCTTACTTAAAAGTAAGGGGCTCTTTTTACTTTAAAGCAAAAATAAAGGAAAAAATAAACATCATATTGACTTTTATGTAAACTTAAGATATACTATTATAGTAACCTAAAATAGAAGCCATTAATTGAGGAGGAAGACATTATGACAGAAGACTTTAGAAATTCATGGGTAAAAGCAATTGAATCCATACGGAGAGAGCAAGAAATGAAGAAGCAGCTAACAGAGCAGCTAACAGGACTGTTTGAAGGAATCAAGAATTATAAAAACAGTACTGTAAAGGCGACAATTCCTGCAGAGCGGATTGCATATCTGGAAGAGACCATGCCGGAATTTGCAGAGGAAACTCAGGAAGGATTTTCTAAGGCAGAAATCAAGAAAATCATTATCGAGATGATGGATCAGCTCATCAAAGAACTTAATCTGAAACAGCTGGAAGGTTCTGTACTGGTAATGCTTTACGGCATTAAAGTCCAGAAAGTTGATTTTTCCAAATGCAATGGGGAAGCTCTGTACGAGTATCTTACAGAAAAGGATGGGCTTAAAGAGTTGTGTTCGCCGAATTTCAAGAAAAGAGCTATTGTCTCTTCTGCGGCTGAGCTTACTGTTGAGAAAGGAAACATTTCTTTCAACCAAGCTATGCACAGAATCGTCGATGAGTGCAGAAATGGTACTTATATCGATGAGGCGCTCGAGAAAGGCAAGGAAGACGCAGCTCGTCTATGTGGAATCTTTACACCGATTATCGAGTGGTATATGAAGAATGAAGTTGAAATTATCAGGTGGATTTCGAAAGACTGATAAAAAATGGCAAAAGATCAGTTAGATAAAAAGAAAAGCCAGTCCCAGAATTGGGACTGGCTTTTGGCATATTTCAGTTTAAAATAGCGTAGAAGTACTAGATTCTGTTTTGAATTTTTTTCAGTTTTCTAACTGTTAAAAGATGTGTAATGCCAAGAACTGCCAATAATGCAATTACAATAAAGACTAAATTGCTTGATATAGATATTCCAAAGAGTTTCATAAATAGTTTTTCTGTAAATGGTGTATATGCAATTTCATATTTAGGGTTTTCTAAATGTCGAAGTTGATCAGATAAAATCACAAGAGGACATTTTAACCCACAAATAAGTTGCAAAATAAGTACCATAATACAGAAGTAATCGTGGAATATTTTGAACCGTGAAGTACGTTTTACCAATATACCCCCTAGCATAAAAACGATTACCACGATATGGATGATGTCTACTATGTGTGCGAGAATACCATACATTACACCTGTTCCTCCTATAAAATGATATAAATATCATAACATTATTTTATGTAAATTACAATAGATGATTGAAATTTAAATTGTAAAAAATTTTATTATACTTTGTTATAAAATTGAAATAGTAATTATTATATAAATAAGGTATAATTTTAGTTGAAAGAGAATAATTTAATTTAAATTGGAGGGGAAAATGAGTTTAACAAAAAAGATTATTTATATTCTAATTTTCTTTATAACTTTTCTTCTAATATTTAATATTACATCATATGCAGGATATCAAAATTGGAATTCACTTAACTATGATGTTACTGTTAATTTAGATGGTAGTATGGATGTTGTAGAAACTTGGGATATATATATTAGTGAAACTAATACAGTATTTAAAGATTTTAATATAGATAAATCAAAATATTCAGGAATTACAGATGTAAAAGTTTCAATGGTAGAAGGGAGTGAAATTCCTTTAACCCAGATTTATGAAGAGCAATATCATGTAGATAGAAATTGCTATTATGCATTACCAATAAATGCGAATACGTTTGAGATTGCATGGAATGTTGGATTAGATGATTCAAGTGGTACAAGAACTTACAAAATTTATTATACAATTGAAGATGCAGTAAAAATATATAAAGACTGTACAGAATTATATTGGATGTTTTTAGGAAAAGATAATGAAATATCAGGAAAAAATATTTCTGGAACAATAAAATTGCCACAAACTGTAAGTGATATAGAAAAACTTCGAATTTGGGCACATGGTCCACTAACTGGTAATATAGAAAAGATATCAGAAGATACAATTTCATTTTCTGTACCTTCATTGCAAAGAAATACTATGTTAGAAGTTAGAGTTGTTACAGAAGAAAATATTTATGATATATGTACAAATTTTTATGCTCAAAATGAATTAGAAAATATATTAGAAGAAGAACAAAAATTGGCAGATAAAGCTAATATGCAAAGAAAGCTTTATAAAGTTTATTATGTAGTAGCGTTTTTAATACTTATTGCTACTGTTGTTATATTTTATAAAAAGATGAAAAAACATATAAGAGAAGGAAATGAATGTATACAAAGAAATCAATTTGATATTCCTAAAATAGAATATTTTAGAGATATACCAAATGAAGAAAACGCTACACCTTCAAGAACAGTACTTCTAAAAAATATAAAATTGAGTATTAATAATATAATGTATGATACATCAAAAGTATTTTCTGCTACTATATTAGATTTATCTGTTAAAGGATTTGTTGAATTTCAACCAATAGATAATAAAAAATTTAATATAATAGTAAAAAATGGTAATAGTGAGTTACCTCAAGATGAAAAACATGTATATGATTTATTACTTAATATAGCTAGAAAAACAGAAGGGTCTCCAAGTATTATAAATTCTAAGGAGCTTACTAGATATGCAAAAAGAAATTATGATGAGTTTTATAATTTAGGAAATAAAATTAAAGATTCTTCAAAAAAATATCAAATAGGTTCTGGAAATATAGATTCTAAAAAAATATCAGAAGCAATCAAATGGGAGAATTTATTAACAATATATATTTTCGTATTAACTTTAGGCGCATTTTCAGGAATATGTTCAATACCTATGATTGCTGCAGGAATGTTACCAATTGGATTAATACTTGGAGCATTTGGAGTTGGAACAATTTTAGGCTCAATAATTAATTTAATTGTTGTAAGTAAAATAAAAAGCAAACTTTCAATTCTTTCAAGCAAAGGATTTGAAGAAAAAATGCAATGGGAAGCTTTAGAAAGATATATGAAAGAATATTCTTTATTAAAAGAAAAACAAGTTTTTGATGTAGTGCTATGGGAAAAATTCTTAGTATATGCAACTGCATTTGGAATTTCAAAGAAAGTTTTAGAACAATTAAAAATAGTACATCCAGATGCATTTATGACTAATGAAAACTATACTACTCATTATGGTTATTGGTATTTAATATCTAATGACTATTTTGAAGGAAATGGATTTAATAGTTTAGATAATACTTTTCAAAGTGCATTTGAATCAGCTCAATCTGCTTACAATATTGCCCACTCAAATTATAGTAGTGGAAGCGGAGGAGGAGGAGGATTTTCTTCTGGTGGCGGAGGCCGGAGGTGGCGGAGGAGGCTGCGGAGGTCGTTAAAATTCAAAGTGAAATTTAGGAATATTCCTTAAATTTCACTTTTTTCTTTTTTTATTACTTGCATTTGATTTTTGTGTATGTTAGAATTGTATATAGTGTAAATAATACGAAAGGAAATAAATATGAAAAATTTAAATAGATTAAAAACAATTGAAAATATAAATTTTTCAAAAGTTTCAACTATTTATTTAATAGTTTTATTTACATTCTCAATTTTTAAAATTAATAATATTTGTTTTTAAACACTAAATTTATTTAGTGTTTTTTTTTAGGAAAGGGAGATAAAATGGTAGGATATTTAGTACTAGAAAATGGTGAAGTTTTCGAAGGAGAAAGAATTGGATATAGTATGGATACAGCATGTGAAGTTGTTTTCAATACAGGAATGGCAGGGTATATAGAAACTTTTACAGATCCATCATATGCAGGTCAAGGAATTGTAATGACATATCCTCTAATAGGAAATTATGGAATTATTCCAGAAGATACTGAATCTGATAGAGTATGGGCTAAAGCTATATTTATTCACGAACTGGCAGAATTCGAAAGTAATTTTAGAACAAAATATAATTTAGATAAGTTCTTAAGAGATTACAAAATTCCAGGATTATCAAATATCAATACTAGAAAATTAACTAAAATGTTAAGAGATGCAGGTACTATGAAAGGATATATTACCTCTAATATAAGTAACATGGATGATATAATGAAAAAAATAAAAGAATATGAGGTTGGAAATGTAGTTGATGAAGTTACTTCAAAAGATATAAAAGTATATGGAAGAGGAAAAACTAAAAAAGTTGCCTTAATGGATTATGGATTTAAACATAATATAGTAAATTCACTTTTAAAAAGAGATTGCGAGGTAACTGTATTTCCAGCAGAAACACCAGCTGAAAAAATAATAGCAATAAAACCAGATGGAATAATGCTTTCAAATGGGCCTGGAGATCCTGAAGATTGTATATTTCAAATAAAAACTGTAAAAAAATTATATAATACAGATATCCCAATTTTAGGAATTTGCCTAGGACATCAGCTTATGGGACTTGCAACAGGTGCTAAAACAGCAAAACTAAAATATGGTCACAGAGGACCAAACCATCCAGTAAAAGATTTAAGAGAAGGAAGAGTACATATTACTTCTCAAAACCATGGATATTATATTGTTGAAGATAGCGTAGATAGTGATATTGCAGAAGTATCACATATTAATTTAAATGATGGAACAGTAGAAGGATTAAGATATAAAAATAAAAAGATATTTACTGTACAGTTTCACCCAGAAGCTTGTCCAGGACCAGAAGATACAGCATATATATTTGATGAATTTGTAAAAATGTTATAGAAAGGAAGTATAAAAATGCCAAAAAATAAAAGTATAAAAAAAGTATTAGTAATAGGTTCAGGACCAATTATAATAGGGCAAGCAGCAGAATTTGATTATGCAGGAACACAAGCTTGTAGAGAACTAAAAAAAGAGGGAATAGAAGTTATTTTAGTAAATTCTAATCCTGCAACAATAATGACAGATAAAAATATGGCTGATAAAATTTATATTGAGCCATTAACTGTTGAGACTGTTAAAAAAATAATTGAAATTGAAAAGCCAGATAGTATACTTCCAAATTTAGGAGGACAAACAGGACTTAATTTGGCAATGGAACTTGAAGAAAATGGATTTTTAAAACAAAAGAAAGTAAGACTTTTAGGAACAGGTGTTGAAGGTATAAGAAATGCTGAAGACAGACAATGTTTTAAAGATATGATGGAATCAATTAATGAGCCATGCATTGCAAGTAAAGTTGTTCATACAGTAGAAGATGCAGTGGAATTTACAAAACAAATTGGACTTCCTGTTATAATAAGACCTGCATATACTTTAGGTGGCACTGGTGGAGGTATAGCTGAAACAATGGAAGAACTTGAAGAAATAGCAGGTTCTGGTATAAGAATGTCTAGAGTAAATGAAATATTAGTTGAAAAATGTATTACAGGTTGGAAAGAAATTGAATATGAAGTAATGAGAGATAGCAAAGGAAATTGTATAACAATTTGTAACATGGAAAATATAGATCCAGTTGGTGTACATACAGGAGACAGTATAGTAGTTGCTCCATCTCAAACATTGTCAGATAAAGAATATCAAATGCTTAGAACATCAGCTATAAAAATAATTTCGGCATTAAAAATTGAAGGTGGATGCAATGTTCAATTTGCATTAAATCCAACAAGTTTTGAATATGCTGTAATAGAAGTAAATCCTAGAGTTAGTCGTTCATCTGCTTTAGCTTCAAAAGCAACAGGATACCCAATTGCAAAGGTTGCAAGTAAAATTGCACTTGGCTATACATTAGATGAAATAAAAAATGAAGTAACTGGTAAAACTTATGCTTGTTTTGAACCAGTGCTAGATTATGTAGTTGTGAAAATACCCAAATGGCCATTTAAGAAATTTCTTACAGCAAGTAGAATTTTAGGAACTCAAATGAAAGCAACAGGGGAAGTTATGGCAATTGCTCCAAATTTAGAAGCTGGATTAATGAAAGCAATTCGTTCTTTAGAAGAAAATGTAGAATATTTTTATTTAGATAAATTAAAAGATTTGGAAAAATCAGAACTTGAAGAAAAATTAACAATAGTTGATAATGAAAGAATTTTTGTAATAGCAGAGGCTATTAGAAAAGAAATTCCAGTAGAAAGAATTCATGAAATAACTACGATAGATAGATTTTTTATTGGAATTATTTATAAACTTGTAAAAATGGAAAAAGAATTAATATTAAATCAAATGAATCCAAAGTTATTAGAAAAAGCTAAAAAATATGGATTTACAGATAAAATAATAGCAAAACTTTCAGGAAAAACTGAAACAGAAATAAAAAGATTGCGTAATAAATATGGAATATATGCAAACTTTAAAATGGTTGATACTTGCGCAGCAGAATTTGAAGCACAAACACCATATTATTATTCAAGTTATGATGATGATAATGAAGCAAAACAATCAGATAAAAAGAAAGTTATGGTATTGGGATCTGGACCAATAAGAATTGGACAAGGTATTGAATTTGATTATTGCAGTGTTCATGGAGTTTGGGCATTGAAAAAACAAGGATATGAAACAATAATTGTAAATAATAATCCAGAAACAGTAAGTACAGATTTTGATATTGCAGACAAATTATATTTTGAACCACTAACAGCAGAAGATGTTGAAAACATAGTAAATACAGAAAAACCTGACGGTGCAATAGTTCAATTTGGTGGACAAACAGCAATTAAACTAACAAAAGCTTTATCTGATATGGGGGTTAAAATTATGGGAACACAAGAAGTTGATATGGATAGGGCTGAAGATAGAAAAGAATTTGATGAAGCATTAAATAATTGTGGAATTTTAAGACCAAAGGGGAGTACAATTTATACAGTGGATGAAGCTAAAAAAGTTGCAAATAACTTAGGATATCCTGTTTTAGTAAGACCATCATATGTTTTGGGTGGTCAAGGTATGGCTATTGCTTATGATGATAAAGAAATTGAAGAATATGTAAATGAGATTAACACAATTGCACAAGAACATCCTATTCTAGTAGATAAATATATTTTGGGAAAAGAAGTTGAAGTCGATAGCATTTGTGATGGTGAAGATATATTAATTCCAGGAATTATGGAACACTTAGAAAGAGCAGGAGTTCACTCAGGTGATAGTATTTCAGTTTATCCAACACAAAATGTTGAGAAAGTTCATGAAAAGAAAATAATTGAATATACAGAAAAAATTGCAAAAGAGCTTAATGTAATAGGAATTTTGAATATTCAGTTTATAATAAGTGAAGGTGAAGTTTATATAATAGAAGTAAACCCACGTTCAAGTAGAACAGTTCCTTATATTAGTAAAGTTACAAATCTGCCAATGATAGATATTGCTACAAATGTTATTCTAGGTAAAAAATTAAAAGATTTAGGATATGGAACAGGATTGTATAAAAAAAGTGATTATATATGTGTTAAAATGCCAGTCTTCTCATTTGAGAAAATCAAAAACGCAGATACTTCATTAGGACCTGAAATGAAATCTACAGGAGAAGTTCTAGGAGTTTCTAAAAAGTTTGAAAATGCAGTTTTAAAAGCATTTATTGCAAGTGGAGCAAATGTATCTACAAAAGGAGCAATATTAATAACAGTTAGAGATAAAGATAAAGAAGAGATGCTTCCAATAGCTAAAAAATTTAAAAATAAAGGGTTTGAAATTTATGCAACTTCAGGAACAGCAAAATTCTTAAAAAATAATGGAGTAAAATCAATAATTATAGAAAAATTGTGGGAAGGAAAAAACAGTATAATTAATTTGATTGAATCAGGAAAAATCAATTTTGTTATAAATACTCCAACTAAAGGAAAAGAAGCAAATAGAGATGGATTTAAAATAAGAAGAATGGCAGTAGAATGTAAAATACCATGCTTTACATCATTAGATACTGTAAATGCGCTATACCAAGCGATTGAAGATGATACAGAAGAAAATGATTTAAAACCAGTTGATATAACTGAAATTTAGGGACGCTCGAAAAATTTCAAAAGTTTTTCAAAGGGAGGAATAAAGTTTAAATTCCTCTCTTTTTTTAACTGAAATTTTTCGAGCGTCCCTAAATTTCATATTGACAATTATTAAGAAAAAAAATATAATTGTATTAGTACAAATAGTACAATAGATTTTTATATAACATAGAAGGAGGTAGTTATGATAAGAATTAGCAATTTGAATAAAACTTTTGGAAAAAATAAAGTTTTAGATAATTTAAATTGTAATATTCAAACCAATTCAATATATGGTTTGATAGGTGCAAATGGTGCCGGAAAATCTACTTTATTAAGAATTATAATGGATATATATAGAAGAGATTCGGGAACTATTGAAATTGATGGAAAAGAAATTGAAGATAATCAAGAATTAAAACAAAAATTAGTTTTTGTTCCAGATGATTTATACTTTTTTCCCAATTATACACTTCTAGATATGGCAAAATTTTATGAATCAATGTATAAAAATTTTGATATGGAATATTTAAAAGAATTAGCAGAAATGCTTAAATTAGATTTAAATACAAAAATTCAAAATTTTTCAAAAGGAATGAAAAGACAATGTGCGTTAATTTGCGCAATATCTACAAATGCAAATTATATGTTTTTTGATGAAACTTTTGATGGATTAGATCCAGTTATAAGAAATTTACTTAAAAAAGTAATTATAAAGCAAATGGAAAAACAAGAAACAACAATAATAATGACAAGCCATAACTTAAGAGAACTTGAAGATATATGTGATAATTTGGGACTTCTATATAAAGGTGGAATACTTTTTGAAAGTGATATAGACTCACTAAAAACTAATATGTTTAAAATCCAAATATCATTAAAAGGCGAATTTGGAAAAGAAGACTTTTCTGGATTAGATATAATGAGTTATAAAAAAGTAGGAAGTATATCAACATTAATTGTAAAAGGGGATAAAGAAAAAGCAAAAGAAGTATTGCAAAAATTAGAACCAGTAATATTAGACTTTTTACCATTAACTTTAGAAGAAATGTTTATTTATGAAATGGAGGTATTGGGATATGAATTTAATCAAATTATTTAATTTTAAGTATTTTATGCAAAACTTAAAGAAATCAAAAGGTCTTGTTTCATTACTAATAATTGTAGTTCCAATATTTACGACATTACTTACAGTTTTAGTATTAAATAGTGGAATTGGTATACATATTCCATCTAAAGGAGAATTAATTATAGTTAATATAATGGGAATGTATGTTATTCCTATATTAATGTCACTTGTACTTTTTGGATATGTTTATAAAAAGAAAAGTGTTGATTTTATAAATTCTCAACCAATAAATAGAAAAACAATTTTTGTTACTAATACAGTAGGTGGAATTTTATTAATGGCTGTTATACAAGTTATTACAGCAGTTTTAGTATTGATTTGTGAAGCAATCCTGCCAGACCTTATAATATTTCCACAAATGGTTTTAGATATTTTTATTATGATGTGGATATCTTATAGTTTTACATTTGTAGCCACAAATGTAGCAATGAGTGTTTCTGGAACATTTTCTACACAAGTAGTTTTAACAATGCTAATATTATTTTTAGTGCCATTTTGTATTGATAGTTATTTTGATTTTTCAAATGGATATAATTATGAATTAATAAATGGAGAAGAAACATATAATCAATATTTATTTACTGATTCATATTATACAATGCCCTATGAAATGTTTCATTTAATTTTTGCAAATTCAACCCCTGAGTTTAATCTTTATTCTGTAAAAATTATTTCAAGAATGATTGTAATAGGATTTGTATATTATTTTATAGGATTACATTTATTTAAAAACAGAAAAATGGAAAATAATGAAGAATCATTCTCTAATGAAAAAATTCACATTATTGTAAAAGCATTAAGTATTCTTCCAATGATTATACTTTTAAATATAGCAGATGCAGGAAAAGAATTTAATATAATTGCTCTTGCTGTAATTATTACTTATTACTTTGTTTATGATTTTTGTGTAAAAAGAAAACTAAAATTAAAATCTTCATTAATTTATTTATTATTAACATTAGTTGTTCTTCAAGGAGTTTGTTCAAGTGCAGAAAAATTAAAAGAAGCTATGCCAATTAGTAAATTAAATATAAATAATATAGCTTCAGTAAAAATAAATTCTATTAATGAAGAATTCGGTAATATGCATTATGTAGGTAGAGTTACTGCATTTGGTGGATTTATAGAAAATGAAGAAATAATAAAAATTTTATTTGATTCAAACTATGAAGGATATAATCTTAATAGTAAAGAAAGCTCTGAAATATTACAATTAGAAAATTTGGTAGATACAGAAGTACCAGTAGAGCCAAAACAAGATAAAGATAAGGTTATATATTGTGATATTTCTCTAAAAACAAAAGATGGAAAAAAATATAATGTAAATCTTCATGTTTTTAAAAATGATTTTGATAAAGTTTTAGAAATGCTTTCTAATGATGAAAAATATGTATCAAATATAAGAAATGGAATTATTAAAGAAGGAATACTTACAATTAATAATTACAAAATGATAAATAATGAAGAAAAAGAGATTATTCAATCAGAAATACAAAATACAATAAATAGTATGTCATTAAATGATATAAGAAAATTAGAAAATAGTGAAAAAGAAGCTTGTGTTATTAATTATTATTATAAAAATCATAATTTAAGTGGAATATCAATAAATGCATCTGTTAATCAAAAAGTTTTGGAAATAGTAAGTAAATTTTCAAATAGAGAAGTAATTGCTAGATTAAGGGAAGTAGGAACAGATATGGCAACATATGCAATCTATCCAAAAAATAATCCAGATACAATGGTCTACATCTCTTATTTAAGATATGAGATATCTAAATTAATTTTTGAATCTGAAAATGAAATCTTAGATATATCAAAACCATATTATGCAATAGAAGTTTCTGCAGGAAGAAATAGATTAAACTTTTATACAAACAAAATAGAAGAAGTTGAAAATATAATTAGTAAAGAAAATGAATATTTAGATAGTTATATAGAAGATAAAGGTATCTATTATGAACATGGTCAATAATAGAAAGGAGGAATTTTTATGATAAATTTAGATTATCAAAGCAGAATGCCTATTTATGAGCAAATTGTTCAAGAGATTGAAAGATATGTTGCTTTAGAAATATTAAAACCAGAAGAACAAATTCCTTCTATTAGAGAATTAGCAACAACTCTTGGGATAAATCCAAATACAGTAAAAAAAGCATATGATATTTTAGAGTCTAGAGGTGTTATTGTTACCTTATCTACAAAAGGAACTTTTATAACTCAAAAAACAGATAAAGTTTTAAAAGCTTCAATTGATGAAAAAATAAATAAAATTAAAAATGATATTAAAGAAATTGAAAAATATGGAATATCAAAAGAAGAAATTATAAAGAGAATTTCAGTATAACAAAATTTGACAAAATTCTACCAGGATGCTATAATTTTTCGGGGAATTTTTTAGTAACTGACGGCGATTGTATTATGCAATCATGTTTAGCATCGAGGGAGAATAGAGATGGAAATTAAAGTCAGAGAAGTTACTATCAGAGGTGAGAAGTACTTCATTGTTGACGAAGAAGGTTATACTCAGGAACGCAAATTAAAATTACTGCTAGAAGCAGCATATAATTCTATAATTACAGATCCTGAGTTTATAAGAAAATTTTCGCCCAACAAAGAAGCGAAGAAATCTCTAGATAATTTGAAAAAAGCTATTGAAGATTTTCAAATTAAGACTGATATACAAAACTATCGAAAGACTGGATAAAAGGTGGGCCAGCACAATTGTGCTGGCGTTTTTCCGTTTTTGACCAATTGTTCAGTTTTAAAAATTATTATATTGTAATTTCTTAATAAATCCTATATAATATATAAATCAAAAAAAGTTTTTTCTTAAATAAAAGTAAATCAAATGAGGCATATGCCCAATAGCATATGCAAAATAGTAGGTGAAATATGAATAAAACAAAGAGAAAAATATTTGAAACTTCATTAAAACTTTTTTCAGAAAAAGGATATGATGCTACAAGTATAGAAGAAATTACAGCAACAGTTGGAGTTGCTAAAGGAACTTTATATTATCATTTTAGTAGTAAAGAAGAAATATTTAATTTCTTAGTAGAAGAGGGAATGAAACTTTTAATTAATAGTATAGAAATTAAGATTGCAAAATGTGATAATACTTTAGATAAAATAAAAGCGGTTTCTTTAGTTCAATTAAAAGCTGTATATAAATACGAAAATTTATTAACGATTGTAATGAGCCAAACATGGGGAAATGAAAATATTAATGTTTTTTGTAAGCAAAAAGTTCTTGAATATATTTCTGTTATTCAAAAAATAGTTCAAGAAGGAGTTGATGCTGGAGATATAGTTGAATGTGATTCGGAAGTTCTTGCTTCAGAAATATTTTCATTAACGTGTTCAACACTAATTTATAAAAGAAAAGCTAATTTGGAATCAATTGATATTAAAAAAATGTATGATGAATATGAAAAAACTATATTTAATAAAATTGTTAGGAAATAGAGGGATATAAAAATGGGAGAGAGAATCTGTTCAGGGTGCGAAAAAGTTTTTAATGCAACAAAATTTAATAATCTAAAAGAAATGATTAATAACACAAAAAAAGAATTTGGAAATGAAATTGCATTTAAATTTAAAGGACAAAATGGTGAAATAACAACAATGTCGTATAATGACTATATTGATGAAGTAAATAGCCTAGGTACAGCTTTAATTAGTATAGGATTAAAAGATAAAAGAATAGGTGTTATTTCAGAAAATAGATATGAATGGGAAGAAGATTATTTATCTATTATTTGTGGTACTGGTGTAGTAGTTCCACTTGATAAATCTTTACCAGAAAACGAAATATTAAGCCTAATTGAACGTTCAGAAATGGAAGCAATTTTCTATTCATCAAAATATGATGAAGTTATGAAAAGGGCTAAAGAGGAAAAAGTAGGAAAAGTAAAATTCTTTATTTCAATGGATTTAGATGAGAAAAAAGATGGTATCTATTCTCAAATAGAATTAATAAAATTAGGAAAAGATTTAATAAAAAATGGAGCTAGAAGTTATTTAGATGCTGAAATAAATAATAATATAATGGCAGCAATGTTATTTACATCTGGAACAACATCACAATCAAAAGCTGTTATGTTGTCTCATAATAATATATGTACTAATATTTATGATATTTCGTGTACTTTTGATGTAACAAAAGAAGATACATTTTTGTCATTTTTACCATTACATCATGTATTTGAATGTACAGTTGGATTTTTATATCCAGTAAGTGTTGGAGCTAATATTGGATTTTGCCAAGGAATTAGACATATTGCAGAAAATTTAAAAGATTATCAAGCAAGCGCAATGATTGCTGTACCAGTGCTTTTTGATAATATGTATAAAAAAGTTATGCAGTCTATAGAGAAAAAGGGAAAACTTGAAACTGTAAAATTCGGAATAAAACTAAGTAAAGTTCTTAAAGTTTTTGGAATTGATATTAGAAGAAAATTATTTAAAGAGATTTTAGAAACATTAGGTGGAAAACTAAGATTGTTTGTCGCAGGTGGAGCTGCATTTGATCCAGAGATAGAAAAAGGTCTAAATGAATTAGGAATTGAAACGTATCAAGGTTATGGATTAACAGAAACAGCTCCTGTTATTGCTGCAGAACATCCAACTTGTAGAAAAATTGGTTCAATTGGAAAAACTTTCCCAAGTTTACAAACAAAAATTATCGAGCCAGATGAAATGGGAATTGGTGAACTTGCAGTTAAAGGTCCAAGCGTTATGTTAGGATATTATGGAATTAAAGAATCTGCTGTAACAGAAGATGGTTGGTTTAATACAGGTGATTTAGCATATATAGATAAAGATGGTTTTATATTTATAACAGGTAGAAAGAAAAGTGTTATTGTTTTAAAAAACGGAAAAAATATATATCCAGAAGAACTTGAATCATTAATAAATAAAGTTCCAGGAGTAAAAGAATCTTTTGTATATGGTAAACCAGATAAAGATGATCCTATAGATCTAAAAATTTGTACAGAAATAGTATATGATAAAGAAAAAATAAAAGAAGTATATAATACTGAAGATATAGAAGAAATCAAAAAAATATTATGGAATAAAATTAAAGAGATTAACAGAACTATGCCAACATATAAATATATTAAAGAAATGGTATTAACAGAAGAAGAACTAATAAAAACAACTACTTTGAAAATAAAGAGATTTGAAGAAATTAAAAAAGTTCTATAATATTACATTTGTATTACTTATTGTTATCAAAATGTAAACTAAAATGTCGAAAAAACACTTGAACTGTTACGGAAAACAAGATATAATATCTTTAGTATTTAATTAGAAATTGATACGAAGGAGGTAGTTTACAATGTCATTTTTTCAAAAATCAGGCATAGTAAACGTGAAAATGGTAATCACGGAAGAAAAAATACTATCAAATATAGATAAAGTTCAAAAATTAATCAATCCAAATAGTAAAAAACAAATTGTTCAATTAGAAGACGATTCTTATTTTAAAGATTTAGTAGAATCAATTAAAAATTATTTAATTGAATATCCTAAAAAGAACAATTTTCCAAAGAGCGTTTATAAAGCCTCATATGAATTAGTTGAATATGCAACAAATCAATTTGAAGAAAATACAAAAAAAGTTGAAGAATTAATCAGACAAAGAGAAAAAAATATAAAATTAGCAAGCGTTTTAAGAGATGCTACAACAGCAGTTAAAGCTAGAGCAAAAAACTGGAAGGAAATTGTTAAAAAATTAGAAACTAAATATCCAGCAGATGTTGCAGAAGCTTTAAATATAATTGGAAAAAGCAAAGATAAAACAACAGAAGAATATTCTGGTGCTTGTAAATTAATTGAAGCAAAAGTAAACAATTTAGAAAATAACTTATATATCGAAATAGATATGGAAAGAATTGAAGATAAATCAAAAGCTTTAAGTTATATTGGAATTGAAATTGCTGAAGCATTAAAATATATACCAGCTCCAGTAGATGAAGTTGGTGCAGTTGTTGAAGAATCAATAATCACAAATTCTATAGTTTCAGAGCCAACAGAAGTTAAAGAAGAAAAAGTTGTTGTAGCTGTTACTTCAGAAGTTGAAACAGGTAATGAGGAAACAATGGAGGGTGATATAGTAGAAGAACTTAATCAAGCTGTTTCTGAAATTGAAGATACATTTTTAGAAGAAACAAGATTTGAAGCAAAACCATCACTATGGCAAAAAATAAAAAATAGTAAATTTGTTAGAACAATTAGATACATAATGCAAATAAGAGTAGTTTTAGATTACCCAGCACTACCAGAAGGTAGAGATAACTAAAATTGAAATTTATTTTAAAAGACTAAATAATGAAAATTATTTAGTCTTTTTTATATACAAATTTGTTTTGACAATCTTATGTAAATGTGTTAATATATCAAAGTGCAAGTATATTACTTCTTGTACAGCAATCCTTTAGTTACTAATTAGGAAAAGGAGTTTCCTTTTGCTTTTTAGTTTTAACATATAGTACTTATCAACAAAAAAAGTAATAAGGAGGAGAATTTTATGATTGGAAAGTTCTTAAAACGGTTGTCTATCTTAGGCTTAGCTTTTTTGGTAAGCATTATTACCGAGCTTGAGGTGGGCAAAGCATACTTTATCATTGATTTGGGCTGGTTTGCTCTGATTATCCTTGCTTTTATTGCAATTATTGCTATTGGTGGTGTTCTTTGCGAAGAGTCACCCTTAGCCAGCGTAATTAATTTTGTTATTATATTAATTAGCGCAGGATCAATTGCATTAAACCTGGGATTGTCGTGGCTGATTTCAGTATTGTTCAATATTGATTTTTACATGGCATACATTGTATTTGATTTTATTCTCTGCCTAATTCCTGATAAAAAAGGCGAATAATCAAATAAAAAGAAATAAATTTATTTTTCATCCCCCTCGCAAGAGGGGGCTTTTTTATGTAAAAAAACTCCATAACTATATGTTTGGAGTTTTTGATTAAAGCATAATTAAATATTTTCAAATGAATTAATTAATCTAGTATTTAAAAAAACTAAAAGGTTATGTAATTCATTAACTTTATTGTCTATTTTTTCATATAAATGATCATCATTTCTTTCATAAGCAGTTTGCCTTGTATGATCAGTTATATTTGTAGTAGTGTTTTTTAAAGCATTTTCTAGATTTGTAAAAAGCATATCTATTCCATTTTCATTAATATGTTTTTTTACAGCACATTCTAGTTCTTCAATTCTGTTTTCTGCGTAGTCAATATATGAAGATGCTTTGAATCCATGAGCCTCAATAGCATCATCAACCTCCAAAGTATATTTTCTAAAATTTTTTTCAATTAAATTATTATCTAAGTTAATAATTTTTTTATTCTCCATAATTTCTACCTCCTTTGTGATTGAAATCAGTATATACATAAAAGATGTATATAAAATGTTTTAAATGTGAAAATTTGATTATCAACTTTTTTAAATATATTATTAAATATAATAAAATATGTGAATAAAATTTTGCGGTTTACATAAGCAAAAGGATTGATTTTTTGCATAATATGAAGTATAATATTGAGAGTTAAAAAGGAGAGAACTTATGAAAAAGAAAAGAATATTAACAGGAGATAGACCAACAGGAAGATTGCATATTGGTCATTATTTCGGTTCATTAGTAAAAAGATTAGAATTACAAGAAAATGAAGAATATGAGCCATATATTTTAATTGCAGATGTTCAAGCTTTAACAGATAATTTTAATAATCCAGAAAAAGTTAGAAAAAATGTTAGAGAAGTTGCAATGGATTATTTATCTATAGGAATAAATCCAGAAAAAACAACAATATATATTCAATCAATGATACCAGAAACAGCAGAACTAACAATTTATTATTCAAATTTAGTTACAATAGCTAGACTTCAAAGAAATCCAACAGTAAAAACAGAAATTGCACAAAAAAGAGATTTATTTGGAGAAAGTGTTACTTATGGTTTCTTAGGATATCCAGTAAGCCAAGCAGCAGATATAACAACTTTTGAAGGTGAATTAGTTCCTGTTGGAGAAGATCAAGAACCACTTATAGAACAATGTAAAGAAATAGTTAGAAAATTTAATAGTATATATGGAGATGTTTTAGTTGAACCTCAAATTGTTTTATCTAATGCTAAAAGGATAAAAGGTCTAGATGGAAACGAAAAAATGGGTAAATCTTTAGGAAACGCAATTTATTTATCTGATTCAGCAGAAGAAGTAAATAAAAAAGTAATGAGTGCTGTTACAGATCCAAATAGAATAAAGAAAGATGATTTGGGAAATCCTGATATATGTATGGTTTATTATTATCATAAATTATTTTCAGGAGAAGAAGAATGCCAAAAATGCTGTGAGGAATGTAAAAAAGGTCAAAGAGGTTGTGTTGCTTGTAAAAAAGAACTTTCAAGTAATATAAATGCTTTTTTAGAACCTATAAGAGAAAAAAGAAAATATTATGAAGAAAGACCAGAACTTGTAGATAATATTTTAAGAGAAGGAACAGAAAGAGCAAGAAAAACTGCAAAGGAAACATTAAGAAAAGTAAAAGAAGCAATGAAGTTAAACTATTTTGAAGATTAATAAGTTTATTTTTAGGAAATAATAAGTTATATAAATTTATAGAAAGAGAAGAGAAAAATGTTTGTAGATTATGCAAAAATAATAATTAAATCAGGCGATGGAGGAAATGGTGCAGCAACTTTTAGAAGAGAAAAGTATGTTGCAGCAGGTGGTCCAGATGGTGGAGACGGAGGAAGAGGTGGAGACATCTATTTTGAAGTAGATCCAAATGCTAATACTTTAATAGATTTCAGATATACAAAAAAGTTCAAAGCAGAAAATGGTCAAAATGGTAGTGGCAGTCACAGATTCGGAAAAAGTGGAGAAGATTGTATTGTAAAAGTTCCTTTAGGAACAATAGTAAAAGATGCTGAAACAGGAAAAGTAATTGTAGATTTATCAAAAGAAGGGCAAAAAGAATTAATATTAAAAGGTGGTAGAGGTGGAAAAGGAAACTCACATTTTGCCACATCAACAAGACAAGCTCCAAGATTTGCAATAGATGGAGAAAAAGGAAAAGAAAAAGAAGTTATTCTAGAACTAAAATTACTTGCAGATGTTGGATTAGTAGGATTTCCTAATGTTGGTAAATCTACTATTTTATCAAGAGTAACAGCAGCAACACCTAAAATTGCAGATTATCATTTTACAACAATAGATCCTAATTTAGGAGTTGTAAAAACAGAATATGGAGATAGTTTTGTTTTAGCAGATATACCAGGTATCATTGAAGGAGCAAGTGAAGGAATTGGTCTTGGAACACAGTTTTTACGTCATGTTGAAAGAACAAGATTATTGCTACATGTTATAGATGTTGCAGGAACAGAAGGTAGAGATCCTATAGATGATTTTAATAAAATAAATGATGAGTTAAAAAAATATAGTGAAAAATTATCTGAAAGAAAGCAAATAATAGTTGCAAATAAAATTGATAGCATGCAAGATGATTTAAACATGAAAAATCTAGAAAAATTGGCAAAAGAAAAGAATATGGAAATTTATAAAATATCTGCTGTAACAGGAGAAGGTTTAAACGAATTATTTAATCATGTATCAGAAATAATAAAAACATTACCAAAAGAAGAAATTGTGGATGTAGAAGATAGAATTGTTTATACCCTAGAAGATGAAGAAGAACAATTTACAATAGATATTGTAGATGGAGAATTTATAGTAGAAGGTCCAGCTGTTGAAAGATTAATGGGTAGAGTAAACATAGGAGACAATGAATCATATCATTATATGGAAAAGATGCTTAAAAAACTTGGAATAGAAGAAGCTTTAAGAGAAAAAGGAGTAAAAGAAGGCGATACAGTAAAACTTTTAGAATGGGTATTTGAGTGGTATGAATAAAAATGTGTCATATTAAACTATTAATTCATAGTATACTAAAAAAGGAGGTATACTATGGATTTTTTTTATAATAATGAAGTTGAGCCATATCCAAAAATAGAAAACATAAAACAAGATATAAAATTCGGAAGAATGCTGTATAATTCTTACAGTGGATATAAAAGTGAGCTTACAACAATACTTCAATATATTAATGAAAATATGATTAATGAAAGTAGTATAGAACTACAAAATGTTTTATTAAAAATTGCAATTGAAGAAATGCATCATTTAAAAATTTTAGGAGACTTATTAGTAAAACTTGGATTTACACCATACTATATGGGAAGTAGAAATAATAAATGGTGTTCAGATAATGTAAAATATAAATTTAGTTGTGTAGATGAAATGTTAGAATTTAATATTCAAGGAGAAAAAGATGCAATAAGAGAATATGAAAGACTAATAGAAAATACAGATAGTAATTGTATAAAAGCAATTTTAGCTAGAATAATAAAAGACGAGCAAAATCATATAAGAATATTTAGTTCATTAAAATCTAAAGATTAACAAAAAAGAAAACTTTTGTTTGACAAATCAAATGTTTTGTGATAAGATGCTTCTAACAAATAAAATAACTAGTTCTATAGAAAGGAAATGTGATTTATAATATGAAGAAAAAAGATCCAAATGCTTTAAATAAAAGAGAAAAAGCAATATTAAAATTTATAGAAAAACAAGTAAATTCTAATGGCTATCCACCATCAGTTAGAGAAATTGGAAAAGCAGTAGATTTAAAATCAACAGCAACTGTACATGGTTATCTTAATTCATTAGAACAAAAAGGATATATCAAAAAAGAAAGCCAAAAAGGAAGAACTTTAAAATTATTAAAAGGTGGAGCAATGGAAGGCGAGCAAGTATCTTTTGATAAAGAAGTTTATTCAAGCAGAGAAATGGTAGATGTACCAGTTATAGGAAAAATAACTGCTGGAGAGCCAATTTTGGCTGTAGAAAATGTTACAGATACATTTCCTATTCCACTAGATTTTGTTGGAACTGGTGAAAGTTTTATGCTTACAGTTAGAGGCGAAAGTATGATAGAAGCTGGAATTTTAAATGGGGATTACATATTAGTTAGAAAACAAAATACAGCTAATAATGGAGAAATAGTAGTAGCATTAATTGGGGAAGAAGCTACAGTAAAAACTTTTTATAAAGAAAAAGATCATATTAGATTACAACCTGAAAATTCTACAATGGATCCAATAATAGTTCCAACTTGCGAAATTTTAGGTAAAGTTTCTGGAGTATTTAGAAAAATAAAATAACAAATTGTAAAATTAAGAAGAGGCATAAATTTTATTTATGCCTCTTTTTGTATTATCATAATCTGCATAAGGAATTTACATAAAGTGGACAAAATATTTTATATATGCTATAATATAAGGAGCTTTATATGTAACTATTAAACAGTGTTTCTCAAAAAATATTAAAACTGGAGGAGAAAATTATGCTGTTTGGGAATTTGTTCAAAAAGGAAAATTCTGTATGCTACGACCTTATTGAGATCAGCCAGCAACACGTTGCTACTGGACAAATGGGAGCTTATCTCAAAAAAATATGTGAGGAGGAAAACTTCCTTCATATGGGATATCGGTTTGAAAAGCACGGAGGCATGGGAAGATATGTGATTTACTCATTGGCTCCCTATCCCTATATGATACAGTACTTTAAAGACCGTTGTCCTGCGATGATAGAAATGGAGTGCAGAGCTCTGCAAGGTATTCCTCACAAATGGAGAGAATGGCCGAATGGAATGCAGGAAATTTATTTTGAAGAATAATTCTTAATTAAGAAACACAGGAAACAAAATGAGTTTAGATTCTAAAGGTTTCGCATATTATATGAGGAGAATATATATCCAAAGGTGAATTTTTACTACGACAAATATGTTATATAAAATTTCATAAACCAAAGATCTTTAAACTCGCAGGGTGGCGCTTAACTAGTGCCACCCTGTTTTTATATTGACCATCTAGTCTATGCTTTTGACCAGTCAGTATAATTATTTTTTAAAAAAATTGTGATATATTTTAAAAGTAGATTTCACATAAACTTTAGTTCTTACAAACTTTTGAAAATCGAGAAAATTTTTCTCGATTTTCAAAAAAATAATTAATTGAGGAGTTTTATCTTATATGAAAAATATGATAGAAATTACAGATTTAAAAGATATGTTAAAAAAGACTGGTATAGAGTATGGAGAAAGACCAGCATATAAAATAAGAATAGCTGAAAATAAATATAAAATTTATACACATAAAGAAGTAAGAGAAATGATAGATGCTTTAGGAACAGCATTAATAAGTCTTAACTTAAAAGGAAAAAGAATTGCAGTAATTGGAGAAAATAGATTTGAATGGGAAATTGCATATTTAGCAATTGCTTGTGGAACTGGTATTGTTGTTCCACTTGATAAGTCATTACCAGAAAATGAATTAAAAAGATTGATTGAAAGATCAGAAGTTGAAGCAATTTTCTATTCTGGAAAATATCAAGATAAACTAAAGAAAATGGTATTAGAAGGAACAGGAAAATTAAAACATTTAATTTCTATGGACACTAAAACACATTCGAATGGAATTTATTCTCAATCTGAACTTATAGAGATTGGAAATGTATTATTAAAAAACGGGAATAGAGAATTTTTAGACAGTCCAATTAATCCAGAAGAAATGAATATAATGCTATTTACTTCTGGAACAACTTCAGAATCTAAAGTTGTAGCATTATGTCATAGAAATTTATGCTCAAATTTAATGGATATAGCAACAGTACTAGATATAGATTCAAGTGATAGAATTTTATCTTTTTTACCATTACATCATGTTTTTGAATGCACAGTTGGATTCTTATTTTCATTATATAGAGGTTGTCAAACATCGTTTTGTGATGGGATAAGGCATATACTAGAAAATTTAAATGAATATGAAATAACTTTTGCGTCTTTTGTTCCTGCGATTTATGAAAATACTTATAAAAATATTATTAAAAAATTAGAAAAAGAAGGCAAGTTACAAACAGTTAGACAGCTAGAAGAAAAATATAAAGATTCTACAATGTTAGAGAAAAAAGAAGTTTTTAAAGAAATTCATCAAATATTTGGTGGACATATAAAGTTATTCATTAGTGGTGCTGCTGCGTTAGATAAAAATGTTGAAGAGACTTTTAGAAAATGGGGAATAAATCTTTGCCAAGGATATGGTTTAACAGAAACTTCACCAGTAATTGGAGTTGAAACAAATACTGATTTTAAAGTTGGTTCTATAGGAAAGGCACTACCACATGTAGAGGCTAAAATTGAAAAACCAGATTCAGATGGAATGGGAGAATTAGTTGTAAAAGGTCCTAATATAATGATGGGATATTTTAAAAATGAAGAAGCAACTAATGAAGTATTAGTTGATAATTGGTTTTATACTGGAGATTTAGCAACTATAGATAATGAAGGTTATATTTTTATTAAAGGAAGAAAGAAAAGTGTTATTGTTCTAAAGAATGGGAAAAACATTTTTCCAGAGGAAATGGAAAGTTTAGTAAATAGAATTGAAGGGGTAAAAGAATCTTTTATTTTTGGTAAATCAAATAAAAAAGATAAAGATGATATAAAAATATATGCAAAGATTGTTTATGATAAAGACATTGTAAAAACTGCATATAAAGTTGAAACGGAACAAGAAATGTATGATGCATTAGATAAAAGAATAAAAGAAATAAATAAAACAATGCCTCCATATAAAGCTATAAGAGGAATTGTTCTTACAGAAACACCATTAATAAAAACAACAACTTCAAAAATAAAAAGACAAGAGGAGATAAAAACAGTTGTATAAAATAAAAAACCTAAAAACAAATTATATCGGACAAAAATGTTTTTATTATGAACAAATTGATTCAACTCAAAAAGAAATTTGGAGAAGAGTTACAAATAATAAAATAGATAATGGAACTATAATTGTAGCGAAAAATCAAAGTTTTGCAATTGGAACTCATGGTAGAAATTGGTATACAGAGAAAGCTAATAATATAGCATTTTCTATAATTTTATTTCCAGATTGCAATATAGATTTGTTGAATAACTTTACTTTTGAAATTGCAGAAACTTTAGTAAATATTTTTAAAGATTTATATGGAATAGAAATCGATATTAAGCTTCCAAATGACCTTATAATAGCAGAAAAAAAGGTTGGAGGAATTTTAACAGAAACAAAGCTGCAAGGAAATAAAGTAAAAGTATTAGTAATTGGTATTGGAATAAACACAAATGATAAAGAGACTTCTGACGAAATAAAAAATATTTCAACATCAATAAAAAATGAGTTTAATATAAAAATTGATAATTACATGGTTATAGGTGAGTTTTGTAATAGACTAGAAAATAAGTTAATTTATAGGAGAATTTTGTAATGAAAATAGGATTTTTATTCCCAGGGCAAGGTGCTCAAAGTATTGGGATGGGAAAAAATTTATATGATGAATATGAAGAATATAGAAATGTTTATAAAAAGGTTGAGGAAATAACAAGTGTTAAAGTTGCAGATATTACTTTTAATTCTTCAGAAGAAATTTTAGGTCAAACTAAAAATACACAAATATGTATTTTAACAATGAGTTTAGCAATATTAGAATTATTAAAAAAAGAAAATTTTGAAGTGATAGCTTCAAGTGGATTAAGTTTAGGAGAATATTCAGCATTAATAAATAGTGAAGCAATTTCTTTTGAAGATGGAGTAAAAATTGTAAAAACAAGAGGGGATTTAATGCAAAGTTTATGTCCAGAAGGAGATTGGAGCATGGCTGCAATTTTAGGACTTGACGAAGAAACAGTTACAAATGTATGTAATGAAATATCAAATGGATTTGTTGCCCCAGCAAACTTTAATTGTCCAGGACAAATAGTTATTTCTGGTGAAAAAAAAGCTGTAGATATTGCTAGTCAAAAATTAAAGGTAGCAGGAGCTAAAAGAACTTTAGAATTAAAAACATCAGGACCATTTCATACTAAAATGTTAGAAAAAGCTTCTATAGAACTAAGAAAAGAATTAGAAAATATAAAAATCAATTCATTTAATACTAAGGTTATAAAAAATATTGATGGAAAAGAATATTTAGATACAGATAATGTAAAAGAAATTTTAGCAAATCATATAATTAATCCTGTTAAATTTGAACAATCTTTAAGAACAATGATAGATACGGGAATTGATACATTTATAGAAATAGGACCAGGCAAAACATTATCAGGGTTTGTAAAAAAGATAGATAGAAATTTAAATGTATTTAATATTAATGATATTGAAAGCTATAAAAATACAATAAAGGAGATTAAAGGAGGTATTTATGAATAAAGTTGCTTTAATAACTGGAGCATCACGAGGAATAGGAAAACAAATCGCAATTACACTTGCAAAAGAAGGATACGAAATAAGTTTAAATTGCAGAAAACAAAACGAAGAAGTTTTAAAAATTAAAGAAGAAATAGAAAATAATAATGTTAAATGTTTAATAGTAGAAGGGGATGTATCAAAATTTGAAGATGCAGAAAAAATTACTAAACAAACAATAGAAGAATTTGGTCAAATAGATGTACTTGTAAACAATGCAGGTATAACAAAAGATATGTTACTTCTAAGAATGAAAGAAGAAGAGTTTAAAAGTGTTATAAATATTAATTTAGGTGGAACTTTTAATGTGACAAAAAATGTTTCAGCATATATGATGAAAGCAAGAAAAGGAAGAATAATAAATCTTGCTTCAGTTGTTGGAATTTCAGGAAATGCAGGACAATCAAATTATGCAGCATCTAAAGCTGGAATAATTGGATTTACTAAAAGCTTAGCCAAAGAACTTGCTAGTAGAAATATACTTGTAAATGCTATTGCACCAGGATTTATTAAAACAGATATGACAGATGTTCTAAAAAGTGATGTAAAAGATAAGATTTTAGAAGAAATTCCTTTGAAAAGAGAAGGGACTGCGGAAGATGTTGCAAATGTTGTTAAATTTTTAGCGTCAAATGATAGCAGTTATATTACTGGTCAAGTTATAGTTGTAGATGGTGGAATGCTAATGTAAAAATTACTCTAAAGTTAAATCTTGTGAAATTAAATCGCTTTCAAAGTGTAGTTACATACTTTATGTATGCTCTTTTGTTTTTTGAAAACATTTTAAGTAGCAAGATTCTAATTTCAAAGAAATTTTATTATATAAGGAGATAAAAAATGGAAAAAAGAGTAGTAATAACAGGATTAGGAACAATTAATCCTATTGGAAATGATGTTGAAAACACTTGGGATGGAATTAAAAATTGCAAATGTGGAATTGATCAAATTACTTTATTTGATAATAGTAACTTAAAAACAAAGTTAGCAGCAGAAGTTAAGGAATATAATGCTTCAAATTATCTAGATATAAAGCAAGCAAAAAGACTAGATAGAAGTTCTCAATTTGCTATAATTGCTGCAAGAGAAGCTTTAAAAGATAGTGGAATTAATGAGGAAAATACAAATTTAGAGAGTGTTGGAATTTTTATTGGTTCTGGAATTGGTGGTCTTATTACAATAGAAAATCAATGCCAAACGAAATTTGAAAAAGGTGCAAATCGAGTTTCTCCAATGTTCATACCAATGTCAATTGCAAATATGCCTGCAGGTAATGTCGCTATGGATTTAGGATTAAAGGGTGAATCAATTTCAATAGTAACAGCCTGTGCTTCATCTACTCATTCAATTGGTGAGGCTTATAGAAATATAAAATCAGGATACGAGGAAGTTATTTTAGCAGGAGGAACAGAGGCTGCTATTTGTGAGCTAGGTATTGCTGGTTTTGAAAATATGAAAGCATTATGCACTGGAATAGATAAAGAAAGAGCAAGCATTCCTTTTGATAAAGAAAGAAGTGGATTTGTAATGGGAGAAGGAGCAGCTGTTTTAGTTTTAGAAGAACTAGAACATGCTAAAAATAGAGGTGCGAAAATTTATGCAGAAATAGTTGGATATGGTGCTACTTCTGATGCATATCATATTACTTCTCCAGAACCAGAAGGAAAAGGAGCAGTTAGAGCTATGGAAAGAGCAATTAAAGATGCAAAAATAACACCAAAAGATATAGATTATATAAATGCTCATGGAACTTCTACTCATTTAAATGATAGTACAGAAACAAAAGCTGTAAAGTTGCTTTGGGGAGAAAATAGTAAAAATATAAAGTTAAGTTCAACCAAAGGAAATACAGGACATTTACTTGGAGCAGCAGGAGCAGTTGAAGCAATTATTTGCACAAAAGCTCTTGAAGATAATTTAGTTCCACCAACAATTAATTATAAAGAAAAAGATGAAGAATGTGATTTAGATATAGTTCCAAATAAACCAATTAAGAAAGATTTAAAGTATGTAATGTCTAATTCATTAGGATTTGGTGGTCATAATAGTAGTATAATTTTAAAAAAATATATAGATTAGGAGGAAATATAAAGTGGAATATGAAAAGATAAAACAATTAATGGATGATATGGGAAATTCAAAGTTAACATCACTTGATATAGAATTTCCTGATGGCATAAAAATCAAAATGGAAAAAAATAATTCAAAACAAGTAGTAGTCACAACTTCTGAAGAACCAATATCTAGAGAAGATACAAATAATACTGAAATAACTCTAAAACAAGAGAAAGAGGAAGAAGGTAATATTGTAAAATCTCCAATGATTGGAACTTTTTATATGAAACCATCTCCAGATAGTAGCCCATTTGTAGAAATAGGAAAAGAAGTAAAAAAAGGAACAGTACTTTGTATAATAGAAGCAATGAAATTAATGAATGAAATTGAATCTGAATATGAAGGTAAAATTGTAGAAATTTTTGTAAAAGATGGCCAGCCAGTAGACTATGGAAAACCATTATTTAGAATTGTTTAAGAAAAAGGAGTTTAATATGTTAAACAAAGAAGAAATAAAATCAATTATTCCACAAAGGGAACCATTTTTAATGATTGATGAAGTTGAAGAATATGTTCCAGGAGAATGCTGTATAGCATATAAAAATGTTGATGAAAATGAATGGTATTTTAAAGGACATTTTCCAGGAAATCCTATTATGCCAGGTGTGTTAATTACAGAAAGTTTAGCACAAGCAGGGGCTGTTGCAATTCTTTCAATGGAAGAAAATAAAGGAAAAAATGCACTATTTGGTGGAATTAATAATATGAAATTTAAAAAAATGGTTGTACCAGGAGATAGATTAAAGCTTGAAGTAAAAATTATAAAAAGAAAAGGTCCAATAGGTATTGGAGAAGCAGTAGCTACTGTTAACAAACAAATTGTAGCTAAAGGAGAATTGACTTTTGCAGTAATATAATAGGAAATAGAAAATGATTATTTTGCCTAGTGAGATGAGCATTATATATTTCTTAAAAGGAGGAAGATATGAATAAAATCTTAATAGCCAATCGTGGAGAAATAGCAGTTAGAATTATAAGAGCTTGTAAAGAAATGAATATAAAAACAGTTGCAATATATTCAGAAGCTGATAAAGATGCTCTACATACAAGACTTGCAGATGAAGCTGTTTGTATAGGACCTGCTCCGTCTAATAAAAGTTATTTAAATATTAAAAATATAATTGAAGCTGCATATATAACTGGAAGTGATAGTATTCATCCTGGTTTTGGATTTTTATCTGAAAATTCACAATTTGCAAGAATTTGTAAGGAATCTAATATAAAGTTTATAGGTCCTACAAGCGAAGTAATTGATATGTTAGGAAATAAATCAAATTCAAAAGATATGATGAAAAAGGCTGGAGTTCCAGTAATTCCTGGTTCAGATGGAAGTATAAAAGGATTAAAAGATGCAATAGTAATTGCCGAAAAAATTGGATATCCAATAATGCTTAAAGCTGCTGCTGGTGGTGGTGGAAAAGGAATTAGAATTGTAAATAATGCAGATGAACTAGAAACTGCCTATAATGTTGTAAAGCAAGAAGCAAAAATATCCTTTAACGATGATGAAATTTACATAGAAAAATTTGTTAAAAATCCAAGACATGTTGAAATTCAAATTTTAGCAGATGAACATGGAAATATAGTTCATTTAGGAGAAAGAGACTGCTCAATTCAAAGAAAACATCAAAAAATAATTGAAGAAACACCCTCTACTGCAATTGATGAAAAATTAAGAAATAAAATGGGAGATGCAGCAGTAAAAGCTGCCAAAGCAGCCGGTTATACAAGTTGTGGAACAGTAGAATTTCTAGTGGATAGTGATAAGAATTTTTATTTTATGGAAATGAATACTAGAATTCAAGTAGAACATCCTATAACGGAGATGCGTACAGGAATTGATATTGTGAAAGAACAAATTAAAATTGCAGCAGGAGAAAAATTAAAATTTAAACAAAAAGACATTAATTTTAAAGGTCATTCTATTGAGTGTAGAATAAATGCTGAAAACCCAAGTAAAAACTTTATGCCTTGCCCTGGAAAAATTACAGGACTTAATTTGCCAGGAGGAAATGGTATAAGAATAGATTCAAGTATTTATGATGGATATACAATTCCTCCATATTATGATTCAATGCTTGCTAAAATAATAGTATTTGGAAATACAAGAAATGAAGCAATTAGCAAAATGAAAAGAGCTCTAGAAGAACTTGTAATAGATGGAGTTGAAACAAATAGAGATTTTCTATTTGAAATAATCAAAAATCCTGATTTTATTAGAGGAAACTTTGATACATCATTTATAGAAAAAAAGTTATAAGTTAATTTATTATAGAAGGTGTTAAAATGATTGTTGATAAAATAAAAAAGAGAGAACCATCTGCTAAAAACAAACCAAGTAAAATAGACATACCAGTTGGAAAATGGATAAAATGTGATGGATGTAAGGAAATAATTTATAAAGAAGCATTATGGAATAATTTAAATATTTGTCCTAATTGCGGTCATTATTTCAGAATGCATATAAACAGAAGGCTAGAACAAATAATTGATAAAGGAACTTACGAAAAATTTGATTTAAATATTGAAAATGCTAATCCATTAGAAATGGAAGACTACGCAAAAAAATTAAAAATATTAAGAGAAAAAACAGGATTAGAAGAAGCAGTAGCTTGCGGAACAGGTAAAATTAATGGAGAAGATACAATAATATGTATAATGGACAGTGGATTTATGATGGGAAGTATGGGAAGTGTTGTTGGTGAAAAAATAACATATGCTATTGAGCAAGCAATTGAAAGAAAACTTCCAATAATAATATTTTGTGTTTCTGGTGGCGCTAGAATGCAAGAAGGAATTATATCTTTAATGCAGATGGCAAAAACAACAGCTGCTTTAACAAAATTAGATGAGGCAGGGCTCTTATATATTTCTGTTTTGACAGATCCAACCTATGGAGGTGTAACAGCATCTTTTGCAAGTTTAGGAGATATTATAATATCTGAACCTAAGGCAATGATTGGATTTGCAGGTCAAAGAGTTATAGAGCAGACAATAGGTGAAAAACTTCCTGAAGGTTTTCAAACTGCTGAATTTCTATTAGAACATGGATTTATTGATAAGATTGTTGAAAGAAAAGATTTAAAAGATATACTTTCAAAATTAATAAAATATCATAAATAAGAGGTGAATAAGATGAGTTTAACTGCGTGGGAAAAAGTAGAGATTGCAAGAAATCCAAAAAGAAAAACTGCAATCCAATATATAGAAAATATTTTTGATGAATTTATTGAACTTCATGGAGATAGAAGTTTTAAAGATGATAAGTCTATTGTTTGTGGATTAGCTAAAATTGATAATCAAAATTATACAATTATAGCTCAGCAAAAAGGTAGAACAACAAAAGAAAATATAGAAAGAAATTTTGGAATGCCAAATCCTGAAAGCTATAGAAAAGCAATAAGATTTATGAAACAGGCTGAAAAATTTAAAAGGCCAATAATTACTTTTGTAGATACTAAAGGAGCTTATCCTGGTATTGGAGCAGAAGAAAGAGGTCAGGGAGAAGCGATTGCTAAATCTATGTTTGAAATGGCTAAATTGAAAGTCCCAATTATTGCAATAGTAATTGGAGAAGGCTCAAGTGGTGGAGCTTTAGCAATTAGTGTTGGAAATAAAATTTTTATGTTAGAAAATGCGATTTATTCAATTTTATCACCAGAAGGATATAGTAGTATTTTGTGGAAAGATTCTTCAAGAGTAAAAGAAGCTGCTGAAAAAATGAAGTTGACAGCAAAAGATTTATATGATTTAAAAGTAATAGATAAAATAATTAAAGAACCATCAGATACAGAAGATGGGTTTAATAAAATCTGTAAAAATATAAAAAAAGAAATTGTAAAAACAATTTCAGAATTGCAAGACAAATTAGATAGTGAAATTATTGAAGAAAGATATCAAAAATTCAGAAAAATGGGAGAATTTGTAAATTTAAAATAATTTAGGAGGAAAATATGTTATTAGAAAACAAAAAAATATTAATAATGGGAATTAGAAATAAATGGAGTATTGCTTTTGGAATTGCCAAATCTGCATATGATAATGGAGCAAAATTGATATTTACATATATGGGAGAAGATAATAAAGAAAAAATAGAAGAATTGATAAGTGAGTTTGAAGGAAGCAAAGCATATGTTTTAAATGGTGCTTCTGAAGATGAATTAGTAAAAGAAACTTTTACTAAAATAAAAGAAGAAAATGGAAAAATAGATGGAATAGTTCATGCAATAGCACATGCTAATACAGAAGATTTGCATAATGATTTTATTTTCACAAGTAGAGAAGGATTTAATCATGCAAACGATGTAAGTGCATATTCATTTGTACTTGCTTCAAGAATGGCAAAAGAATTAGATATGTTAAATGAAAATGCAAGTTTAATTACTTTAACATATCATGGATCTACAAAAGTTTTAGAAGGTTATAATGTAATGGGAGTTGCAAAAGCCGCTTTAGAATCAAGTGTTAGATATTTAGCTGAAAATTTAGGAAAAGAAGGAATAAGAGTAAATGCAGTATCAGCAGGACCTATAAAAACATTGTCTGCTAAAGGAATTAAAGATTTCTCTTCAATATTAACTGTTGTTGAGGAAAAATCACCATTACATAGAAATGTAACAACAATTCAAGTAGGAAATGTAGCAACATTTTTATTAAGTAGTATGGCTGATAGTATTACTGGTCAAGTAATTTATGCAGATAGCGGATATAATATAATGGGTGTATAATTTTTAAATGTAATTAAATATGTATTTAATATATAGATAAAACTAGATATGTAAAATATTGCTATATCTAGTTTTTTACTTTAGATGAAATGGGATAGAGTAACATATTATTTTATACTGACCAACTAGTCTAGTGATTTTTTATACTTTTTATGATATAAATAGTATTAGAAAATATAAAATTATTTTGTATATAATACAAAGTAAAGTTGGAGAGAAAATATGAAAAATGAAAAAATTTTTGATGTAAAAGAATTTAACAATATTAAGGAAATTGTTTATAATTCTGCCCAAAAATATTCTGAAAATATTGCTTTTGTTATAAAACATAAGGAAGGAAAAGAGGTTAATTATGAAAATGTTTCATATAAAAGATTGCTAGAAGATATAAATAAATTTGGAACATCACTTTATAATTTAAATTTAAAAGGAAAAAGAGTTGCTGTAATAGGTAAAAATAGATATGAATGGGTAGTTAGTCATTTATCAAATTTACTTGGAGGAATAGTTTCTGTTCCTTTAGATAAAGATTTGCAATATGATGAATTAGAAAGTTCTTTAATTAGAAGTAAAGCAAATTGCATAATTTTTGATGAAAAGTTGAAAGATGAAATATCAGAAATTAAGAAAAACGGAAATACTAATTTAACAGAGTATATTTGTATGAGTGAACTAAGTGGATATAGAAGTTTTAAAGAACTTATGAAAAAAGGTGAAGAGCTAATTGAAGAAGGAAATACAGATTTTATAAATTCTAAAATAGATGAAAATATAATGAATATATTATTATTTACTTCTGGAACAACATCAAAATCAAAAGCAGTAATGCTTTCACAAAAAAATATAGCATCAAATATATATGCACTTCAAGCTGTAGAAGATATCAGGGATACAGATGTTAATATAGCATTTTTACCACTTCATCATATTTTTGGATCAACATGTTTAATTATGATGCTTGCTTGTGGTGTAAAAACAACATTTCCAGATGGTTTAAGATATATAAAACAAAACTTAAATGAATATAAAGTTTCTGTATTTGTTGGTGTTCCTGTTTTAGTTGAAGCAATTTATAAAGCTATAATGAAAGAAATTGAAAAACAAGGAAAAACAAAATTAATAAAAACAGTAATGAAAATTAGTAATTTTTTATTAAAATTCCATATTGATATAAGAAGAAAATTATTTAAACAAGTATTAGATGCATTAGGTGGAGAATTAAGACTTGTAATTTCAGGTGGTGCTCCTGCTGATCCTGAAATATCAAAAGGATTTAATAATTTAGGAGTAATAACACTTCAAGGATATGGACTTAGTGAAACATCACCAGTAATTTGTGCAGAAAATTATAATGTAATGAAAAATGGATCAGTTGGTGTTCCGATGATTAATGATACTATTGAAATTGTAAATAAAGATGAAAAAGGAATTGGGGAAATAAGAGTAAAAGGACCAAATGTTATGCTTGGTTATTATGAAATGCCTGATATAACAAATGAAGTATTAAAAGATGGATGGTTTTATACAGGTGATTTAGGATACTTTGATTTAGAAGGACGATTATTTATAACAGGAAGAAATAAAAATTTAATAGTTTTAAAAAATGGAAAAAAAGTATTTCCAGAAGAATTAGAAACTTTAGTAAATAGACTTGAATTAGTAGAAGAATCAATGGTATTTGGACTACCAGATAAACAAGATAAAACAGATGTAAAGCTATCTGTAAAAGTTGTATATAGTAAAGAAGTTGCAAAAGAAAAATATAATGGAAAAAGTGAAGAAGAATTACGTGAAATAATTTGGAATGAAATAAAAAAATTAAATACAACATTTCCAAGATACAAACATATACAAAATTTAATTGTAACTGGTGAAGAACTTATAAAAACTACAACTAAAAAAGTAAAAAGACAAGAAGAAATGAAAATAATATTAAATGAAAATAGCAATTTTAGAAGTTAGTTAAATTTAATATAATATTAATATATTTTTTTCATATACTGTGTTATAATATCTATGTATTAGTTAGAAATATCTAATACATAGATATTTAAAGTACAGAAATTAATTACAAAAGGAAAGATGAAAATGAAAGAAATATATATTGTTTTAACTTATACAGGAACAATGCTTGCTAGAGTAATAAAAGCATTTACAGGAAATGAGTTTGCACATGTGTCAATTGCACTAGATGTAGAATTAAAAAATATGTATAGTTTTGGAAGGCTAAATCCATATAATCCTTTTATAGGTGGGTTTGTACATGAATACATTGATGATGGAACTTTCAAAAGATTTAAAAATACTGTAAGTAAAGTATATGCAATTCAAATTGAAGAAGAAAAATATGAAAAACTTAAAAATATAATTTCGAATATTCAAGATAATAGAAAAGACTATACATTTAATATATTAGGGTTATTTGCGGCAGGAATACATATTAGATTAAAATATGATAAATCATTTTATTGTGCAGAATTTGTAAAATATGTATTAGATAAATCTAAAATTAATACTAATTTACCAGACACAATAAAACCAGAAGATTTTAAAAAATTAGAATGTGCAAATGCTAAAATAATTTATACAGGACTTCTTAGAGAATATAGAGTTCCACAAAATGAAATTATAAATATAGACGATTATAAAATAGTAAGAAAAAGACAACGAAATCTTACAACAGTCTAAAAAATAGAAAAGGAAAACAAAATGGAAAAATATATACATAAAGTAAGTTATTATGAAACAGATAAAATGGGAATAACACATCATTCTAACTATATAAGATGGATGGAAGAGGCAAGAGTATATTTTTTAAAAAGTATAGGATTTCCTTATGATAAATTAGAAGATGATGGAATTATTTCCCCAGTTATTGGTATAAACTGTGAATATAAAGAAAGCACAACATTTAATGATGAAATAGAAATAGAAGTAACTGTTAAAGAATTTAAAGGCGTAAGATTAGTTATAGAATATATAATGAAAAAGAAAGATACTCAAAAGTTAGTTTTAAAAGGTATTTCAGAACATTGCTTTTTAGATAAAGCAGGAAAGCCAATAAGATTAAGTAAGGAATTTTCAGAATTTGATAATAAATTAAAAGACTTAGCACAAAAAAGTGTATAAAAAGTGGATAAAAAACCTCAAACTGTTATTTTATATAACAATTTGAGGTTTTTTTATTTTAATTCAACAATAGTAACTCCCATTTCTCCTTCACCAAAAGTACCAATTCTAAAAGATTTTACATGAGGATGAGTTTTTAAATATTTATGAATTCCTGTACGAAGAGCTCCAGTGCCTTTTCCATGAACAATTCGGATAGAAGGTAATCCACTTAAAACACAATTATCTAAATATTTATCTATTGAAAAACAAGCTTCATCTACATTTTGACCTATTACATTAATTTCAGAAGATATAGCTTTTGCTTTAAATTCTTTTCTTGAAGAATAATCTTTTTTTGAAGTTTGTTTTGAGGTATTATTATGAGTAATAGATAAATCATCAATATCAAAAAACATTTTTCCAAGAGGGAGTGCCACTTGTATTTTTTTATCTTTGGATATAGATAAAATAGTTCCTTCTTGATTTAGCTTGTTTACAAAAACCTGCATATTTGTTTTTAAATCTTCAATATTTAACTTTTGAGCAGATGATTTAGTATTATTGTTAACAATATTTAAATCAGTAATTTTTTTATTTAATTTATTTCTTAGTTTATTAGATTCTTTAGTATTTGAAGAATGTTCAATTTCCTTTATAAGTTCATTTGCATCATCTTTAGCAGAAAGTAAGATTTCTCTTGCAGCAGATTTTGCTTTATTTATAATATCTTTTTGCTCCTGATGTAATTTTGAAAAGTCAAGTTCAAGAGCATTTTTTAATTCTTCAGCGACTTTTGAATTTTCAAGAGTTTTTTGCTTTTCAGTTTCTATTGTACGTTTATCTTCATAAATATTTGTAAGAAGTTCCTCAATATTTATTTTTTCTTCATCTATAAATTCCTTAGCTCTATTTATAATTTCTTCAGAAATACCAAGTTTTCTACTAATAGAAAAAGCATTACTTGTACCAGGAACTCCAAGTAATAACTTATAAGTTGGAGATAGAGTTTCTAAATTGAACTCTACACTAGCATTTTCAAAACCATCGGTAACTAACGCAAAATGTTTTAGTTCTGGATAATGAGTAGTAGATAAAGTAATTGCATTTATAGAATATAATTTTTCTAAAATACTTATTGCTAAACTAGAACCTTCAACTGGATCTGTACCAGAACCAAGTTCGTCAAGTAGAATAAAACTATTTTCTGTTGCTACTTCTAATATTTGAGCAATCTTTGTCATATGAGAAGAAAAAGTACTTAAAGAATCGCTAATACTTTGTTCATCTCCAATATCTGCAAAAACATTATCTGCTATAAATATACTACTATTTTCTTTTGCAGTAATATGAAGACCACTCATAGCCATAATAACTAAAAGACCGGCAGTTTTTAATGTAACAGTTTTTCCACCTGTATTTGGACCTGTTATTATTAAACTAGTATAATCTTTTCCAAGTGGAATATTGTTTTTTACAGCTTGACTTTTATTTATTAAAGGATGCCAAGCCTGTTTTAAATCTATAATTTTTTCGTCGTTTATAATTGGCTCTGTAGCATCTAAAGAGTTAGAGTATTTTGCCTTTGCAAAAATAAAATCTATTAATCCAATTAAATTGATATTGTTTTTTATATTATCAATAATTGGAAAGAACAAAGAAGAAAGTTTTTGCAAGACTTTTTCGATTTCCAAGTTTTCATCATTTTTTAAATGATTTAAATCATTATTTAAATCAAAAATGGCAATAGGCTCAACAAATACAGTAGAACCACTAGAAGAAATATCATGAATAAATCCTTTTATCTCTTGGCGATATTCATTTTTTACAGGAATAACAAAACGTCCTGAACGCATTGTAATAACAGATTCTTGTACATATTTTGAACGAATAAGGGAATTTAATTTATTCCTAATTTCTTGTTCTTTATTTCTAATTTCTTTTCTAATATTTTTTAAGGTATTTGATGCATCATCAGAAATTGTATTTTCATCAATAATTGAAGTGAAAATAGTATGTTCTATAGCTGGATTAATATATAAATTATTAAATAATCCAGTTAAATTCGTAAATTCAGTCATATCAATTTCTGTACTAAAAAAGTAATCTTTTAAATTATTTGATATTTTCAAAATTAATGTTAAATCAAGTAATTGTTTTGGAGATAAGAAAAGACTACTTTCTAGTTTTTTTATATGAGTAGTAATATCTTCAATTTCTGAAATAGGAGCAGAGCCTTTTCTATAAATAAGAATAGATGCTTCTGTTGTTTGCTTTTGCGCTTTTACAATGTCTTGTTTTAATACAAATGGTTTTAAATTTTTTGCATAATCTTTTCCAATATAGGTAATACAAAAACTTTCCAATATTTCACATATTTTATTAAATTCTAATTTTTCTAAACTTTTAATATCCATTTTTTATCCTTATATATTTATTATATATTATTTTTTTTATATAATACTAAAAGTTATAATAACATAAAATAGCTTAAAAATAAAGAACTTTAAGAAAATGTTGATAACATATTCAATTTGAATTCGTTTTTTGTAACAAATTTATATTTTTATACACTAATAAAGTGAAAGGAGGAAAGCCAATGCAGGATATAGAAGAAATATATAATAAATATTCAAAAATGCTGTATAAGTATATATTCTGCTTGAGTGGAAATGCAGAAATTTCAGAAGAAATTGTTCAAGATACTTTTTTAGTAGCTGTAAAAGATATAAATAAATTTGAGGGGAAATGCAAAATAAGTACATGGCTTTGTTCAATTGCAAAAAATCTTTTCTATCAGAAATTAAGAAAAGATAAAAGTAAGAATAATATTTCTATTGATGAAGTGAGTAATAGTTTAATTTTAGAAGAATCAATTGAAGAAAATTTATGTGATAAAGAAACCAAAATAGAAGTATTAAAAAAAGTACAAACTTTAGATGAAGATACCAGAAATGTTATTTATTTGAGAACATTTGGAAATTTAAATTATGAGGAAATTGCTGAAATTATGAATAAGACTTCAAGTTGGGCAAGAGTAACATATTTTCGCGGAAAGCAGAAATTAAGAGAAATGAAAGATTAATTTTAGAAAGGAAAATAAAAATGAAAGAATGTGACATAGTTCAAGATTTATTGATTGGGTATAATGATAAAACATTAAAAGAAGGTTCAAAAGAATTTGTTGATAATCATTTAAAAGAATGTGAAAATTGTAGAAAAATTTTTGAAGAAATTAAAACTGATGATATACAAGAAGAAAATATTGAAATTGATTACTTAAAAAAAATAAATAAGAAAAATAGTAAAAAAAATAAATGTATAATTTTATTAATAATAATAGTTTCAATTATAGTATTATTCAATGTAATGGTATTTATAAATTATTATAATACAGATTCTGGAATAGAAATATTCTTAGGAGATGATATAAGTGATGAAGATTTTAATAAAATTGAAAATAAAATAAAAGAATATAATTACGAATATAGATATGTAAGTAAAGCAGAAGCTTTAGAAAAATTTAAAGAAAGATTAAAAAGTGAAAAATCCAATATATTAGATGGATATAAAGGTAACAATAGTGTTTTTCCTGCAAGCTTTGTTGTAACTTGTGGATGGGGAAATGGTGATGATTTAATTAATAGTTTAGAAAATCTAGAGGGAATAAAGAAAATAACTTCTAGTACAAAATATGGACCATATATGGTGTTTTTTGCTAAAATAAAAAATTTATAAAATAAAAACGAAGTAGCAATTTTTGAAGAGTTACTTCGTTTTTATTTTTATAATATATAATGTGATGTAAAATACTAATAAAAATAGTGCAATTTTTATACTAGTCCATTTTAAATAATCATAATATCTCATTATACTGTACCAAGTTGTAAATATGATAATTGATATGATACTAATTATATTCCAACTTTTTATATTTTTTGATAGACCATATCCATTAATAAATAGCAATATTAATGTGGGGATTATTATATATAAATTAATACTTTCATTAATAACTATTAAAAATATAGTAATTAATAAAGCACACCAAAATGGAATTAATAAACTATACGAAATAAATTTCATGAAAATTCCTTTCTATTTTTATTTCAAGTAGATTTAATGAATTAATTAAATTTGTTATATGTAATTGTTTTATATCATAAAAGTGACTGCTTTACAATTCTAATTATTATGTTTTGATTCTATTCAATTTACATTTGACGAAAAAAATTACAAAAAAATTTAAAATTATCTTGACATATTACTGAGCTTCGTTTATAATTAATCTTGCGTTAAGCAAGAGACCATATGCGCCCTTAGCTCAGTTGGTCAGAGCAACCGGCTCATAACCGGTGGGTCCAAGGTTCGAATCCTTGAGGGCGCACCAAAACCTCTAGTAAAACTAGAGGTTTTATTTTTTTATAAAAATTTATAAAGTCTATGAAAGGCTTGCCTAGAGCTAATTATAGTTTGAAATATTTTTAAAACTCTCTCAAAATTTCTCAAACTTTCACAATTTATATTCCCAAAAACATTCCCAAAATACAAAAAAATCATTTTTGGGTATGTAATTTGCATTCCCAATGACACTTTCGGGAATGTAAAATTACAAGAAATAAGACAGGAGCTGTATTTGCACCTGTCCTATTTTATATTCCCAAATTTTATTTTAATGAATTAAATCTTCTTTAATATCCATATTTTCATTTTCTTCTTGTAATAATTTAACTGCTTTTAACATATTTTCTTCTAAATAATATTTATTAACTTTGTCTATTTCTTTTTCTTTAAATTTATCAAATACAGAAGTATATGTATTAAGTGTTATTGTAACATCTTTATGTCCCATTAATTTTTGAACAACTACTGGAGCCATACCACTTTCAATACATCTTGTACCATACGTATGTCTTAAACTATGAGTTGTTATATCTTCTATTCCAAAGTGTCTTTTTAAAAGTCTTTTAAGTTCATTATTTACATTTTCTCTATCAGTATATTTTTTATCATCAGGTTTAAATAACAAATTTTCATCATTATTTATTTGATTTTCTGCAATTATCATTTGTTCCATAATAGAAGATAACAAATAATCTGGTATTGGCAACGTTCTTTTTCCAAAATATGTTTTTGTACTTTTTCCCATTATTGTATGACCTTCTAAATCTTTAGTTAAGGTTTTCTTTATATTTAATCTTTTATTCTGTAAGTCTATATCACAAGTAGAAAGTGCCAAAGCTTCACCAACTCTTAATCCCATAAACATTTGAATTAAATATACATTCTTGTATTTACAATTTGAAATTTCTTTTGTTAATAAATAATCTGTAATAGCTTGTTGTTCTTCACAAGTCAAAGCACGAACTTCTTTATCTTCTTTATTGCTTTTTGGCTTTATAACATTTATCATTGGATTTCTAGTTAAGTATCCTTTATTAATAGCACTTTTAAATGTGCTTCCTAATTGATGATAAAGCTTATCTATTGTAGAATTACTTAAATATTTATGATAATTCATAAATTCTTGAAGTTCATCAGAAGTTATTTCATCAATTTTTTCATTTCCTAAAGGAAATTTCTCAATTTTTTTTATTGTTTGCATTGTTCTATTATAAGTAACTTCAGAAACTTGGTTTGTGTCAAATTTTAAATTCAAATTTGCTTTCATTAATTCACACAATGGAATTCCGTTATTTTCTATATAAATGGGATTTTCTTTTTGATACATAATTGAAGTTAGATATTTTTCAGCTTCTTCACGTGTTTTAAATGTTTTACTTTTTATAATATTTTTATTGCTTTTTATATCAAATTCATTATATCTAACACACCAAGTTTTTCTATCATTTCTAAAAGTTATATAAGCTTGACTATTACTTGTTTTATTCATCTATTTTATCCTCACTTTCTCTGTGTTTCATTTTCCAAATATAATAGGCTAACTTCATTACAGTTTTTGTTTTTCCAATATTTACAGAAGGGAAGTCTCTTCTTTTAAAAACTTGATTTGCTAAATTTTCGCCCATTTTTAAATCTTTTGCTACTTCTTTAACAGTTAAATTTTCAAAAGGGTTAATCATATCTTTTATTACTTCCATAATAATTTTATCTTCAATAGTTAATATTTTATCTTCTGTGCGTTCTATATTTATAATTTCGTTCATTTTCTTCATTCCTTTCAATATAATCATTTATCAATTTATTTACTCTTTCAAAAGACCAGTTTAATACAATAGATACCCATTCAATACTTTTGTTTATGTAATTTTTCAGATTTTTGTTTTCTTGTTTTAATTTAGTATTTTCAATTTTTATATTACGATATGCTATTTCCATATCTTCATATTTTTGATTAGTGTTATCTGTTAAAGCTTTTATTCTAGTATATTGTTTTGCTAATGTATTAAATTTACTCACTATTCTTTTGTATTCTTGATTTAGTTCTTTTGTACCAATTAATTCTCTTTCTTGTTCTAAATTAATTGAGTTCATTTCATATTTTTGGACTTCATAGTTAGTTAATCTTTTCAATTTATCAGTTTCAAGATGAGTATTACCGTTCAAACCTCTTTCCAAATTAAAACCCGATTTTGTCATATAACTATGAAAATTATCTTGTAATCGTTTATAACTGTCTTTACCTTTCCAATATTCAGAACAAGCAATTTTACTTATTTGTTTTCCGCTTTTGACATCTAATTTGTGGACAACTGGTATGAATACTATGTGCATATGAGGACAAGCCTCGTCCATATGTACTTTAGCAGAAACTATAAATTCTTCACCTAAATTTTGATAGTTTGCTACAAATTTATATGCTGTTTTAAAGTATCTTAAAGTTTCATCTTTTCCGATTTTTTCAAAAAATTCTTTATCAGAAGTTATTACATATTCGCAAAAAATATTTGTTGTACTTATTATTCTTCCTTTTAAATCATATTGATTTTGCAAGTTTTTAAAAGCGTTATAATATGTTGTATTACACTTTTTTAAAGAATAATTAAGATTAAATTTTGACCTATCAATATTTTTATTTGAATAATTTGTATTTTTACGTTCATTATGCTTATATAGTCCTGCTAAATTATCTTTCTTGTAATTACTATTTCGTATAATTGCAAAACTCATATTTAACCTTTCTTTATAATATATTTCATTTTCTATAAAGCCTCACTTCGCAGTTTTTCTTAAATAATAACTATAATTTTATACAGAAAATATGAAAAACTAATTTCAGTTTCTAACACACTAGAAACTCATAGAGTTTCTGTGCGATTAGGGAGTACCCTAATAACCCCTTAAAATTATTATTTAATATCAGTCTTTATAGAAAGTGATAAATAATAATTTTGTTTGTGTTTGAGCTTTTATAGAAAATGAATCTATAAGCTCAAACATATTGAAACACCATTAATGGTTTTTCAAACTTTTCCTTAAGCTATCTTTCAAAGTCATCTCTTTTTGTGCAAGCAAAAGTTCTTCTAAATTCTTCTATTGTAGTTTGTAATAATGTTTCAAAATCTTGAGAATTTAATAATTCATTCATAATTAACTTTTCTGCTACTAAATCTCTATTTCTATCTAATGAATAAGATTTATTATTAGTAATATTTTCTTTATTTATATTGTTCATTTTATGCTCCTTTTTTCTAATATTTTATGAATTGTTTTGTATATACTTTAATATAGTTCTTTGTATTTCAAGTATCATATTTAATATTGAAGTGCCATTGTTTTTAGATATACTGGAATTTTGGCTTTTTTGCATTTGTCTTTTTAATTCTTTATTTGATAAGTATTTCCCGTTTTTATCAAAATGTTCATATTTAAAGCTCTGGTCTACAAGTAGCTTTGCATATTTAAGAGCTTGTTCTTTTGATAATGATTTAAAATTATCATTATCTTTATTAATAATTAGTATATTTCCTCGTATAGAAAAAACAGCATTTCCATAATTAATATTTAAGCTAATATTGGGTTTTAGACTTTCTCTATCTTTCTTGCAAACTATAAATACATTTTCATAGGGGAGAAGTTCAATTTCTCCACCAACAAGAACTTTTAAAGTTTCTGTATTATTAGATATTTTCATTAAAAGAGGACTTTTACCAACTTCTTTATAGACAACAATTATTTCTTTATTTTCCATTTAATCCACTGCTTTCATTATTAGTAGTAGAAAGCTTTTTTACATTACTTAAAAAATGTTTAATAGAGTTGTTTTCTAATTCTAAAGCTTCTTTTTTAGAAATATTTAGAATCTTACAAGAGTATTCTAAAGTATCATTTCGTAGTATTGCCATTATGAACATACTTCGTTCTTTTTTTGGTAGTTTTCTTAAAGCATTTGTATAAATTTCGTTTTTAAGTATTATTTCAAGTCTTTTTTTGTATTTTTCTTCTTCAAAATAATTCATTTTATTTTTACTCCTTTTAAATTATTTTGATTTCTAGAAATCATTTGTAGCTTAAGCTTAATTTTATGATACACTCTTTAAATTTCATAATGTAAAAAGGTTAGTATAAAATAGGATTATATAGAAAAAGTAAGGATTTTTTGAAATTTCCTTACTCTAGCAACAGAAACATCATATTGATAAACAAAAAAAGAGAAGAAAACATATCTTTTTTGCTTTCTTCTCTTAACTATCTAGTACATAGAATTTTATTCAGTTATTCATTGAAAAAATCTGTTTTATTTCTAGTATCAACATACCAACACCAGTCTTTTTTCATATTCTCATATTCTTTATTAGAAATCTTTAGTCTTTCTAACATTTCTTCTGTAAATTCCAAATCTTTTTTAGATAACATTATTTTTTTAGTTACTTGTTTATAGCCGTCTGCATTTCCGTTTAATGTTCCCATATAAATGCCGTCAGCACTATATCTCAAATTTATTATTATTTCAGTTCTTTCTAATTGAGGGTTATTGGGTTCATAATTTTGGAATAAGAAAAATGCAACATCATCATTAGCAATTAATTCGCCAGTCATATATATTGTATTATTAGTACAGCCAACCCATTGTACTTCTAATTTATCTTTCTTTTGAACTATATCAAATCTAAATTTTGCTTTCCTGCTTCGATTACTACTGCTTATATAGTAAACATATACAGTATCACAATTAAATGGATTTTCAATATTAGTTTCTTTTTCTTCATTGATATATTTAACAAAGTTTTCAATGTCAATATTCAATATATTGCACATTTCTAAAAATATTTCTATACTAGGTAATGTATCTCCATTTTCATATCTACTTATATTACTTCTTTCAATTCCTAGTTTATCTGCAAATTCATTTTGAGTTAGTCCTTGACTTTTTATAAAAGTCTTTAACTTTTTTCCAAAATCGTATTTATTAAATTTATACATAGGCTATCTCCTTCATAAATTTATAACTTAATTATACCATTTTTTTACATATTAATCAAATTAATAGCACTTGAAAACGTTGATATTATTAGCAAAAATTGATTTATATATAAAAATATGCTATAATATATTTACAAATAAATATTAGAATGGTAGTTATCTTAATTAAACAATCCATTACTTCAGCAACGCTGATGGTCATTACAATCACCAGCGTGCAAGAGCTGGGTTGTTTATACGAAATCCTACTATCTGTTGGTTTCCGTATAATATATGACTTATTTTTGTTTGAATTTATATAAAGGAATTAAAGCAGATGAAACCACAAGTGGAGAAAGGATTTCCAGATTAAAACTGTTCTGGACTTTTGGGGGAAGTAGTTTCCCCCTTTATCATTTTATAATATTTGAAATAATTATAAATTTATAGTATAATACATATATAAGTTAAATTGCTTGCACATTTTAACTTATACAACATATAAAGATTAAGATTTATATGTTAAAACCATAGGGTTGTTCATCTGCTCCTATGGTTTATTTTTTTGTGTAAAATTTTCACATTTTAGAAAAAATTTTAAAATTAATTAATTATTCTATTATATTTATCTTGTAAATAATTTAATTTATTTGATTTTGTGTAAATAACTCACATAAGTGTGAAAAAATACACATTTTCAAATTTGATATATTAATATAATTTTTATATACTATTATTGTAATCACTTATAATATATATCTTAAAATACATATATAAGGAGGTTAATAATGGAATTATATAGTCAATATAAAGATAAAAATTTGAATAAATATAATTCTGTTATTTTTAATATACTAAAAACTTTAGGTATCTCCTATAAAACTAATGGGGCAAGTTATATAAGAATTATTGTTTTAAGTGAAATAAAAAAAGAATCTGAGATTTTAAACTTAAATTCATATTATACAGCTATTGCAAAGAAATATACAAAAAGCGTTGCTTCTGTTAAACAAGCAGTTAATGACTGCATTTATAATTCTTCAAAAAAATATGAAGATAATTATTCAAGTATTTTTAATTTTGATTTTAATAACAAATATAAATCTTCAAAAAATCTTATAGAAGATTTAATTTGCTATCTAATAAATAATTAATACTAAAATATATGCAATTTATTGATTTCAAAATAAAAAAGATAAAAAAGATAAAAATTATAATATTTACATAATTTTATTATATATATATAATTATTGCAATGCTTTAATATATATTTAATAAATTATTAATAAAAGGAGGAATTTTTATGAAATTAAAAAAATTAATAGCAATATTATTATTGGTAGCACTTATTATATTACCATATAAGTGTTTTGCAACTTCAGATACTGAAAATGAAGGAATAGAGCCACGTTGGTATACTCCAGATGGTGATTGGCCAGGATATATTTTTGCAACATTAGATAATACAACTTCAAGTTGGAATCATGGTCATGCTGGACTTGGTGGAAATAATGGTGAAACAATAGAGTCATTCCCATCAACAGGAGTAGCTGTTTTTTCTAATGGTTATTCAAAAAACTGGAGTAGTTGTTCAACTGGTGGAATTTATTCTATAAATGGGGCAAGTAGTTCGCAATATGATTCTGCCAAAAACTATGCCTATAATAAGGTAGGCACACCATATTCATTAAGTCTTATTGATGGAGATTCAACATATTACTGTAGTGAATTAGTATACAAGGCATGGAAAAATGCAGGAATAACAGTCGGAACAAATGTAGCTGGTTTTATTACACCAAAATCTATTATGGATAGTTCAAATACAAGATTAGTTTATAGCTTTTAAATTTTAAATAATATTAAAATATATATTAAACATTGAAAGGAAGATGTTTTAAATATGACTGAGATGAAAAAAATTTTCTTATTATTTGCATTATTAATTTTTTTTGTTGGACTTATAATATTTCTCCGTAAAGATTCATTCTGTTTGTATGGTAAATCCAACCAAATAGCACAGTATGTAATTTTCTTTAATGAGTATAAATCCAATGGTAAAGAACGTTTAGACTGGATATATTACTTTGATAAGGAAGGTAGCTTAATTTGCAGAAAGAATTTTAAAGCTAAAAATAAAGTTCAAAATCAAATAAAAATTAAAGATAAAGTATATTCATATGGATATGGTGGAATATATGAAACAGATTTACAAACAAAAAAAACAATTCCATTAAATACTGATGTTCCTGTTAACATTGTAAAATTTGATAATCATGAAAATATATTTTTTTATCAAAATGGTGGATTTAAAAATAACAACAATGGAATTTATGATTCTAAAATATTAAAGAATAATGAACTTTTTTTAACAATAGACTATGCCATAGTAGATTTTTGTATATATGATAATTATTTATATGTTACAACATATAATGATATTTCTTTAAAAAAAGGAAAAATACTTATATATAAGAATAAAGAACTAATAAATTCTTTTGATGTGAATTTAGAAAATGGAGAAGGTAATTTTGCAATATATAATGATAATATTTTTTTCTTAGCCTCTAAGTCAGCTTTTAAAATATCAGATTTTGCATTAGAAGAAATTTATTACAAAAATATTGACAATATGCTTTCAAAACCTATAGTAATAAATAATATTGATTTTTCAAAGTTATATATAAATTCACAAGAAGTTATATTAAAAGATAATTGTCTTTTTTTTACAGAGAATATTTTACATAATGAAACTAATTATGATATTTATAATGATAATTCTTTAGATTGTTCTTTTAATAAAGAAGAACAAACTTTATTACTTAATTCAATATCCAAAAAAATTAACGATAATATAATGAAGTCCAAATTTATATTTTTAAGTGCTTTTGAAATTTAAAATCGGAAAGGAATTTGTATGAAATTTATCTTGTATAGTTTATTATTTCCATTTTGGTGTTGTTTATTAATAACTATATTTTTAATAGTTATTAATGAAAATGTTAATTTATATATAATGATACCTACATTAATATTACTATTTATCAATGGATATGCTCTATCCAAAAATAAAAAAAGTTGGAATATAATTGGAGCAATATCAATTATTATATTTACAACTTGGTATAGTATAAGAGGATATTATGAATATTTGAAATGGACTAGTACAAAAATTGCAATATTTTTATTAATATTTTACATTACATTATATATTATAAAAATCAAAAAGAAATAAAAATTATAACCACACATTTCATGTGTGGTTATAATTTTTATTCCTTTAGAGTAATTCTTTAAGATAATATTTTTCACTAAAAGTTTATAAATAAACATTTTTCAACTTACATCTATAATCACACTATAAAATGCTAAAATACCAATAATCTTCTCCATTTATTGCATTACATAATATAAATTTATATATTCCCGTTTTCGTTCCCAAATAATAAATAAAAGTTAGAATATCAATAATAATAACCGTCAGGGCGCACTAAGGAGTATTTTTTTATAAAAAGTATTAATTACCAGAAGATAAAGTTTATAAATATGAGGAATTTATAATACAAGATTCAGATGGATATCTGTTAAGATCTGTTAAGTAAAAATATAATAAAGTGATATTCAAAAAGTGTTGAAATATTATGTAAATTATGATAAAATATTTGAGTAGCGTAAATATTTTATTGCACATCTTAAGGAGGTAGACTATGAAGTTTTGGCTGTTCGTTGTTATCTGTATCTTTTGCGGATTCATGACTGATGTAATCAACAATATGATAAAAGACAAGAACACAGCAATTCGGTTCTTAGGCTATGCAATAGCCGTGGTGGGAGCAATTTTCGTACTATGGCTGGTACTATTCTGTTTCTTTGGAATAGATTTGTTGGAGTTTGTCCCATAAGGGACAAGCTCCTTCTTTATTTTAAAAGAAAAATGCTATATAAATTTAAGATAAATATTTTTTATTGACAAAAAATATTATAAAAAGTATAGTAAACTTAGATTAATAAATTTAAGGTGATTATATGTTGAAAAAATTTTTTATAATATTTGTAGTAATATTTATTTTATTTACAATTGTAGTATCAATACTTGCATTAAAGTATAAGGCTTTTACATATTCAATTATTCAAAATGTACAGCCAGAAGCAAAATTTTATATAGCAGAAGATTTTGGAATTGAAACAATAAAATCAAATACTGATTTTGATAATGATGGAATTGATGATTATACAGATATTCTTCAAGGAGCTAGAATAGAAGCTGAAAATAAGCCTATATATAGAAGTGCATATTATTCTGGAGGTTATCCACCAGATGATGAAGGAGTGTGTACAGATGTTATATGGAGATCATTGAAAAATGCAGGATATTTGTTAAAAGATATGGTGGATGAAGATATAAAAAACAATGTTTCTTTATATCCGAGAGTTGAAGGAAAGCCAGATCCTAATATAGATTTTAGAAGAGTTCCAAACTTAATTGTATATTTTAAAAGAAATCATATATCACTTACAATAGATTTAACAGAAATTTCTGAGTGGCAACCAGGAGATATTGTTGTTTTTTCAACTGATCATGTTGGTATAATTTCAGATAAAAGAAACGAAAGAGGGGTTCCATATATAATTCATAATGCAGCACAACCAAATAGAGAAGAAAATGGATTAGAATTTTATAATGAGAATTGGAAAGAAATTACATATCATTTTAGATTAAAAGATTTGAATTCATAATAAAGGAGAATTAAAATGACAATATTAACTTATATATCAATTGCTATTGCAATAGGTATAACATTATTTATTGTAGGAATAATAAAGAAAAATAAAATTGTAAAGATTATAGGAATACTTGTTTTTATTTTAATATTATTGGTTTGTGGATACATTTTTTATAAAGAAAATGGAGGCTGTATTTCTGAAAGAAAGGTTATTGTTCCACAAAATGATTTGTTACCAATAGCAGATAGAATTATTTATAAAGATGATGAATCTAATTATTATATAATTACTCCAAAAGATAAAGAATTTAATACATTATTTTCAGAAGTTTCTTATAGAGTTGATATGATAAGTACAAGTCAAGATATAACTGATGAAGAAATAGATGCAATTAAGAATAAAGAAAAATATATTGAACTAGATTATAATACTAAAAGCAAGAATAAAATTTTTCCACTAGAAGAAAGTGAAATAGGAATGATTAATATGAAAGAATCTGGTGGAGAAATAGTAAAAAAGGGATTAGTAGATAAAAAAGAACTTATTAAAATTTTTGAAGAAAATAAGAAAAAAATAAATCCATATAAATTTGAAAAAGGACAAAATTATATTTCAATGAATACATTTCCAGATTTAAAATATGAACAGCTTGAAGGATTCATAAGTAAGAGAGATGGAATTTATCAAAGAGTTATAGATAATAAAGAAGAATTAGAAGAGATATATGAGAAATTTGATTTTTATTCAGAAGATATTAAAATTTCAGATATAAATTTTGATGAAAAAAATCTTGTTGTAATAGTAAGTTACTTTAATATTAATAAAGTTGAAGAAAAAATTGGAAACCTAAGATTTTATTTTAAAGATATGGTTGGAATATATAATGTTAATTTATATGTAACAAGCAAAATTCCTAATATCAATTGTATTTATTGCAATGTAGAAAATACAAATAACTATAATAATTATTATGAAAACTCCGTAAATTATACAAGTTATGAGAGTGGTATTGTAAAAAATATTTCTACAAATACAATTGAGATAGCTGATGTGTGTGGAAAAATTCAATATGTAATTGATGTAAATAGTGAAACTAGAACAATAAATTATACTGTAGAAAAAGATAAAGAAATGGAATTTTCAGATATAAAAGTTGGCGATAGTGTATATGTTGAAGGGAATAATGTAGAAGCTGATAATCAATATCCCCAAATTGATGCTACCAATTTATATGTGTTTAAAAAAGAAAATATAAAAAAATATTTTCAAGAACAGTTAAAAGATGGGTATAGAATTGATGGGTATAGTTTTCAAGATGTTAATATAGATAATTCTGGAAATGGATATATAATATTAGAATTAGTAATATATGAAGATGGAAAAGACTTTATATATCCAGTTAAAGTAAATGTTAATTCTAAAACAGAGCATTATTTGGGTATGGGAAGACATTTACAATCTAATTATGGATATCACAAACATGAAATATGTGATATTACTTTAGATGAAAAAATATCAGATATAGATAATATTAAAGGTATTGCAAAAATGATTGAATATATAGCAGATTAAAATAAGAACAACATATTGAAAAGATTAACATAATGTGATAAAATGGTTCTGTAACAAATTGGAAAAGAGAAGGCAGAATTGCCAAGAAAGGAGAATTTCTATGAGGGGAAATTCAAAAAAACGGTTACTCGCAAACTTAGTTACAGCAGTTTTTACATTATGTTTCTTTTGGTCTTGCACTGTAACAGCATTTGCTGAAACACAGATTTCGACTGTAAAAATTACTGCAAGCAAGAACAATTGGGAACAAACTTCTAATCCTGAAGTAAAAGCAGTTGGAAATGGCTATAAGGTTGAGCCTTCTAGTATTAAGTTTTCATCGAATATTTGTGATTGCAATCCAGGAGAAGACATTGAAGTTACAGTGAAAATCATAACAGAACAAGGATATGTTTTTAAAGATACTTTCAAAAAAAATAATTTTAAAGTAACTAATGGTAAGTACAAATCTCATAGTTATGAAGATGGAAATATTATTTTAAAATTTATTTATACTGTTAGGGGGAAAGCAGAAACTCCTGATAGTGTTTATTGGGATGGTACTACTGCTCGGTGGGACAAAGTAAGCGACAAGGTAAATTACACTTTAAAAATTTGTAAAGGAAATCGCAGTAAAGTAGTTGCTGAAAATATTTCTTCCACTAGATACGATATGAAAAAATATTTAATATTGGAAGATTATTATGATGAATATGAAGTATACTTTAAAGTGAAAGCTGTTCCTAAAAAAGCCTATGAGAATTATATCAAAGAATCGGATTATATCGAATCTGACTATTTTTCTGATTGGGACGATATTTATGATGAATATATTGACTTTGATGGATGCATACCAGATTGGCCGTATAATCCAGGGTATAATGATGGATGGAAATTTGCAAATGGCGTATGGTATTATTATGAAAATGGAAAAATCTATAATGATGGATTCAAAGCGATAAATGGTAAAATGCATTATTTCTTCAATAATGGGGCAATGGCAACAGGATGGCAGAAACTTTCTGGAAAATGGTATATGTTTGATCATAATGGTTATATGCTTTCTAACACATGGTGCTTGGATAATGGAGTTTGGTATTATCTTCAGGGCAATGGTGTAATGAAAACAGGATGGTTTGAAGATAAAGGAAAAACATATTATTTAAATTCATCAGGCGCAATGCTTGAATCGTGGCATAAACTTGATGGAAACTGGTATTATTTTTATCCGGGAAATGGAGCTATGGCAAGAGAAGCCTACATTCCTTCAGCAGATAGAACATTTGTATATCACATGAAAACAGATGGAAAATTGGAAACTGGTTGGGTATATCAGAATGGATGGAGATATGTAGAACCTAATGCAGGTGTTTTGCTGAAAGGTTGGCAGACTATTGATGGAATGCAGTATTATTTTTGTGAGAATGGAATTCTTACAAATTAACTATAAAATAAAAATAATGTAATTGTTTTTTGGGAGGTCCTAAGTTTAGGGCCTCTTTTCCAGTTTTTCTAGAATAATTTAGTCAATATTTTTTTATCGTTTTTCGATAAAAAAATATTGACTTTCATAAAAAAGGATGATATATTCTTCACATCAAAGTATAAAAAATTATAATTATAATTTTTTATCAAATATAGAAAAAGAGGAAATTTATATGGAGATTTTAGGAGAAAAGGGATTAGGAAATTTTTTAAAAATAATGTTGGAAATAGTATTAGTAATAGGAATTTTAATATTAGTAGCATTTCCAATTATTTTAAGATATACAAATATGGAGATTAATCCTAATATTATACTTTTTTATCCAAATGCAATATGCTTATTATTTATAATATATCAATTTATTGGTTTGTTTGATTCATTAAAAATTAGTAATCCATTTTGTGAAAATACAGTAAAAAAATTAAAAAATGCACAAAAAATATGTGCATTTTCATCAGTATTTTGGATTTTAGATTTCTTATATGAAGCTTTTTTTGTAAGGAAATACCTTTCATTTAGTTTAGTTTTAGCATTTATGATGATATTGTTTATTGGAGTTACAATAGCATTATATATATTAGCAGAATTATTTAATCAAGCTTTAGAATATAAAACAGAAAATGATTTAACAATTTAAAATAAAAGTAGGGGGCAAATTACAATGATAGTTGTAAACTTAGATGTTATGATGGCAAAACGAAAGATATCTTCTCGGAGAATTAGCAGAAAAAATAGGAATCACACAAGCAAATTTATCAATATTAAAAACAAATAAAGGAAAAGCAATTCGTTTTTCTACTTTAGATGCAATTTGCAAAGTGTTAGAATGCACCCCAGGAGATATTTTAGAATATCAAGAAGATAAATAAAATTAAAGGAGAATAAAAATGAATAATATATTAGGATTTTTATTATTAATTTTACTATTTTGTTTTTTAATAGGTCCATTTATTTTAACACTTTTTAATATAATTAATTTATTTAAAAATAATAAAATAAAGCCTAACTTAATAGATAGTTTAACATTTATATTTGGAATAATATTAACTGCACTATTTTATAGAATAAAGAGCTTTAAAGATTATCAAATAGCATTAAGAATAGGATTAGGTGAAATTGTATACCATGCACCAATAGCTTCTTGGTCTTTTCCAACAATTATAACAATATGTATTTTAGCAATTATTTCATATATGCTAATTAGAATAAAAAAATTAGACTTACCACCATTAATTATTGTAATTAGCATGGCTGGAAATTTGATTGGATTAATATTTTCAGTAGTATATATAATTCAAATATTCAAAAATATAAGTGAAATACATTCAGGAATTTTTTATTTTACAATATTTCCTATAAATTATATATTATGTAGTGTAAGAGCAGAAATAGAAATTATAAAAAAATATAAGGAAAAGCAGGAAAGTGGTGAGGTATATAATAATAAATTCTTAAATGGTTGTAATATTTTTTTAATGAAAATAGATATAGAATCTTGGCCAATTATTTCAATAATAGTAGTAATACCATTATTAATAATTATAATTTCGATATTAGTTCTTTTTGGTCAAAGACCAGACGAAATAGTAAGAGCATTTACAGAAACAAGTGACTGGACTTTGTCTCAAATGTATTCGCCACCATCAGTAACATATGATGCCCATTACTTATGTACAGTTTCTTTAAGAGGGCATAAGAATATTGTAAAACCACTTCGATATGGAATTAGAAGAAATGAGAGAATTGTTGTCAATAGACAACTTTGTATAGCAAATGCATTTGAACAATTAATTGAAGAAAAAGCTCCTAAATTTCATCATTTTGTAAGGTATATTTATGATAAATATGGATATCCACTTTCTAGACATATAAATACAGCTTGGCAAGCAGATATTACATATATATTAATGAAACCATTAGAATGGATCTTCTTAATTGTATTATATTTATTTGATAAAAAACCAGAAAATAGAATAGCAATACAATATATACCAAAAAATTAATTAAATTATATTGACAAAAAACATACCTAGATATACAATGTATAAAAATGCATAGTAAATCTAGGTATTTTTATATATGAAACTGCACATTCATATATATGGAAAAAGCACTATTCCAATACTTTAGATAGCTATGTGTATAAAAGGAGGCAAGTTTTATGAAAGTAAATAAAGAACTTTTAAAAGGAAGTACAAGTATGATGGTTTTAAATTTGCTATCAAATTCAAATATGTATGGATATGAAATGATAAAAACATTAAAAGAAAAATCTCAAAATGTTTTTGAACTAAAAGAGGGAACATTATACCCAATACTACATTCATTAGAAGAAAAAAATTTAATAATTTCATATTGGGATGAAACAACTGGCAAGAAGAGAAAATATTATTCTATTACAAAAGAAGGAAGAAAACATTTAGAAGATAAAAAAGCAGAATGGAAAATATTTAGCAATGGAATAAATGCCGTATTAGGAGGTGTTTCATTTGCTTATTAAAGAATTTTTAGAAAATGTTTGCAATGAAATAAAATATAAACCTATAAGAGAAGATATTTCAGAAGAGCTAAGCTTACATATAGAGGAACAAAAAGAAGAATATATAAAAAATGGACTAGAAGAAAAAGTTGCAGAAGAAAGAGCTGTTTCAAATATGGGAGAAGCAGAGGAAATAGGCAAAAAATTAAATAAAATACATAAACCTAAATTTGATTGGTTATTAACTTTTTTTGTTGCAATATTAATTGGTTTTGGATTTTTAATCACAAATATAAAAATTGATAGAAATGCAGGAGAAGGAAATTTTTATTTAGCTCGTCATATTATATTTTTAATAATAGGATTAGGATTAAGTATAGGGATTTATTTTTTAGATTATAGAAAAATAATAAAAAATTATAAATTATTATATTGTATATCAAGCTTTATACTTTTATTTACTATGATGTTTGGAACATCTTATTTAGGAATAAAATATATTCGTTTTGCTGGAAATACTATTAATCCAGTAAATATATGTATACTTATATATATTTGTTCATTTGTAGGATTTATAAAAAATTTAAATAATAAAACTATGAATATAAGTATTGGAAATTTAAATTTAAAAATAAGAATAGATATATTAAATTTACTATTACTAAGTACAATTTCTATATTTTTAATTATGAAAGAAAAGAGAATAACTATATCATTAGTACTATTTTTATCATATATAGTTATTACAACATCCTATATCATATTATCACCAAATAGAAAATCAAATTTAATAAAATTTTATGGGACATTTGTGATAACTTCTTTAATATTAATCTTAAGTTTAGGAATAATTAATAATGGTGCATATTCTAATATTGTAAGACGATTAGAAGCAACATACAACTATGAAAGTGATTTAAATGGAAATGGTTGGATTGGATACCAAATAAACAATGTTTTAAATAATGCACAGTTTTTTTCAAAATTAGATGATATGGATAATTATTTTGGACTATATGATGGTGGAGCAGAATTTGCACTAATATCTATAATTGCAAATTATGGGACTATATATTCTGCAATAATAATTATAACTGTGATTTTATTTGCAATTAAAATTATATATGATTGTAAAAACATAAAAGATGAAACTGGAAAATTACTATGTATTGGATTTGGAAGTTTTATTTTATTACAAGCAATACTTAACATATTAATGAATTTTAATTTAATACCTATAGTAGCATTAAATTTGCCATTTGTTTCATATGGACTAAATGGTCTTATAGTTAATATGATGATGATTGCGTTTATATTATCTATTTATAGAAGAAAAGATATTTTAACTAAAAAAGAAGAAAATAATAAGAAACTAAAAATAAAAATTTCATTTGAATAAATATGAAACAAAAAGTTAGCAATTTTTTGCTAACTTTTTGCAACTTATTTTTTATTTTAGGTAATATACTAATGTAAAAATAAAATTGAGGAAAGAATCATGATAGTGAAAAATCGCAAAATAGATGATTATTTTATAAATGATATGTTGCAAATAGAAAATCTAATGAATGATTATACGAATTATATTCTTAAAATTATTAGAAATTTTAGTATTAATTTGTCGGAAGAAGATACAGAGGAAATAATATTAGATGTATTTTTAGCACTATGGAATAATCATGATAAATTAGTAAGAGATTGTAATATGTCAGCTTATATTGCTGGAATTACTAAAAATTTGATAAAGAAAAAATATAAGAAATTAAAGAATGTAGAAAATATAGAAGATTATGACGAGAAACTCGTAAGTTTAGACAATATTGAATTAGAATATTCAGAAACTGAAAAAAATAGAGCTATATTAGAAGAAATAAATAAAATGGATAAAGATGATAAAGAAATATTTATTGCATACTACTATGATGAAAAGAAAATAAAAGAAATTGCTATAACGTTTAATTTTTCAGAAGCAAAAGTTAAGTCTAAATTATTTAGAATACGAAAAAAACTAAAAAAAGTTTTAAAAGAAAGGGGATATAGCTATGATAGATAATAACGAATTATATGAAAAATTTAGATTAAATGTTGCTATATCTAATTTTGAAAAAGAAGAAGTTAAAATACCTAAAAAGAACATATTAAAGATGGTAGCAAGTTTTGTTCTAACAATTGGAATTACAAGTGGATTAGTATATGCAACAGGAACTGCAGTTTATGAAAATATTTGGAAAGAACCTAAAAGTTATAAAATTTCAATGGAAGTGTCAGATGAAGATAAGTTAAAATGCATTTCTGAGGAAGAAGCAGAAAAAATAGCTTATTCATATTTGGAAAAAACCGGATTTACAGATGATGAGATAAATAGTTTTCAATTAAGTAATGATTTTTGGGAAGACGAAAAAATATGGAGATTATCTTCAAAAAATATACCATATATAGAAATAAATGCTGAAACAGGAAAATTGAATTCTTTAAATATTCCAAGTTATAATTATAAAATTCCGTATAATTATGGAATAACAAGAGAGCAAGCCAAAATAGTAGCTCAAGAATTATTTGAAAAATATAATGAAGATGAAAATCAGAATGGAAAATTTGAACTGGCATCTTTAAGAGGAAATATGGAAACTGATGAAGATTCATATATATGGTATGCAACTTTTTATAAAAAATATGGAAATTTATATAATTTTGATGAAGCAGTAAATATTGGTTGGGTTCCTACAATAAATGGATTATATGGTTTGAATTTTTCAAGAAATGTTTATGAGGAAAATGAGGAAAAAATAACTAAAGAGCAAGCTATACAGATTGCAGTTGAAAAAGATAAACAAATAGAAAAAGAAAAGCAAATAATAGGGACAACTGCAGAAATTAGGATTAGAAAAATGAATGAAAACATATACTTAAGAGAAAACTTTAAAGAAGAATATGATAATCATACTTTAAATGTGGAAAAGACAGGAGAAAATACGTACAAACTAAAAGATGACGCAGTATTTTATAAAACTGATGAAAGAGTTAGAAAGGTATGGTGTGTTGTTATTCAATATGATTTAAATACAGAATATGTATCATCCAAATTTTCATACTATGTAGACTGTACAACAGGTGAGATAATTGGTGGAGAACGTTCAAATGACTTAAAAACAGAAGAAAGAATCGTGGATGATGAGTTATAAACTGATAGAAAAATAGATACATATAAAATCAAAAAAATTTAAAAATAGTCTTGACAATATAGCCAAATACTATTATAATAAAGTACGTGCTTGACACATGGGTAGGTGGTCGAGTGGTTAATGGCACCAGACTGTAAATCTGGCCGCGAGAGCGTACGATGGTTCGAATCCATCCCTGCCCACCAAAAAGTGCTTAAAAATTAAATTTTTAAGCACTTTTTTCTTGCTTTTTTCACTTTTTAAAATTATTGAAAGTATTGATTTTTAGGCATTTTTTACTTTTTATCACTATTTTTTGCTTTTTAAAATTTTTCTCATTTATCAAACAACTTGCAAAACAGAAATTTCTATTTTGTAGTGTTTTTTATGAATATAATTTTTGTTTTGCAAATGAGAGTTTTTTGTTTAGTAAATTTTTGATAAAAAATCTATAAAAACTTACAGCAACAATTAAAAGCATTGTTTTGTAAGTGTTTAATTATTTTTCATTTTCTATATTTATTTCTGATTCTTTTTCATTATAATTATTCAATTTTAATAAATTATCATCAAAGGAATTAGAATTATCTATTAAATTTTGATTCAAATAGTATTGATTTACTTTGTCAATTTCGGATTCTTTAAATTTATTAAGTACAGAGGTGTAGGTATTAAGCGTAACTCTAATATCTTTATGTCCCATTAATCTTTGAACAACAACTGGAGCCATTCCAGATTCAATACATCTTGTACCATAAGTATGCCTTAAACTATGACTAGATATGCCTTTTATACCATAATTATTTTCTAATATTCTTTGAAGCTCTTTATTTATATTACTTCTTCTAACATATTGAGAATCATTAGGCTTAAATAAAAGTTTTTCTTCATTGTGTTCTTGTGAATTAGCAAAATTTATTTGTTCAATGAAATAGGGCATAAGAAAAGCTGGAATAGGTAATATTCTATTTCCAGCATAAGTTTTTGTTTGATTATTCATTATTATTGCACCGTTTTCGTCAGTAGACAAAGTTCGGTGAACATTTAATTTTCTATTATGTAAGTCAACATCATGAGTTGTTAGAGCCAATGCTTCACCAACTCTTAATCCCATGTATAATTGAATTAATAAAACATTCTTATATTTTAATTGTTTAATAGATTTATTTTTTAGATAATCAGTTAATTTTTGTTGTTCGTCAACTTCAAGAGCTCGCACAACTTTATCTTCTTTGTCACTTTTAGGACGAATAACATTTATCATAGGATTTTGCATTATATATCCTTTATTCATAGCAAGTTTGAAAGCTTGATTTAATTGTTGGTGAGCTTTTTCTATCATAGAATTACTCAAGTGAGTTGAAGAATTTTAGTAGATTTGAATTTCATCAGATTTTATTTTTTCAATGCTTTTATTTCCAAAAGAAGTTTTTTCTAAAGCATTTATAGTTTTTGAAACTCTACCATATTGAGTACATGAAATTTGATTAGTGTCTAATTTTAATTTCAAATTTGACCTTAATAGTTCACACATTGGAATACCATTGTTTTTAATAAAAATAGGATTTTCCTTTTGATAGTTCATTGTAGCGATATATTTTTCAGCTTCTTGTTTTGTATCAAAACTTTTAGTCCTTTTTTTGAGTTTATTTGTATGAATATCATAATAATTAATTTGAGCATTTCATTTTTTTCTTTGACTATTAAAGTATATTGTTCCTTGACCTAAATTTTTTTCTGACATTTAACCACCTCCTAAACTTTATTGTTTAGTTTCCAAAATAAATAGGACACTAAACTTACTTTTTTTCTTTTTCCAATATTTACAGAGGGAAAATCTTCTTGCTCAAATAATTCATAAGCCTGATTAATTCCTATATGTAAATCTTTTGCAATTTGCTCTACTGAAAACATTGCAAATGGATTTTTTACTTTATTCAAATAATTAAATATGAATTTTTCTTGTAAATTTATATCTTTTGTATTTGTTTTTAATTTTTCATCTTCATTCATTTTTTTACCTCACTATTTATTTTTTTTGGGTATAAAAAAGAGGCTACTGTTAATAGCCTCAATAGTTTAAATATATTTATTTTTCATAATCTTCTAAATGTCTTTTCTTTCTGCTATACTTATATTATAATCTAGTTGAAAGGAGATTGTATCAATGATAACTGAATATGATATTTCTACTAAAGATAAAGAAGTGTCATATATTGAGTTCGTTGATATGATACTTGATAGATTAGGATTTAGAAAAAATAATGTAGGAACAAGATTTTTAAGAGAATTTGTAATTTATCTATATAAGAAGAATCCATTTGAAATAATAATAAATAATGAAATAGAAGAATTTTTAAATGAAAGAAATATAACAGAGTTAACTGTAATTAATTTTATTAAAAGAATAAATTATGCAATTCAATATGCAGATAATACAAAAATGAAAGATAATTTTTTCAATGTATTTCATACTCAATATGATTCTTATTATTTAACACCAAAAACTTTTATTATTTTGATATTGAATATGTTGGAGAAAAATAGAAAGGATATATTATAATAAAACCAAGAGGTTGGAATTAAATTGTACCAACCTCTTGGAAAAAAGAAAGATGTTAATTGCTTAAGTTACTGATTTGGTCAAAGAATTATTACTTGAAAGTGGTATTACTCATAAAAGAATGTTGAAACTTCATATCCAATGCTGGTATAACCACGTTTAGGTTCTATTTTTACGGTATATGTATCAGCAGGGAGAGCTTTACTAGAAAAACTAATAACTTTATTTTCATTTCCATTAAGAATTATTTCCTGCCGATCTACAACCTTGCCGTAAATATTTCCTTTAATTGTAATAAAAACATGCAAACTGTTATTGTTATCGCTTGTTCCCTGTGCCGTAATCCGAGAACACTTCGCAGTAGTGGTAGAAGTATAAGATGCATCTCCACCATGTTCACGTCCAACACCATTTACTTTGTGAAATCCACTTGCTGCAAAAGCCGTAGCGGAAATTGCGAATACAAGTGTAAAGACCATAACCATAGAAATAATGCGTTTGAAAATACTTTTCATAGTCATCTTCCTTTCTTATCAAAACATCTTTCTTTTTTTCATTAATCGTAGCATCAAATTGTGATATTTACGATTGTTTGATTTCCTATGGCCAAATCTTTGCGATTATACAATGCTTGTAGTTGATAGTCAAGGATATTTTAAAAAATTTGTGATAAATTTATGGAAATCTTTACAAATAATTATATTAATGATTAAATATTTAATATAATATTCAAAAGGAGTGTTATAATAAGTGACAAAAATAAGAGTGTTTTCTTTGTTTTTTTGGGTTATTATATTAGTATTCTTTTATTTTGCTATCAAAAATTATTATACATTAGATGAAGTTTGCAATATGTTGAATTCTGTTAAACTTCCATCAAATGTATATTTGAAAGAGTGTGAGTATAGTGATGAATATACGTATTATACTGATATATACATAAAGGATAATATTAGGAAGAGTTATTTTAAAAGAGAGACATCTTCGTTAGATATTGATAATATAGATGCAATATGTATTTATGAAAACCAAAAAACAACAGATATTAATAATATACATAAAATAATAACTATATCTAATACTGAAAATAGCTATGATTTATATATTCCAAACAAATATAGCTTTTTTAATTCGGTAGAAAGACATGGATTAGATGAAAATTTAGGAATATATAAATATTGTGGAAAAAAAGATATAGAAGGAAAAAAATGTATAAAAATATCATTTACAGATAAGAATGAAAATGATATATATATTGATTACTATTATATAGATATAGAATCAAATCTTATTATTAAATTTGAATCGTATTCTGGTAAGAATATAAAAGAATTAAAGTTAATAAAAACAATAACTTGGGAATACCAGTTTAATGTAGTAAAAGATAGTGATGTTAAAAAGTTTGATATAAATGATTATCAAGGCTATGAAATTTATGAATTTCAAAATGAAAATCTCAATTTGTACTGATTTAATACAAATTGAGATTTTATTTGTTTTAAAGTGAAATTTTATATCTGAATTCTCCTAAATAATCAAATACTTTATAAGAATTATCATATTTGGGAGCATAAATTATATCTAAGAATTCTACATAGAAATTATTAGAGATTTCATTATTTTCGCCTAAATTAAATGTTAATGATAAAGTTTTATACTTACCATGCTCCAAACTAGAAAATCTAAAAGTAGTTTCTTCATTTAATTTGCTGGTGTCAAAACCTTTGGTTGATAATTTAGAATATAAATTTTTATTATATAGTAAGTAATCTGTATTACCAACAAATAATTGATCTCCAACGGAGTTGTTATAGTAAATTTTTTTATCATCATGTACTCTAAGCATAAAACGTAGTCTTTCTAAATTTTTTTCATTATTTAGATAAAACTTAAAATTAATTGTTAATTGCCCACTAGAGGAATCATAGTTTGTATCGTATAATTCTACTGAAAGATTATCTTTTGAAATTATTGCATTTTTATTTTTATTATAATCTAAATTATATTTTAATATTTCTCTAGAATAGTATTTTATTCTAAAAGTTATTTTGTCTAGTAAATTACCTACATTATCTTCATAGAAGAAACCATAAAATATATTAACTAATACAAAAAAAACAATAAATAATATGCCTATAATAACAATTTTTTTCCTCAATTTATACCTCTATTAAATAAATTCTTATAAAGATTAAATCATAAATTATAGTTGATGTAAATATAAAATATATGATTAAGTTTTATTCAAATACATTTCATATTAATTAAACATTTTAGAGATAGTATTCTTATGATTATTATTAAGTCTTTGAATAAGCTTATATATTGCATTAAGTTCAATTTCTTTAGAGTGAAGATTTTCATTTAATGATACATTTTGTTTTTGCATATCATTATAATTTTTTATAAAATTTTCAATTTTTGCAAGTTCAAGTTTTAGATTTCTTAATTCATTCATAAGTATATTATTTTCTTTTAATAAAGGTTTGAGTAAATTTTTATCAACAGATTCTGGTGTAAATTGTTCATAATTTAAAAATGATTTCATAGAAGTATATATAACAGAGTTTGTTTTATTATCTTTGATTTTTTCTTTTATCTCATAAAAATTAGTTTGCTCTTTTAATTCTTCAACAGTTTTATGAGTTTTGTTAGGATTATTTTTTCCTCTTTCAAGATTAAATCCATTCAATCTAATACATTCATAAAATCTATCTTGTAATATCATATAACTATTTCGGTCTTTACCAAAATCGTTTCCACCAATTTTTCTTATTGTATTTCCAGATTTATCTTTTGAATCGACAACAGGAATAAAAGTTAAATGCATATGAGGAGTTTCTTCGTCCAAATGAACAACAGCAGATATTATATTTTCTTCACCCAAGTTTTTATAATTACATACAAAGTCATAGGCAGTTTTAAAATATCTTTTTGTTTCCTCGAATCCAATTTCTTTAAAAAAGTAATTGTCAGAAGTAATAATCATTTCACAGGCATAAATACTATTTCTATGAAGTTGTCCTTTTAAATTATTTTGTTCTTTTAATCTTTTGAATTCTTTAAAATAATTATTTTCTAATGGTTTCTTTAAATAGTAGTTGTGATATGTTTTAGTAATATCAATATTTTTATTAGAATAATTTTGTTTATATCTTTCATTATGAGGGCAAAGTTTTATCATTTGTTCTTTAGTATATTTTTGATTTCTAATAATAGCATAACTCATATTTTATTACCTCCAAATTTGATTTTTTGAGAATAAAAAAAACTAGAATTATTTTTTATTCTAGGTTTAATATTGTAAGCATTAAGCTCATAATTTTTTAAATAAATTATTTGAAATTCATTTACTGAATCAAGTTGATTTTTAAAATCTTTAAATTGTATTTTTTCCATTAAATTATTTCCTTTCTAAAATTTTCAATGGAACTCACCCAAAAGCCATAATATCATCTACTTTTGGAAAAGTTCCATAACACACTATGGAACTTTTAGAAAGTTCCTCGTGTGCAAAAGAGAAAATCCCTTTTGAAACCCTATAAAAATATTGAAATCTCAATGTTTTCGCTAATTTTCATTAAAATTTTAAAAAAATATTAACAAAACACTTGCAAAACAAAAGTAGTGGTATTTCAATAATTTTGCGATAAGTAACAAATCCTGCCCACCAAGAAGTAGTATAATGAATACTACTTCTTTTTTATTTAAAGAATTATAAGTATATTGGATTCAAAAAGGAGGACAAGAAAATAGTCCAGTGGACTATTTTTCCTACGTAACTTGCCGAATTCATTTTTGCCTACTAAGAAGTAGTTAGAGTTATAACTACTTCTTTTTATATATTTAGATAAAATATGATATAATAAAAATGCAAAAAATTGTAACTTTTTTTAAACTTACAAGTATATATCATTGAAAGTAGGTAAAAATGGAAAAAGATTTGGATATGAAATTATATAATGAATATTTAGGTGGAGAAAAAAGTGCTTTTGAGATTCTATATAACAAGTATAAAGATAGAATACAATATTTTATTTTTAATATAGTTAAAGATTATGAAAAAGCAGAAGATATAACTCAAGAGGTTTTTATATACATATTACAAAATAGAGTAAGAGAAGACTGTAGTTTTAAATATTATCTATATTTAGTGGCTAAAAGTAGGGCATATAATTATATTAATACTGAAAAAAGAAGAACAGAGATAAATGATAAATATTTTTTATTAGAATTTGAGCAAGTTCAAAAAGATATTAGTGATATTGTAATGAAAAAGGAAACAGAAAAAGAAGTTATAAAAGCTATAAATATGTTAGATGACAAATATAGGAATGCAATATATTTAATTAAAATTGAAGAACTTTCCTATAGGAAAACTGCAGAAATTATTCGGACAAACTATTGAAAATACAAAAATACTTGTTCATAGAGGAAAAAAAGAATTAAGAAAAATCTTACTAAAGAAAGGAGTTGATGATATGAATAAAGTTTTAAAAGTAGTATTAATAGTAATTTTAACTACAATTATATTAACAGGAATAACTTATGCAGGTATTAAAATATATGAAGAAATTAAAGGACAAGCGACCATGACACCAGTTTATACAAGTAAAATTTCAAGTATAGACAACAATAAAGTTTGGGTTGGAACATTTAATTTAGTATGGAATGATTTTATGAATGATGTAATTGGAAAAGAGATTCTATTTGAAGATGGATATTCGGAACTTGCTAATGAATTAAATAAACAAACATTTACAACTAAAGAATTAGCTGAAAACTCATATTTTAAAATTCATGGAAATGCTAATATAGAATTAAAAAATAAAATAGAAGATGGGATAAAAGAAAAATTTAATGAAAAAAGTAAAATAATTGATAAATTTAATTGGAAACTAAATGATAACAGTTATATTTTATATGCGATGTTAAAAAAGGAATTTAATTACTTAGAGGAATTTCAAAGATTAGAAGATGATACATTTGGAAATTCAGAAGAGAATGTTAAGTATTTTGGAATAAAATCACGTGTAATAGATGAAGCAAGAAAAAATATAGAAATATTATTTTATGATTCGGAAGAAGAATTGGCAATAAAGCTAAAAACCAAAGAAGGTGATGAAATTTATCTATTTAAAACTTCAGGAGAAAATAAATCATTTGAAGAAAATTATCAAGAAATGAATGTTAGAAAAAAGTCTGAAATATAATGGAGAGAAAGAATGTCAAGAAAATGATACTATAAAAATACCATTTATAAAAGTGAATGAAGAAATAAATTATGATGAATTATGTGGTAGATACATAAAAGATTCGAAAATGTATCTTGTACAAGCTCTACAAACAATTGATTTTGATTTAACTAACTATGGTGGAAGCGTGATAAGCGAGGCTGCAATACAAACATATAGAAGTACTTCTATGTTAGAATATGGAAGAAAATTTATATTTAATACAGATTTTTTGTTATATATAAAAGAATCTGATAAACAAATACCATATTTTGCTTTAAAAGTAGACGATATTAAAGTTTTACAATCAAATAAAAAATAAAAAGAAAGGAGGATAATGGATTAAACTTTTATAAAAATAATGTAATTATTAAAAAATTTATATAAAATAGGAGGTAAAAATGAATAAACTAAATCTTCTAAAAAAGTAGGAATTATAATTTTAGTACTTATCTTATCTAATTTTTCTTGCAAAGTACATGCAACAAATAATTTTGATATGATAAAGAATGATAGTACAAAGAAAATACTTGATGTTGACAAACCAATAGAAGTTATTTCAGAATGTATAACAAATGAGATGCCTGAAATTAATACAAAGTCGCAAGATATATTAAAAATTTTTGAAAAAGATGATTTACAAGTTCAGGATATAAAAAAGGTAGAAAAGATATATGATACTATTTTGGATAGAGAGACGACACGAATTAAAACTGAAAATATTGAACTAGACATAGATATAAATGGAGATGTTGTAAGGTATAAAAATTTTTAAAGAATGTTTAAAAAAGGAGAAGAGCTATTATAATGCAATAGCTCTTTTAATCTCCTTATACTGGGGACAATCTGCTTCAATTTGACCGCATCTACTACATTCAACTCTAGTTTGTTCTATATAAAATTTGATTTTTATGTAAATCTGTTATATAATATATAAATCTAATAGTCTATATGACTTTAAATAGGAGGAATAGAAATGACAAAACGGAGAAATTTGCTTGTGGTAATTATCACCCTCATGTTCATGTGTATGTCCTTAACAGGATGTACCGGAGTAGATCACGAAAGTGCTTACATCGAAGATGAAGCAGAAAAAAAACCAGAGATTAAAGGAGAAAAAGTAAAAGGCCTTGTTTGCATTGAAACTATCAAAATTGATATGGGAGAAGGATATAAAGAGATGTCTCAGACTATTTTATATGATCCAGAAACCCATGTAATGTTTTCGGCTTTTTATTGGGGAGGAGATCTCTGTGTTAATGAAATGCATAATTCTGATGGAACCTTGAGACTATATGAGTCAAACTGATTAAGAAATGGAAAATGATGGATAAAATTCAATGTAGAATTTTTATCCATCATTTTCCATTTTTACTAATTCCAAACATATATTTATTCCAAGATTACACTAGTAACTTTTCAATTTTATTTTTTATACATAAATAAAAATTATATTGGATTTAATTATAATATATGCTAAAATAATTTTATAAATAAATAATAAGGAGAAAAAGATATGGAAGAAAGAGAAGTAAGACCATTTACAATGTGGAGACATTTTAAAGGAGCAAAATCTTTTGTAATTACAGTAGCAATGCACAGCGAAACAGGAGAAAAATTAGTTGTTTATCGTTGTATGGATAACAATGGTAAAACAAACCATAAAGATGGTATTTATGCAAGACCATTAGAAATGTTTCTATCAGAAGTAGATCATGAAAAATATCCGGATGTTACTCAAAAATATCGCTTTGAAGAGATTGTAGAATAATATATAGATATAATTTTAGGAGATACACATGATAAATAAAAAAGAATTTGAAAAATTACTACAAGTAATTTTTCAAATAGAAAATAAAATTGTTGAAGTAAAAATTTTAAATCAGTTTGATAAAGCTAAAGAATATGAAAATAAATTAGAAATTATTAGACTTAAAGCAAAAGATATTGTTTTAGATAATGAAAATAAATCAAACGGATTTGATGAATTATCTTTAGATGTATTAAGATTATTAATATTATTGGATTCAGACATAGATTATTATATTTTAAAAACTAATAACATAATAGAAAGTGCTAATGATAATAAAATAGATGCTGAAGCATTAAAAAAAATAAAACAATTATGGGAAAGCTTAGAAAAAGATATTAAATTCTGGAATAAGGAAGAACATAATCCAATAGAAGAAATTGAATATAATAAACATATTGGAAAAATAACTTTAGAAATTATAGCTTTTCAACTTCAAACAGAAGGTGTATTAGATTTTAATAAAGTTTTTAAATATTGCAAAAAAGAATTCTTACAAAATGCCATAAAAGAAATTTTATTTGAAGGAGCAAGTGAAGAATTTAAAGATGAAATAAGAAGAAGTAGATTATTAAATCTTGCTAAAAGTATGAATGAAAAAGACTTATATGATTATAAATTATGGAAAGAAGTTTTAATAATAATAAATGTTAGAGCAAGAGATGATCATATAGAAATGATAGGGAATTTTCAAGAAAAAGAAAAAAATAATATTGTCAATATAAAATATAAAAATACTTTTGCATCTAGTGAAGATATATCTATAAAAGAATATAATCTAGAACCATTATATGAAGAATCGATATTTAAAGAATTAAAAAAATGGTTTTCTAGAATAAGTGAAAATGCAAGACAAAATAGAATGGCATTTACTTGGAAAACTATAAAAGGACCATCATTTAAAATTGAAAGTGTTGATGGTGATACTAAATTTGCTATACAAAATATAGATAAAGCTATAGTACAAAATGCTAAAAAGCTTACAATTGCTACAAATGGAGTATCAAAATATAATTTTGGAAAAGATTCAAAATGGGAGAATTTAGAAGAAATAACTTTTTTGGAAGGAAAAAATACAGCTAGTATTAATTTAAGTCCAGATAAAACTTATAGTTGTATTGGAAATGATTCTTTTGTAGAATGTACTAAACTTAAAAAAATTTTATTTGGTAATATTGAGATGATAGGAGAAAGAGCTTTTAAAAATTGTACTAGCCTCTCAGATATTACTTTTAATTCAAATTTGAAAAATATTGGAGAAGATGCTTTCTGTGATTGTTATAATCTTACTAGAGTCAAATTTTTAGGAAACTTACAATTATACATTTTAGATAGACCGCAAAATATAATTAATTGTTTTAAAGGTACAAAATTAGAAGAAATTATTTATAAAGATATAGATGATGCTTTTAATTTTGCTATTATTGATTGTCCATTTTTAAAACGAATATTAATATCAAGTTTATCAAACATATCTATTCCTTTTAAAATCTGTAAGTATAGACTTGGAAGGCAAGAAGGAATTGTATCTTTTGTTGGAGAAAAATCGCTTAATTTATGGAAGAAAAAAAACAGTACTATAAGATTTTTTGAGCTTACAGAAGAAGATAAGAAAAAATATAATATTAATAATTAAGAATACTTGAAATATAGTATTCTTTCTTTATTTGGTGGCTTCAAGTGGAATCGAAACACTGACACAGGGATTTTCAGTCCTCAGGTCTATATTAAATTTGTAAAATAAAAATTTTAAAAAAGTATTGACAATTAAATGATAACGAATTATAATAGTTTTGTTGCTGATGAAGAATATAAAATCTAAATCAACAATAAAAAAATTAAATAAAAGTGTTGACAAAAAGAACTTGATATAGTAAAATAAATCACGTCAGTGAGGTCACCACTAACAAAAATGGTCGCTTAGCTCAGCTGGGAGAGCATCTGCCTTACAAGCAGGAGGTCATAGGTTCGAACCCTATAGCGACCACCATTTTTTGGCCTGGTAGTTCAGTTGGTTAGAATGCCGCCCTGTCACGGCGGAGGTCGACGGTTCGAGCCCGTTCCAGGTCGCCAAAAATATCTAGTGACAAACTAGATATTTTTTATATAAGGCTTCATAGCTCAGTTGGTAGAGCAGGGGACTGAAAATCCCCGTGTCAGTGGTTCGATTCCACTTGAAGCCACCATAGAAAATAGTATCTACAATTTAGTAGATGCTATTTTTTTTATAAAATTTATGTGGAATTGAAAAGGAACGAAAAAAGCCCCAACTTCAAAATTAATTGAAGTTAGAGCTTTTTCTTATTTTATACTGCTTTTCTGTAGGTTATAATGAATGTGTGATAAGGTCCAGTGTACTGAAATGCATATGAACCTATTGAAATATCAAATATTTCATATTCATTTCCTAGAGAACTAAGGAAATTGGTAAGCTCTTCTTCTGTATCTGTTTCAAATATAGAGTATTTATAATGGATATTTGCTTCCTCAGAACTATCGTTTAATTTATACAATATAGCATAAATGTTATAAGGCCCTGTATACTGGAATGCATATGAACTATTTGAAACAGATACAATTGTGTAACGGTCATCACTGTCTAATTTGTTTAAGAAGTTTGTATATTCTGTGGAATCTTCTGTTTCCCAAAAAGAATAATCATTAACTTCCTGAAGTGTTTCTGAATTTTGTATTGGTTCTGATCTAGAATTACTAATGCAACAGAATAAAATTACCAGACACTCTACTAACACAAGGATCTGCTTATACATACTTACCTCCTAACAATTGTTATATGAGGAATCAACAAAAGGATATCATTATTTAATTCCCGATATCTAGGAATAATTTGCCAAATTATATCATAATTTACATAAGATTGCAAATCGTTCTTTTTTATTAAATTAACTGTACAAATCGAAAAAAGTGTAGTAATATAATGGCACATATTTATATATGTAATATTATGAAAAGGAGAAATACGTATGGAGCAAGCAAAGCAAGTAAAAATTCCTGTGCAAAGAAAAGTTGGTGAAGTTTGGGCATTTATGTCTTTGAAATTCCATGATGGAGATGAAGACAAACAAAAGGTAGAAGAGCTTACTAAAGCACTTGAATCTGCTGGCATAAAAAATGTTGTTATGGCAAGAGATGTCGAAAAGTGGGGTCAAGCTGAAATTCCTTTTGGAAAGCAACTTATGCCTGATTTTGCATTTCCTGCAATGGAAAAGTGTGATATTTTTATTTGTGAGTTTTCTGAAAAGGGAGTTGGACTTGGAATAGGATCTGCCTACAATTTTGCCAAAAATCATCCTGTATATCTTATCGCAAAGCATGGGAGTGATATTTCAACTACAATGGGAAATATTGCTAAAGAAGTTATTTTTTACGATAAGCCGGAGGATATTGTAGAGCCTTTTAAAAGGATAGTAAATCAAGTTCCTCGTGTTATATTAGCATCAAGTTCTGCAATTAGAAAACAACAGATGATTGATGCAGAAATTCCTTTTGAAGTTGCAATAAGTGATGCTGATGAAACTCCTAGTGAGAATAAATCTTTTAGATCACAACTTTCTGAGATTGCAATGCGTAAAGCAATGGCTGTTTTAAATTCGACTGCAAACAGAGGCAAGCGTCTTATTGTTGCTGCTGATCAAAATATTGTGTTTGATGGAAAGATGTATGGTAAGCCTGAAAACATTGAAGAAGCACGTGAACTCATCAAAAAAATGCAAGGTAGAGATGATATCTATGCTTATACTGGAAATGCTGTATTAATTGCAGATGGAAACGAAATTTTGGAATCTGTTAATGTCACAGATATTGCTAGAATGAGTATGGATGAATTTTCTGATGAAATCCTTGAAGATTATTTGAAAAATCACACACCTTTAAAAAGATGTGGAGGAATTTCTATCACAGATGCACATTTTCTTCATTTGAAAGAAGGAAAATATTCTACTGCTTGTGGTATGACAATTGAAATTGCAAAAGAAATGCGCAAAGCACTTTAAGACTAAATATTACAAACTGAGTAACTAAGTAGTTACTTAAAAGGCGGAGTCTGCTTTAAGAGCAGGCTCCGTTTGTTATTTAATTTACAAGTTAATTATTCTGGAAGATAAAAAAAGATGAATTTATGAAAAAAATTAAAAAAATTTAAAAAAAGTGAAACTTTTTAAGTCTAAATTTGTATTATATATATAGTAGGATATATAAAATTAAAATTGGAGAAGTGATTATATGATAGCAGGAGTAATTGAAAGAGAAAATGTGGTTCAAATAATGGATGAAACTTATAATGAAAGAAAATTAAAAAATAAAATAGAAGAAGAACTTAAGAAACTAGAATATAATTTTTCATATAAAGGAACAGTATATTTAGTTGATGCAATATATGTATTATATAATTTAAAAAAATCAGGAGAATACAATTTAGGAGAAGATGTTTATCCAATAGTAGCAGAACATTATAATACTGTTGCAAATAATATAAAATGTAATATAACAAATAGCACAGATAAAATGTTTTACGATTGTGAAGAAAAAGTTTTAAGAGCATATCTAAAAGAATTTACTTTTACAAAACCAGGTCCTAAGAAAATTATGGAAGCAGTTATAAAAAGACTATAATCCATTAAAATATATAAAAGAGTATTATCAATATTTTTGGATAATGCTCTTTTTATTTAGTGTTAATTAAATATAAGATAAAAACTTTACTACTTAAAAGTAATGAAAATATTGACTGTAAACTAAATGATGATATAATGTGTATGGTATTTGATAATAAATAGAAATAATAAATTTTAATTTAATAAAAGCAAAATTAGAGGAGATATTTATGAAAAAAGGAAATTCACTAATACAAGTATTAGAAAAAAACAAATCCAAAATACAAATTATTTTTTTACAGATATTCTATTGGTTATTTGCGGTAGGAACATCGCTTTATTTTAGAGATTCAGTTTTTGAAACTACAGAGGTAGTAAAAAATGTACTATTTATAGGGATGTTAATTATAGCATTATCAATAGATATTATGCTTATATTATTTAAAAAGAAGAAAATAGATTTTCATAAACAATTTATTATTTTAGCAACAGTGTTAGGGATTTTTTATTTTTTAGCAACACCATTTGGAAATGGAACAGATGAAGTATCACATTTCTTAAGAGTATTTAAAATTTCACAAAAATATACAAATATAAGCTTAGAAGAAGATTCTTTATTTCCACCAGCTTTTTCAAAATTAGTAGATTATAAAAATAATATAGAAATGAAATATACAAATTATATAAATGAATATGATGCATTTAGTATGAACTCTCCAGAAAGAAAAGATTTAATATCTGAATATTGGAATATAAAATTATATTCTCCTTTGCAATATATACCACAAGCAATAGGCGTAACTATAGGAAGAGTTATAAGCGATAATATAGTAACAATAGGAATGTGTGGAAGAATTACAGGTTATATTTTTTGGGTAGCAATGTGCGCTTTAGCTATAAAAATTGTACCAAATAAAAAAGCATTTTTTCTAATAATATGTTTACTTCCAGTTAATATATTCTCAGCAATATGTATTTCAGGAGATACAGTTACAAATGCAGTATGTACATTATTTATAGCAATTCTTTATAGAAAAATATATTTAAAAGAAAAAATAGTAAAAAAAGAAAAAATTTATTTAATTCTTTTAGCTTGTATGATTTCATTGTGTAAAATAGTATATTTACCATTTGTAACTTTAACATTGCTTTTAAAAAAAGACAATTTTGAGAGCAAAAAAGAATGGAAAAAATTTGTTACTATATTAATTGTTGCAAGTGTAATTGTAGGACTTAGTTGGTTTGTAATTGGAAGTATAAATTTAGCAAATTCAAATACAGCATCAAAAGATCAATTAAGATATATTTTAATGAATCCTTTTGAATTTTGTGGAATCATTACAAGAACAATTTGTAAAGATGGTGATAAATTTATTTATCAATTATGTACAGGAAATGAACTGATGTGCCATGCTAAAACAACAGTATATCCAATAATTTCATATATAGTTAGTATAGCTTTATTTATGTCATTATTTACAAATGAGGATAATAAAGTGTTAGAAGTTGATACATTAAGAAAAATATGGGTATCATTAATAATTTTTGGAACAAGCTTATTAATTGCAACTGCTATATATATTCAATGGACTTCACTCCCTGGAATTGGAGGAATTGGAAATGAAGTTATAAAAGGAATTCAAGGAAGATATTTTATTCCAGTTGTATTACTATTAATTTTTGTTGCAAATAAAACCAAATTAAGTACAAATCAAAAAATATTAATTACTACAGTTGTATTAATGCAATTACCAGTTATTTGCCAAATAATGAATGTTTTTGCATAGTATATTAAAAAATAAAAGCAGAAGAGCCCCCTGCATGTAGCAAGGGGCTCTTCTATTTTTAACATTTAAGGGAGACATATAATAGGTTCGTATATACCCTCTGTGATAAGCTCATTATTTTCGTCATAGTAGGTGGTAAGTTCCATTTCGATATTATCACCTATCTCATATGAGTCATACAATGATTTCATATCATATGTCCTTGTGATGCCGTCATATTCAATTGTAACATTATACTCCGCAGGAAAATGTTTCCATTTCCACCGGAATTTTCTTTTCCAAGCGTCAAAGTGATAGCCATAGTCGGAGTGTGACTCAACATACTCTTTGTTAGTGACCACAGCGGTGACAGTTTGGGTTTCGGATTGAACATTTGTGCATCCTGTCATAAAAAGACAAGAAAGCAGAACGATTGCAAGGATTAATGAGGTGTGCGATAAAAACTTTTTTGTCATACTATAATCTCCTTTTGCTTGTTCTCAAATCTTAATTTCAGATTTGGAAAAAATATAGAACTTCATAAATATTATAACATAATTATATATATAATTCAAATACATAGTTATTATGTTATGTTTTTGAAAAAACAAACTAAATAAAAAATAGAGAAAATGAAAGAAAAAAAGAGAAAATACTATATATTACATAAAAAAAGTAAAAAAATAGTTTTTTTGAACAATTTTGAACTAATATTGACTTTTTTTGTTTATATGTTATAATAAATATGTTTAGTAATTTACATAATCAATGAGAATGAATATTATATAAAGATAAGATAGGAGGAAAAAACATGAATGAAGAAATAATAGAAGAAGTAGTAAATTTAGTAGAGAATAAAAAAATAAAACAACTACGTGAATTTCTAGATACTATTAATGAGGCAGATTTTCCAACTATTTTTGAAGAATTAGATGATGAAAAAACAATAATGGTATATAGATTATTATCAAAAGGAAAAGCAGCAGAAGTATTTGTAGAACTGGAATCGGATGATCAAGAAAGATTGATAAATTGCTTAACAGATAAAGAAATAAAAAATGTAATGAACGAATTATATATGGATGATGCAGTTGATTTAATAGAAGAGATGCCATCAAATGTTGTAAAAAGGATACTTGCAAATACAAAGCTTGAGGATAGAAAAATAATAAATGAACTTTTAAAATATCCAGAAGATACAGCAGGAACTGTTATGACAACAGAATTTATGGATTTAAAAGAAAATATGACAGTAGAGGAAGCATTTCAGAGAATAAAGAAAAAGGCATTAAAATCAGAAACGGTTTATAATTGTTATGTGTTATCTACAGATAGAAAATTACTTGGAATTGTTGATATAAAAGCACTTTTAATTGCTGAAAGAGATACTTTAGTAAAGGACATAATGGAAACAAATATAATAAAAGCACAAACAATTGATGATAAAGAAGAAACAGCGAAATTGTTTGATAAATATGATGTAGTTGCAGTTCCAGTAGTAGATAAAGAAGATAGATTAGTAGGCATTATAACAATAGATGATGCTATAGATGTAATGCAAGAAGAGGCATCAGAAGACTTTGAATTAATGGCTGCTATGTCGCCAACAGATGAATCTTATTTTAAAACGAGTGTATTTTCACATGCAAAAAACAGAATTGTATGGTTACTAGTATTAATGATTTCTGCAATGTTAACAGGAGCAATAATAGAACATTTTGAAGCATCAATTGCCACACTTCCAATTTTGGTATCATTTATACCAATGCTTATGGGAACAGGAGGAAACTGTGGAGCACAGAGTTCCACACTTATAATAAGAGGTTTAGCAACAGATGAAATTAGTCCAAAGGATTGGCTAAAAGCTGTTTGGAAAGAAATAAGAGTTGCTGTAGTGGTTGGAATTGTTCTTGCTATAGCTAATACATTAAGAATTGTAATTCAATATAGAGAATTAAAAATAGCTTTAGTGGTATCTGCTACAATGGTTTGTACTGTTATTGTTTCAAAAATATTGGGATGTTTATTACCAATAGGAGCGAAAAAACTAAAAATGGATCCAGCAATAATGGCAGCACCATTACTTACAACTGTTGTAGATGCTACTACAGTACTAATATTTTTTACAATTGCAACATCGGCATTTAATTTATAATTTTAATATTTATAAATAGTCACAATATTGTGGCTATTTTTTTCTAAAAAAATCTTATTGAAATTCTTAAACTTAAAGTTTAAAAGCAAAATAAAATGCGTATATTATTAGTAAGATTTTCCAGGAGGTTTTTTATGGTATATAAATTTACAAAATGTGGAGAAAAAGTTTTGTCTATATCAAATGAACTTGCAATAGATTTAGGACATAGTTATATTGGAACAGAACATATTTTGTATGGACTTGTTTGTGAAGAAAATGGAGTGGCAGGTAAAGCTTTAATAAAGCAAAATTTAACACCAGAAGACATTTTAGATGAAATAGAAGATTTAATTGGTGGTAAAGTAAAAGAAGATTTTAGTGTTTTGGGTTTTACGCCTAGAACTAAGAAAATATTAGAGAATTCTTATATGGAAGCCAAGAGATTAGGAACAAATTATATTGGAACAGAACATATTTTAATAGGATTGTTAAAAGAAACAGAATGTATTGCAAATAGAATATTAGAAGCACTAGATATAAAAATAGATAAGATATATTCAGATATGGCAGATATATTAAATGATTATGAAAATGATAGTAAAAATAAATCAGAGAAGGAGGATAAAAATCGTAATAATACTCAAAGTTTAAATCAATTTGGAAATGATTTAACAAAGCAAGCTAAAGAAGGAAGATTAGATCCTGTAATAGGAAGAAATGAAGAAACAGATAGAATCATAGAAGTGTTGTCAAGAAGAACTAAAAATAATGCGTGCTTAATTGGAGAACCAGGAGTTGGAAAAACAGCAGTAATTGAAGGGCTAGCACAGAAAATTGTAAGTAATAATGTACCAGAAAATCTAAAAAACAAAAAAGTAATAACATTAGATATACCATCATTAGTTGCAGGGGCTAAATATAGAGGAGACTTTGAAGAAAGAGTAAAAAAATGTTTAGCAGAAGCAAAAAAGATGAAAGATATTATTTTGTTTATAGATGAAATTCATACTATTGTTGGAGCAGGAGCTGCTGAAGGAGCAATTGATGCTGCAAATATATTAAAACCAATGCTTGCAAGAGGAGAAATACAGCTTATAGGTGCTACAACCTTAAAAGAATATAGAAAATATATAGAAAAAGATCAAGCGTTAGAAAGAAGATTTCAACCAATTTATGTAGAGGAACCAAGCATAGGAAATACAATAGAAATTTTAAATGGTATAAAGAGTAAATATGAAGATCATCATAAGGTAAAAATAACAAATGAAGCTATAAAAGCTGCTGTAGAACTTTCAAATAGATATATAAATGATAGATTTTTACCAGATAAAGCAATAGATTTAATTGATGAGGCTTCATCTAAAGTAAAATTGAAATCTTATGTAGAACCAACTGAACTAAAGAAAAAAGAAAACGAATTAGATACAATAATTAATTTAAAAGAAAGTGCAATTGTATCTCAAGACTATGAAAAAGCCGCCAATTTACGTGATAGAGAAAGAGAATTATTAGAAGAACTTGAAGATGAAAATGATAAATGGAATGAAATAAAAAATAAAAAAGTGATTACTATAGATAAATCAGATATAGAAAATATAATATCTAAATGGACTGGAATTCCAGTTTATAAAATTTCAGAAAGTGAAAATGAAAAATTAAAAAATTTAGAAAAGAATTTAGAGAAAAAAGTAATTGGTCAAAATGATGCAATAAAGTCTATTTCAAAAGCAATTCGAAGAAGTAGAGTAGGACTTAAAGACCCTAATAGACCAATAGGATCATTTTTGTTTTTAGGTCCAACAGGAGTAGGAAAAACTGAACTTACAAAAGCTCTAGCAGAATGCTTATTTGGAAGCGAAAATTCCATGATAAGAATTGATATGTCTGAATATATGGAAAGTTCATCAGTTTCAAAATTAATTGGTTCTCCTCCTGGATATGTAGGTTATGATGATTCAAATGAATTTACAGAAAAAGTTCGCTTGAAACCTTATTCAGTAATTTTATTTGATGAAATAGAAAAAGCTCATCCAGATGTTCTTAACTTATTATTACAAATTTTAGAGGATGGAGTTTTAACAGATAGTCAAGGGAGAAAAATTAATTTTAAAAATTCTATAATAATAATGACATCTAATATAGGAGCAAGAAAAATTGTAGATAAGAAAAAATTAGGATTTTCAAGTGATATGGAGATAGAAGAAAAAGAATATAATGATATAAAAAAAGATGTTATGCAAGAAGTAAAAAGAGAGTTAAAACCAGAGTTTATAAACAGATTAGATGAAATTATTATTTTCCATAAGTTGGAAAAAGAACAATTAAAAATGATTGTAGATATAATGCTTAATAAACTACTAAAAAGATTAAATACACAAGAATATTATTTAGAAATAGATGATTCTGTAAAAGAATTTCTTATAGATAAAGGTTATGAAAAAGAATTTGGAGCAAGACCAATAAGAAGAGCTATACAAAATTATTTAGAAGATGTGCTTGCAGATGAAATATTGAATGAAAATATAAAGAAAAATGAAAAGAAATGTATATTAGTAAATAGTCAGAAAATAATAGTAAAATAAATTGTTATTTGTATAACTAAATTATTATTTAAATATTAAGTATTTTGGGCTAACTACAATATAAAAATTCTAAAATATGCTCGTTCAAGCTAATTTTCATAGAAATTACTTTCAATTCGTTTATATTTTTTAATTTTTATATTGTAGTTATCTCGAAAAATCAATGAGCAAAATTACAATTTCTAATCTAAATTAGTAGGATGTACATGAACTACTGCTTTGTCAATTTTCTCTAGCGCTTCAACATCTTTTTCTAAATGATTAGCTAGTTTGTGACTTTCATATGTGCTCATATTGCCATCAACTGCAATTGTAAAAATAACAAAATATTTATATCCAATAGGAGTAGAATAAAGATTATAACAATTTTTTATATCCTCATGTTCTTTTACCAAATTCATAATTGTTTCTTTTGTTTGTTCATCTAAAGAAATATCCATTAAAACATTATAGCTTTCGATAAAAATTTTAATTCCTGTTATTAATATCCAAAGAGAAATTCCAATACCAACAATACCATCAATCCAAAATATTCCATATAATCCACCTATAATTGAAATTAGAGTGAAAGTAGTTACTATACAATCATTTCGGTGATCTTGATAATTAGATTTTAATAAAATGCTATCATATTTTTTAAACATTTTTTTTGTGTATAAATATAAACAAAATTTTATAATTATTGTAATAATACAAACTATTATTAGAAACCATGAGAATTCGAAGTGCGATTTGTATACTAAACTTAGAATAGAGTCTATAAATAGTTTTAAAGAAACTAAAATCATTGTTATACTAATAAATAATGAGAATATGTACTCTGCTTTTCCATGACCAAAATTGTGATCATTATCCTTAGGTTCGCTAGAAATTTTATTACCTATAAATGTCATTAAAGAAGCAATAATGTCAGATGCACTGTTTACACTATCTGCAATCATAGATTGACTTTTACTTAAAAAACCAATAGTACCTTTTATTAATAATAAAAATATGTTTCCAAAAATTCCAGCTAATCCAGCTTTTTTTATATCTTTAAATTTCTTTTCCATAATAAAACCTCTTATCAAAATATTTAGTATATATTATTATATTTATAAGATATATGATAACATAGAATAAAAAAATTACAAGATATTGATTCTAAAAAATCTATATGTTATAATCACCATAGTTAACAAAAGAAAGATAGGTGTTATAATTGGCATTTGTAGTAATAATCGTAATTTTAGTAATGATAATAATATTCTTATCTCTACTAGCAGTTATGCAAATAAAAATGGCTGGAATGGAGGTAAAAGATTTCTGGTCTTTTATTAAAGCAAATGAAACTTTAAATAAATTATATGCTTTTTCATTAAGATATGAAAAATTAACACCACAACAACAAGTTTTATTTTTAAAAGAAGCAGATGAAGTGTTTGAAGCCTTTAGAAAGGTTCCAGATGCATTATGGGAAGAAGATTACGAAAAATATATGGAAATTTTAAATAAATATAAAGATATAAGAATTACAAGATGGGAATCTAAATAATAAGTTCACAAAAAATATCAATTTTTCATAGTATATAGAAAATTGATATTTTTTTGTTTTTGGGAGAATTTATTTATGAAAATAAGATATTTTGATCATGCTGCTACAACTAGTGTTGATGATGAAGTTTTAAAAAATATGCTACCATATTTTAGTGAAAATTTTGGAAATCCATCTTCTATTTATAGTATTGGAAAAGAAAATAAAGAAGCTATAAGTTTGGCAAGAATGAAAATTGCTACAATTTTAAATTGTAAAGTAAATGAAATTTATTTCACTAGTGGCGGAACGGAAAGTGATAATATGATTTTAAAAGGAATTGCTTTTGCAAATAAAAGATATGGAAATCATATAATTACAACAAAAATAGAGCATCCAGCTATATTAAATACTTGTGAATTTCTAGAAAGATTTGGATATAGAGTAACATATCTAACTCCTAACTCAAAAGGGATAATTAGTGCAACAGATGTCGAAAGAGCAATTAATAGAAATACAATATTGATAAGTGTAATGTATGCTAACAATGAAATTGGAACAATTCAGCCAATTAGGGAAATAGGACTAATTGCAAAGAAATATGGAATATATTTTCATACTGATAGCGTTCAGGCTGTGGGAAATGAGTTAATAAATGTAAAGACTTCCAATATAGGAGCACTGTCAATATCTGGTCATAAATTTTATGGACCAAAAGGAATTGGAATTGCTTATATTAATGAAGGAATTAACTTTTTAAGAATACAGGATGGAGGGCATCAGGAAAGAGATAAAAGGGGAGGAACAGAAAATGTTCCAGGAATAGTAGGAATCTCTAAAGCGTTAGAAATAGCAACTAATAATATAAAAAATTATAATAGACAATTGAAAGAATTAAGAAATTATTATATTTCAGAAGTACAGAAAAGAATTCCTAGTACAAAAATTAATGGGGATATGAATTCAAGACTTTCAGGAAATGCTAATATTAGTTTTAGTGGAGTAGATGGAAGTAAACTTGTAGAAATGCTTGCTGAAAAAGGCATTTGTACTTCAAGTGGTTCAGCATGTAGTGCTGGATTTGTAAAGAGTTCACATGTATTGTTAGCAATGGGAATGCCTAACTTTTTAGCCAAAAGTGCATTAAGAGTAACTTTCGGTAGGGAAAATACAATTGAAGATACTAAATTTTTATTAGATGAATTAGAAGAATGTGTGAAAAAATTAAGAAATATATAAGTTAATAATAAAAATGGAAAGGGCGGAGAAGTTAATATAACATTTCTCCGCTCTTTCCAACATGTTGCTTGAGGACAGGTATGATGCTTACTTGGCAGTCTTGACATTGATCTTCAGGAGACCGTCTAACTGCTCACACCATTTCTTGACCTGCCATCCGCACCGGCCAACGAAGATGGGCTCAGTTCCCGCAGGAACCTGAAGCTCCACAGTGGCGCCAGTAGCCATCTTGCTCATGTCGAAGATAGCGATGTAGTCAGTGCTGAGAACCGTCTGGATGGTATCAGGGTTCATGCCCTTTTCCGTGTACAAGGCAATCAGCTCCTGCTGCTTCCTTTCGGTCATGAGAGTGTTGACAGGCAGGACTTTGATGTGGACTTTCCCACTAACGACGTCCATTTCCTTCTGGTTGCAGCCACGCAGGTCGAAGTGACGGTTGCAGTCGATACCACAACCAGCTCTGCCGTTCAAGGCAGTGACCAGTGCATTCACCAGTTCCTGATGCTGCTTTTCCTTCTTGATCTTGTCAATCTCAGGCTGGACCACACGGTTCATGATGGCGAAAGATGCGTTGCTGGTTTCAGGGGTAACCACGTTGGCAGTGTACTTCTTAACCCAGCGGAAGCTCTTGTCCATCTGAATGTACAGGGGAAGGGTGAGGGAATGCTCCTCGTAGCACTCGGGATCCCAGAGCTCATAGCTCATGCCGATGGCGTCTTTCCGGTAGGAGATGTTGTTAGCATCGAGGATGGGCTTGTAGCAGAGGTCAACCTTGGGCAGAAAAGGAACTACTCGGCCGTTCTCCACGTACTTGTACAGGCGGTCCTGGTAGAGCCAGCAGGAGTCGATGGTGATCAGAGAAGTGGTGGTCATAGGCATGGTGTTCATAGTATGTCCTCCTTAAAATTAAATTGAGAATGTTCGAAAAGTTTCCATAAAACTATTATACCATATTTAAAATGAAAGTGCAATATCCTTTAAATAAAGTAATATATGATTTTAAATAACATTACATAAAACAAAAACTCCGATTTAATATCGGAGTTTTTGTTTTAAAAATTATTCTTCATTTTTTCTTTTTTTTACAATTTCTGAAGCTGCGCCTAAACTACTAAGAGCTTTTGTTGCTTCAAAAGGAATAAATATTTTATTTGCATCACCTTTAGCAACTTCTTTTAAAGCTTCTAAAGATTTTATTTGAACTAATTTATCATCTGGATCAGCTTTTTTTATTGCATCATAAACCATTTGAATTTCTTTTGCCTTAGCATCAGCAACTTGTTTTATAGCTTCAGCTTCACCAGTAGCTCTTCTGATTTTTGATTCTCTATCAGCTTCTGCATCTAATATTGCAGCTTGTTTTCTACCTTCAGCAAGAGTAATTGCAGATTGTCTTTCTCCTTCAGCTTCAAGAATTAAAGCTCTTTTATTTCTTTCTGCGTTCATTTGTTTTTCCATTGCATCTCTAATATCAGCAGGTGGTGTGATATCTTTAATTTCAACTCTATCTATTTTACATCCCCAAGCATCTGTTGCCTCATCAAGGATTACTCTTAATCTATCATTGATTTGATCTCTAGAAGAGAATGTTTGGTCTAATTCCATTTTACCAACTATATCACGAATTGTTGTAATAGCTAAGTATTCAATACCTTTTTTCAAACTTTGAATTTCATAAACAGCTTTAGCTGGATCTGTAATTTTATAGAACACAACAGTATCTATTGTAATTGTAACGTTATCTGATGTGATAACACCTTGAGGTGGGATATCCATTGTTTGTTGTTTTAAGCTCACAACAGAACGAACTTTATCGATAAATGGAACAATTATTGTAAGACCAGCATCAGCAACTTTGTGAAATCTACCTAATCTTTCAATAATATAAACTTCAGATTGTCTAACAACCTTAATTGTTTTATATGCTACTATACATATAATTATAAATAATACTAATAAAAAACCCATTATAATTTTTCCTCCTTAAATTATTATTTTTTTACTAATGGTTTAACTATAGCTTTTACACCTTCTATTTTTTCAACTATTACTTCAGTATCTTTGGAAATATATGTATTATCAGCAGATTTTGCTGACCAAGTTTCACTATTGATTTTAACTTGCCCCTTACCTTCAATTGGTTCAATATCTACAATAACTTTTCCAATTTTTCCTTCAATAGAATTAGAATTAGTTTTTATAAAAGAATCTTTTGGTAATATTTTGTTAACAAATGGTCTTGTTGCAAAAAGAAGCACTGTTGAAGTAAGTAAAAAGATTGAAGCTTGAACAATAACATTACTTGTTACAAAGCTTACAGCCATTGCTACTAATGCACCTAGTGAAAACCAAAATATTAAAAAACTAACATTAAAGATTTCTATTATAAGAAATAGCCCTGAAAGTATTAGCCAAAATTGCCACATTAACATACAGTATACCTCCAATCTATAATTAGAATATTTAACATTTATATTATACTATAGATATTACAAAAAATAAAGGAAAAAAATAAAAATATTAAAATGTAATATAAATGTAATTCTTTGTTTTTAAAGGTTTTTAAAGAAATTGTGTAATCAGATATAATTATTAATATTAAAAAAAGATATCAAAAATTGTAGATTTTTTTAGAAGCATATTATATAATTCGACTATGTTTAATTTTATGGAGAAAAACTAATGATTAAAAAGAATAAAAAGTTGAATATGTTTAAGGTTAAGTGTAGCATACTAATTACAATATTATTAATTTTTATAACAATTTTTTGCATTAACTTAACAAGAAAAAATAAAGAAAAAGAATTAACAATTTTATTAAATAATGAATTTTTAGAAACGATAAATGAAGTTATTATAGATGATGAAAAAAATATATATTTCTCCAAAGATGATATTCAAAAAATATTTGATGAAACAATATATTTTAATGAAGCTGAAAAAGAACTTATTACAACGTACAATACACATGTTGCTTTGTTAAAAGTTGGTGAGTCATATGGATTGATAGATGATGAAAACATAGAATTAAAAGGAGAATTAAAGGAAAATAAAAATTTAATATATATTCCTATTACAGATATGCAAAAGGTATATGATATAGAACTTGAATATGCAGAAGATAATAATAGAATAATTATGGATTCATTATTAAAAGAAAAAAAGGAAGCTTCTATTGTGAAAAAAGGAAAAGTTACTGAAAAAAAAGGATTTTTTAATGGCAAAAATTTAGAAAATTTGATAATAGGAGATAAAATAATTATTTTAGAAGAAAATGGAAAATATACAAAAGTTAGAACTAAATTAGGAAATATAGGATATATAAATAATAAAAAATTATCTGCACCAGCAATGCTTAGAGAAAATGTAAAACAAGAAAAACAGCCAATTGAAGTATATGATAATTATTCTAATATTTCAGGAATTTATGATAATTTTTCAGTGGATTCTCAAAAATTAAATGTTGTTGTTCCAGTGTTTTTCTATATAGATAAAAATAGTAAAGTATTAGATAGAACCACAAGTACAACAGCAACATACTCTGTTTATAAAAACTGGGCAGATAGTAATGGTCTTCAAATTATGCCAACTCTTACCAATAATGAAAATGTTTCAAGTACATTATTAAGTTATTCTCAAAGAAGTCAAGTTATAAATTCACTGAAAGAAATGATGATTAAATACAATTATATTGGTATAAATATTGAATTAGCGACAATAGATGATATAAATAGCTTTTATAGATTTATATTGGAATTAACACCTAGATTCAAAGCTGCTGGAATTAAAGTTGCAGTGACTTTAAACAATAGTAATTTGGAAAAATCCAGAATAAAAGATGTAGTAGATTATGTAATCGAAGATTAAAAGAAAGGGAATATTATTTTTCATAATATTTAAAGTATAGTAATGATAAAAAAAGTAGTTTTAATAATAGTTGGTTTGATAATAGTTTTAGGAATTGGAAGTTTTTCATGGTATTTAAATGGTATGAAGCCAGTAGTTACTTCAAAATCATCTAATGAAGTTATTAGTGTTGAAATTGAAGAAGGAATGGGAACATCAAGTATTGCTAATTTATTAGAAAAAAATAATGTAATTAAAAGTGCTACTGTAATGAAAATATATGTAAAGTTAAATAATATAACAAATCTTAAAGCAGGAAAATATGATTTTTCAAATACTGAAGACTTACAGACAATAATTAATCATATAAAAAATGGAGAAGTTACTGACGATTCTGTAAAAATTACATTTATAGAAGGTAAAAACATGAGATGGATTGCTAAAACAATTGCAGATAAAACAGAAAATACAGAAGATGATGTTTTTAAATTATTAGAGGACAAACAGTATATTAATTCATTAATTGAAAAATATTGGTTTATAACAGATGAAGTAAAAGATGAAAGAATTTATTATCCTTTAGAAGGATATTTATTACCAGATACTTATGTTTTTGAAAATAAAAATGTTTCTGTTAAATCAATTTTTAGTGTAATATTAAATTTTACAGAGAAATATTTAAATTCGTATAAAGAAGAAATAGAGAAAAATAGTTTAACAACACATCAAATATTAACTATGGCATCAATGGCAGAACTTGAAGGTAAATCTTTAGAAGATAGAGAAGAAATTGTAGGAGTATTTTATAATAGAATAAGACAAGGAATGAGCCTTGGAAGTGATGTTACAACATATTATGCATTTAAAGTTGATATGGGAGATAGAGATTTAACAGTAAAGGAATTAAATACAGAAAATCCGTATAATACAAGAGGTCCTGGTATGTCTGGTATGATTCCAGTTGGACCAATTTGTAATCCAAGTAAATCAGCTATTGAAGCAACATTGAATTATACGGAAACAGATGCATTATATTTTGTTGCAGATAAAAATGGAAAGGTTTATTTTACTAAAAATAATTCAGAACACAATAAAAAAATACAAGAATTAAAAAGCAAAGGCTTATGGTTTACTTATTAAATAATGAATAAAAGATGAGTTAATGAATAAATTTCATTAACTCATTTTTTTATGGCTAAAAATATGGACTTTATTTTTTGTCAAAATATTTACAAAAATGTCAAATGATATTATAATGTTTTATGGAGTATAAAATAAAACAAGGGGGATTTTTTATGTTTTGCGAAAAATGTGGAACAAAATTACCTGATGATGCTGCATTTTGTACAAATTGTGGAGCTAGTGTATCAGGAAATGTAAAAAAATCAGAAGAAAAAGTTTCTGATAAAGAGGTACAATTACAAGTAAAACCTACTTATAAGACAGGATATATGATTTTACCATATATAACAATGATAGTAATATTTTTAGTTTGTATGGGATTACCTATGTTTGCAATAAGCACTGAAGCTGGAATGTCAGTTTCTATAGGCATAGTTGGAGTAATTTTTGTAATATTTGGAATATCTTATTTATTTACTAAAAAACAATATAGTAGTTACCAATATGATTTTTATAAAACAAAAGTTATTTATAAAGACAGTTTCTTAAATGTATCAGAAAAAGAAGTAAAATATAAATTTATAAGGGAAGTTACTATGCGCCAAACGATATTTCAAAGAATGTTTAATATAGGAACAATAGTATTATTTACAAATGCAGAAACAGGCGTAGGAAATGGAATTTCTATTATAAATGTTGAAAATGTTCAAGAAATTTATAAAAAAATAAAATCAACAATTGATGTGTAAAAGGAAAGTGAGGAGGAATTAAAATGTTCTGTAAAAATTGTGGAACTGAAATTAGTGAAGAAGCACGTTTTTGTCCAAAATGTGGAACAGAAATATCAGGTGTAAAAGCACAAAAAAATAAGGAAATAAAAGAAGATGGCACAGTTAAATTTCAACTAAAACCAAAGTTTAATTGGGGATATAAAATTATTACAGTAGTAGCCTTAACATTATTGTGGGTTATAATAATAGCGTTTTGGTTATCAGAATCACTTGTAGAATTATTAATATTATTTCCAACATTACCACAAATAGTTATAGCTATTGTTGCATTATATATTGTAATAAAATTAGTTTTTGAAAAATTACAATATGATGCTTTAGAATATAATTTCTATACAACAAAAGTAGAATATAAAGATGGATTCTTAAATAAAGAAGAAAAGGAACTAAAATATAAATATATAAGAGAAGTTACTATGAGTCAAAATATTCTTGAAAGAATATTTAATATAGGAACTATAAGAATATTTACAAATGCAAGTAGTGGTACTACATATAATTCAAAACATAATAATATGTATGGAAAAAATGGTTTAGGAATTCATTGCATTAAAAATGTAAAAGAACAATATCAAAAAATTAAAGAACTTATTGATGAGGGAATACCTGAAGAATAAAATATATTGCTCAAAAATGTATAAATCTTGACAAATGATAGCAAAATAGTTTATAATAAATATATTGTAAATATTTTGCGATGAAGATGAAAGCTATAAGAAACTATTTTACAGAGAAAAAATGCCACCGGCTGAGAGCATTTTAAATTTAAGTTCTTTTAGTGAAACACATTGGAGCAAAAAACAATGCATTATATGCATTTATAAAAAGTGGAGAACTGTTTCCTTATAGTTCTCAAATAGGGTGGCACCGCGGAAGTTATATGTTGAAATATAAACCTTCGTCCCTGTAACTTGAAAAATAGTTACAGAGATGAAGGTTTTTTGTTTTAATTTTTCGTCCCTAAAGATAAGAAATAAGGAGAGAAAAATTATGAAAGAAAATGTTTACAGAACTTATACATGTGGAGATTTAAGAGAAAAACATGTAGGAGAAGAAATTAAGTTAGCAGGATGGGTAGACACAGTTAGAGATTTAGGAGGGGTACTATTTATTGATTTAAGAGATCAATATGGTATTACACAAGTTGTAGTTTCAGGAGATGAAGAAAAAGTTGATTTTGCTTCAAAGATACCAACTGAATCTACAATATCAGTATCACGGAAAAGTTAGACTAAGAGATGAAGAAACAATCAATACAAGTCTAGAAACAGGAACAGTAGAATTATTTGCAGATAAAATCGAAATTTTAGGAAAAAGAAGCAAAAGATTACCTTTTGAAATTTCAAATAATAGAAGTGTTAGAGAAGATTTGAGATTAGAATATAGATTTTTAGATTTAAGAGCAAGAAAAAATATAGAAAATTTAAAATTAAGAGCTGAACTTATTCAATTTTTGAGAGCTCAAATGATAGAACAAGGTTTTTTAGAAGTGCAAACACCAATACTTACAAGTTCATCACCAGAAGGCGCTAGAGATTATTTAGTTCCAAGTAGAATGTATCCTGGGAAATTTTATGCGCTTCCACAAGCACCACAACAATTTAAACAATTACTAATGGTTTCAGGAATAGATAAATATTTTCAAATTGCACCATGCTTTAGAGATGAAGATGCAAGAGCAGATCGTTCACCAGGAGAATTTTATCAATTAGATATGGAAATGGCTTTTGCAACTCAAGAAGATGTTTTTGAGGTTATGGAAGAAGTAATATATAATACATTTTCTAAATTTTCTGATAAGAAAGTTGCAGAACATCCATTTCCAAGAATTCCATATAAAGAAGCAATGCTTAAATATGGTACAGATAAGCCAGATTTAAGAAATCCGCTTGTTATAAAAGATGTAACAAATATTTTTGAAAAGTTAGATATAAAAGTATTTAATGGAAAAATAGTTAGAACAATTACACTTCCAAATGGAGCAGAAGCTACAAGAACATTTTATGATGGAATGGTTGAATTTGCGATAGAAGAATGTAAAGCTAAAGGTTTAGCTTGGTTAAAAGTAAATGACGATAGAAGCTTGCAAGGACCTATTGCAAAATTAATTCCAGATGAAGCAAGAGAAGAACTATTAACTCAAACAGATACTAAAGAAGGGGATAGTATATTCTTTATTGCGGAACATAAAGGAATTGTAGAGAAATTAGCAGGAGAGATTAGAAAAGAAATTGCTGTAAAACAAAATTTAATTGATGATTCTGTTTATAAATTCTGTTGGATTGTAGATTTTCCAATGTATGAAATTGCAGATAATGGAAAATTAGAATTTTGTCATAATCCATTTTCAATGCCACAAGGAGGATTAGAAGCTTTAGAAACAAAAGATCCACTAGATATTTATGCATATCAATATGATATTGTATGTAATGGTATTGAATTATCATCAGGAGCTGTTAGAAATCATGATCCTGAGATTATGATAAAAGCATTTGAAATTGCAGGATATACTGAAGAGGAAATAAAAAATAGGTTTTCTGCATTATTTAATGCATTTCATTATGGCGCACCACCACATGCAGGAATTGCACCAGGTGTTGATAGAATGTTAATGTTACTTGCCAGTGAAGAATCAATAAGGGAAGTTATAGCATTTCCAATGAATAGTAAAGCACAAGATTTATTAATGGGGGCGCCAGGAAATGTTACAGATAGACAATTAAAAGATGTACACATTAAATTAGATTTAAAATAAGAAGAAAAAGAACACTATATAGTGTTCTTTTTTTTAAAGTAATAATAATGTAATTGATTAAAAAAGTTTCTAATAGTAAAATAATATTAGATATTTATAATTATATTAACATATAAATTACAAGTAAGAGGTGAATGAAATGACAGAACAAGAGATAAGAAAACGTTTTCAAAGAGATGATGAAACAGATTTAAGAGGAACCAATAGTGGTGCAATTGATAATTTGATAAGTATGCTTGAATTACATAAAGAAAGTTCAGATATGTATATTAGAAGCATAGCAGAACATTTTGAGGAATTTGAAAAACTATCACCAAATTTTGTAATATTTGAATCACAAAATCCTAATGAATGTTTTTATATGCACAATTTTGCAGCATTTCAAATAGGTAAAGATACAGATAGCTTAATATCATCACATGAATTTGGACATGCTGTTATAGGTATCACAAATAAAACCAAAGTTCCAGATGGATATGAAGCAATTATTGAAAGAGCAAAAGCATATGCTTTAAGTCCAGAACATAAAGAAAAATTTAAAGAATATATAACTTATTTATCTCAAAAAGATAATCAAGATAGAACAGATGCAGAAAAAGGTCCAGTATCAGATATAATAAGTTCCATTTTCCAACAACCAGGTTTTAGAATTGGAAGTTATGAAAATGTATGTATGCTTCCAGCTTTTCACAATAGAGATTATTATTATGATGAAGAAAAATCTACAATGAGGGTTGATAAAGTTTACGATGAAGATTTTGCAAACTTCTATGCATTAAAAGCTAATAATTGTGAAAAAGAATTAGAAGTATTAAGACAACTATTTGGAGATGAATTACTTCAAGTTTTAGATAGTGAGCTTTTAAAATCAGCAGTTATTTTAGAAAGGGTAGCAGCAAAAGAACATAATGAAACTGCTATAAGCAGTACAATTGATAGTATAAAAAGTGTTATTACAGGTACAACTCAAGAAGAAATTAGATTAATAAAAGATCCCGAAAAAGAAGCTGAAATTCAGAAAGATGAAGGAGAAAAATAGTAAATGAATAAAATGAGTTCAAGAGCTGCAATTCAGTTGCACGAAATAATTTTATTATTACCTGATGAAAGAAAATCTAAAATTCCGTTAAGTATTATCAATTTACTAGAAAATAAAAGAATTGATACAGAAGAAATAAATATTAAAAGTGCTGAACATATAAATGATTCTGCAATTTTAGATGAAACAAAAAAATATTTAGCTTATATTTTTTTAAATTATTTGGCAACTGAAGATGAAAGAAAAGAATTTAATCATATTCTTACTGAAAATGAATTAAGACATCAAATATTTTTAAGAAATAAATATGATATAGCTAATATTTTTGGAGTTGAAGAAAAAGCAAAAAATACTTTAGAAATAGAAGAAATAAGTATAGAAACTCCAGAAGAAGAGGTAAAAACATTAATCAAATATGAAGAAAAGAAATGGTGGAACAAAATATTAGATAAAATTAAAAAAATATGCAGACTATAATTAAAGAATTTTATTATATAGATATTTTTGTTGACAAGGTAAAAAAATTATGTTAAAATAATTTACATAATAAAAAATCAAAGGAGAATTTATTTTTTATGACAAACATAATTTTAAAAGGAAACAAACATCATAAAAAATAGCTTGTGTCTTGAAATATGTAGGCACAGGCTAATTATGATGCTTGTGCCTTTTAAGTTTTTAAGAGCCTTAAGGGTACAATGTAACCCTTAAGGCTCTTTTGTATTATATAAAGATTGGTAATTTCTATTATAGCGCGCAATAAATAGTAATTATTAAGTGAAAATGAAGATACAAATTTTCTTTGAAAATAATAATTTGGAGGTTTATTTATGAAAAAAATAATGATTGGAATGTTAAGTATAGTAATGTTGCTTGTAGTAGTGATGTTTTTAATGAATGGTAAAGAAAAAAATACAAATGAAAATGTATTAATTATAGGATTGGATGATAGTTTTCCACCTATGGGATTTAGAAATGAAAATAATGAAATTGTTGGATTTGATATAGATATAGCAAAAGCAGTGTGTGAGAAATTAGGAATGGAAATGCAATTACAACAAATATCTTGGGCATCAAAAGAACAAGAATTAAGTTCAGGAAACATAGATTGCATATGGAATGGATTTGCATATACAGAAGATAGAGCAAAAACAATGACTTTAACAGAAAATTATATAAAAGGAAAAAATATTTTTATTTTGAAAGAAGGAAATATAGCCAAATCTCAATTTGAATTACAAGAAATGAAAATAGGTGTTCAATCAGGATCTAGTCAACAATTAGATTTAGAAAACTCAGAGTTTGGAAAAAATGTGGAAATCATACCATATAGTGATAATTTAACAGCTTTTATGGATTTGGAAACTGGCGGTGTAGATGCTATATTTTGTTCAAGTATTATAGGAAATTATTTAATTCAAAGCAAAAATAAAAATTATGAAACAATAGATTCTGAAAATATATCAGTAAGTAATGGTAGTGTGATTGCTTTTAAACAAGGTAATACAGAATTAAGAGACAAAATACAAAATGCTTTATATGAATTAAAAGCTGATGGAACATTAAAACAAATTTCAGAAAAATGGTTTGGAGAAGATATGATAACAGTAAAGGAGAATAGATAATGGGTGTGGATAAGTGTATAAATGTAGCAAAAATTCTGTTTTCAGGAATTGGTGTAAGTTTAAAAATATTTATATTAACATTAATATTTGCTATTCCACTTGGAATAATAGTTGCTTTAGCAAGAAATTCAAAATGTAAAATATTATCAGGTATTACAAAACTATATATCTTAATTATAAGAGGCACCCCAATAATGTTACAAATAATTTTTGTTTATTTTGCACCATATTATTTGTTTAGGTTAACATATGACAGATTTATTGCAATAATTGTAGCTTTTGTAATTAATTATGCAGCATACTTTTCAGAAATTTTTAGAAGTGGAATAAATAGTATATCAGTGGGACAAAAGGAAGCTGCTTTTACTTTAGGTTTTAGCAAAGTTCAAACGTTTATATTAATAATTTTACCTCAAGTTGTAAAAATTATTTTACCATCAATATCAAATGAAATTATATCACTTTTAAAATCAACCTCTCTTGCTCAAATAATTGGTGTTACAGAAATGTTTGCTTTAGCTCAAAAACAAGCAAGTTACAATTTTTCAGTTGTACCACTTTGTATAGCTGGTGGATATTACTTAATACTAGTATTTTTTGTATCTGTGTTATTTAATAAAGCAGAGAAGAAATTAGAATATTATAATTAGTCTGTGAGGTGAAAAAAATGAATGTATTAGAAGTAAAAAATATTTCAAAAAAATATAAAAACTTAGAAGTTATAAAAGATATTTCATTAGAGGTAAAAGAAGGTGAAACTTTAGTAATACTTGGACCTTCAGGTTCGGGAAAATCTACACTGCTAAGATGTATAAGTGATTTAGAAAAAATTGATTTAGGAAGTATAAAAAAAGAAACTACAGGTGTAGTTTTTCAAGATTTTAATTTATTTCCGCATCTTTCTGTTAAGCAAAATATAACTGAAAGTTTAATATATGTGTTAAAAAAATCTAAAGAAGAAGCAGATGAAATAGCAATAGAATTATTAAAAAAAATGGGTATTGAAGATAAAGCAGATGTTTATCCTTGTAGTTTATCTGGCGGTCAAAAACAAAGAGTTTCTATTGCAAGAGCTTTAGCAACAAATCCTAAAATTATCTGTATGGATGAACCAACAAGTGCTTTAGATCCTGAGCTTGTTGGAGAAGTTTTGAAAGTAATAAAAGATTTGGCAAAAGAAAATAGAACAATGGTTATAGTAACACACGAAATAAAATTTGCAGAAGAAGTAGCAGATAGAGTAATATTTATGGATGGAGGAATAATTATTGAAGAAGGAACTCCAGAAGAAGTTATAAAGAATCCGAAAAATAAAAGAACTAGAGAATTTTTAAAAAGATATATAAGCATAAAGGAGGATAAAATGGAAAAGTTAGATATTAATAAAGTTGAGCCTAAAGATGTTATAAAATTCTTTGAAGAAATAAGTAAAATTCCAAGAAAATCTGGAAATGAAGAAGGAATAAAAAATTATTTAGTAGAATTTGCTAAAAAAAGAAATCTACAAGTATATGAAGATGAAAATTTTAATGTAATAATAAAAAAGAATGCTTCAAAAGGAAAAGAAAATAATGAACCAATAGCACTACAGGCGCATACAGATATGGTATGTGAAAAAAGAGCTGATATAAAACATGATTTTGAAAAAAATCCAATTATTTTATATAAAGATGAAGATTATATAAGAGCAAATGGAACTACTTTGGGGGCAGATAATGGAATTGGTGTTGCACAGATATTAGCAATTCTAGATTCAAAAGACTTGAAAATTCCTAAAATAGAAGCTATATTTACAGTTCAAGAGGAAACAACAATGATTGGTGCCAAAGAAATAGATTTAAGTAATTTAGAAAGTAAGAAAATAATATCCTTAGATGGAGGAAAAGAAGGAAAAATATTAGTAGGTTCTGCAAATTGTTTAGAATGGAAATCTAAAGTAGAGAAGAAATATATTGAGCCACCTAAAAATCTTGTAGAATATGAGCTTAAATATAGTAATTTTAAAGGGGGACATTCAGGTGGAAATATAGGAGATATAAGAAGAGGAAATCCTATAAAATTAGGAATTAGTATATTAAAAGAATTAAAAGATGTTTATATAAAAGAAATTTTTGGTGGAAGCCAAGTAAATGTTATACCAAGAAATTTTGTTGTTAAATTTTTGGCCAAACCAGAAAAAATAAGAAAAGTAAAAGCATTAATAAAAGAGCAAAAAGAGTTTTATGAAAATGTAGTAATTGAAGTAAATGAAACATCTAGTGAAGGTAAATGCTTATCAAAAGAAGTAACAGATCGAATTATAGACTTTATTTATAATTATGAAAATGGAGCTTTAGAATATATAAACAACAATGTTATTTTATCTTGTAATATGGCAGCAATAAATGAAGATGAAAAATATGTAAGTATAGAATATTCAACAAGAGCTAATGATTTAAATTTAAGAGATAAGTATTTAGAAAGATTAGAAAAATTGGTTAATAAAAACAAATTAGAGGTATACTGGAAACAAGAGTTAAAAGGTGTAAATCAAGATGTAAATAATATTTTGATTCAAAGATGTAGTGAAGTATACAAAAAAATGTACAAAAAGAACTTAGAAAAAATGATAACACAAGGAGTGGTTGAAGGAGGATTTTTTGCAGATAAAATTGAAAACTTAGAATATGTTTGCATAGGACCAAATACAGAAGACGTACATAGTCCAAATGAAAGGATATCTATAAACTCACTTCAAAATACTTATTTATATTTGAAAGAAATATTATCAGAAGCATAGTTAAAATTATATATAATTATTTACAATAATAGGTTTTTGATATATAATAAATAAGTCAAAAATTAATAAAAAGGGGCTAGTTAAAATGAATGAAAATAATGAAGAAATAATTCAAACTGAAGAAGATATTAACAAACTAATGCAAGTAAGAATTGATAAATTAAAAGAATTACAACAAGCAGGAAAAGATCCATTTGAAATTACAAAGTATGATAGAACAGAGTTTTCTGGAGATATAAAAAACAATTATGAACAATATGAAGGAAAAGATGTTTCTGTTGCAGGAAGAATAATGGCAAAAAGAATAATGGGAAAAGCATCTTTTTGTACAATACAAGATTCACAAGGAAAAATTCAAAGTTATGTAAGTATAAATGATTTAGGAGAAGAAAGTTACAAAGCATTTAAAACTTTTGATATAGGAGATATTATTGGTTTAAAAGGTTTTGTATTCAAAACAAGAACAGAAGAAATTTCTATTCATGCAAAAGAAGTTGTTCTTTTAACAAAATCAATCAGAGATTTACCAGAAAAATTTCATGGTTTAAAAGATATAGATTTACGTTATAGACAAAGATATGTGGATTTAATAGTAAATCCAGAAGTTAAAGAAACTTTCCTTTTAAGAAGTAGAATTTTAAAAGAAATAAAAAATTGCTTTGATAAAGCAGGATATTTAGAAGTTGATACACCAATATTAAATACAATAGCTGGTGGAGCAACAGCAAGACCATTTATTACACATCATAATACATTAGATATGGACATGTATTTGAGAATTGCTAACGAATTATATTTAAAAAGATTAATAGTTGGTGGTTTTGATAGAGTATATGAAATGGGAAGAATGTTTAGAAATGAAGGAATGGATATAAAACATAATCCTGAATTTACAAATGTAGAATTTTATGCAGCATATCAAGATTATAATGATATGATGGATTTTTCTGAAGATTTAATTAGAACTGTTGCCAAAAATGTTTTAGGAACAGCTAAAATTAATTATCAAGGAACAGACTTGGATTTAGAATCTCCTTGGAGAAGAGTAACAATGATAGACGCAATAAAAGAAGTTACAGGAGTTGATTTCAACACAATAAACACAGATGAAGAAGCAATTGCTATTGCAAAAGAAAAGGGTGTTGAAATGGAAGAGGCAAAACAAACTAGAGGATATATTATAAACCAATTCTTTGAAGATTTTGTTGAAGAAACTCTAATACAGCCAACATTTATATGTGATTATCCTGTTGAAGTATCGCCTTTAACAAAAAGAAAACCATCTGATAAGAGATTAGTTGAAAGATTTGAATTATTTATAGATGGTCGTGAATATGGAAATGCATACTCAGAATTAAATGATCCAATAGATCAAAGACAAAGATTTGTTGATCAATTAAAACAAAGAGATGCAGGAGATGATGAAGCCAACATGATGGATGAAGATTTTTGTATGGCCATTGAATATGGTATGCCTCCAACAGGTGGTATGGGAATTGGAATTGACAGATTAGTTATGTTACTTACAAATTCAGCATCAATTAGAGATGTAATATTATTCCCAACAATGAAACCTATACAATAGAAAAATAGAAAGAGTTAAAAGATGATAGATAAAGAATCAAAATATAATTATAACGAAAATGAAGACTATAATTATAGTAATACACATCAAAATATTAATGGTAAATTCGAATTTCAGTTTGGCGCTATTTGGACTGCATTTATGTTTATTTTTACAATTATAATAATTTTTTCTTCAATTGAAAGTTTTAATTTAATGGCAATTCCATTTTTGGGAATGTTTTGGTATATTGGTATATACTTGTTAAAAAGTGGATTAAGAAAAATGAAAGCAGATGCAGTAACAGAAGATTTCGGAGAGGAATGTTTTGGTAGAATTTGTGAATTGTCTTCTACTGGAAGTACAAATGGAAATACATTTTACAGAGCAACAATAATTGCCTATTTACCTAAAGAGGGAATTGTTAAAACTTTTCAAGAAGATATAGGATATAATTATTATGAATTTCCAGAAGGTTCATATTTAAGATTAAAATATTTTCAAGATGATGTTAATATTAAAGAAATAATAAATGAAAATATTATTCCAGAAAAAGTAAGGAATAGACTAGTTATGCTAGAAGAGCAAAAAGTTGAAAAAATATATAGCAATTCTAATTTTAATACTCAAGTATATAATTCAGATATGTTACATGCTTCAAAAATAATATCAGGTATTTTTCTAAATATATTTGGAATTATTTGGTTAAGTATCACTGCATTTATGACATATGCATTTTATGGAACACAAGGAAACATTGTGGTAAATGGAGAATTGGTTACAACAGAAGAATTTTCATCAATGTTATTTCCTAAAATATTTTTTGGAATATTTTGGATAATAGGAATTAGCACAATGCTTGGAGGGATTATTTTATGTTTCAAAAAAGAAAAAAACATTGATAAAGAAAGCAACAATTTAAAAGAGTATGAAGATTATGAGGAAAATGAATATAATAACTATAAGAATATAAATATAGCAAATGATAATGATGACAACTTTGATCCAATTCAAAGACGTTAATTATAAAGGAGAAGATATATGTTTTTTAATTATGGTGGTGGAGTAAATAGAAATGTGATTTATGGTTTACTAATTATTTTAGCAGTAATGTCCTTAGCAAGTATGGGGGTTGGAGGTTGGATAAACCTACTTCTAACTCTACCAGCTGTTATAATGGCAATAACATTTCATGAATATGCACATGCTTATGCAGCAGATAAACTTGGAGATACAACTCCAAGAGCACAAGGAAGATTAACATTAAATCCAACAAGTCATTTGGACTTTTTTGGATTTATTCTTATGATGTTTACACATATAGGATGGGGAAAACCTGTTCAAATTAATCCTAATAATTTTAATAGTAATAAATCAAGAGGATTTTGTGAAACAATGGTTTCTTTGGCTGGACCATTAATGAATTTTATATTAGCAATAATAGCAACAGTTGCATTTTATGCACTAAATATTTTTGCGATAGGATTTTTGCGTACAAATATAGGTTATATTATAGAAATGTTTTTACAAGTAATAATTATGGTAAACATTGGACTTGGTACATTTAATCTAATACCATTACCACCACTAGATGGAGAAAAAATATTTAGACATTTATTACCATATAGAGTTCAAGAATGGCTAACAACTAATTATGCGACATTATATTATGTATTTATGATATTGTGGATATTTGGAATATTAGAAATAATAGTCTCACCAGTAATTAGTGTAATATCAAATATATTATTTAAAGGTGTTGGGGTAGTTTTTTCATTATTTATATAGAAAAAGTGCTCCGCACTTCTTGTCGTTTTTAGAGGAGGTTATAGTGAAAGATATATTAATAATGGGAATAGAATCAAGTTGTGATGAAACTTCTGTGTCAATTGTAAAAAATGGTAGAGAAGTTTTATCAAATTGTATAAATTCTCAAATAAAAATACATGAGGAATATGGTGGAGTTGTTCCAGAGATAGCTTCAAGATGTCATACAGAAGTTATTAATGGAATAATGAAAGAAGCATTAAAAGAAGCAAAGGTTACTCTAGATGATATAGATGCGATTGCTGTAACTCAAGGACCAGGATTGGTTGGAGCTTTACTTGTGGGTGTTTCTTATGCTAAAGGTTTAAGCTATGTTACAAATAAACCATTAATTGCAGTAAATCATATAGAAGGTCATATTGCAGGGAATTATTTGACACATAAAGATTTAGAGCCACCATTTATATGTTTGGTTGTTTCTGGTGGACATACTCATTTAGTAAATGTAAAATCATATAATGAATTTGAAATTTTAGGGAAAACTAGAGATGATGCAATAGGTGAGGCGTTTGATAAAGTTGCAAGAGTAGTTGGACTTGGATATCCAGGAGGACCTAAAGTAGATAATTTAGCAAAAGAAGGAAATCCAAATATTAAATTACCAGTAACACATTTTGATAATTTAGATTTTAGTTTTAGTGGAATAAAAACAGCTGTAATCAATTTAAATCATAAAGATCCGGATATTAATAAAGCAGATTTATGTGCGAGTTTTCAAGTTGCTGTTACCAGCATGCTTGAGGTAAATGTTAGAAAAGCGATAAACCAATTTAACTCAGATAAAATTGCTATAGCAGGTGGAGTATCAAGGAATTCATTTATTAGAAAATCCTTCGATGATTTAGCAAATGAATTAAATATAAAAGTATATTATCCAGAACCTATACTTTGTACAGATAATGCGGCAATGATTGCAGCAGCAGGATTTTATAATTACATAAATGGAGAAAGAGCAGAACTAAATTTAAATGCAATACCAAATTTAAAAATAGGTGAATAAAAGGAGTAATAATGAGCTCTATTATATCATTATTACAATCAGGAATATTTTTTCAAATAAGAAAAATGTAGAAGGAGAATAAAATGTCCATATATGTAATAGGTGACTTGCATTTATCTTTTTCAGCTGAAAAACCAATGGATATATTCGGTATTAATTGGGAAAATCATGCAGAAAAAATAAAAAATAATTGGATAAATAAAATAAATGAAGAAGATACTGTAATACTTTCAGGGGATTTTTCATGGGCTACATATTTAGAAGAAACATATAAAGATTTTGAGTTTTTAAATAGTTTGCCAGGAAAAAAAATATTACTAAAAGGGAATCATGATTATTGGTGGACAACAGTAACTCGCATGAGAAAGTTTCTTAAAGAAAATGGATTTGAAAATATTGATTTTTTATTCAATAATTCATATCTTATTGAAAATAAAATTATAACTGGTACAAGAGGCTGGATAAATTCTTGGAAATCAGAAGAAAATTATAAGATATTAAAAAGAGAAAATGATAGATTGAAACTTTCTATAGAAGATGGAATAAAAAAATTTGGTACAGAATATGAAATAATTTGTTTTATACATTATCCACCTTTTTATAAAGAAATTGATATACCAGAAGAAATTAATTTTATAAAGACTTTAAATAAATATAACATAAAAAAATGTTATTATGCCCATTTACATGGAGAATCACATAAAGATGCAATAGAAGGAAATGTAAATGGAGTAAAATATAAACTAGTTAGTTCAGATTATTTAAATTTTAAACTATTAGATATAAACTGAGGAAAGTAATGTTATAAAAAATAAAGATAATAAATATTGTAATAGTTTAAGAAAATGAGGAGAGAATATGCAGAATAAACAAAAACACATTAGAAATTTTAGTATAATTGCACATATTGATCATGGAAAATCTACTTTAGCTGATAGAATAATTGAAATGACAGGTGTTTTATCTGAAAGAGAGATGGAATCTCAAGTTTTGGATAATATGGATATAGAAAAAGAAAGAGGAATTACAATAAAATCTCAAGCTGTAAAAATGAATTATACAGCTAAAGATGGAGAAGTATATGAATTTAATTTAATTGATACTCCTGGACATGTTGATTTTAATTATGAAGTTTCTAGAAGTTTGGCGGCTTGTGAAGGAGCAATACTTGTAGTAGATAGTACACAGGGAGTTGAAGCCCAAACTTTAGCAAATGTATATTTAGCATTAGATGATAATTTAGAAATTTTACCAGTTATAAATAAAGTAGATTTACCAAATGCAAGAGCTGATGAAGTAAAGCATGAGATAGAAGATATAATTGGAATTCCAGCTATGGATGCTCCTTGTATATCTGCTAAAACAGGATTGAATGTTGATGAAGTTTTAGAAAGAATTGTTACAGATATTCCTGCTCCAAATGGAGATATAGATAGTCAGCTTCAAGCATTAATATTTGATTCTTATTATGATAATTATAAAGGTGCTTTAAGTTATGTGAGAATAAAAAATGGCAGTGTAAAAGCGAATGATGAAATATTATTTATGGCTACTGGAAAAGTGTTCACAGTTGCAGAAGTTGGATACTTTGGCGCAGGTTCTTATATTCCTACTGATAAATTAGAAGCAGGAGAAGTTGGATACATTGCAGCAAGTGTAAAAACAGTATCAGATTTAAATGTTGGTGATACAATAACATTAAGAAATAATCCGGCTAAAGAACCCTTACCTGGATATAAAAAAGCTAATTCAATGGTTTACTGTGGTATATATCCAATGGATGGCAGTGAATATGAACCACTAAAAGATGCTTTAGAAAAATTAAAATTAAATGATGCAGCACTAAATTATGAACCAGAAACTTCTGCTGCCTTGGGATTCGGATTTAGATGTGGCTTTTTAGGATTATTACATTTAGAGATAGTAATTGAAAGATTAGAAAGAGAATTTGACATTGGTTTAATTACAACATCACCATCAGTTATTTATCAAATACATAAAACATCAGGAGAGCAAATTGAACTATATAATCCTACTGAATTGCCACCTACAACAGAAATAAGTTATATGGAAGAACCTATAATGGATGTTGAAATAATGATTCCAAAAGAATTTGTAGGAAATGTTATGAAAGTGTGTCAAGAACGTAGAGGAACATATATAGATATGAAATATCTTGACGAATCTAGAGTAACTTTAAAATATGATATGCCATTAAATGAAATAATATATGATTTTTTTGATACAATAAAATCAAAAACTAAAGGATATGCTTCAGTAGATTATGAGTTTAAAGAATATAGAAGAGCAGATCTTGTAAAATTAGACTTACACATAAATAATGAGGCAGTAGATGCGCTTTCTTTTATTGTTCATAAGGAATCTGCTTATGAAAGAGGAAGAAAAATGGCAGAAAAATTAAAAAAAGTTATACCAAGACAATTATTTGAAATACCAATTCAAGCAGTAGTGGCAGGAAAAATAATAGCAAGAGAAACATTATCAGCCATGAGAAAAGATGTTTTGGCAAAATGCTATGGTGGAGATATAACAAGAAAGAAAAAATTATTAGAGAAACAGAAAAAAGGTAAAAAGAAAATGCGTCAAATAGGAAATGTAGAAGTACCGCAAGAGGCATTTTTGGCAGTGTTAAAACTAGACGATGATGATGCTTAGTTGGTTAAGTTTTAGTTTTTATAGGTAAGTAGCTCGATATTTATAAAATAAATATCGAACTTCATATAAAAAGAAAGGAAATAAAAATGAGAGAGAGGTATAGAGATAAAAGAAATAGACAATCGAGAATTGCTAGAGAAAAAGAAAATGATATTGAAAATAGAAGAAAAAATCAAAGAAGAGAAAATGAGAGAAGAAAAGAAACTAGAAGAACAAATACAGATAGAAGGCAAAATGAAAGAAGATTTGATGGATTAGATAGAAGAACATCTCAAAGACGTTTTGGTACTGACAGAAGAAACACAGAAAGAAGGATTATAGAAGATAGAAGACAAAATGATGAAGAATTAGAAGAAAATTCTTATGATGATGTTGTTGCAGGAAGAAATGCAGTACTTGAATTATTAAAATCAGAAAAAGATATAAATAAAATCTATGTTGAAAATGGTGAAAGACATGGTTCAATTAATGAAATTATTGCTAGAGCAAAAGAAGCAAGAATTGTATTAGTTGAAGTTGATAAATTAAAATTAGATCAAATGGCAGAAAATCATCAAGGTGTTGTTGCAGTTGTTCCACCTTTTAACTATTGCGAAGTTGAAGATATTTTAGAAATTGCCAAAAATAAAAATGAAGATCCATTTATTTTAATTTTAGACGGAATAGAAGATCCACATAATTTAGGTTCAATAATAAGAACTGCAGAAACAGCTGGTGTTCATGGAATTATAATTCCAAAAAGAAGAAATGCTTCTGTAAATAGTACAGTTGTAAAAGTTTCAACAGGAGCTACAACATATGTTAAGATTGCAAGAGTAAATAATATAAATGATACAATAAGAAAATTGAAAGATGCTGGATTATGGGTTATTGGAACTGATGGTGATGCAGATACATTATATTATAATCAAGATTTAAAAGGACCTTTAGCTATTATTATTGGTAGTGAAGGATTTGGAATGAGTAAGCTTGTAAAAGAAAATTCGGATATACTAATTAAAATTCCTATGAAAGGAAATATCACATCGTTAAATGCTTCAGTATCAGCAGGAATAGTAATTTATGAGGCAGTAAAGCAAAGAATGTAATAGTTTATTGGAATCCAAAGAACATCAAGATGGTTATAAAATGTTATAAAAATACTTGCAATTTATTTTATAACATGATAAAATATTTATGTCAAAAAAATGAATCGAAACAGATTTAAAAAAAAAACCCTTTTTTTAAATCTGTTTTTTTGTTTTTTCTAAGAATTTTCTCTTGAAAAGAGAAAATTCTTAGAAAAAAACTTATGGGAATTTATTAGAATTTCTAACAATTTTATTGTGTAGAAATTTTTGAATTCGTTTTGTTTTTATAGAAATAAATTTAGAAATTGGAGAAGAAAAAATGGAATTAGCTTTTGATAATGAGAAATATCTAAAAATTCAAAAAGAAAAAATTGAAGAAAGAATAAGGATGTTTGACAACAAATTATATTTGGAATTTGGAGGAAAAATTTTTGATGATTATAATGCAAGTAGAGTATTGCCAGGATTTAATCCAGATGCAAAAATAAAACTTTTGCAAGAATTTAAAGAAAATCTAGAAATAATATTTTGTATAAATGCAAATAATATTCAAAAAAATAAAATAAGAGCTGATTATGGAATTGGGTATGATGTAGAACTTTTGAGATTAATAGAAAATATTTCAAAATTGGGAATTTCAATTAATAGTGTAGTAATTACAATGTATACAGGACAAGAAGTTGTTGAAAAATTAAAACAAACTTTGGAAAGCAAGAATGTAAAAGTATACTTACATACTCCTACCAAAGGCTATCCAGATGATGTTGAAACAATTGCAAGTGAAGAAGGATATGGGAAAAATCCATATATAGAAACAACTAAAAAATTAATTGTTGTTACAGCACCAGGGCCAAATAGTGGAAAACTTGGTACTTGCTTATCACAGTTATATCATGAATATAAAAGAGGAGTAAAAGCTGGTTATGCAAAATTTGAAACATTTCCAGTTTGGGACTTGCCACTTATGCATCCTGTAAATATTTCTTATGAAGCTGCTACAGCAGATTTAGGAGATATAAACATGATAGATTCATTCCATTTAGAAGAATATAATATAAAAGCTGTAAATTATAATAGAGATATTTCAGCATTTCCAATTTTAAAAAATATATTAAACAAAATAACAGGAAAAGATATATATAAATCTCCTACAGATATGGGAGTTAATATGATAAGTAAATGTATAATAAATGATGAAGTGGCTCGGAAAATCTGCAAAGATGGAAATAATAAGAAGATATTATGCAAGTTTATGTGATTTCAAAAGAGGAATAGGAAATAAAGAAACGGTAGAAACTATTAAAAAATTGATGAATAATATTGGAATTACGACTCAAGATAGAGAAATAGTAAAATATGCTTTAGAAAAATCTGAAAAAGAAAATGTAAATACAGTTGCTATAATGTTAGAAAATGGAAAAGTGATAACAGGTAAGGAATCAGAATTGCTAAGCTCTTCAAGTGCATTATTAATAAATACTATAAAAGAAATTTCCGGAATACCAGATGATGTATACTTACTTTCACCATCAGTACTAGAATCTATTTTCAAATTAAAACAAAAAACATCATATAAAAGAAATTACTCTTTAAACTTACCAGAAGTTTTAATAGCATTAAGTATTTGTTCAAAAACAAATCCAATTATAGAAAAAACACTTGAAGCAATTGATAAGCTAAGAGGTTTAGAAGCTCATAGTTCTTACATTATATCTCAATCAGAACAAAAAATATTAAAAAGTTTAGGAATAAATTTAACATGTGAACCTAAATTGCTAGGCTATGAAGAATAGTTTGGAATTATAAAACAAATTATTTATTATTAAGCACAGATAAAGAGAGGGGAATTTAAAATGAGTACAAAGTATATATTTATTACAGGTGGAGTTGTATCAGGACTTGGAAAAGGAATAACAGCATCTTCTTTAGGGAGATTATTAAAAAATAGAGGTTATAAAGTTATAAATCAAAAATTTGACCCATACATAAATGTAGACCCAGGAACAATGAGTCCTTATGAGCATGGGGAAGTTTTTGTAACAGACGATGGAGCTGAAACAGATTTAGACTTAGGACATTATGAAAGATTTACAGATGTAAATTTAAATCAGAATTGTAGTATAAGTTCTGGAAAAATTTATCAAAATGTAATAAATAAAGAAAGAAGAGGAGACTATTTAGGAAAAACAGTTCAAGTAATTCCCCATGTAACAAATGAAATAAAAGATAATATATATAGTTTTGAAGACCAAGCAGATATTGTTATTACAGAACTTGGAGGAACAATTGGAGATATTGAAAGTTTAGCTTTTGTTGAAGCAATTAGACAAGTTGGTTTAGAAAAGGATCCTGATGATGTTATATATATTCATGTAACATTACTTCCATACATAACAGGTTCAAATGAAATAAAATCAAAACCTACGCAACACTCTGTAAAAGAATTACAAAGTTTTGGAATTAAACCAGATATTTTAGTTTGTAGAACAGAAACAGAAATTCCAGAAGAAATAAGAGAAAAATTAGCTCTTTTTTGTAATGTAAGACCAGAAAATGTTATCCCAAATCTTACTGCCGAAAACCTTTATGCAGTTCCACTAATGCTTGAAAAATACGGACTAGCAATAGCTGTATGTAAAAAGTTAAAATTAAAAAAGATAAAACCTCAAAATAAAGAATGGGAAAAATTAATTAATAATATAAGAAATTTATCAGGAGAAGTAAATATTGCTCTAGTTGGAAAATATATGCATCTTCAAGATTCATATTTATCTGTTGCAGAAAGTTTAAGACATGGTGGTTTTGCAAATGGCGTAAAAGTAAATGTTGGATTTATCGATTCAGAAACAGTAAATGAAGAAAATGTAAAAGAAATGCTTGGAAAATATGATGGTATTTTAGTTCCAGGTGGATTTGGAAATAGAGGAATTGAAGGAAAAATAACAGCAATAAAATATGCAAGAGAAAGCAATGTACCATTTTTAGGAATTTGTTTGGGAATGCAAATGGCTGTTGTAGAATTTTGTAGAAATGTATTAAAACTGGAAGATGCAAATTCTGCTGAATTCAGTACTACAACTCTAAATCCAGTTATACATATAATGGAAACTCAAAAAAATATTACTGAAAAAGGTGGAACAATGAGGCTTGGAAGTTATCCATGCAAAATAAAAAAAGATACTTTGGCATATGAAATTTATAAACAAGAAAATATTGATGAAAGACATAGACATAGATTTGAATATAATAATAATTACAAAGAAAGATTAGAATTAGCAGGACTTGTTTGTTCTGGAACATCACCAGATGGAAGCTTAGTTGAAATTGTTGAATATCAACATCATCCATTTTTTATTGCAGGTCAGTTCCATCCAGAATTTAAATCAAGACCAGACAAACCAGCTCCACTATTTAGAGCTTTAATAAAAGCAGCAAAAGAGTATAAGAAATAATTAAAACAAAGGAAGATAACAGTTATGATGAAATTAGTTTTTATGCAAGAAGAAAACTCTGATAATAAAGTTATTGAATCTAAGCATTTAGGAAATGATACAATTTTTAAAAAATATACAGTTCAAGAAGGAGATATTATAAGAATAAAAGAAAATGAGATTGTGTTATTAATAAAAAAGGGAATGCTGTTAGATTTAAAAGAAGATAAAGGTGAATATTTTGTAGATAATCCTATTATTATAGATAAAGAAACTATGCAAGAACTAAAGAATGTAGTTATTAGAAAATCAGAAAATGAAAAATTATGCGTATTATTTATAAATGTAGATATAATAAAAAGCAATAAATATATATTTAATGATCCAATAAAATATACAAATTGGAAAAATGGAGAATTATCAGAAGTATATATAAAGATTGAAGGATTATATGATTTTAAGATAGAAAATCCCAAAAAATTTATAGGTCAAGTAATAGGATTAAGAAGTATTTATACAAAACAGGAATTAGTTGAAAGAATAAGAAAATATGTTTTAAGTTCTATAGAAGAAGGAATAAATCAAGTATCTAAAGAATATAAATTAGATGTGAAAGACTTGCCAGAATATTCTAAAAAATTAGAAATAGAATTAAAACAAAATAAATATGATGAGAAACTTAGTGAATATGGCGTTATGATAACATATTTTGATATTACTAAGTTAGAAGTTGCAAATAAAAAAAGAAAATTTTTTAAATAATCTATTGACAATTAATAGAATAGGGTATAAATTATTAGCAGTCATAAAAAGTGACTGCTAAAATTATTAGATGGGAGGAATTATTTATGATAAAACCATTAACAGATAGAGTGTTAATAAAAATGGTAGAAGCAGAAGAAACAACAAAAAGTGGAATAATATTAACTTCTGGTTCTCAAGAAAAACCACAAATAGCAGAGGTTATAGAAGTTGGTCCAGGTGGAAAGGATGAAAATGGATTAAAAGTAGAAATGCAAGTAAAAAAAGGAGATAAAGTAATTACTAATAAATATTCAGGAACAGAAGTAAAATATCAAGGTGTTGATTATATTATTGTTAGACAAAGTGATATTCTTGCAATTGTTGAATAAAATTTGATTGATAGCTTCAAATTGCTTTAAATGAATTTTAATTAATTAATTGTATATAAAAAATAAATTTTTTTGGAAGGAGATATAAAATGGCAAAAGAAATTATATATGGTGAAGATGCTAGAAAAAAATTACTAGAAGGTGTTAATAAATTAGCAGACACTGTAAAAGTTACATTAGGACCAAAAGGAAGAAATGTTGTATTAGATAAAAGTTTTGGTGCACCACTTATTACAAATGATGGTGTTACAATAGCTAAAGAAATAGAATTAGATGATAGTTTTGAAAATATGGGAGCAAGCTTAGTAAAAGAAGTTTCTACTAAAACAAATGACGTAGCAGGAGATGGAACAACAACAGCAACTGTTTTAGCCCAAGTCATGTTAAAAGAAGGTGTTAAAAATGTTGCTGCTGGAGGAGATGTTTTATCAATAAAAAGAGGTATGGATAAAGCAACATCAAAAGCTGTTGAAGAATTAAAGAAAATTAGTTCACCAATTAGTGGAAAAGAAGATATTGCAAGAGTTGCAAGTATTTCTGCTAATAGTGAGGAAATAGGAAATTTAATTGCAGATGCTATGGAAAAAGTTTCAAAAGATGGGGTAATCACAATTGAAGAATCAAAAACTTCATCAACAAATGTAAACGTCGTAGAAGGAATGCAATTTGATAAAGGTTATGTTTCTCCATACATGGTTACTGATACAGAAAAAATGGAAGCAGTTATGGATAATCCATATATTTTAATAACAGATAAGAAAATATCAAATATTCAAGAAATATTACCATTATTAGAAGAATTATCACAGCAAGGTGGAAAACTTGTTATAATTGCAGATGATTTCGAAAATGAAGCATTATCAACATTAATATTAAATAAATTAAGAGGAATTTTAAATGTTGTTGGTGTTAAAGCTCCCGGATTTGGAGATAAGAGAAAAGAAATGTTAGAAGATTTAGCTGTATTAACAGGTGGAGAAGTTATAACATCAGAACTTGGATTAGATTTAAAAGAAACAACATTATCACAACTTGGTAGAGCAAAACAAGTAAAATGTACAAAAGAAGCTACAATTGTTGTTGATGGAATGGGAGATAAGAAAACTTTAGAAACTAGAATTTCTCAAATTAGACACAATATAGACGAAACCAAATCAAGTTATGACAAAGAAAATCTTCAAGAACGTTTAGCCAAACTTGCTGGTGGAGTTGCTGTAATAGAAGTTGGTGCTGCTACAGAAATTGAAATGAAAGAAAAGAAATTAAGAATAGAAGATGCTTTATCAGCAACAAAAGCAGCTGTTGAAGAAGGTATTTTACCAGGTGGCGGAACAGCATATGTTAATGTAATCCCAGAAGTAGAAAAGTTATTAGAAGAGGTGCCAGAAGGCGAAAAAATAGGTGTTAAAATTATATTAAAAGCTTTAGAAGAGCCAGTTAAACAAATTGCTACAAATGCAGGGTTAGAAGGTGCTGTAATATTAGATAAAGTAAAATCAAGTAAACCAGGGGTAGGATTTGATGCAGCTAAAGAACAATATGTAGATATGAAAAAAGAAGGTATTGTAGATCCAACTAAAGTTACTCGTTCTGCTCTTCAAAATGCAGAAAGTGTTGCATCTATGATATTAACAACTGAAAGTATAGTTACAGAAAAGAAAGAAAAAAGCTGTGGATGTGGAAACACACCTTCAATGCCAGATATGGGTGGAATGTATTAAAATAAAAAGGAAGCAGAAATGCTTCTTTTTTTGTAGAATCATTGAAAAATTATGTAAAGTATATTATAATTAATTTGTTACTATTATATTATCCATAGAGTTTATAGTAATCTCAATGGATATGCCTACTAATACAAGGAGGAATATTTATGATTATTCGGACAGTTTTAAGCGTTATTACAATGGTGGCTATGATTACGTCTCAAAGTACAATGGAATTAAATCTTCTTTCTCAGCCTCAGCATGAAATGCTTCCAAAAGTTGCCTGCATACAAGAGGAAGAAACAGAGGATTATTGTTGTTTTTGTGACAATCGTGAGCTAACTACAAGAGAAAAATGTGAAGAACTTTTGTGGAAATGCTTAACAGATGAAAAGAACTGGTTAGATAACGGCGAAATAACAAATGAAACATACCAGTTGCAGATAGAACCATTTAATGCAGCTCTGAACTATTTACCGTTTGCTTCAGATGAAGTGGTAGATTGTATGTATAAAGATTTGCTTTTAGCTAATTTAGATTGGCTGGAAGAAGATAAGGCAGTTGGTTACGAAATTGATGAGGGCTTTTATGATTATATTGTCGAGGAGCTTTCAAGAATGGAAAAAAACTGAACTGGTAGTGAGGAAAGAATAAGCATAAATAAAAAGGAAGCAATCTTGCTTCCTTTTTTGCATATTAATATTAGCAGCATCCTCTACCACTATTATTTCCACAACAGCAGAATAAGATTATTATAAGGATTATAATCCATAAACATTCATTATCTCCTCCAAATAATCCGCATCCGCAGCCACAACCTCTATTTTCTGGCATAACAAAATTCCTCCTTTAAAATATGTTTTTGCGATTTCTCAATCGCTTTTATGTTATATACTATGAATTTTTGGAAAATTTGTTACTAATTATTTTTTTATATACTTTTTAAAAATTTATTTTAATACTATATAGATAGTTGCTCCAATTCACACTTACTTAATTCATTTTGTAGTTTATGTTACTATATTAAAACAATATTATATACATATATGCATTAAGCAAAACAATAAAAAAATATTTTAAAAAGTATACAAAAAAATAATTTAATGATATAATTTTCAAAAAGTATAAAATGTGATAAATAGGCATTAAAATTTTAATTAATGCTTGCTCTTTTATCGTAACTTTTAATATCTTTAAAGTAGCGATTTATAAGAGCTAGAAAGGGATAAAAGTATGGGAAATATTGTTCTCTTAGATGATTTAACAATTAATAAAATTGCAGCAGGAGAAGTTATAGAAAGACCTGCATCAGTTGTAAAAGAAATGGTAGAAAACTCTATAGATGCTGGGGCAAAAAATATTACTGTTGAAATAAAAAATGGTGGTATTTCATTAATAAAAATTACAGATGATGGATGTGGAATTGCAGAAGACGATATGGAGATTGCATTTGAACGTCATGCAACAAGTAAAATTAGAACAGCAGAGGATTTAACAACAGTTAAATCTATGGGGTTTAGAGGAGAGGCTTTAGCAAGTGTTGCTGCAATTTCTAAAATAGAAATGATTTCAAAAAAAGCAGATGAACAATTTGCACATAAAATTGTTGTTGAAGGTGGAAAAACCATAGAATTTACAGAAGCCGCTAGAAGTGTTGGAACAACAATAACAGTACAAAATTTATTTTATAATACACCAGTAAGATATAAATTCTTGAAAAAAGATTATACAGAAGCTGGATATATTGAAGATGCTGTTACAAGAATTGCTTTAGTAAATAAAGATATTTCTATAAAATTAATAAGCAACGGAAAAACTATAGTACAGACAAATGGAAACGGTGATTTGAAAACTGTAATTTATAGTGTTTATGGAAAAGATATTGCAGCAGAAATAAATGAAATTGAATATGAATATGAAGGAATTAAAGTAACTGGAGTGGTAGGAAAACCAGTTATTGCAAGAGCTAATAGAAGTAATCAATTATTTTTCTTAAATGGAAGATATATAAAAGATAAAAATTTAACAGCCGCTGGTGATCAAGCATATAAAGGTATGATTCCAGTTGGTAGATATGGATTTCTTGTTTTAAATTTAGAAATGGATCCAAGTCTTGTCGATGTTAATGTTCATCCAGCAAAGCTTGAAGTTAGATTTGAGGAAGAATCAAAAGTATTTAAAGCTGTATATCATGCTATAAAATCTAGTCTAGCTCAATCAGAACTTGTAGAAAATATTGAAAGAGAGACATTAGAAGAAAAAAAATCAGATGAAAGTGAAAATACAAGTACAACTATAAATATATCTGAAAGTTCAGAAACATATAATAAAGAAAATTCTGAAATATTGCAAGAGAATAATGAAGACAGAAATGAAGAAAAGAAAAAAGGTATTGCTGGGTTATTTTCTAAAATTATAAAAGAACCAGAAGAGACAGAAGAAGAATTAAGTAATAATCACCTAGAAGAAATATTTAAGTATAGACAAGCATTAAAAGAAAAAACAAATATAGAAAAAATTACTAATTTAGATAATATTAATATAGATGAAAATAGCAGAAAGGCACAAGAATATATTAGTAAATATAAAGCCAATAAATCTAATGAAGATAATGCTGAATCTGTAATGTCTGATATTAATATTCAAGTAAATGAAAATATCGAAGAATCAAATATAATAAATGATGATGAAGTATCAAAAAAAGTTACTTTAGGAAATACAATAATATCTAGTGAAACAAAAGAATTAAATATAAATAATAGTAGTAGTGTAATAAAAGATTCAACAACAGTTATGAATTCTACTAAATTAGCTCAAAAAGAGCCAACTCAATCAGTAAATATAAATGATGAGAATAAGGTTCTAGAAGAAAACAAAGAAGAAAACGGATATAAACAAGAAGTAGATCAAGTAGAAAAAAATACATCAGGAGAAGATTTTTCAAAAATAGCTCAGAAATTAATTGAATCAAAAATTAATTTTGATAATACACAAACTATCGATACTGCAAAAGTTAGAGAAGCAATAAAAGAGGAATATGAAAGTAATCCGGAATTTGACGAAATGTATAAAAAAACATTTGGGGTAGACCCATTTTCAGTTAGAAAAGAAAAAGAACAAGAGAAAAAAGACAAAGAAAAAATTAATGTTTCAAATGAATTTGAGTATGCTGGAAATGAAGAAAATATGACTGTTTTTGAAGATAAAGCAGAATTTCCAGAAATACCATATAAGTTTATAGGAATTGTATTTAACACATATATAGTTATTGAAATAAAAGATGAGATGTATATAATAGACCAACATGCTGCACATGAAAGAATATTATATGAAAAAGTAAAAAATAATTATTATAATGATGGTGAAAAAGATGAACAAATGCTTTTGTTGCCAGATGTAATTTCATTAACACATAAAGAAATGTCTATAGCAAAAGAAAATATAGATATGTTTGCAAGAGCTGGATTTTCTTTTGAAGAATTTGGGGATAACACAATAAAATTAATGTCAGTCCCTAGTATGTGCGAAGACATGAATACAAAACAATTATTTTTAGATATATTAGATGAAATAGATACAGTTGCAGTTACAGCAAGACAAGAAAAAGAAGATAAATTTATAGCAACAGTTGCTTGTAAAGCAGCAGTAAAAGGAAAAATGAAATTGGATGAAAAAGAAGTAAAAGCTTTAATGAAAAAACTTTTGGATCTTCCAAATCCATTTACTTGCCCACATGGAAGACCAACGGCTATAAAAATGACAAATTATGATTTAGAAAGAAAATTTAGAAGGAGCTAAATAAATGAAACCTAAAGTTGTAGTTATAGTAGGACCTACTGCATCTGGAAAAACAGCTTTATCTATTGAACTTGCAAAAAAAATTAATGGAGAGATTATTTCGTCAGATTCAATGCAAATTTATAAAGATATGGATATAGGAACTGCTAAAGTTACAAAAGAAGAAATGCAAGGAATAAAACATTACTTAGTAGATTTTGTTTCACCTGATTGCAGATATACTGTGTCTGATTTTAAAAGAGATAGTGAGAATGCAATAAAAGAAATATTACAAAAAGGTAAAATACCAATAGTTGTTGGAGGGACTGGATTATATGTTAATTCATTAATTTATGGAATTGAATACCAAGATATGAAATTAGACGAAGAATATAGAAATAAATTAATGGAAATTGCTGAAACAGAAGAAGGACTAAAAAATCTTTATGAAGAGGCTAATAAAATTGATCCAGAAGCAACTCAAAAAATTAGCTCAAATGATAAAAAAAGAATTGTAAGAATTCTAGAAATATATAAAGCTACTGGAAAAAATAAAACACAGCAAGAAATTCTTTCGAGACAAAAAGGCGTAGATTATGATTTTAAAGTTTTTGGAATAGATATGGAAAGAAGTAAGCTTTATGAAAGAATAAACTTAAGAGTAGATATAATGCTTAAACAAGGTTTAGAAAATGAAGTTAAAAGTCTTATTTCTAAGTATTCAGAATTTCCTACAGCGATGCAAGGACTTGGATATAAAGAAGTAGTAGAATTTTTTGAAGGAAAAATTTCCCATGAGGAAATGATAGAAAAAATAAAACAAGAATCAAGAAGATATGCAAAAAGACAATTAACATGGTTTAGAAAAAATAAAGAAACAATATGGTTGGATAGTCAAAATGGAGTAGATAAAAATATTGAAGTTATTTTAGAGGAGTTATAGTGAAAGAAACACAAAAAAATGGTAATTTAATAAAGCTAATAATTACTCTGATTTTTATGGTATTTTTCATAGTATTAGTTACAAATGGAACTAAAATATTACAAAAACCTACAGATGTATTTATTGTTGCAAATGGATCATTATCTTATGAAGAATTAGCAGAAGGATATATTATAAGAAATGAGACTATACTTCAAGGTGAAAATTACAAAAATGGTATGGTTCAAATTTTATCAGATGGAGAACGAGCTGCAAAATCAGAAGAGGTTTTTAGATATTATTCTAATAGTGAGGAAAATATTTTAAAACAAATAGCTGAACTTGATGAAGAAATTAATGAATTAATAGAAACAAGCAATTTGAGTTTAGTTACTAGTGATATTGCAAGTATAGAATCACAAATAGAAAGTACTATTGATTTAATGTATGATGTGAACTATTTACAAAAAAATCAGGAGAATAAAAATAAAATTGAAGCATATATATCTAGAAGGACACAAATTACAGGAGTGGCTAGTCCATCTGATTCATATGTTAGAATTTTAACTGATAAGAGACGTGAATTAGAAAACAGTTTAAAGGCTGGTTCTGAAACTGTAACAGCGCCAAAAAGTGGACTTGCTTCATATAGAGTAGATGGTTTAGAAGAAACATTAAAGACTGATAATTTTGATTATTTATCTACTGATTTACTCAATAGCTTTGAATTAAAGGTTGGAGCAACAATTCCTTTGAGTAATGAAAAAGGAAAGATTGTTGATAACTTTGTTTCATATATTGCAGTTTCAATGAATACCGAAAAAGCATTGTCTAGTAATGTTAATGACAAAGTAACAATTAGATTATCTAACTCTAATGAAATAGAAGCAAAAATTGTTTATATAAAAGATGAAGGAAAAGATAGAATTATTGTTTTTGAGATATCAGATGATATTGATGAATTATTAGAATATAGAAAAATATCAATAGATATAATTTGGTGGAAATATTCTGGACTAAAAATTAGTAATTCTGCATTAATTGAAGAGGATGATAAAGTATATGTAGAAAAAAGTAAAGCAGGGTATACTGAAAAAATTCTAATAAAAGTATTAAGACAAAATGATACGTATTCAATTGTTGAAAATTATGAAGAAGAAGAATTAGTTGAATTAGGATATAATGAAGAACAAATTTCTGAAATTATGGAAAATAAAATAAATTTATATGATGAAATTGTGTTACACTAAATCACAAAAAAATTACAAAAAAATTACAAAAAAATTACAATAGAATTATTTTTATATAACAATGACTGTAATTTGGAAAAAACGCTTGACAATGGAAAAAAATAGATAGATACTATATGTATGTTAAGCTACGAATGAAGAGAAAAAATTAGGAGGTCTGTATAGAATGGCAGGAGCATCATTTAAAAAACTAATGAATTATATATTAGGAGATGAAGATACTCAAGAAGAGTATGATGAAGAAGAATATAATGCTGATTACCAAGACGAGTATGAAGCGGAAGAGGAAAATGAAGGAGAAGCTTTAAGTATCTTTAAAAGAAAAAATAAAGTTGTATCAATGCCTCAACCACAACAAATAAGAATGAAAATATCAAAACCAACTAATTTTGATCAAGCAGATGAAATTGTAACTCAACTAAAAGAGAAAAATGCAGTTGTGTTAAATTTGGAGTATGTAAGTAAAGACGTTGCTAGAAGAATAGTTGACGTTGTTAGTGGTGCTGTAAAAGCTTTAGATGGAAATATTGAAAAAGTATCTAACTCTATATTTGTTATTGCGCCTTATAATTATGATATTATAAATGAAATTTCTAAGGAGAAAATTGAAAACAGATTTTCAGCATCTTGGATAAAGTAAGAGTTTAGGAGGAATAAATATGCTAACACCTTTAGATATTGAAAATAAAAGGTTTTCTAAAAGTATCAAAGGATATAATTTGGATGAAGTAGATGATTTCTTAGATCAACTTACTATAGATTATGAAAAGTTATATAAAGAAAATAATGGACTAAAAAATCAAGTAGATGATCTTCAAAAAGATTTAGAACATTATAAAAATGTAGAACAAACTCTACAAAACACCTTAATAATGGCTCAGCAAACAGCTGATGATATAAGAACAAATGCACAAAGCCGTGCAGACCAAATTATAAGAGATGCTCAAAGCGAAGCTAGAAGAGCTACAGATGAAATTACAAAAGAGGAATTTGAAATAAGAAAAAGAATTGAAGAATTAAAAAGACAATTGAGTGTTTATAAAGCAAAAATGGAAGCTTTATTAATATCACAATTAGAAATGTTACAAGATAATAAAGAAAGTGAAGAATAAGAAGGACCAAAATAGTTTTGGTCTTTTTTTACTTTAATAACAAAAGAATTAAGTATGTATTACATTTGTGTTAATCTTATTGACTTATAAAATGTATTTGGAATAAAATGTATTATATAATATAGTAGATAGGTGGCTTATGAGAATTATTAGTGGCAGTATGAGAGGAACAAAACTCTATACTTTAGAAGGTGAGAATACAAGACCAACTTTGGATAGAGTAAAAGAAGCCCTTTTTAGTAAAATTAATATGATGCTTGAAGATTCAAATGTTCTTGATTTATTTTCTGGAAGTGGTGCTTTAGGATTAGAAGCTTTAAGTAGAGGTGCTAAACAAGCTGTTCTATGTGATTCATCTCGCGAAGCAATGAAAATAATAAAACAGAATGTAGAAAAAACTAAAACGTCAGATAGTACGTTGTTACTTAATTACGATTATAAAAGAGCTTTAGAAAATTTGCGAAATGGGCAGTTTGATATAATTTTTTTAGATCCACCATATAAAACTAATTTTGCAGAAGATGCGATTAAAATTATTTACAATATGAATTTGTTAAAAGAAGACGGATTAATAGTTCTAGAAACTGATAACAAAGAAAAAGTAATTAAGAATTTAGATACACAGATTATAGAGATAAAAGATTTAAAGAAATACGGAAGAGTATATCTATTATTTTTAAAATTTATTTCTAGGAAAGGAATGGAGTAAAGGATGGAAATCTTTACATTACTAGAAACTTTAGAAGATATATTAGAAAGTGGAAAAAATATACCATTTAGCGATAAAATTCTTGTTGAAAAAGAACAATTATTAGATATAATTAAAGAAATAAGACTAAAACTACCAGAAGAATTAAAACAAGCAAAATGGATAAAAGAGGAAAGAGAAAGAATTATAGCAGAAGCTCAAAAAGATGCAGATGATATAGTTAGAGAAGCTGAAAATAGAATAATTTCTATGATTGATGAACATGAAATTACTAAAAAAGCTTATGATAAGAAAACAGAAATTATTGCAGATGCAAATGAAATGTATAGAGAAATCACAAAAGGTACAAATGATTATGTAGATGGAATTTTAGCTAATATTGAAAATAATATGCTTGAACTTGGTAAGAGTTTAAATAATGTTGAAATGACAATTCAAAATGCAGTTGAAACAATACAAAATAATAGAAAAGAACTTAAATAGCAAAAAAGCCAGAATCAAAATCAATTAACATTGATTCTGATTGTGGCTTTAAATGTTTTAGGAGGATGTATAACTTTGGGTAGAAAAAAGAAAAAAAATACAAATAATTCAAATAATAATTATGGTAAAAATAAAAAGAAAAAAATCAATATAGATTTAGCTGTAATAGTAATGTTTGTTGTTAGTATATTACTATTTGTTTTGATATATGGTGAAAAAGGAGCTATAGGAGAAATTTTAAGTCCTGCACTTGGTGGCATAATTGGATTTATAAAGTATATTATTCCTATAGGTTTTTTGGGTTTAACTGTTTGTATAGCAAAAGATGATAGAAATTATATTACATCAAAACTAATACAATATGCAGTCTTATTATCATGTATTGCTGCTTCGTTATCTATATACAATATATCTAAAGGTAATATTAGTGCAGATTTAGAATTTAATGAAATTATAGAAGTTGCATATGATTTAGGTGTAAAAAACATAGGTGGTGGAACTATTGGTGTAGTTATTGCATATCCACTTATTCAGTTATTAGGAATGTTTGGAGCTGCTATTGCAACAATGGGTGTTGTTGTAATTTCATGTGTTTTCACTTTTGGTTTACATCCATCAGATCTTATGCTTGATATAATTGATGAAATGAATGCTAGAAGAGAAGAAAGAGAAGAAGAATTAAATTATAGACGTAAGCAAAGACAAGCTAGAAGAAGGGAATCAAGACCAGAGCATGAACAATTAGAAATTGAAGATAATATAAAAAGAAAAGCAAAAACAGAATTTCAAGATACAAGTATTGATGAAGATGAAATTACAATTAATTTAAATAATGGTCATATTGATGAAGTAAAAGAAGAAAGTGCTAAAGGAAAAATAATTAACTTATTTGGTAAAAAACAAAAAGAAGAAAACTCTAAAGAAGAATTTAATCCAGATGTAATAGAGGCTAATATTTATAAAAATTCTGCAAAAACAAATGAAGAAGAAAGTATGAAAACACAAAAAGGTGAAGATAATTTATTCACTGTTGAAGAAGAGCAAAAAGAAAGCAAAACAAAAGCTGTATTACAATTAGAACATACAGTTTCTGTAGAAGATGAAAATTATGAATATCCACCAGTAAGTTTACTTGGAAAGAATTCAAAAAAAGGAGTTAAAGGAGGAGCAAAAGCTGTAACAGAAAAGGCACAGCAATTGCAAAGAACTCTTCATAGTTTTGGCGTATCTGCAAAAGTAGTAGATTATTCTGTCGGACCAGCGATAACAAGATTTGAACTTAAACCAGCAGAAGGTGTTAGAGTTAATAAAATAGCAAATCTTGCAGACGATATAGCACTTAATTTAGCAGCAGAAACAATAAGAATTGAAGCACCAATTCCTGGAAAACAGGCAGTAGGTATTGAAATTCCAAATAAAGAAAAGGAATCAGTTCCATTAAGAGATGTAATAGAAAGTGAAGAATTTGAAAATAATACATCTAAATTATCTGTTGCATTAGGAAAGGATGTTGCAGGTAAGGTAGTACTTGCAGATATTGCAAAAATGCCTCATGTATTAATAGCAGGTTCTACTGGATCTGGTAAATCTGTTTGTATAAATACAATAATAACAAGTGTTATTTATAATGCTAAACCAAGTGAAGTAAAACTTGTAATGGTAGACCCAAAAGTTGTAGAATTATCTGTTTATAATGGAATACCACATTTATTAATTCCAGTTGTAACAGATCCTAGAAAGGCAGCAGGTGCTTTAGCATGGGCTGTACAGGAAATGGATCACAGATATAACTTATTTGCTGAAAAAGGTGTTAGAGATTTAAAAGGTTATAATAGTGCATTAGAAAATGGAAGTGAAGATGGAACAACTGGAAAATTACCACAAATAGTAATTATTATAGACGAGCTTGCAGATTTAATGATGGTTGCAGCAAAAGAAGTTGAAGATTCAATTTGTAGATTAGCTCAAAAGGCAAGAGCTGCTGGTATGCATTTAGTAATTGCGACTCAAAGACCATCAGTAGATGTTATTACAGGTTTAATTAAAGCAAATGTTCCTTCAAGAATTGCATTTGCTGTATCTTCACAAATAGATTCAAGAACAATATTAGATCAAGTAGGAGCAGAAAAACTATTAGGAAAAGGAGATATGCTTTTCTATCCAGCTAGTGCTTCAAAGCCAGTCAGAGTACAAGGTGCATTTGTTTCAGATGGAGAAGTAGAAAAAATAGTTGATTTTGTAAAATCAAATGGTGTTGCAACATATAATGAAGATATATTAGAAGAAATTGAAAAATCTAATAAATCTGAAGGTCAAATAGAACAAGATGCAGAAGATGATGATACAGACCCGTTACTAATGGATGCAATAGATACTGTTGTTGAAATAGGCCAAGCATCAACTTCTTTTATTCAAAGAAGATTTAAAGTGGGATATGCAAGAGCTGGTAGAATTATAGATCAAATGGAAGCAAGAGGAATTATTTCTGGATATGAAGGAAGTAAGCCAAGACAAGTACTAATAACACTTGAAAGATTAAATGAACTAAAAATGGGAACACCACCAGTAGAAGAAAACAATGAATAATTTTATATAAGGAGGTTTTAAATTTGAGTTTATTTTCTAAATTAAAAGATTATAATAAACAACTAGAAGAAGTTTTAGATGATAAATACTTTTCTTCAAATATAAAAAATCTCCTTTTTAATATGATTTATAAAATTGAAATTTTTTATCCTGATTTTTATCAAGTAAAAAGATGTGTTAGAAATAAAGAAGATTTACTTAATGAACTTGTTGAAACTATTAGATTATATTGTGATAATATAAAAAGTGTAGAGCCTGATTCCGATCAGGCTAAAATGCTTATAAGACATAAGTTACAAGCTTTAACAAATGAAAAAGAAAGAAGTATATTAACATATCCAACAGAAATTGCTTTATTATATGCTATTTCTGATATTTCACCAAAATACTTTTATATAAATCAAGAAAATACTTTGAAAAAATTAATTCAAAATACTTTGGTAAATGGATACAACATGAATAATGTTGAAATTTTAAAAGATTTTAATGGTTGGTCATGGGATAAATCTGATATTGAAAATGAAAATTATATAGATAATTTAATATATCAAAATTTATTAGTAATGCTTGGAGAAAAATTTCTTTATGAATGGAGAATATATGGTTCAACTAGGAGAGATTTTTTATTAGAGGCAAAAAAATATATAAAATTATTTACAGGAAATGAAAATTATATAAGTTATTTTTATAAATTATTATATTTAAATTCAAACGCTAAAGATAGACTAATAATTAATGAAGAACTAAAAGTAAAAAAACAGAAATTAAGAAAGATGCTTGATAGAGAAAACTTTTTGCAAGAATGTAAATCTAAAAAAGAAAAACTAACTCAAAAGTTGGAAAAAATAGAAAATGCTTTAGAAAATGAAGAAAGATTAGAAAAAGACTTTATAAAAGCTAATTTAAAGTTATCTCAAGATAAACAAATAAAATCATTTAAAAAATATAAAAATTTAGTTATAAAAGAAAAAGAAAAGTATATAGAAGAGATATATAATTTAGAATATATATTACAACCGTCAAATTACACATTTATTAAGAATTTATTACAAGAAGTATTACAAGTATATAATTGTAAAGAAACTGAAGAAGAAGTGCTAATAAATTTACAGAAAGAATTTTTAATATTTATTGAAAAAAAATTATCAAAAATAAAAACAAGAGATGAAATAATAGATGTAATTTGTGAACTTAGATATTATAGTAAATTAAAGATAAGTAAAAATAAAACTACTTTGGATATTTCAGAAATTAATGAAGTTTTTGATAGAGTATTAAAAAAAGCAATAACTATTTTATGCAAAATTGGTGCTATGAAAATAATTAGCATGGATATTAATTTGAATTTTGAAATAATAAAATATGCATTAGATACAAAAATTATAAATCTTGAAGAAATAAAAATTGCTTTAGTAACTGATGATCAGGGTTTAATTATAAAAGTATTTGATAAAGATATTTTTGAAAAACAAGGAAGAAAGAAAATAGAAATTTCTAAAAATATATTAGAAGTTAAAACTAATCGAAAGATTAAAATTTTTAATTAATGGAGGAATACTTATGAAAATTACTTTTTTAGGAGCTACAAGAACTGTAACTGGTTCAAACTTTTTAGTTGAAGCAGCAGGAAAAAAGTTTTTAGTAGATTGTGGTATGTATCAGGGGAAAATTACAGAAGAGTTAGAAAACTCAGATCCTTTTGCATTTAATGTAAATGAGATTGACTTTATGTTATTAACTCATGCGCATATAGATCATTCTGGTAGAATTCCCAAACTATACAATGAAGGGTTTAGAGGAAAAATTTATGCAACAAAGGCAACTTGTGATTTATGTGAAATAATGTTGCCAGATAGTGGTCATATTCAAGAGATTGAAATTGGATGGAAAAACAAGAAAAGAATGAGAGAATGTTTAGATCCACTTCCACCACTATATACAGCAGAAGAAGCATATAAGTGTTTAGAAATATTTTCACCAGTTCAATATGATGATATTGTAGAAATTGATGACAATATTAGTGTTAGATTTAATGATGCAGGACATATGTTAGGCTCAAGTATAATAGAAATATGGGCAACTGAAAATGGAAAAACAACAAAAGCTGTATTTACAGGAGATTTGGGTAACAACGATTTACCATTATTAGATTCCCCAACAATGATTAGTAATGCAGATTATTTAATAATGGAATCAACATATGGAAATAGATTGCATATAAGAAATGATGAAAAAGCAAAAATGTTTTTAGATATAGTTTCAGAAACTCTAGATAATGGAGGTAGAGTAATAATTCCATCTTTTGCAGTTGGAAGAACACAGGAGATATTATATGAACTAGACAAATTGAAAGATGATTTAGGAAAAAATGATCCTGAATTTGCAAGAAAATATGAAAAAATAATGAATGTTCCTGTATATGTAGATAGTCCTCTTGCGATTTCTGCAACAGAAGTATTCAAGAAAAATACAGAATTATTTGAAGATGAAATTCAAGAAAAGATAAGAAGAGGAGATAATCCATTAGAATTTTCAGGACTACAATTTACACAAACTGCTGATGAGTCAAAAGCTCTAAATGAAGACTTAAGACCAGCAATTATATTATCTGCAAGCGGTATGTGCGATGTTGGTAGAATTAAACATCATCTAAAACATAATTTATGGAATCCAAATAGTACGATTTTATTTGTTGGATATCAAGCGCCAGGTACGCTAGGAAGAAGTATAGTTGAGGGTGCAGAAAAAGTTAAAATATTTGGGGAAGAAATTGCAGTAAATGCAAGAATTGAATATATTGAAGGATACTCTGGTCATGCAGACCAAACTTGGCTTTTAAATTTTGTATATTCATTTACAAATCCTCCAAAACATATTTTCCTAGTTCATGGAGAACCTACTGGTCAAGATGTATTAAAACAAAAGATTGAGGAAACTTCAGAATGTGCAGTAACTATTCCAGAATTTGGAGAAACATATGATTTAGTAGGAAATGAACCAGTGTTATTATCAGAGACAAAAGAAGTAATAGAATACAAGAAAGAATTTAAACGTTTAGATTTAATAGAAAGAATTGAAAGTTTGAAAGAAGATATTTCTGATTTTGAAAATGTAATAATGATGAAGAAAATAGAAACTAAAGATGGTGATTTAAAATCTTTAGAAGATAGAGTAAAAGAAATACAAAAACAAATTCAAAATCTAATAAAATAGAAAATGAAATTTAGGAATGTTATTAAATTTTCAAAGGAGTACAAATGAAAACAAAGTATTTAAACGAAGGATTAGTTGGAAATAAAATCTTAAAGGCAAGTTTTACTAGTAAAGGTGAATTATTACGTTTATTATATGGCTGTGCAGATTATAAACAGTTTATAGATACATTTCATACAGGAATAAAAGTGAATGATTCAGCTTTAATATATTTGCATGAAGATATAAATAATACATATATACAAGAATATATTGAAAATACAAATATATTAAAAACAGAGATTTACAATTCATATTTTAAAGTAAGAATTACTCAAACAGATTTTGTTCCAATTAATGAAAATGTTTTAATAAAGAAATATGTTATAAAAAATGAGAATGAAACAGATTTAAATATTAATTTTTTAGCGTATTCAAAAGCTTTAACCAATTTAAATAATGATACAGCAGGATATGTAAAAAACGATGCTCTTATTCAATATAATCACGATTACTCAGTATGTACATTCTCAAATAGTGATATTTATAGAAGACAAGTAAATGGAGCTATAAATGATTTTTATAAAGGAGAAATAACAGGAAAAGATTATATTGGTATGTCTTGCGATTCTGCTATTAGTTATAAATTAGATAAATTTGCTCCAAATGAAGAAAAAACTATTACACTATTTGTATATGTAAATGAAAATTCAAAAATTGATGTTTTAAGAGTAGATGATGAAATAGAAAGAATAAAAAACTTAAATGTTGAAGTATTAAAAAATGAAGCAAAAGAATATTGGAATAATTATGTTAAAAATCATGATATTTTAAATATTAGTGAAAAAGATTTAAGTAGTGATGTTAAAAAAATTTACTATAGAAGTATCCTACTTTTTGCATTACTAATTAATGAAAAAACAGGTGGCATATCTGCAGGTATTGAGATAGATGAAGATAAAACAAAATGTGGAAGATATTCTTATTGTTGGCCAAGAGATGCTGCATTTATAACAGAAGCTTTTGATATTGTTGGAATGAAAGAATATGCAGATAAATTCTATTCTGAATTTTGTAGAAATACTCAATATGATAATGGAATGTGGGAACAACGCTTTTATACAGATGGAAATTTAGCTCCATCTTGGGGATATCAAATTGATGAAACTGCAAGTGTAGTGTTTGGAGCTTATGCTCATTATAAAACTACAAGAGATAAGATGTTTTTAAATGATAATTTAGATATGTTTGAAAAAGCGATTAATTTTCTAGAAAAATATATTAATGATATTTTTGAAAATAAAAATCAAATACAAAAAAGTTATGATTTATGGGAAGAGTATGAAGGAATTTCATTATACTCATTATCTGCTATATGTGCAGCTTTTAAATCTATGGTAAAAATTTATTTAGAGCTTAAAACTTTATATGAAAATGATTTAGAAAAAAATGAATTTATGGATTCTCAAATAGAAAAGCTACAACTGAATGTTCAAAAAATAACAGAATATTGTGAGAATACTTTTTATGATCAAAATAGAAACTCTTATGTTAGAAATCTAGATGATAGAAAAATAGATATGAGTATTATTGGTGCTGTATTTCCATTTAAAATGTTTTCACCAAATAGCATAAGAGTACAAAATACTATAGAGCAAATAAATAATACTATACGAACATATACTGGTGGATATGTAAGATATGAAAATGATGGATATATAGGAGGAAAAAATCCTTGGCCTATTGTAACTTTATGGATATCATGGTATTATTTAAAAACAAATAATATAGGAAAAGCTTTAGAATGTTTTGATTTTGTTACGCAATCATCATCAAAACATGGATTTTTAGGGGAACAAGTAGATAATGAAACTATGGAGCCATGTTGGGTTATAGGGCTTACATGGAGTCATGCGATGTACTTAATTACATTGAAAAAATTAATAGAAAAGAGAATATTATAATATGGCAAAAAAAATGGCTACAGTATTTGTTTGCAATAGCTGTGGATATGAATCTGGAAAATGGCTAGGTAAATGTCCAGCTTGTAATGAATGGAATACATTTGTTGAGGAAAAATCAATAACAGGTACTAAAACATCTACAAAAGAAAAAAATAAGCCAAAAGGCGAAATTGTAAAATTAAATGAAGTAGAAAGAAAGCCAACTTCAAGAATTACAACAGGAGTTGAAGAACTAGATAGAGTTTTAGGTGGAGGATTTGTAAATGGATCATTAACACTTCTTGGTGGAGAACCAGGAATTGGAAAATCAACCTTAATCCTTCAAATTTGTGATAATGTAAAAGTAGATGGAAAAATATTATATGTTTCAGGAGAAGAATCTGCTGAACAAATAAAAATAAGAGCTGATAGGCTTGGAATAAAGAATGATAATTTATTATTTTTAGCTGAAACAGACATAGATAATGTAGAAGTGGCATTAGAAAATACAGGAGCAAAGTTTGTTATTATAGATTCGGTACAAACGATGTATTCTGATGAAATAACATCAGCTCCAGGAAGTGTTAGTCAAGTAAGAGAAATTACAGCAAGAGTAATGAAAATGTGTAAACAAACAGGTATTACAACAATTATAATTGGACATGTTACAAAAGATGGGAATATAGCAGGACCAAGAGTTTTAGAACATATGGTGGATACTGTTTTATATTTAGAAGGTGAAAGATATTTTTCTTATAGAATTTTAAGAGGAGTAAAAAATAGATTTGGTTCAACAAATGAAATAGGAATGTTTGAAATGCAAAATGAAGGTTTAGTTGAAATTACCAATCCATCACAATTATTGATTTCTGAAAGAGATGGAAACCCACCAGGGTCTAGTATAGTTGTAAGTTTGGAAGGAACAAGAGCACTAGTTATTGAACTTCAAGCATTAGCAACACCAACTGTTTTTGGAATGCCAAGAAGGAATGCAAGTGGAATTGATTATAACAGATTAACATTACTTATGGCTGTTTTAGAAAAACGTGGAGGGATGAATTTAAGTTCGCAAGATGTATATATAAATTTAGTTGGTGGATTAAAAGTTAATGAGCCTGCATTAGATTTAGGAATAGTACTTGCAACTGCATCAACTTATAAAAATATCAGTATAAAAGAAGATATTGCAATAATTGGAGAAGTGGGCCTAACTCGGAGAAGTAAGAAGCGTTAACATGATAGAAAAGCGTATAAAAGAGGCTGAAAAATTAGGATATAAAACTTGTATAATTCCAGAAAGTAATAAAAAACTATTGAAAGAAAATTTCAAATTAGATATAATAGGCGTGAAAAATATTAATGACGCAATGAAATGTGTTGGCATAAAATAGGAATTTTAACAAGAGAAAGGTAAGAAGAGAAGATGAACAAAAAAATACAAATAATTTTATGGGCTATTATAGCTGCAATAGTATGTATATTAATTGGAGGTTATATATATGTTACAGTTGATAGATTAACAACTGGAAATATGCATCCGGAAGTTATATTTGAAATACAAGATTATGGAAAAGTAAAGATGGAATTATATCCAGAATATGCACCAAATACTGTTTCAAATTTTATAAGATTAATAGAAAAAGGATATTATAATAATAAAGTTGTTTATGGAAAAGATGATATATGCCTATATGTTGGAAGAAACTCAGAAGGAGAAATTGATAATCCAAAAACAAGTTTAATTTTTGATAATGTTGAAGAAAATTCTGAATATGATTATGAATATACAATTCCAGGAGAGTTTATTGCAAATGGTTATGATCAGAACACTTTAAAACATGAAAAAGGTGTTATATCATTAATTAGAAACGACTATACACAGTACGTAGGAACTCTAACAAAAGAAAGTTATAATTCAGGAAATGCCCAATTAGGAATAATGATGGGGGGAGATGCTAGTAACTTAAACGGTTCATATGCTTCTTTTGCAAAAGTTACAGAAGGAATGGATGTTTTAGAAAATATCTATAATAATAGAGAAGTTGCTCCTGCTGAAGTAACAACTAATGAAAATGGAGAAGAAACAACACAAGAAACAGGAATAGATGCATTTGCAAATTATCCAGTAATCACATCAGCAACAGTAGATACAAAAGGCATTAATTATGGTGATCCTAATGTAGAAGAAGCTTTTGATTATCAATCATATATGTATAATTTAATGAGTTCATATTATGGAAATAATTAAAATCATTTGAATTTGAAAGAGGCAAACCAATTGCCTCTTTATTTGTATGAGGTATTATGAAAAATTTTAAGATTACAATTTATAATTTAATACTTATAATTATAATTTTATTAATTACACTTTCTGTTTTTATTGGAATTATAGTAAATACCAATAAAAAAACAAACTTAAAAAAATATGTTGCAGAAATGGAATTAATACAGGAAAAAGTAAATCAAGTAAGAAAACAATATATTGCTTGGGAAAATTATAATGCAAACGAACCTGGAAATTTCTTATTTTATATTCAAAATTTAGGATATGTAAATGCAAATTCTGCTTCTAATATTTATATAAAGGAATTTAATGAAATACTAAATAGTTTAAATAATGAAAATACAAAATATTGGGATATGAATATTGATTCAATTTTAACAAATTATTGCTATTTTAATCCTGAAAATTTAAAACGACATTTTCGGAATTAATACCAAAATGAATGTAATTATAAATTTTTATACAGGGAATGTTATAGAGAAAAATGGGATTAGAGATATAACTAATAAGGTAATACATAGACAATATGATACAAATCTAGGAGATAAACTAGTAACAGTATCGCTTAATAATAACTTAGAGACTGTAGCAGAAATTGTTGAGAATATGGGGTTATCACAAAGAATTAAGATATCATTTAATCAAAATGATGCTACAACCAATATATCAGAGGTATACTATTATACTGACGAAATTGAAAATAGTAAATCATGTACAGAATTACAAGATTATATATATTTAAGAGATGAGAATGCTGTGTATTTCACTATAACTAAATCAGGAAGTTATAATTTTTTTATAAGAGATATAAATCACAGAGAATATAAGGCTGCTCAAATACAGATTTCTCTTTGTAATAAGCCAATTTTATTAGATGAAATGATAGGTATATATTGGGATGAAGAGGGAAATGAAAAAGTAGTTGAAAATGAAAATAATCCACTTTGGTATAATTATTCTTCATGCCTAAAATTTGCAAATGCTAAAACTATAGATGGAAACTATTGGGTATGGATACCTAGATTTTTATATAATATTACAGAAGATACAACTAGTATACAATATACTATAGAAACAACTAATAAAAATACTCAGAATAAAACATTAACAGGATATAAGCTTCAAGAAAGCTTTAAAGAAAATGATAATTTATATGGTTTTTGGGTTTCAAAATTTCAAGCAAATGAAGATTATAATGGGAATATTTCATCTAGACCAGGACAAACTCTTACAATAATAACTATGAAAGATGTTGATAAAAAGTTAAAGAATTATAAATTAGATGTAAATTTAATGTCAAAACAACAAAGAGATGCGATGATACTTATGGCTAATTCTGAAAATATAGATATTTCTAATAATTTAGTTCATTATGCTGGTGGAGGAGTTACTAAAAATGATTATATTTTAAATACAAGATATTCATCAACAGGAAATGTATATGGTGTTTATGACTTAATAACATCTGAAAATGAACTTTTTTCTGATAGTAATGTCTCTGATGCTGGAAGATATAGATTAGTATTAAATAAATAAAATCACAACAACTTTATAAGGAGAAAATTTATGCTTAATAGCAAGAAAAAGATGAATTTAAATATACATATGTATATATTTATTATTATTGCAAGTATTGCAATAATAAATGATAATATTATATATTTTTCTAATTTAAGTTATGAAATATCTTTATTAATTTCTGCCATATTGATTATAATACCAGCAATTTATTTAATAAAGAAAAAAATTATTGAAATAAAAACAGATTTTAGTAAATGGGATTTAATTGCAATTGTTACTTATATAATTATATATTTTATAATAATAATACATATAGATGATTTTATAGATACAATATCATATCATTTATATAATCAAAAAAACCCATTTATAGATAGAATTAATTTTGATTTATTACCAAGTTCGACATTCTTTTTTCCGCTAGGAGATAGAATGAACTATATTTTTGTGAGATTTTTAGGATATAGATTAGGAAATTTACTTTATTTATATTCTACTATTGTTATTTTTTATCAAATAAAAAGATTTTTATCTGCTATAATACCACAAATTAAAGATAAATTAAAAATAACATTTTCAAGTATAATTTTATATACATTTTCAGTTAATTTATGCATTGGAGAATATAGTATAGATATATTCTCCAGCGTTATCTTACTGGAATTATTTTATATAGCAATAAAAAATATTAATGTTTTAGAAAATAAAAAATATTTATATTGGTCTGCTTTCTTGGTAGGAATTTCAATTGGAATAAAGATATCTAATATTATATTTGCAAGTATAATACTTATTTATATAATTTTCAAATCATATAAATGCTTAAAAAATGTAAAGATTTATGATATTGTGGTATGTATTATTTTATTTATTATTCCATTTGGAATATATATGATAAATAATTATATTCAAACACAAAATCCTATTTTTCCTTTCTATAATTCAATTTTCCAATCTAGTTATTATGAAGAAAATTCTGCAAAAGATGTAAGACTTGGAGCAAAGAACATTATTGAAACATTTACTTGGCCAATAATTATTAGTATAAATCCTTTAAGAGGAGATGATATTAGAGGATTAGTAGATCCAGTATGGGGAATAGGTTTTGCTATTTTAATATATTGTTTAATAAGAAATAAAAAATATAAAGATATACTAAATATAACAATTCTAAGCATGGTTATTACTGTTAGTTGGATAATTTTCGCATCTGGATATATAAGATATGGAATGTTTATTCCTATAATATATATTTTAATTGAAATATATGTGCTTTATAAAGCTATTAATGAAATATATATAATTTATAAATCTATTATAGGAGATAAGAAAGAAAAAAATAGTATATTGAAATTGATACTGAATTTTGTACTAATTTTTGCAATATTAATACAATTAATGTTTTCAGTTTTTTTAGGAGCAGTTTATATACTTGACAAAATAGAAGTTTCTATAAAAGATTTTTCATATAATGCGGAAGAAAATACAGTTTCAGAAAAATATAATATTGATGGGGTATGGATTGCGTCAAGATATAATACATCATGTATTGATTTAATTAGAAATGAAGAAGATCCAATGTATAATGCTGATATAATAACTGAAAAAGATCCAATGATGAATGTAAAGAGTAATTATTCAGAAGTTTCAAAAAAGATGTTTTACGAAAAGATTAAAGGAGAAAATTTATATACAGTTATAAATGAAAAGTACTTTGAATATTGTATTTTACTTTTTAAAAATTGTGGATTTGATTCTAAAAGAACCTGTGATATTTATTATAATTCTAAAATTCAAAATGCAAATAATTTATGGTATATTATTGAATTAAAATATATAGGAAAATAGCAAAAAGTATTGACAAAATGCTAAAAATGTTGTAAAGTATATTAGCATTACAAATATAGAGGTGGTCAAATGGAAAAAAATATTAAGATGAGTATTCTTTTAGACATATATGGCAAGCTTTTAACAGAAAAACAATACAATCTTTTAAATGACTACTATAATAATGATTTTTCTCAATCAGAAATTGCTGAGAACGAAGAAATAACAAGGCAAGCTGTTAGAGATAATCTAAAAAAGGGTGAAAATAATCTATTAGAATATGAAGAAAAACTAAAGATTATGAAAAAAAATTTAGAGGCAGAAAATAAAATTAATTCAGTATTAGAATATATAAAAAATTCTAAAAATAAAATATCAGATAAAGAAGTTATAAAACTTTTAAAAAATATTGAAGAAAAATTAAAAGAAGCCAAAAGATAAAATTATATATAGGGAGGAAAAGTAATGGCTTTTGAAGGACTTTCATCTAGATTACAAGAAATAACTAGAAAGCTAAAAGGAAAAGCTAGAATAACTGAAGACGACTTAAAAGAAGTTTTAAGAGAAGTTAAACTTGCATTACTTGAAGCTGATGTTAACTACAAAATTGTTAAAGAATTTGTAGCAACAATTCAGGAAAAAGCTTTAGGTCAAGACGTTTTAAAATCTCTTACACCAGGTCAACAAGTTATAAAAATAGTAAAAGATGAAATGGTTTCATTACTTGGAGGAGAAGAAACAAGAATTAATTTTACTCCAAATCCACCTACAGTCATAATGTTAGTTGGTCTTCAAGGTTCTGGTAAAACAACAACAGCCGGAAAACTTGCGAATATTATAAGAAAACAAGGTAAAAAACCTTTATTAGTTGCTTGTGATGTTTACAGACCAGCTGCTATAAAGCAATTAGAGGTTGTTGGTAAGCAATTAGATATTCCTGTGTATACAAATGAAAATACAAAGGATGTAAATCTAATAGCAAAACAAGCTATAAATGTTGCAATATCAAAGCTAAATGATGTTATTATTATAGATACTGCAGGACGTCTTCAAATAGATGAAGCACTAATGCAAGAACTTAAAGATTTAAAATCAAATGTTAAACCGCATGAAATACTGTTGGTAGTAGACTCAATGACAGGTCAAGATGCAGTAAACATTGCAGATACATTTAATAAAGAACTAGGAATTGATGGTATAGTTCTTACAAAGTTAGATGGTGATACAAGAGGTGGTGCTGCATTATCAGTTAAGAAAATTACAGGAAGACCAATAAAATTTGCAGCAACAGGTGAAAAATTGTCAGATATTGAAGTTTTTCATCCAGAAAGAATGGCATCAAGAATTTTGGGGATGGGTGATGTACTTTCAATCATTGAAAAAGCAGAAGAAACATTTGATCTAGAAGAAGCTCAAAAATTAGAACAAAAATTGAAAAAACAAAGTTTTGATTTAGATGATTACTTAGGTCAATTAAGACAAATGAAAAAGATGGGATCTTTTTCATCAATCTTAAAAATGATACCTGGGCTTGGAAGCAAATTGAAGGATGTTGAAGTAGATGATAAAGAGTTCTTAAGGATTGAGGCTATTATTTGTTCAATGACAAAAGAAGAAAGAAGAAACCCAAAAGTACTAAATGGAAGTAGACGTTTAAGAATTGCAAAAGGTAGTGGAACTTCAGTTGAACAAATAAATAAATTTATGAAATCATTTGAAATGACTCAAAAAATGATGAAAGAAATGACTTCAAATAAAGGTATGATGAAAAGAATGATGAAAAACATGAACATGAATATGGATGACTTAAATAATTTCAAGTTTTAATTAATTAGTTTTTAAATTTTTAAATTTATATATTTATATATTTTCAGGAGGTGAATTTATAATGGTAAAAATAAGATTACAAAGAGTTGGAAAGAAAAAAGCTCCTTTCTATCATATAGTAGTAGCTGATTCTAAATCTCCAAGAGATGGAAAAATCGTTGAAAAAATAGGAACATACAATCCTATGACAGATCCAGCAACAATAGTTTTAGATAACGAAAAAGTTGCTACATGGATTAAAAACGGTGCAAAACCAACAGATACAGTTAAAGCATTAATCGAAAAAGCATCTAAATAAGTAAAAGATATTTTTATGTAAAATCGCAAAATTATTCTTGTTAGAATAAATAAAAAGCGAAGAAAGGATTTGAGAAAATGAAAGATGTACTTGAAGTATTAATTAAAAATTTAGTAGATAATCCTGATGAAGTATCTATTACAGAAAAAACAGAAGCTAAATCAATTTGCTATGAAGTAAAAGTAGCAAAAAATGATATGGGCAAAGTTATTGGAAGACAAGGAAAGATGGCTAAAGCTATAAGATCAATAATTAAAGCAGTAGCAACAAAAGAACATAAAAAAGTAAATGTTGAATTTCTTGATTAGGTGTTGATAAATATGAATAAATATTTAGAATTAGGTCAAATTGTAAATGTTAAAGGTCTAAAAGGTGAAGTAAAAGTTAATTCTTTTACAGATGACAATACTAAGTTTGAAAGAATACCTAAAGTTTTTGTAAAACACAAAAATGATTTAACTGAATATGAAATAGAAAAAGTTGGATACAATAAAAATCAAGTTATTATTAAATTTAAAAATATAGATACGGTAGAAGAAGCAGAAAAACTTAGAAATTCGTATATTGTTGTAGATAGAGCAATTTTTGGTGAGCTTCCAGATGGTGTATATTATATTGCAGATTTAATTGGTTTGGATGTATTTACAGAATCTAATGAGTATTTAGGAAAAGTTGATGACATTTTTTCAACTGGTAGTAATGATGTTTATGTTGTAAAAGATGAGCTTGGAAAACAAAAACTTTTACCAGGAATTGATGAAGTAATTAAAATTATAGATATTGAATCTGGTAAAATAATAGTTAACCTAATAGAAGGATTATAATATTATGAAATTTGATGTGTTAACTCTTTTTCCAGATATGTTTGAGCCTATAAAACAAAGTATTATAGGTAGAGCTGTTGGGAAAGATTTATTAGAAATAAATTTAATAAATATTAGAGATTTCTCAAAGGACAAACATAAAAAAGTTGATGATACAGTATATGGTGGAGGAGCAGGAATGTTAATTCGACCAGATGTTGTATATGACAGTTTTAAATCTGTAAAAGATGAAAATGCTAAAGTTATTTATTTATCACCACAAGGTAAAAAACTTTGTCAAAGTAAAGTTGAAGAATTAGCTAAAGAAAAACATCTAATACTTTTATGTGGGCACTATGAAGGAATAGACCAAAGAGTTATAGACAAAATCGTTGATGAAGAAATTTCAATTGGAGATTATGTTTTAACTGGAGGGGAAATACCAGCAATGGTATTAATAGATAGTGTGTCAAGGTATGTAGATGGTGTTCTAACCCAAGGTTCTACTCATGAAGAAAGCTTTTCCAGCGGACTTTTAGAGTATCCTCAATATACAAGACCAGAAGAATTTGAAGGAATGAAAGTTCCAGAAGTGTTACAATCTGGTCATCATGAAAATATTGACAAATGGCGTAGAAAGAAAGCTATAGAAACAACTTACATAAAAAGACCAGAACTTATAGAAAAAGTTCAATTGACAAACGAAGAAAAGAAATATTTAGAAGAATTAAAAAATAAAAGTGAGAATTAATCACATCCATTATTGAAAGAAGGAGGAAAGAAAATGGATATTTTAAAATCTATTGAGCATGAACAATTAAAAAATAAAATACCTGAATTACGTATTGGTAATACAGTAAGAGTTCATGTTAGAATAAAAGAAGGAAACAAAGAAAGAATCCAAGTTTTCGAAGGAATTATTATAAAGAAACAAGGTGGAGGAGTAAATGCAACATTCACAGTAAGAAGAATCTCTTATGGTGTTGGTGTTGAAAAAACATTCTTAGTACATTCACCAATGGTTGAAAAAGTTGAAGTAGTTAGAGTTGGTAAAGCAAGACGTGCTAAACTTTATTATTTAAGAGATAGAGTTGGTAAAGCTGCTAAAACTAAAGAAAAAATAGGAGCAAGAATTGAAGATAGAGAAATCATTATTAAAGAAGAAGTTGTTCCAGGTGAATCAGTAGCTGAAGAAACAGCAACAGAGGCTGATGTTGCAGAAGCTGTTGAAGCAGTTAAAGCAGAAGAAGCTACAAAGGCTGAAGAAGTAAAAAAAGAAGATAAAGAATAATATTTATTATTTTATAGAAAGTTTAGATATTTTAAATTCTAAACTTTCTTTTTTATATTATTGGAAATTCTTATAATATAAAGTTTTAAGTAAACTGAGGAAATTTAGGGAAATTTAGGGACGCACGAAAAGTTTCATATTTTTTTATGATGAATAAAGTGTTGTAACAATTGACATTTTATGTAAAGTTGTATATAATAACAAAGTATTATATTAATTAGAAGTAATTCCTTATAAACTGGGTGACTCCAGTTGATACATGAAAATATTAACAAAATGGAGGAAATATGCATGAAAATCTTAATACCAGTAGTTTTGAGCTATTTATTGATAGTGCTATTACTAAATTTATTCTCAAAAAAGCGGAATAAATATGAAGCAGATAATTTAGAGGATAATCAAAAGGAGGAAGAAAATCCGGATAATATAACAGATAAAGAAGACGAAAAAGCAGAATATCTAATGGCTAATGAAGAAGCTTGCATCATTGCCAAAAAAGTAGAAAGTGAATTAGAAGCCCAATATGTAATGTCACAAAATTCATCAGAAGCAGTACAAATTGCCATGGCTCAGACGAAAAATTTTGAGGCTCAAAAATATCTGTTGAAATTTCCAGATTTAAGTGCTGAAGCACTTGTTACAATTTGTGAGAAACCATCTAATTTTAATTTCGAAAATGATATAGTTGAAAGATGGTTTATGGATGCGCTAAATCGTACCAAGCTTACACCAAAACAAGAAATAAGAATTTCTCAAAAAGGAAAAAACTTTGTAATTTCAAAAGCACTGATTCTTAAGAATGATTTGAGTGCTGATGGATTGGTTGAGCTTTGTAGAAATCCAGGACATATGAATTTGGACAGTGATACTGTAAGAAAATGGTATCTTGACGCATTGGATAGGATTGTACCATCTGAAGAACATCAACTGAAAATGGTTGCTACAGGAAATTTTGCAATTTTGAGAGCATTGATGCTAAGCAAGAATCTAAAAGGTGCAACTCTTGCAACAATTTCAGAATCTCCTGGAAGCATGAACCTAGATAGCGAAATTATTTGGAACTGGTTTGAAAAGGCTGTAAAAAGAACAGACCTTACTACTAGTCAGCAAGTTAGAATGGCAGAAGCCAAGAATTTTGCTTCAAACAGAGCTATTATTCTGAATCCAAATATTGTATATGAGGCATTTTTAGCAATTTGTAAAGATACTAAAAGCTTCAATATGAAAAATGATATGGTTCAGCGATATTTCAGAGATGCTACTCGTAGACTTCTTCCGAGTCTTAGTGATAAACAAAAGGTTGAACTTGCTCAAACTAAGATAGAGGGAGTACTTAAGGGACTCATGTAATGTCATAAAATGACACTTGGAAGATTTCCAGGTGTCATTTTTACTTGTTATAGGATATTTGACATTTTATGTAAAGTCGGATATAATATATAAGTAAATTTTTTAGTAGGCGAAAGCCAGTTTCCTTTTTTATATCTGGGAATACCAGTTAGCATTAAAAATATTAACAAAATAGGAGGAAAATTATATGACCATCGTTGTACTATCCATTGTTGCTTATTTAATTGCTGCATTCATATTCAGTAATTATTTAAAAAAACGGCAACCAACTGAAGAATGGAGTCCGGATTTTGAAACCATTGAAGAGGACAAAGAAAACAATGAAGATGAAAGTGAGGATGCAGAAGTTTTAGACAAGCCAAAAGAAAAAAATAAAACAACATGGAAAAACAATGAAATCGAAGCATCTGAACTTGTTCCTTTTGCCAAAACAGCCAAAACAGCAACAGAAGCAAAATATGCATTAGAGCAAAATAATTCGGGAAAAATACAGGCAGTACTTGCGAAGACCAAGGTATTTGCAGTACAGGAATATTTGCTACAATATCCAGCTCTTAGAGGCTGTGCATTAGTTGAAATCTGTGAGAATCCATCTAATTTCAATTATGACAATTCATTAGTTCAAGACGATTTTAATAAGGCTATGGAAAGAGTCAAATTAAAACCTGAGCAGGAAGTAAGAATTGCCAAATGCAAAAGCTATACAATCAAATTAGCTCTTTTAAGAAGAAGCAAACTAACAGGAGAGGGACTTGTTGCTTTTTGTCAGAATACAGGAGAAGTAAATTTAGAAAGTGAAGCAGTAAGAAGTTGGATTGATAAAGCTATGAAAAGAACAAAGCTTACTCCAAAGCAAGAGGCTCAAATTGCAAAAACAGGATTTTATGAAATGCAAAGAGCACTTATGCTCATGAGACCGGATCTTTCTTACGAAGGATTCCTTGAAATTTGCAAAAATCCCAAAGAACTCAGAATGAGTAGCAACACAGTTCAAGAATGGTTCAAAAAAATAACCAAACGACTTGCTCCAACACTTGACAGTGACCAAAAGTTCAAGCTTGCAAAAACGAAAATTGAAGGGGTACTTAAAGGTCTGACTGAATAAAGCAAAAAGCACTCGGAGAATTCTCTGGGTGCTTTTTGCTTTATTTGTAATGTAAAAAGAATTAAGTTAAAACATTGTGAATAAAATATATAGAGAAAAATAATACAACAATAGATATAAAAAATTTAATTTAAGGGTTGACAAAGTAAAAAGAATGCATTATAATTTATACTTGTCAGAGGAAATAATGCAGGTGTAGTTCAATGGTAGAATTCCAGCCTTCCAAGCTGGCTATGCGGGTTCGATTCCCGCTACCTGCTCCAATAAATTGTCATTGTATTAGAAATAGTCTAGTATGATGGCTTTTTTCTTGCAAAATAACATACAATTGTGTATAATATATTTATATTAAATATGTGCGGGTATAATTTAGTGGTAGAATGTCATGCTTCCGACCTGATAGCGCGAGTTCGATTCTCGCTACCCGCTCCAATAAAGGCGTTTTATGGCGTCTTTTTTTGTTTCACTGTGTCCTTGTAAACCGCATAAAATAAGCATTTTACAAAATGAAAGTGAAATATTAAAACACTTTAAAATGCAAAATTGTCTACAATATTGTCAACACAAAAAATCGTGTTGACAAGTTGTTGACAAAATAGCTTTGTATTCTTACAGTATTAGGTGATACAGAAGTTGATGATTTGTTTGATTTACATAAAAATATTAAAAAGTGGAGCATAAGTGGTGATTTTTTCAAAAAATATTATTTAACATTTTATAAAAGTATTGAAAAATATATAAAAATATACAATGGGAAAAGCAGTACTCATAAAAATGAATACTGCTTTTAAAGCTATCTTGTTAAATCATTATTATCGTCTAATAGTTTATAATTTATTGTGTTTAATTCTCTTGCTTTATTAAATATATCGTTGCTTAAATAATAGTCGTTTAGTTTTTCCATTTCTTTTTCTTTATACTTATTCAAAACAGATGTGTAAGTATTTAATGTTACATTTATATCTGTATGACCTAGTAATCTTTGAAGTGCAACAGCTCTCATACCAGATTCAATACAACGAGTACCATAAGTATGTCTTAATGTGTGTGTAGAAATAGGGTGTGTAATATTAACCTTTTTAGCAATGCTTTTGAGTTGGTTGTTAATAGTAGAGTGTAAAACTAATTTTTTATTAGGTGTTAAAAATAGCATATTGTCTTTATTATCTTTTGAAATTTCTAATTGTTCAAGAATATAAGGTAGTATAAAATCAGGTATTGGCAAATCTCTTTTTCCAGCATAAGTTTTAGTTGTTTTTCCTATACATACTTTATCGTTTTTGTCTGTTGTGAGTGTTCTGCTTATTTTTAATATATTTCTATTAAAATCAAAATCACTAGCTTGTAATGCAAGTGTTTCGCCTACACGAAGTCCCATATATAATTGAATTAGAAATACATTTCTATATGGCACATTTTTTGTATCAACATTTAATAAATAATCAGTTAATCTTTGTTGTTCTTCAACTTCTAATGCACTACATATTTTATCTTCTTTTTTGCTTTTAGGTTTTATTGTTTCATACATAGGGTTTTCGTGTATGTAACCTTTGTTTAGAGCATATTCAAAAGCACTTTTAAATTGAAAATAGTTTTTTTGAATTGAGGAGTTGCTATAAATTTCAGTTAAAGAATTAAAATATGCTTGAAGTTCATCTGTTGTTATTTCATTTATATTTTTGTTTGCTAAATAAGATTTTTCAATTGTTCGTATAGTGTCCATAGTTCTTGCATAAGCTCTATCAGTAATTAAGTTAGAATCAACTTTTTTCTGTAATAACATTTTGATAAGTTTAATTAGAGGAATACCGTTATTTTGAATAAATATAGCACTATTTTTTTGTAAATTTATGTCTTTTAAAAATTCTTTTGCTAGTTTTTCTGTTGCAAATGATTTTCTTATTCTTTTTGGTTTGCCAGTAGTTAAGTCTTGTACAACATAAGAAGCTATCCAATTTTTTCTATCTTTATTATAGAAAACACTACCTTGAGCTTGTTTAGTTGCCATAAGCATACCTCCTAAACTCTTCTTTGCATTTTCCATATAGTATAAGCAATAAGTGTTATGTGCCAAGACTGACCTAAATTTACAGAGGGAAAATCATTTCTTTTAAAAATTTTATAACTAGCATTTTTACCTATATTCAAATCTTTTGCTACATCTTTTACAGTTAAGATAGTAAATGGATTTTCTAATTTATCTATTGCAACTTTTGCAAGTATTTCTTCAAATGATAGGTTTTCTTTTGTATCAATTATATTATTATCTAGTTCGTTCATTATCTCTAATTCCTTTCAAATAATCTTTTACAAGTTTTCTTAATCTTTCTTTTGGAAAATCAAATAGTAAACTGGTATATTCAAAAGCCTTGTCTAAATAATATTTAAGATAATTGATATATTTATTTAAGTGTAAATTTTCTTTGTTTAATTGTTCGTAGTTTTGCTGTAATTGTTCTAAATTTTCCAAAGTTTTATCACTTGTAACTTTTATTTTTGTGTACTGTTTTGTTAGAGTATTACATTTTTTTATTATTCTTCTATAATCTTCTCTTAATAAATCTATATTATTTGTGTTAAGTTCCTGTTCAATATTAAGCGATTTTAGCTCAAATTCTTGTACTTCGTGATTAGTTATTGCTTTTAACTCTTTAATAGGAATATGGGCATTTTCACGAGTTTTACCCCTATCTAAATCAAAGCCAGCTTTAGTCATATATGAATAAAATCTATCTTGAAGTTGTTTATAGCTATTTTTGCCTTTCCAAAATTCTGTGCAAGATATTTTATCAATAGATTTATTAGTCTTTTTATCTTTAGTATGAACAACTGGAATAAATACTAAATGCAAATGAGGAGTTTTCTCGTCCATATGTACTTTACTTGAAATAATATATTGTTCTCCCAAGTCTTTATATGAACATACAAATTTATGTGCAGTTTCAAAATATCTTTTAGTTTCAGTTTCTCCAATTTCTTCAAAAAACTCTTTATCAGATGTGATTATATATTCGCATACAACATTACTTGTTTTCTTAATTTGTCCTTTTAAATGATATTGTTTTTTTATTTCATTAAATCGTTTTGAGTATGGAACATTACAAGATTTTATAGAGTAGTTTCTTATAGAGTTAATTTTATTGATATCTTTATTAGAGTAATTTGTATTTTTCCTTTCATTATGCCTAAAGATTATATTCAAGTTATTCATTGTATATTTAGCATTTCTTATTATTGCATAACTCATAGATTTGCTGTTCCTTTCATATTAAATTGTAAAAGTGCACTTTTATTTGAGTAATGTTTCGAAGCTTTGCTAAAATTTTAGCTTTATCTTTTGACTTAAATTACATAAGCAATTTTTTTGCTATAACATACTAGAGGACTTTTTCAAAGTCCTCTGTATGATTAGGGGATACCCCTAATAACCCCTAGCATAATCAATTTAAGTTCTCTATATAGAGGAATAGTAGAGAACTTGATTATGCTAATTAAAATAAATTCCAAAACATATATAAGTTGCAACATTATATAGTTTTATCATTTATTTTAATATCAAAAGTCCTTTAAGTATAGGACTTTTGATGTTAGAAAAATTGTCTAGCCAATTTTTCTTTTAAGTATCTCGTTGTAAGTTATCTAATAATCACGCGTATATTATTAAATAAGTTACATATCTTTTGTATTTTCTTATAAGAAATTTATATAAATTTGAATTGTTTTCGCCTTACAATACAAGAATATCATTTTTATGTAAACAATGCAAAAATGGCAAATGTGCGTCCTACGCAACAAAATGTGCACTGTACGCACATTTCTAGGTAAAAAATACCATTTTTGAGGTGATTTTTGATAAAAAAGTAGTGAAAATCAAAGAAAAATGCCAAAAAGCACAAAATTGTGCATCTGACGCAACATTTGACTAAAAACACTGAAATATCAAGGAAAAATTGATGTAAAAAAATAAATTTTTTTTGAAATTTGTTAATTTATATTAAAATAATAAGTTGAAAATAAGTTTTATTTTTGATATTATTATAGAAGATAAAACATTGGCGAGGTAAAATTGTCTATGAAAAAGATATTAGAAAAAAGTTTATTTGTTATATTTATATATTCTGTTATTGTTACATTATTATATATAGATACAAATAATAATTTAAAACAAGCTAATAATAATTTAAAAGAGATTAATGAGCAAAATAGTATTATTGCCAACACAGAGGCTCCACCAATTATGCATACATTTTATGCACAAATAGAAAATGTAAGTTTAGAAAATAATACAATATTAGTAAAAGGTTTAGATTTTGATACGGTTTATAACAAGAAATATTTACTAAAAATATCAGATGAAACTTGGTTAGTAGGTAATGGAAATACAGGTGGAAGTAATGTGTTAACTCTTTCTTGTTTTGAAAATAATCAGTATATAGCAATAACTTATTATGGTGTAATAGATGTTTCAACAGATTATGATATTATTGAAAAAATAGATAAAATACAATTATTGGAAGAAAGAAATAAGTAACATTACAATTAATCGAGTAGATAAAATAACATTTCAATAAATATGGAAAAACAATTCACGTATTGACATTATTCATAAAAACATAGTATAATGAATATAATAATATAGATACTTTTATGTATCTTGTCCAAATCAAATGTTAACCGCAACCCTATTTGCGGAATATAAATGCATAGGTGTACAAATGTTACTCGGAGCCCTACCTCCGACAAATAAATGCGTAGGTGGACAAATGTATAAAAAATCTACCTTTTCGGAGGTAGATTTTTTGTTAGAAATGAGGTAATAATGAAAGTAGAAAACGGAAAATTTTATTTTATAAAAGATACTTTTTTTGAAATATTTAAAGGCTATAAACTAATGGAAAATAAAGAAAATGGAAATAAAAGACCTTGCTATTTTTGTTTTAGTGACCCAGAAAATCAAAAAATAATATGGTTTGTTCCTATATCAAGTAAAGTAGATAAGTATAAAATTATATATGAAAATAAGAAAAAGAAACAAAAGAAAGTTTATAACTTTGTTTTTGGTAAAGTTTTAGGAAAAGAGAAAACATTTTTAATACAAAATATTTTTCCTACTACTGAAAAATATATAGAAAGCAAATACCAAAATAAAATGCAAGATGTTGAAATTACAGAAAGTTTGAAAAAAGAAATAATTGAAACTTCTATGAATGTTATAAAACTAGCCAAAAAAGGAATAAACATACCTTTTTATGATATTTTAGAAATGAAAGAAATTTTACTTAATTCAAATAAGTAAATAACAAGGAGATATAAATGGAGCAATTTATAAATCAACTTATTATTGGATTTTTACCAATATATTTGCCAATTATTATATTAGGAATATTAAGTGCAATATTTTATAAAAAAATTGTTGGTAAAGCAGGAGAATTTCATGTAAAGAATGAATTAAAGAAATTATCAAATGAAAAATATTTAGTGCTAAATGATGTCATGATAGAAAGTAATAGTATGACTTATCAAATAGACCATATAGTTGTATCAGAGTTTGGAATATTTGTTATTGAAACAAAGCAATATAATGGTTATATAGTTGGAAATGAGTATGATAAGAAATGGAAACAAAATAATAAGTTTTATATAAATAATCCAATACATCAAAATTATGGACATATTAAATCTTTGGAGAATGTATTGAATTTAGATAATAATAAATTTATTCCAATTGTATGTATTCCAAGTACAGCTAATATAAAAGTAACTTCTAAAAGTCATGTTTTACATATATATGAATTGAATAAAACAATATTGTCTTATAAGGAAACAATACTAGATAATTATAATGAAATATATAAAATTATTGATAATTTAAATATAGTAGATAAAGATAAACGAAAAGAACATATAAAATATGCTAAAGAAATAAAAAATAATAAGGAAATAAATAGTAAAAATACTTGTCCAAAATGTGGTGGGAATTTAGTTAAAAGAAATGGAAAATATGGAGAGTTTATTGGTTGTTCAAATTATCCAAAATGTAATTTTACTAAAAAATAAATATTACATAGAATAAAAATAAGATAATGAAAAAATAGTAACAGTAAGAAATATGAATTTTATATTGTGTAAATAATTTGGGGATAAAAAGTATAAGGCTTTTTATGATAGAATGTTATATAAATAGAAAGAGCTTAATAATTAAAGTGATAATACGAATACTAGTGTTAAGAATTCATTATATTATCACTTAATTTTTTTGATATAAATTCTTAAAAACAAATATCGGAAAGTTTTTTGTTGGAATATACTTTGCTAAATTCATCATAAAAAAGTTCCGCTAAACTATTAGTTTGTCTCATTAAAACAAAATTATCTTGTTTATATTTTTTTTGATAGTCCACATCAATACTATTATTTTCATATGTTCCATACTGTGTTATAGTTTCGGCATAGTTATGCACATAATCACAATTTTGTAAATATATATTATAATATATATTAGTAATTTCAGGAATTTTTTTGGCAACAATATCTACTCTATTTTTAATTGAATTTCCACTCCATGTAAATAAAGGTTTTTTGTTTTTTTTATCATCAATAGTATACTTTTTTAGAAAATTCTTATAATTAGGTAGAATATTTTTATTATAGGCTTCCTGATTTATTTGACTTTGCATTTCTTTAGTAAGTGATTCATATTTCAAAACTATATTTACATCTTTATATTCACCAAATCTTAAATATAAATTTTTTCTATCAGTTTCACAATATAAAAAATCTAACAATATTTCAAACATTGTTCTAAGGACAATATTTCCAGCAGAAATCATATGATTATTATCTAAAATAGCAATGCTACGTAATAAATCAATAAAAGTAAATAACATAAAACAAGGTGCTATTCTATATTGTTCATAAGTTCCTTTAATTATAACACTCTTAAAAGCGTTTTCTAGTTTAGTTATATGGCTATTATATTTATTTAATTTTGCAGAATCAGTCAAGGACTCAACTATATTATCGTAATTCATAAAAAAATCCTTTCACAAATTATATCTTTTACTATTATACTATAAAAAAATAATAAAATATATAAATTTGTAAAATTGTACAAAATAAATAATTTTGTCAACAAATCTGTCAACAGCTCACACAAAAACATAAGCAAAACTAAATAAATAGTGGATAACCAGAAAGTTCACTTCCGGTTACCCGCTCCAATCTGGCTGATTTTCAGTGGTTTTCAATATTTTTGAATGGTTTTGAAAGTACTGAAAAATCAGCTTGTTATCTTTTAATGTTTTTGAATGTTTCTCAATGATTTTGAGTGATACACAACAACTTACCCAACAAATAAAAAGTTGTTGGGTAAAAAAGTATCGTTTTGTTGGGAAACGTCTTTTGTAATTCAGTAATATCAGATGTTATAGATGTTGGAAAATGAGAAAAAGGTGTTTTTTTAAGAGTAAAATTCAAAAAGTGGAGTATAGGTGGAAGAAAAAATAGTAATGAATAATCTTGAATGGTGTTGAGTGTGAATAAATAAGTGTAAATTAATATACCACTACATTGAGAATGCTTTTTATAATTTATAAATGTGGTTTATAAAAATGAAATTTATTATTGGAAATTGGAATAATTTATGATATAATTTTAAAACTGGAAAAGAGGTGAGCAATATTCGTAAAAACAATCCTAAATATATACTATGGAAAAAAAGAAATGATGAAAAAAGATTAAGAAATAGAATTAAAAAAACTGGAAAAAAAGTAAAAAGAAAAGAAATAAGTGAAGAAAAAAAGAATATAGCTCATTCAAAAGAATTTTATATTCCTCAAGTGTTTAGTATTATAAAGAATCCAGAAGAGACAATAAAATTTTTAAATGGTATGATTGATGATGTGGAAAAAGTTCGTAAAAAATATTTAAACAAAGATAAAAATGTAAAAACATTTTATTTAAAAATGAAAAATACTATAGAAATAACAGGCGATGCTTTAATGTATTTATTAACTATAATAAAGAATACTAGAGGTGATAAATTTGTGCCAATTAATTGGGTGGGCGATTTTCCTAAAGATGAAAAAAACAAAAAATTTTTACAAAACTCTGGTTATTTAAAGTATATGAAAACTGCTAAAGAAAATTTATTACAAACAAATGATCATATACAAATAAAAAATGGACAAGGTTATGAATATAAAAGCGATGGGAAAATTATAGATATAAGACAAGAAATAATAGATTTTACTTGTGAAAAGTTAAAAAAAGATAAAACACAAATTAATTTTCTAATGACAATGTTGATTGAAATGATAACAAATATAAAAGACCATGCGTATGATAGAGAAAGTTTGTTTGAACACAATTGGTATATTTTTGTTGAAAATTCTGATGATAAAATATTATATACTTTTATGGATAATGGATTAGGAATTCCTACAACTATTAAAAAAAGTAATTTTGAATTAATAAAAGAGAAACTATTGTTAGATAAAGAATATAAATATATAGAGGCTGGTGTAAGTGGAATAGAGAAAAGAAGTAAAACAGGATTGCTAGAAAGAGGTAATGGCTTACCTTCAATATATGAACAATATACTAGTAATAAAATAGATAATTTGGTTATAATATCAAATAAAGCTTATTACAAAAAAGAATGTCCTAGAGATTTAGAAAATAATTTAAATGGTACAATTTTCTACTGGGAAATAAACAAGGAGGAAAGTATATAGTATGGAAATTAATATTGTAAAAGAATATACAGATAAACCTGGTGCAAGGTATGAAAGCCAAGGGTCAAATTCTGGAGAAAAATTTAGAGATACAATTTTATATCCTAGATTTTTAGAAGCTTTGGAAAAGAATGAGAGTTTAATTGTTAATTTAGATGGTGGATATGGTTATGGTTCTTCCTTTTTAGAAGAATCGTTTGGTGGTTTAGTAAGAAGATTAAAGAAAGAAAATAATAATAACTATACTAAGGTTTTAGAAATAGTTATTATTTCTAATGATAATAAAACATGGTTGGAAAAAATAAAAGGATATATAACAGAAGCAATAAAAAATCCAATAAGAAAGGAGAATTAGTAATATGAAATTAAAAAATGTAATAATGTGTATAATATTAATAGTTCTTTCTCTTATATTTATTGGATTAGAATGTCATTTCTCTGACAATGGATTATTTCAATATAATTTGATGGAGATTATAACAACAGTTGTTTTAGGTTTTGGGATATATTATTTAACCAAAATAAATGATGATATAAAAAGTAAAAATGAAAAGATTGAAAATATTGTAGAATGGTTGAAGAGTAGATTTAAAGATACTTTTGATTCAGAAATAGAAACGAATAAATATGCAGAATATTTACATACATTTAAATATATAGATAATAAATTAAAAGTTTTGGAAAAATTATCAACACATTTAAATTGTGATTCAGAAATAAAAGAAATAAAAAATGAAAAACAAAAATTAGATGAATTTATTACAGAAAATATAGGACAAGGAAATGAATATTTTCGAGGAGATTCTGTTAAAGAAAAAATACCTAATATATTATGTAATATAGAAACTCATTTAGATAATATAATTCTTTTAATTTATGATATAAAAAATGATTAATAATAAAAGGGCATTCAAAATTTGAATGCCCTTTTATAGTCAGTTTATTAAAAATTATCTTAGGTATGAAGCATCATCTTCACGAGAGGTATTATCTGCTAATTGGAATTGTGAACTTGTATTTAAAATATTATTATTTATAAAGTATTCATTTACTTTTTCCATTTCTTCCATTTTATATTTGTTGAAAATAGAAGTATAGGTATTTAGAGTAATACTAATATCAGTATGTCCCATTAATCTTTGAAGTGCAACAGCCCTCATACCAGATTCAATACAACGAGTTCCATAAGTATGCCTTAATATATGTGTTGAAATTGGAGATTCAATATTAAGTTTTTTTGCAATATTTTTAAGTTGTCTGTTAATTGTTGAGTGATGAACAAGATGTCCTTCGGGAGTTGCAAATAATAAGTTATTTTTCTGCTCTTTTGCAATTTCAATTTGTTCTATTATAAGATTTCTTAAGAAGTCTGGAATAGGCAATTCACGTTGACCAGCATAGGTTTTTGTAGTTTTACCAATACATACTTTGTCATCAATATCTGTTGTTAGAGTTTTATCAACAGAAAGAATACCTCTTTGAAGATTTATATCTCCAATTTGTAATGCTAAAGCTTCTCCAACACGAAGCCCCATATATAATTCAATTAATAAACAATTTTTATAAGGCATTTCACTTGGAGATTTTGAAACAAGATAATCAGTTAATATTTTTTGCTCATCTACTTGTAGAGCTTCAAAAACTTTATCAGGCTTTTTACTTTTGGGTTTTATAACATCAACCATAGGATTTTCGTGTATGTAACCTTTATTAAGTGAATGTAGAAAAGCATTTTTTATTTGAAAATAAACTTTTTCCAATGAAGAGTTACTATAAGATTCTGTTAAAGTATTTAAGTAGTTTTGTATTTCATCACTAGTAATTTCATTTATTTTCTTTTTAGATAAATAGCATTTATTAATAATTCTAATAGTGTCCATTGTTCGAGCATAACATCTGTCTGTAATTAAGTTAGAGTCATATTTCTTTTGTAGTAAAAATTCAATTAATTTTCCAAGAGTAATACCTTTATTTTCTATATAAGCTTTTGAATTTTTTTGTAAATAATATTCAGATAAGTATTCTTCAGCTTTTTCTTTTGTTTTAAAAGATTTTCTAAATCTTTTCTTATCACCAGTTATGGAATTTGTTTCGTAATATTCATAAATCCAATTATCTCTTTGTTTGTTATAATAAATTGAACCAAAAGTATTATTATTTTTCATAAATTTCACCATTAAAACCTTTCTTAAACTCTATATTTTTCATCTTCTGTATCAATTAATAAAGAATCTTTATCTTGAATTAAATCATCTTGTTTTTGATTCTCATTGATTTCTTTTTGAGTTATGTAATTATCAACAAATGACTTTAATTTTTGAAAAGACCAGCCTATTAAATGGCTGATACATTCAAATGAGTTTTGAATGTATTGGTTGAGTCTGTTACAATTTTTTTCTATTTTGTGATAATTTTTCTTTAATGTTGAATATTTGTGATTCAAATCATCAATAGTTTTTTGATTTATTTCATTAATACTTTTTATCTTTGTGTATTGCTGTGTTAAAGTATTACATTTCGTTATAACTTTTTTGTAATGCTTTTTGATTTCATCTACATTGTCAGTCTTTAGTTCTTGTTCAATATGTAAAGTAGTTTTATTGAAATATTGTTGTTCCTCGTAGTTAGTTATTACTTTTAAATCTCTAATGTTTAAATGAGTATTTTCAATATTTTTACTACGTTCTAAATAAAAACCACACTTAATCATATATTTGTAATAGTTATCTTGTAGAGATTTATAACTATTTTTGCCATACCAAAATTCAGTACAAGATATTTTATCTATATTTTTTCCAGTTTTTTTATCAATTGTATGAACAACTGGTATATAGACTAAGTGCATATGCGGATTGGATTCGTCCATATGAACTCTTGCTGATAAAATATACTCGCTACCTAAATTCTTATAGTTAGAGATAAATTGATAAGCACATTTAAAATATCTCTTTGTTTCTTCTGCATCAATGTTGATAAAAAATTCAGGACTAGCAGTTATGATATATTCGCAAGCAATATTATTTGTTACTTTCATTTGACCTTTTAAGTTATATTTCTTTTTAATATCATTAAATTTGGTATTGTAAGGAGAATTACATTGTTTAAGAGAATAGTTAAGATAGCTTTTACTTCTATCAATATTTGTATTAGAATAATTAGTATTTTTTCTTTCATTATGTCTATATATAATGTTTAATTCTTTTCTTTTGTATTTGGAATTACGAATAATAGCGAAAGCCAAGTGCAACACCTCATTTCAATTAATTTTCTTATTAACTTTTCAATGTGCTACTTGGGGTTCTATATAGAGCAGTTTTTAAGTGCTATAACATACTAAAGTACTTTCTTCGAAAGAACTTTGTATGATTAGGGGATTTCCCCTAATAACCCCTTGGACTTAATTAATTTAGTAATATTTAAGTTTTTTCAAAACTAAATATTAAAATTAATTAAGTATAAAATAATCTCCGAAATATATTTGAAAATTATTCAAGTATATTCATTCGCTTATTTTATTTACTAAAATTCAAGTTTGAAACTGAATTTTAGTAAGAGAATAATTATAAATAATTATTCTTTTTTAGCCATACTTCGTTAGTATAATTAAGTAATACATAAGTAGGAGATAGAGCATAAATAATCGCCGTCCTTTCTATTAAAATTTAGATGCTTACGCCAGAGAAAAAAATTTGCTTTTGCTTAAGAAGTAGTAATGAATAACGTTGAAAACGTTTGAAAAGTGTTGAAAAAGGTTGAGAAAAAGCCTTATAAACGCACGAAATACACAAAACATAAAATGTTTTGTGTATTTTCTGATACAAAATTATTCAATTATTTAAAAATTTCCTGACACATATAAAGACACTTTTGAGCGCAATTATACAATATATATTATATCACAAAATTATGTAAACTTCAACAACTTATCCCTAACAAAAATCATTAAATAGTGAATTGAAAAAAATCTAACATTTTTATATAATTTAGTCAGATTTTTAAAAAATATATAAATATAAAATAGAAAAAATCTTGATATGCTAGTAAAGTTATATATTTAGTTTTTAGAAGAATACAAAATTGCAGTTCGATTATTAATGTGTTTTTTTTAGTATAATATAATCAATTTAAGGAAAGGAGAAACAATATATGTCAAATAAAGAAATGTCTAATACATTAGAAAAAGTAATAAACTATATAGAAAGCAAAATTAAAAATGAAGAAATTATAAGTAATAAGAATATTGCTCAATATATAGGTTATGATGAACAATACTTATCTAAAAAATTTAGAGATACTTTTGGTATGACAATACAAAAATACATTACTAAAAGGAAAATGGATTTTGCATCAAGAGATTTGCTAAAAACAAGTGATTTAGTTAGGACAATAGCTTCCAAATATGGATACAGTGAAGATGGTTTTATTAAAGCTTTTACGAAATTTAATAAAATTACGCCAAAACAATTTCGAAAAAATGGAGTAATGCGAAATGAATTTGGTAGAGTAATAACTTATGATGATTATGAAAAAGAATTAACAGATTTTTTTAGATTTGAGTCATATGAAATAAGAGAAAAAAATGAAATAAAACTTATTGGATTAATTGAAAATTCAGAATTTATGAATACTAATTTTTATATGGAATGTATGTATTTTTTAGAAGGTAAATTGAAAGAAGAATTAGGAGAATGTATAAGTGATAACTTTGTTGAATTAAAACAATTTCAAGAAAATCATTTTGAATATATGCTAGCAACTATATATAATGAATTTGATGAATATTCAAATTCATTAAAAATAAAAATATTACCAAAACAAAAATGGTTGATAATTAAAGGAAAAAGCTTTTCCAAAAAAGAAGCTATTGAGTATTCAACTTCTTATGGTATTAATAAAATATTGCCAAATTTAAAAGAATATAAAGAAAACTTAAATAGTTACACTATAGCTTTTGACAGATATAATTTTATAGAATATTCTGAAGAATTAACTGAAGAACCAATAAAATTAAATGTAGGAGTTGAAGTATGGATACCTATAATAGAAAAATAATTAATTCAAATTCTATAACAATGTCTGAATTAGGAATGTTGTTTTTAGAATCAAAGTATAAAAATATTTCTATGATAAGTTATGGAACATATCAAAATAGGATTCGAATAATTAATGAATACTTTGGAGATGTAAAATTAAATAGTATCACGGAATGTAATATAAAAGAATTTGAATATTATTTAATTGAGAAGAAAGAATGGAAATATATAAAAAAACCAAGCAATTATTCTGTAAAAATGATAATAAATACTTTACGAGAAGAATTAAATAAAGCAATTAGTTGGAACTTAATAAAAGAAATTCCTCAAAATAAAAATACTAATATAGTATTTACGAAAGATGAATCTCAAATAAAAAATATTAATGAGCTACTAATAGAATTAGAACAAAAAAGAGTTTTAGATAAAATTGAAAGTATATTTAAGTTGTGAGGTGTATATGGAAAAAAGAGAAGCATATAATGGTTATAAAGAAAAATATATGAATGGAAAAGAATTAAAAGAATTTTTATCAGATGCATATGAAACATTTGGAAGGCATCATCAACAAGTACATAGTACAAGAATAAATTTTAAGTATTTTCCAAAAATAAAAGATGATGAAAATTATAGAGTATTTTTAAATGAATATTTTATTAAAATTCTAACTGCAGATAATGATGAGAGTTTATATTTTATTGGTTATACAAAAGAGAAACCAAAATGGGCAAAAGATTAATTGAATATTTAAAATTATTTGACATATAATAAAAAATAAGCTATAATATATATAGCTTAAGCAAGAGAATAAATCAAAAGAACTTAAGTGTTCACAGAGATATGTTGACCGCATATCTCATTTTTTTGTAAAAAATAAAGGCAGTTGACCAGACTGCCTTTGATTAGTTTTGCACTAATCTTGAGAATTTTGGTTTTCATCATCTTTACTATTACTTAATAATAATAATATGATTAATCTCCAAATTAAATCAAAAGAACTCAAAATGTTCACCTCCTTCCATAAAGATTTCCTTATGAAAAGGATGTTATAATTATAATCTAAAAGTTCAGTAATATCAAGGTTAAAAACATTTTTTTATTACCCAACAAAATGATAAAAAACATTGATAAATGTACTATGTTTTTGGTAAAATAATCGGAAGTAAAAATATTGTAAAAAAATATGTGTTTAGAAATGAAAATAAAAATAGATTATTGTATTGACTAAATTTATATAAGTGTATTAATATATAGTTAGTCCAATAAAAATGTTAACCGCAACCCTATTTGCGAAATATAAATGTATAGGTGAAAAAATGTTACTCGCAAACCCACTTGCGACAAATAAATGCGTGGGTGGACAAATGAAAAATCTCATTTAGTGTTATCTAGCATTATTTGAGATTTTTTGTTTTAATTTCAAATTATTTAACATTATTGATTAGTATTTTTAGAAAATAACTATTATTGCCAACACTTTACCCAACAAAACACTAAAAAGATTTGATATATCAACTATGTTTTTGAATACCCGCTCCAAAAAGGTGTTTTAGCCTTTATTTTTTTGACTGATAGTATACATAAAATTTGACCCAACCATTCATGTATGATATAATAGTATGAATTGGAAACTTTTAAATGCTTGAGAAATAATTTCGAGGGCATATATGTCCTCGAATAGGAAGTCTAAGGAGGACAAACATATGACATTTTTACGGAGATTAGCACAGGTTATTGAAGATTTGCGAACCATAGGTGTAATATCAAAAGAAGATGAAGTATCTATACCATATATTCCTTCAGAAAAACCAAAAGATATTGTGGTTTCTATCAAATTTCGAATTGAAGAACATGATAGGTGGGGATTGTCTAAAGAAAGAATGAATTTGAATAAAGAGTTAACTAAAAAATTCATTTCAGAAGAGTTTTTCGATTGTAGATATACTGTACTAGAGTGTTTGTGTGAAGAAAATGAAATTAAGTTTTATTTTTTTGAAACAGAACCAGTTACAAATAAAAACACCTAGTAACATTATATGAGAAACAAAGTATATTTTGTAACTAATAACCCGAACACAATAAAGGAGAGCTAAAATGATTAAAGGTATAGGTCAAACAGCAAATTCAAAGTGTGCATTAAACTTTGGAACACATAGTGATGTGTTCCATTGTGATGATGTGACAGGAACGGCAATTTTTGAGATGGCTTTTATGGATAAGGATATCTATGTTATCCGGACAAAAGATGCTCAGGAATTAAATAAACTCGATGTCGTAATAGACATTGGAGGAGGAGAACTTGATCATCATATGGCTGGCTTCAATGTTTGCAGAACTACTGGAGAAAAATATGCCAGTGCGGGTTTGGTGTGGAAAAAGTTTGGAGAACTTGCTATTAAAAATGTTATGATCGAAAACGGGATGGATATCACTGAGAAAGAAATAGGAATTGTAAAGGATCAGATTGATAGAGAAATCATCGTTTTTGTGGACATGGAAGATAATGGAGAAAAGGTGAGTAATCATGTACTTAGTTTTGTTACTCAATTTCTTCCAACTTGGTTGGAAAATCCGGATTATGATGTGGCTTTTCTGAGGGTGGAGAAACTTGTGTATGATATTTTGAAGGAATACATTAAAAATAAGATTACACAGTTTCCTACCAAAAAAGAGTTACAAAAAAGGTACAGCAGCATTGAGGTCGGAATCTTAGAGATTCCAGCACAGAGAATGCAGTGGCTTGAAGAAATTTTAAACTATAATGAAAGCCATAATAATGCTGTGAAATTTGTGATATTTCCATACCCGGCAGGTGGCTGGGCTGCACATTGTGTTCCACCATCAATGAAGGACAAATTTAAACAACTTGTTCCATTTCCAAAAGAATGGGCGGGTGGAAACAAAAATACTCTGCCTACAATTTCTGGTATTACTGATGCAATATTTTGCCATAATGGAAGATTTTTTGCAAGAGCAGAAAGCAGACAGTCTGTTATAAAAATGTGTAGAATAGCAATGAATTTGATCTAAACTATGAAATAATCAATGTAAAATGGAAACAAGAGGGTGATATTTTGCCCTCTTGTTTTCTCTATTTTATTTCTTTAAAACCATTTCTACTCCAGAGCCAAAGCGGAGTATGAATATCAATAGGCTTATAATTGGTACTTTCAAGTAATTTATTCCATTTATCTATAACAATTAATTGAACATTATTAGAATTAAATTCATTATCATTAATTAGTCCTAGCTTATGAGTTGCTTTACACACATGAGTATCAGGAGCAACTGTTAAATTTTCAATATTTTTATATTTTCGATCAGTATATTGATAGATTACATATAGCCAATAATTGCATATTTTAGTTCCAGAAAGATAAGGAAACACTTTTTTGTTTTCTTTTTGAATAAAAGATTTTATTTTTTCAACATCATTATCTAAATTATCAAATAATTTTCTAATATCTCCATCAAATAAATTTATGAATGTATTACACAGAGAAATCCATATTTCAGTTTGTTTTTGCTTTTGAAGAGCAACTTTGTATTTTGTTAGTGCATATTGAACTTCAACAAAAGTTTTTTCTAAACATAATTTGGGATTAAAAACAAATCTTGTTTCATTATCATTATAAGTTTTTAATGCACCTTCCCATAGCTTATAAGAATTTCTTTGATAATTAAGAGCCATTGGTAATGTAAAATATAAGTAATTTTCTAAAGAACTTTTTTCTAAATTTGGATTGGCGTCTTCAGGCATTATTTCTCCACCAAGCTCACCATTTTTATACATTGATATTAGCTTTTTAACATTATTTAAAGTTTTTTCTTTATTCATAATTTAGACTCCATTTAACAATTTATTAGTTACATTATAACATATAAAACCAATAGCGTTGCTATTAGTTCTCAAAAAATGATATAATATAATTTGTAAAAGGAGTATAAGTAATGAAAGAAACAATCAAAAATATAAAAAAAGTATATGAATATGGAAAAGAATATAAAAAGAATCTAATTGAAATGATTATTGCAGTTATAAGTAGTACCATAATAGGTATTGTAGTACCTTTATTAACAGCAAAACAAATAATTTATTTTACATCTAACTTGTGGAAACAATTAATAATTATTTCTCTTGTTATTTTTGGAGTTCAAGCATATATAAGTTTTGCGGCAATGTTTTTTACAAGAAGAAATAGCCATTATTTTCAAAGAGGAACAATGAAAAATCTTCAAATGAAACTTGGAAAAGAAATTTTGAAAATAAGTCAGAATGATTTGGAAAGTAATTCATCAGGTATGTTTATTCAAAGAATTGTTAATGATACAGAAAAAATGTCAAATTTTATTGGTTGGGGGGGATTAGAGCATTTAAGACATATTCTTGCTAATGTTGGAGCCTTGTTTGCAACACTTATTATTAATAGAGAAGTTTTCTTGTATTATTTAGTTGTTTCAATTATTTTAACTATTTTATATGATCAAAAAACTAAACAAAAAGGAAAAAAAGATAAACAATTTCGTAATCAAACAGAAAAAGTGTCAAGCCTTGTGGGAGAACTAGTTCGAGGGGTAAGAGATATAAAAATGTTAAATGCCAAAGATAGTTTTATGGAAAAGTTAGATGAAAATATAACTGAGCAAAATCAAAAAAGATTTGAAATGGCAAAAGTAAATATGATTTACACATATATAATTGATACTTTAAAATGTGTATTTGAATTAGGGTTAGTTATATTATTAATTTATCTTGTGAAAAATAATACAATTACTATAGCAATTGCAATTGCTTTATTTAATTATAAATCAGGAATTATGAAACTTGTAATGGAACATATATCTGGTTTTTTAGATCTTGCAAAAGATTTTAATATATCTTGTGATAGAGTATTTAGTATAATTGATAATGAAAACTTTTCTAAAGAAAAATTTGGAGATAACCATTTAGATAAAGTTTTTGGAAATCTTAAATTTAAAAATGTTAAGTTTGGATATAATAAAGATAAATTAATATTGGATAATATAAATTTTAAAATAGATGCAGGAAAAATGATTGGTATTGTTGGAAAAAGTGGTGCTGGAAAAACAACAATATTTAATTTGTTGTGTAAAATGTATTCTGCAAAGAATGGTGAAATTTTAATCGAAAATGAGAATATTGAAAATTTAGATGAACAATCTATTAGAGGAAATATAACAATTATTAGTCAAAATCCATATATTTTTAATTTAAGTATCAGAGATAATTTAAAACTAGTAAAAGAAAATTTAACGGAAGATGAAATGATTGAAGCTTGTAAGATTGCTTGCTTAGATGATTTTATCGAGACTTTGCCTAATAAATATGATACAGTTTTAGGAGAAGGTGGCATAATTTTATCAGGTGGACAAAAACAAAGACTTGCTATTGCGAGAGCTTTTGTTCAAAAAACAAAAATTATTTTATTTGATGAAGCAACAAGTAGCTTAGATAATGAAACACAAGCTGAAATTCAAAAAGCTATTAGTAATTTGAAAGATAATTATACAATTTTAATAATAGCTCATAGATTATCTACAATAGTTAATTGTGATAAAATTATGTTACTTGATGGCGGAAAAATTGTAGATGAAGGAAATCATAAAGAATTATTGAGTAGAAATATTATATATCAGACATTGTATAAAAAGGAAATTGTTGAACAGAACTAAGTTTATAATTTGACAGTTACATAAAATTTATGATAAAATGCGAAAATCAAAAACCTAAGGAGGTATTACATTATGGAAAAAAGTTGCTTAGAAAGGTATGATGAGATTTTTTTTGACAAAGAGCGGATAAGTCTGTTAGTAGACGAATTACTATTGAAAGGAAGTATTTTAACAGTTAAGGCACTTGATGCTGTTATGTGTGGATACATTCATTTCAGATTTCGTCAATTGTCATGGGATTATCCAATGTCAATTTCTATAACAATAGACTTAGGCACTGTTAAACTTGGAAGTGCTGAACCAAGTTATTTTCTTGAAAGAATAAAATATATCGCATCAGAATTGAAATTGACATCTACTATCCAAATGGCTAATAACAAAATATACATTTCTTTGTACTGATGTACTTATTACTAATTAGTGAAAGGAAAAAGGTAATTAAATTTTAAAATAAAAATTGCTGAAAAAACTGCTGTAGTTTACTATAGCAGTTTTTTTATTTTATAATTATAAAAAAATTAAAATTAATTAAAATAACTATTGAAATTAGAATAAGTATATGGTAATATTTATTCGATAAAAAAATATCGAGGTGACATAATGAAAAAAGAATATATATCACAAGCAACATTAAAAAGGTTACCACAATATCTTAGAATTATAAAAGACAAGAAAAATGAAGATGTAAAAAATATATCATCAACTGAAATTGCAACAATTTTAAGATTAAATCCAATTCAGGTAAGAAAAGATTTAGCATTAGTTAGTAGAGCTGATGGAAAACCAGGAGTTGGGTTTAATATCCAGGAACTAATACAAGATTTAGAAGAAGTTTTAAATTTGAATAATATAACAGATGCAGTAATTGTTGGAGCAGGTAAATTAGGGCAAGCATTATTAAATTATAATGGTTTTGAAAATAACTTGAATATTTTAAAGGCGTTTGATAATGATAAAAATAAGTGTGATAATAAAAGAATATATTTTATAGACGAAATGGAAACACAAATAATTGAAAATAATGTTCAAATTGGAATTATAACAGTACCTAAAGAAAATGCACAAAATGTATGTGATATAATGATTAAATCTGGAATAAAGGCGATATGGAATTTTGCACCAATTAATTTGAAAGTACCAGAAAATATTGCAGTAAAAAATGAAGATTTATCAACTTCATTAGTAATATTATTAAAAAAATTAAAAGAAAAAGGTGTATAAAAAGTCAATAAATTTATTTAATATAAATAAAAATATCAAGGAGGAAAAAAATGAGTAAAGAATACGAATTCGTTGACAGTATGGAGAATTTGCAAAATTTAATTACAAATGTAAAAAAAGCTCAAAAGGAATTTGCTAAGTTCTCACAAGAACAAGTAGACAAAATATTTTTAGCAGCAGCAATTGCTGCAAACAAGGCTAGAATACCTCTAGCAAAAATGGCAGTAGAAGAAACTGGAATGGGAGTTGTAGAAGATAAAGTAATAAAAAATAATTATGCAGCAGAATACATCTATAATCAATATAAAGATGTAAAAACTTGTGGAGTTATTGAAGAAGATGAATCTTATGGAATTAAAAAAATTGCAGAACCAATTGGATTAATTGCAGCAGTTATACCAACAACAAATCCAACATCAACAGCAATTTTTAAAACTTTAATTTCTTTAAAAACAAGAAATGGAATTATAATAAGTCCACATCCAAGAGCAAAAAAATCAACAATAGAGGCAGCAAAAATAGTATTAGAAGCAGCAGTAGAAGCTGGTGCACCAGAAGGAATTATTGGATGGATTGATGTACCATCACTAGAATTTACAAATACATTAATGCAAACAGCAGATACAATTTTAGCAACAGGTGGACCAGGTATGGTAAAATCTGCTTATTCTAGTGGAAAACCAGCTCTTGGAGTTGGTGCAGGAAATACACCTGCAATTATAGATGAATCAGCAGACATAATTTTAGCAGTAAATTCTATAATACATTCAAAAACATTTGATAATGGTATGATTTGTGCATCTGAACAATCTGTAATTGCTTTAGATTCAGTTTATGATAAAGTAAGAGCAGAATTTGAAAAAAGGGGATGTTATTTCCTAAATGCAGAAGAAACAGAAAAAGTAAGAAAAACAATAATTATAAATGGTGCATTAAATGCTAAAATAGTAGGACAAAAAGCTCATACTATAGCAAAACTTGCTGATGTAGAAGTTCCAGAAAATGCAAAAATATTAATAGGTGAAGTTAAATCGGTTGAACTATCTGAAGAATTTGCCCATGAGAAATTATCACCAGTTTTGGCTATGTATAGAGCAAAAGATTTTGATGATGCAGTTGAAAAAGCAGCACATTTAATTGAAGATGGTGGACTTGGTCATACTTCATCACTTTATATAAATACTATTACAGAAAAAGAAAAAATGGAAAAATTTTATAACAATATGAAAACTTGTAGAGTATTAATAAATACACCATCATCACAAGGTGGAATTGGTGATTTATATAACTTTAAACTTGCTCCATCTTTAACACTTGGATGTGGTTCTTGGGGTGGAAACTCAGTCTCAGAAAACGTAGGAATTAAACATTTATTAAATATAAAAACAGTAGCTGAAAGGAGAGAAAACATGCTATGGTTTAGAGCGCCTGAAAAGGTATATATTAAAAGAGGATGTTTACCAGTTGCCTTAGAAGAATTAAAAAATGTAATTGGTAAAAAGAAAGTATTTATAGTAACAGATACATTTTTATTTGAAAATGGATACACAAAAGTTGTAACAGATAAATTAGATGAAATGGGAATTGCACATACAACATTCTCAAATGTTGCTCCAGATCCAACACTTGCATGTGCGATAGAAGGAACAAAAGCAATGAATAGTTTTAAACCAGATTGCATTATAGCAATTGGTGGTGGTTCAGCAATGGATGCTGCTAAAATTATGTGGGTAATGTATGAACATCCAGAAGTAGACTTTATGGATATGGCAATGAGATTTATGGATATTAGAAAAAGAGTTTACACATTCCCTAAGATGGGAGAAAAAGCATATTTTATAGCTGTTCCAACTTCAGCAGGTACAGGTTCAGAAGTAACACCTTTTGCAGTTATTACAGATGAAAAAACAGGAACAAAATATCCTTTAGCAGACTATGAGTTATTACCTAAAATGGCAATAGTAGATGCAAATATGATGATGAATGCTCCAAAAGGATTAACATCAGCTTCTGGTATAGATGCTGTAACACACGCATTAGAAGCAGTAGCTTCAATGATGGCAACAGAATATACAGATGCTTTAGCAATAGAAAGTTTAAAAAATATATTTAAGTATTTACCAAGAGCTTATGATAATGGTGCAAATGATCCTGAAGCAAGAGAAAAAATGGCAAATGCAGCAACAATGGCTGGTATGGCTTTTGCAAATGCATTTTTAGGAGTATGTCACTCAATGGCTCATAAATTAGGTTCATTCCATCACTTACCACATGGTGTAGCAAATGCCTTAATGATAAATATAGTATTAAGATTTAACTCAGCAGAAGTTCCAGTAAAAATGGGAACATTTCCACAATATGATCACCCACACACATTAGAAAGATATGCTAAGGTTTCAAGAGCTTTAGGATTTGGTGGAAATACAGATGAGGAAGCATTAGAAAATTTAATAAAAGCAATTGAAGAATTAAAAGAAAAAATCGGAATCAAGAAAACAATTAAAGATTATGGTGTTGATGAAAAAGATTTCTTAGATAGATTAGATGAAATGACAGAGCAAGCATTTGATGATCAATGTACAGGAGCTAATCCAAGATTACCACTTATGAGTGAAATTAAAGATATGTATTTAGAAGCATATTATGGAGGTGAAAGATAATGGAATTAAATTTAGAAAACCCAATAATGGAAAGAAAAACTAAAACAGTTTATAGAGATAATGATAAAACAATAAAATTATTTGTTGAAAATTATTCAAAAGGAAATATTTTAAACGAAGCTTTAAATCAAGCAAGAGTAGAAGAAGGTACTTCTTTAAATATTCCCAAACTTATTGCTGTAACTAAAGTGGGAAATAGATGGGCATTAGTTTCAGAACATATTGAAGGTACACCTCTAGATAAATTAATGGCAGAACATCCAGAAAAAGAAGAAGAATATTTAACTAGATTTGTAGACATTCAACTTGAAATATTATCAAATAATGTTCCATTATTAAATAGAATGAAAGAAAAATATAGAAGAAAAATAAATGAAACAGATATTCATGATAATATAAAATATGAATTGTTACAAAGATTAGAAGGAATGAAAAATCATACAAAATTATGTCATGGTGATTTTAATCCAAGTAATGTAATTATTAAAGATGATGGAACTGCATATATTATTGACTGGGCTCATGTTACAGTTGGAAATGCTTCAGCAGATAGTGCAAGAACATTTTTATTATTCTCAATGGATGGAAAAGATGATTTAGCTGAAAAATACTTAAATTTATTTTCAGAAAAAAGTGGAATTGCAAAATCAAATATTCAAAGATGGGTTTCAATAGTTGCTGCTGCACAACTTTCTAGTAGTGAAAATAAGGAATTATTAAATAAATGGATTGATGTGGTAGATTACGAATAAAAACAAAGAGAGCCTCCTAGGAACTAGGAGGCTCTCTTGTTTTGCTTAAAAGCAGAAGATAGATTTTTTATTTAAGCCAATCTATAAGCAATTGTCATTGCTTTTTCAAGCTGCTCAGCATATTTAGCAAGGGTTTCAGAGAAAACAATCTTTTCGACGGTTGACTCAACCAGTTGATTTGCATCAAAGGTTGCCATTGCTTCTGCCATAGTGATATCATCCTCTATGGCTTTTGCTAAAATAGTAGAGAAAATTGACTGAATAGGAAATGTTTCAGATGCAGCCTCAGCAGTAGCTTCAATTGCCTGCTGAATTTCGGCTTTGTCGTCAGCTTCCATTTCTTCCTCTGTAAGGTTTTCCTCTTTGAGAATGGTATTGATAATCGAGTTGAACACAGGATCAATCATATTTACCCGAATTGCAGTGGATACTTTCTCCATACTGGAGATTTTTTCTCCAAGAGCAGTTACACCGAGTTTCTCAAGAGCAGTGCAGAATTCAGAAGATATTTCCTTAATCTGAAAGCTGAAATTACTTATTTCAGAAGGCTCGGGATTTTGAATATCCATGTCAGACAAAGCATTAATTACTTCGCCAATAACGGATTCGAACATTTCAGAAGCACCAGGGATGATGCTCATCATGCTGAAGATAGCACTCATCTGAATGCAATTCGTGGTAATCTCAAACCGGGAAGCCTCCAAGCTATCAGTGAAGTTCAGGTCCTGCTCGATCATGTTGGTGATAAGTATGGGCAAAAATGCAGCATTAGCAAGGTATGGCTTATATTCTGCAATTTGCTTTTTTTGCTCATCTGTCATGGAAGGTTCTATCCGTACCAGTAATTTCTCAAAAAATTCCTGGATGCCGTCAGAGCCTTCGATGTGTCCAATTTTCTTTAGGGCAGTGATAGGTGCGCTTACAGACAGGTTTTTTCCAACTAAGTTTAACATATTCATTCCTCCATAATTTTGAAAATTCTTCTTGTTATCCCTATGATGTCACTAAAAGGAATGCTAAGAAGTAAATTAGTAACATCAAAATTATATCATACTTTACATAAAATTACAAGTTTGTGTTGAAATTTACATAAAATAATGATAATATATATAAGTATTTAAATAATTGTATACCCAAAAAGAACAAAATCTTGGAGGGTAAAACCTCTGGGAAAATAAAAGGAGGCTTTATAATGACAAAAGGTTTTTATGCAGGAAGCTTTGATCCGTTTACAATTGGACATCTAAGTGTAGTACAAAGGTCTGCAAAGATGTTTGATGAGGTAGTTGTAGGAATCGGAGTTAATCCTCAGAAAAAGCGGAGATTTGATGTTCAAAAAATGAAAGAGGCGATGCAGCAGATAATGAAACGCTATAATTTGACAAATGTGTCAATTATAACTTATGAAAATATGACAGCTGATGTTGCTGAGGAAAATGGTGCTACATTCCTAATCAGAGGTCTTCGAAATGGAATGGATTATGAGCAGGAGGAAAATTTGGCTCTAATTAATGAAGAGGTTTCTGGTTATGACACAGTTTTCGTAAGAGCAGGAAAATTTGGATACATTAGTTCAAGCATGGTAATGGAACTTCTGAAATATGGAAAAGATGTTTCTAAGTACTTGCCAGAAGAAGTGTATCAGATTGTAATCTGAATAAAAACCAAATCAAAGGCGTGGGGCTTTGTTCCCACGCCTTTGATATTTTTAAAAATCTCGTTCTAATTCACGTTCTTTATGAATAACTGGTATATCAATAGATAATCCTTCAACTGCTGGAATTACATTTGGAAATATTTCTTTTGCTTCTTGAACATATTTTTCTACAGGCTCTTCAGGCCAAAAATGAGTTAAAATTAGACCTTTTATTCCAGCTTCTTTAGCAATTGTTCCTGCTTGATAAGCTGTTAAATGAGAGTTGATTTCTGGAAAACCATGTTCTTTTAATAAACTTGCTTCACAAATTAATATATCAGCTCCTTTGGAAAATTCTACTAATCTATTTTTGGCAGAATAAGATGTATCTGATGTGTATACAATTGTTCTATTTCCACATTTTACTTTAACTGAATATGTCTCAACAGGATGATCTGTGGGACAAAAGCTAACATTCATACTACCAATTTGCATATCTGAAGAAGAATCTATTGTTTCATAAGTTGCAAATGAATTATCTTCACTTAAAATATCATCATGTATAGAAACAGGAGTTGCAGGTAAAATAATATCTATAGGTTTTACAAGTCTTTTTTGATTATGAAAAACAAAAGAAGAATATTGAAGATTATAAATATCATTATAATGATCTCTGTGTAGGTGACTTAGAATTACAGACAGATTTTCTAAATCATTTGGATAACTTAGCAGACTGTGACTTCCACTTCCAGAATCTAATAAAAGTCTAGTATTACCTTCTTGAATTAGATATCCAGGACAATTGTGACCAGGTGTATTATATGGTGATTGACTTCCTAATATTTTTAATTTCATATTTCCTCCAAAATTTTATTATATAAACATTAATATTATAGCATAGAATACCATAATATTAAAGTATTTTAAAGTTTTTTAATAAGATTACATAAAAAAGATTATAAAACAGTATAAATTTTTAGTAAAATATGTTATACTCAAATTTGTAAATAATAGATAAGAGGTTTTTATATGAAAATAGGTTTTTATGCAGGAAGCTTTGATCCATTTACATATGGTCATTTGCATATTATAAAAAAATCGGCAAAACTTTTTGATAAAGTTGTTGTTGGAATAGGTGTTAATCCAAAAAAGGTAAGATGCTTTAATCAAGAAAAAATGAAAGAAGCTATGGAAAAAGTATTAATTAGAGAAAATATAACTAATGTAAATGTAATAACTTATGATAATTTATCTGTTGATGTGGCTACTAGTCATAATGCAACATATTTAATAAGAGGAATTAGAAATGGTATGGATTATCAATATGAAGAAAATATTGCGTTAGTGAATGAAGAAATTTCAGGATTAGATACAGTTTATATTAGATCTGGATATTTAGGCTATATAAGTTCTAGTTTAGTTATGGATTTAATCAATAATGGAAAAGATGTTTCAAAATACTTACCACAAGAAATAATAGATATTATTTAGAAAGGCAAATTATGAGAGTTATATCAAAATCAGAACAAGATACAATAGCACTTGGAAAAAAGATTGCAGAAAAATTAGAAAAAGGCACAGTAATAGTACTAACAGGAGATTTAGGATCTGGTAAAACAAAATTAACAGAAGGAATCTTAACTTATTTTGGGTTAGAAAACGAAATTTCTAGTCCTACATTTACTATTGTTAATGAATATAATACAGAAAAATTAAACATATATCATTTTGATGTTTATAGATTAGAAGATGTAGATGAATTTTATGCAATTGGTGGAGAAGAATATTTTGAAAAAGGTGCTAGTATAATAGAATGGGGAGAAATGATAGAAGATGCTTTACCAAAAGAATACATAAAAATCAATTTTTCAAGAGATTTATCAAATGAGAATTTAAGAAATATAGATATAAAATATGTAGGAAAGGAATATATATGAAAAATTTAGCAATAGATACTTCAAGTGCAATAGGTTCAGTTGCAATTTTAGAAGATGATAATGTAATTGATCAAATAAATTTAGATGATGGAAAAACACATTCTGAAAACTTAATGCCTTTAGTAGACGATATTTTAAAAAGAAATTCATTAGATATAAAAGATATAGAAATGATTTCATGTTGTACAGGTCCAGGTTCTTTTACAGGAATTAGAATAGGTGTTGCAACAGTAAAACCTATAGCAGAAGTTCTAAATGTAAAAGTAGCATCAGTAACATCTTTAGAAATTTTGGCAAGAAATATTGAAAATCAAGAAACAATAGTGTCATTAATTGACGCAAGAAATAATCAAGTATATTGTGGAATTTTTGATAAAGAGTATAATAAAAAACAAGAATATCTAGCAGATGATATAAATAATATAATTGAAGTTCTAAAAAAGTATGGAAATATTACTTTTGTTGGAAATGGTGCTATTTTACACAAAGAATTATTAACTAATAGTTTAAAAACTGTGAATTTTGCAGAGGAAAATATACAATCAGCTACAAATTGTGGAAAAATAGGGTATAAGAAATTTATAGAAAATGAATTATATAATGCAGATACAATAGTCCCAATTTATTTAAGAAAATCTCAAGCAGAGAGGTTAAAAAAATGATTATAGAAAAAATGACTTTTTCTGATTTTGAATGTATAAAGGATATTCTACAAACAGATTTTGATGAATTTTGGAATTCTAATATTTTAAAAAGTGAGTTGGAAAATGAAAATTCAAAATATATAGTTGCAAAGGAAAATAATGAAATTGTGGGCTTTGCAGGAATTATCATAACTCCAGTAGATATAGAGATTACCAATATTGTTACTAAGAAAACAAATAGAAAAAAAGGAATAGGAAAATTACTTTTAGACAAACTAATAAAAATGGCAAAAGAAATAAATTCTGAATCAATAAGTTTGGAAGTTAATGAGAATAATAGCATTGCAATTCATTTATATGAATGTTATGGATTTAAAAAAGTTGGACTAAGAAAAAAATATTATAATGGAAAAGATAATGCAATTATTATGACAAAAGTTTTATAAAAAATGAACAAATTAAATTATTGTTTTTTTGCTCAAAAATAATGTAAAATTTTGTAAAATAGTAATTGCTATTTTATTTTATTTGATATAAAATTAGACTGTAATTGAATTTTATTCGGAGGAATGTACTAATGAGAAAGAGAAATGAACTAACGCCAAGAGATTTGAAAGATATTTGTAATCCAAATTTATTCAAATTTGAAACAACAAAGGAACTTTTAGTTGAAAATGAATTAATTTATGGACAAGATAGGGCAATCAAAGCACTTGAATTTGGGGCAGATGTAAATATAAAAGGATATAATTTATATCTAGAAGGACCTACTGGTGTTGGAAAAACAATGTATACAAAAAGATATTTAACTGAAAAAGCTCAAAAAGGAAAAATTCCTCATGATTGGGTATATATATATAATTTTGAAAATCCTAATGAGCCAGTAGCAGTATCTTTTCCTGCTGGGCAAGGTAGAGTTTTTGCTCAAACAATGGAAAATTTTGTTAAGGATATTAGAAGAGATATCAAAAAAACATTTAATAATGATGATTTTGAAAAAGAAAAGCAAATTATTAAACAAGAGTATGAAGAAAAAAGAGAAAACTTACTAGAAAAACTAAATCAAAAAACTTTAATTCAAGGATTTCAAGTAAAATCTACTGAAAATGGTGTTTATATGATGCCTGTATTGGATGGAAAAACTTTGGCTGAAGAGGAATTTGAAGAGTTAGATGAAGCAATAAAAAAAGAATTTGAAGAAAGATCTGCTTTAGTTCAAGAACAAATATTTCAAGCATTAGCTGAAATAAAAAATATTGAAAGAGAATCTGAAAAGAAAGTCGATGAATGGCAAGCTAATATTGCGTTAATGACAATAAATGTTCATATTAATTCAATAAAGGCAAATTATAAAAGGAATAAAAAAGTAGGAACATATTTAGATGGGGTTAAAAAGGATATATTAAAAAATATTAATTGCTTCTTAGCACCAGATCCAGATCCTAAAAATCCACAGCAACCAACAGTGCAACAAATGCAAAGACCTGAACTTAAAGAACCATGGCTTAACTATAGAGTTAATTTATTTATAGATAATAGTAAATTAGAAGGTGCACCAGTAATTATGGACACTAACTATTCATATTTTAACATTTTTGGTGGTTTAGAATATGAAAACCAATATGGAGCATTAAAAACAGACTATATGATGATAAAACCAGGATTATTACATCAAGCAAATGGTGGATATATAATTTTCCAAGCTAAAGATTTGCTTGCTAATGGTGTTTGTTATGAAGCTTTAAAAAAAGCATTAAAAATTAAAGAATTATCTATAGAAAATTCTTCAGAGCAAAAAGCTGGAATGCTTTTAATTTCTTTAAAACCAGAGCCAATACCATTAGATATTAAAGTGTTATTAGTTGGAAATTCTAATATCTATCATACATTATTATCTATGGATGATGATTTTAGAAAGTTATTTAAAATCAAAGTAGAATTTGAAGAAGATGCACCTAAAGATAAAGATAATATAGAAAGATTAAGCAATTTTGTTAGAAGTTTTTGTGTTCAGGAAAATTTATTAGATTTAGATAAAGAAGCAATGGCAAAGGTGGTTGAATTTGCTTCAAAATTATCAGGAGATAAAGAAAAGTTATCAACACAATTTAGTGAAATTGGGGAAATTGTTGGTGAAGCTTCAGTTTGGGCAAAAAAAGAAAGACAAAAAGTAATTACACCAAAATATATACAAAAAGCACTTGATGAAAGAACTGAAAGAATAAGAAAATATGATACAAAATATTTACAAATGATTAAAGAAGAATCACTTTTAATAGATACAGATGGATTTGAAGTTGGACAAATAAATGGGTTAACTGTAATTAGTGTTGGAGATTTTTCTTTTGGAAAACCAGCAAGAATTACTGCAAGCACATATGTTGGAAAAAATGGAATTGTAAATATTGAAAGAGAAGTTGAAATGTCTGGTTCATCACATTCCAAAGGTGTCTTAATATTAACTGGATATTTAGGTGAACAATTTGCTCAGGATATACCACTTTCATTAACTGCAAATTTGTGTTTTGAACAATTATATGGTGGAGTAGATGGGGATAGTGCATCAAGTACAGAAGCATATGCAATTTTATCTAGTTTATCTGGAATTCCAATTAATCAATCTATAGCAGTAACTGGTTCAATAAATCAAAAAGGATATATTCAACCAATTGGTGGAGTTAATGAAAAAATTGAAGGTTTCTATCAAATCTGCAAATTAAGAGGGTTTAATGGCGAACAGGGAGTTATAATACCAAAGCAAAATGTTAGAAACTTAAGCTTAAATGATGAAATTATAGAATCAGTAAAGAAAGGAAAATTTCATATTTATGCAGTAGGAACAATAGATGAAGGAATAGAAATTTTAACAGGAGTTCCTGCTGGAAAGAAAGATAAAAATGGAAAATTTCCACTTGGAACAATTAATTATTTAGTATATGAAAAATTAAAAAAATTTTCTGAAATAAGTGAAGGAAAATAGAAAAAGGAGCAAAAAATGAAAATTGAATTAATTGGTGGATGTACAAAAGAAGAACTAGAATCAAGAATACACTATGTAGCAGGAGCTGGAAAATTATCAAGATTTCCAGGAAATGTAACAGAAGTTTTAGAAAGTTGTAACGACTATGAATCAAATCTAAAACTAATTAAAAGAATCATAAAAATGGGACATAAATCAATTATAGAACATGATTATTTAGTATTTGCTCTAAATGATGTAACACCTATAGTAGAACAAACTTTAATAGGATATAGATTAACATCTTTTACAGTAAAGTCTAGAAGAGAAGTAGATTTTAGAACTGCAGGTTTTTACACTCCAGAATTTAGAAATAAAGCAGGAGAGTTACACGAAAAAAATGAAGAACTAAAAGAAGAATATAATAAACATATGAAAATGTTATTTAACACATATGGAGATATTGTAGATAAAGGTGTCAATGTAGAAGATGCAAGATTTTTATTACCATACTCATACCATAGTAATTTTATTATGGGGGTAAATGGTAGAGAATTAGAAAGAATGATTATTGCTTTAAGAAATGGAAAATTAAGCAATATTCCAGATTTAAAAGAAGTTGGGGATGCTTTATATGATTTAGTAAAAGCGCATGTACCATATTTAATTCCAAATTTAAAGAAACAAGAAATAAATTTAAAAACAGATTTTGAATATTTAGAAAGTATTGAAGAAAGACCAAAAATTAAAATATTAGATAAAACAAAAATGATAAGTTATACTCCAAATAGTGATGATGTCGTACTTGAAAGTAGTATAATGTATCATTATCAATGCTCAAAAGAAATGGCAAAAGAAATATTAAATAACATGATAAAAAAAGATGAAAAAGCAAAAGAAAAAATGATGTATGATATTCTTCACAAAGAAGAAAGAAGAGAATTAGAACAAGTAAGCTTTACTTTCCAAATTCCAATATCACTTGCTGTTCTTACTCACTTAACAAGACATAGAATGCATTCATTATTAGTACCAGAGTTTTTACCAATGTGGAATATGGAAAATTATATAACACCAGTAGCTGTTAAAGAAAAGGCAAATGACATATATCAAGATGCAGTTAGAAAAAATATTGAAATGGTAAAGAAATTTAAATCATTAGATGTAAACGAAGGAGATTTAGTATATTTCTATTTAAGTAATCAAATGGTAAATGTTATTACAACAATGAATGCTAGAAATATCCAATGGGTAACAAGACTTCGTTGTTGTAATAAAGCACAATGGCAAATTAGATATATTGCAAATGATATAAGAATGCAAGTTTTAGATGTAGCTCCACTTATAGGTAAAGGGCTTGGTGCAACCTGTATGACAGACAGATATTGTGGAGAAGGTAGAGAATGTTGCGGATTAATAGATAAATTATTAGAAGCAGATAGTAAAAAATAGATAAAATAGACTGCATAAATTTTGCAGTCTTAATTTTTAGGAGAAAATTATGATAGATTTACATACACATACAAATCATTCTGATGGAACAGATTCGGTGGAAGAAATTTTAAAAAATGCAGAAAAAAATAATATAGAAATTCTTTCTATAACAGATCATGATTCTGTTGATGCTTATTTTGAATTAGAAAGAAATCCAAATTTGAGAAAGCTATTTAGTGGAAAATTAATTACTGGAGCAGAACTAAAGACATTTTATAATAAAGTTTCAATAGAAATTCTAGCTTATGGAATTGATTATAAAAAAATAAGAATTCATAAATATGATGCATCTAAATTACAAAATGAAATTCTTGAAAAATATAAAAAAATTGCACAAGAACTTGGTTTAAAATATGATAAAAATGAAATGTATATTGATATAGAAAATCCATGTAAACAATGGGCATCATTTGTGCTTGCAACTGAAGTTTTAAAACATGATGAAAATAAAGAAATAATAGAAAAAATAGGAGAATTTAATCCAACATCTTTTTTTAGAGTACATCAAAGTAATATAAATAGTATATTTTATTATGATGAAACATATAGTTCAATTGACATAAATGAAACGATTTCAAGAATTCATGAAGCAGGTGGTTTAGCATTTTTAGCACATGGTTTTGTATATCCATTTGAAGATAAAGCGAAAACAATTGAAGAAATTCTAACTACTACAGATATTGATGGTTTAGAATGTATATATCCACTTTTTTCAGAAGAAGAAAGAAAAATTGCAATTAATTTATGCAAAAAACATAATAAATATATGTCTGGCGGAACAGATTATCATGCCAAAAATAAACCTGATATTATGCTAGGTACAGGTAAAAATAATAATATATTTCTACAAAAGAATTTTGTACAAGACTGGATAAATTTTTAAAAAGTTTACAATAAATAGTTGACAATAATTAGAAAAAGCTTTATACTGAGAAGTAATATTAATATTAAAAACGTTGATTAAGAGAGTAACTTATCTGTAAGCAACAGCGAGATAGAACAGAGTGAGAGTCTATCAGTGTAAGGATAAGTGAAGAGAACTTATGAGTGCTTATTGGAAATCTACTAAATATGTGGAGAGTATAGTAAGACGTGAACCTGCGTTAAAGGAAATGAGTGGCATATAATATAAACATTATATGCAATTTGAGTGGTACCGCGATTTATTCGTCTCTAGATATAATCTAGAGACGTTTTTTGTTGTATAAGAAAATACAACAAATTTGAAAAAAGGAGTGTGTAAAAAATGAAAGAAAAAAATATAAAAAAAATTGTTCTTGCTTATTCAGGAGGGCTAGATACCTCTGTTATTATTCCATGGCTTAAAGAAAATTATGATAATTGTGAAGTAATTGCAATGGTTGCAGATGTTGGACAAGAAAGTGAATTAGAAGGAATAAAAGAAAAGGCGATAAAATCAGGAGCTTCAAAAATATACATAGAAGATTTAAAAGAAGAATTTGTTGAAGAATATATTGTTCCAGCAATTAAAGCTGGAAGTAAATATGAAAATAAATATTTATTAGGCACATCACTTGCAAGACCACTTATAGCAAAAAAACTAGTAGAAGTCGCAAAAAAGGAAAATACAAATATAATTTGTCATGGTTGTACAGGTAAAGGAAATGATCAAGTACGTTTTGAACTTACAATAAAAGCTTGTATGCCAGAGGCTAAAATTATTGCGCCTTGGAGAACATGGGATATAAAAAGTAGAGAAGAAGAATATGAATATGCGCAAAAACATAATGTTCCACTAAAAATAACAAAAGAAACGAATTATTCAAAAGATAAGAATATTTGGCACTTATCTCATGAAGGTTTGGATTTAGAAAATCCATCAAATGAACCCAAATATGATGAAATATTGGAAATGGGAGTATCACCAGAAAATGCTCCAGATCTTCCAACATATATAGAAATATCCTTTGAAAAAGGAAAACCAATATCATTAAATGGTAAAAAAATGTCTGTAACAAAAATTATTAAGAATTTAAATGAAATTGGAGGAAAAAATGGAATTGGAATTTTAGACCTTGTTGAAAACAGACTTGTTGGTATGAAGTCAAGAGGAGTATATGAAACACCAGGAGGAACAATTTTATATCAAGCACATGAACTATTAGAAAGTGTTTGCTTAGATAAAGATACAATGCACTATAAACTAAATTTATCAAATCAATTTGCAGATCAAGTATATAATGGAAAGTGGGAAACTCTATTAACTAAATCATTACTTGCATTTATTGAAACAACACAAGAAAATGTAACAGGTCAGGTTAAATTAAAATTATATAAAGGTAATATAATACCAGCAGGAATAAGTAGTAAATATTCTTTATATTCAGAAGAGATAGCTACTTTTGGTGAAGATAATTCATATAATCAAAAAGATGCAGAAGGATTTATAAATTTATATGGACTTCAAATGAAAGTGGAAGCAGAAATGAAAGCAAAATTAAAAGGAGGAAAATAGTATGGCATTATGGGGAGCTAGATTTAAAAAAGAATTAAATAGTAAAGTAAATGATTTTAATTCTTCAATAAAATTCGATTCTAAATTTTATAAAGAAGATATTCGGAGGGAGTATAGCTCATAGTACAATGCTTGGAAAACAAAATATTATAAGTGAGCAAGACAGTAAAGTTATAAAAAAAGAACTAGAAAAAATACAAAAGGATATTGAAAATGGAGATTTAGAAATTGATGAAAAAGCAGAAGACATACATATGTTTATTGAAATGGAATTAACTAAAAGAATTGGTGATATAGGTAAGAAATTACATACGGCAAGAAGCAGAAATGATCAAGTAACATTAGATTTGAAATTGTATTTAAGAAATGAAATTAATGAAATTTCAGATAAATTAATATTATTGATAAAAGCATTTTGCCACAAAGCAGAAGAAAATTTAGAAACAGTTATGCCAGGATATACTCATATGCAAAGAGCTCAACCAATTACTCTTGCTCACCATTTAATGGCATATACAGAAATGTTTTTACGTGATTTAGACAGATTAAAAGATACTCGAAAAAGACTTAATGTATTACCTCTTGGAAGCTGTGCTTTGGCTGGAACGACATATAACATAGACAGAAATTTAGTAAAAGAACTATTACAATTTGATAGTATAACACAAAATAGTTTAGATGGTGTTTCTGACAGAGATTACGTAATTGAACTTGCAAATACGATATCAATTATAATGATGCATTTATCAAGAATAAGTGAAGAAATTATTCTATGGTCATCTTGGGAATTTAAATTTATCGAATTAGATGATGCATTTTCAACAGGTTCATCAATAATGCCCCAAAAAAAGAATCCAGATATAACTGAATTAATAAGAGGAAAAACTGGAAGAGTATATGGAAATTTAATGGGATTACTAACAATAATGAAAGGACTTCCACTTGCATATAATAAAGATATGCAAGAAGATAAAGAATCAATCTTCGATAGTATAGAAACTGTAAAAATATGTATAGATACTTTTATTCCGATGCTTGAAAGCATGAGAATACTTTCAAATAATATGAGAGATTCCGCGAGTAAAGGGTTTATAAATGCAACAGATTGTGCAGACTATTTAGTAAAAAAAGGAATGCCTTTTAGAGATGCTTATAAAATTATAGGAAAACTTGTATCATATTGTGAAAACAATAATAAAACATTAGAAAGTCTAACATTAGAAGAATACAAAAAAACAAATAATTTATTTGAAAAAGATATTTATGAAGAAATTTCTTTAGAAAATTGTGTAAAAAAACGTAAAGTGATTGGAGGCCCAGCACCAGAAATTGTAAAAAAACATATAAAGGATGTAATAGAAAAAATAAATGAATAACAATTATGTTTTAGATAAGGTAACTTATTATATCAGTTACCTTATTTTTTCTTGTAAAATCTTCAAAAAGCTCTTTCTTTCTTATAAAATCTATGATATAATAATAAAATCAGTAAACTTAGGAGAAGAATAGTTTGAGAAAGTTTTTTGTAGAATCTAATCAAGTAAAAAATAACAAAATAATAATACTAGGGGAAGATGTTAATCACATAAAAAATGTTTTAAGACTAAATATAGGAGAAAAAATCAAAATATGTGATAAAACAAACAAAGTAAATTACATTTCTGAAATTACGGAAATAACTTTAAAAGAAGTTTGGTGTAATATATTAGAAATTGCAAAAAATAAAGCAGAAGGAAATGTTGAACTACATATTTTTCAAGGTTTACCTAAAGCAGATAAAATGGAATTAATTATTCAAAAAGGTACTGAACTTGGAGTAACTGAATTTATACCCGTATCATTAAAAAGATCTATAGTTAAAATTTCTAGTAAAGATGAAGCGAAAAAAATAGATAGGTGGAATAAAATTGCTGAAGTTGCAGCAAAACAAAGTGGTAGAGATTTAGTTCCTATTGTTAGAAGTGTAGAAAATATAAAAAATATATGTAATGAAATTAAAGATTATGATATAGTATTATTAGCATATGAACTAGAAGAAAGTAATTACATAAAAAATGAATTACAAAAGTTAAAAAGCAAAAATGAAAATTACAAAATAGCTGTTATTATTGGTCCAGAAGGCGGATTAGAACAAGATGAAGTAAATGCAATGCAAGAGAGTGGGGCTAAAGTAATTAGCTTAGGAAAAAGAATTCTAAGAACAGAAACAGTAGCACTTCAAGTTTCTTCTATAATTATGTATGAATTAGAAAATGGGGGAAATGAGTAATTGGAAAAAGCAAAGCTAATGCAACTTGAGATTGAACAGCAAAGAAAATTACCTAAAGAAGTTAAAGATAATATAAATACAATTATTTTTCAGAATCTATTAGCCGCTACTATTATAATGGCATATTTTTGCCTTATAAATGTTAGTTATTATAATTTTGAAAACAATATTTTTGAAGAATATATGAAATATTTTGCTTTAGGAATGATTTTAATAACTGTACTAGATATAGAAATTGCTTATAGAAAAAATAGTATTAGACTTTGGATTATAGGAATTGAATTCTTAATAATTGGAGTTGTATCATTATATATTCCATATATATATTTGCACACAAATAATATACTTAGAATTATAATAATGATTTTACCAGCAATATTAGTTATTTATTATTTATTCAAATCACTTATTATATATAAGCAAAAGAAATTTCATTATCAAAATAATTTGAGTGATGTTAAAGAATTAATGAAATTTGATGAAAAGAAAAGTTATTTAGATGAAGAAAGTACCAAAACATATAGAGCCAAAACAGAAGAAGAGGAAGTTATTAAAACCGTTATTTTAAAAGAACAAGCTATTAAAAGAAAAAGAAGGCAAGAACAAGCCCAAAAACAAAGTATAAACAAAAATACAAAAGGTAAAAAAGTAAATAAGAAAAGAGGAAAAAAAATTGATTAAAAGTATGACAGGCTTCGGTCGAGGAAAATATGAGAATGAAGGAAGAAACTATACAATAGATATAAAATCTGTAAATCATAAATACACAGATATATCAGTTAGATTACCAAGATTTTTAAACAGTGAAGAAGATAAAATTAGAAAAAGAATAAGTAGTGCAATATCAAGAGGAAAAGTTGATGTACTTGTTACATTTGAAAACTATAGTAGTAAAGGAACTAATATAAGAATAAATAAAGATTTAGCTAAAGATTATATAAGAGAATTAAAAGCTTTAGCAGAAGAAACAGAATTAAAATTTAATGTAGATGTTATAGATATTTCTAAGTTTCCGGAAATATTAAAAATAGAAGATGAACAAGACGAAGAACTAATTGGCAAAGAACTAATGATTGCAGTTGATGATGCACTAAATAAATTTATCAGTATGAGAGAAGTTGAAGGAACAAGATTAATTGAGGATATTGAAAGTAGAATATATTCAATTCAAAACAAAGTAAATGAAATAACAGCATATTCAAGCACTCTTGTTAAAGAATATATGGAAAAATTAAAACAAAGAGTAAGTGAATTGCTAGAACCAGGTACTGTAGATGAAAATAGATTAATGCAAGAAATAGTTATATTTTCAGATAAGTCTTCTATAGAAGAAGAACTTACAAGACTAAAAAGTCATATAGCACAATTTTTAGAATTAATAAAACAGAGTTCTCCTATAGGTAAAAAAATAGATTTCTTAATTCAAGAAATTAATAGAGAAGTAAATACAATAGGTTCAAAAGCAAATTGCTTAGAAATAACTAATAGAGTTATTGAAATAAAAACAGAAGTAGAAAATATAAGAGAACAAATACAAAACATAGAATAATAAATTTTGGAAGAAAGAGGTAGAGTTATGCAACTTATAAACATAGGTTTTGGTAATATGGTTTCAGCAGAAAGAATGATTTCGATTGTTAGCCCAGAATCTGCGCCGATAAAAAGAATTGTACAAGAAGCAAAAGATTCTAAAATGGCAATTGATGCTACTTATGGAAGAAGAACAAGATCAGTTATTATAATGGATTCAGGACATATTATATTATCAGCAGTTCAACCTGAAACAATAGCAGGAAGAGTTGATAATGGTTTAGATAATGATGTTGAATAAATTTAATTTTTAAGGGAGGAATTTTAAAATGTTAGTAAAACCAACAGTATCAGATTTATTAGAAAAGGTGGGAGATAATAGATATGCATTAGTAATAATGACATCTAGAAGAGCTAGACAAATAGCTTCAGGATCTCCATTAAAAACAAATGAAACAGATAGATCACCTGTTACTTTAGCAGCTGATGAGATAATTGAAGGAAAAGTTACTAAAGCTGATGTAGATGCTGAGAATAACTAATTATTCTTAGTAATGAATTTAGACCAAATATAAGTAGTAGAAGAGGTAAAATTATGTTAGTTATATTATCTGGTGTAGCAGGTGCAGGAAAAGACACAATAAAAAGAGAAATAATAAAAAGAATGGATAATGTTAAATCTATTCCAGCTTATACGACAAGACCACCTAGAGAAGGAGATGTCCCAGGACAAACATATGTGTTTTTAAGCAAAGAAGAATTCGAAGAGAAAATAAGAAATAATGAAATTTATGAATATGATATTCATCATAATCATTATTATGGAACTTCAAAACAATTTTTAGATGAAGGTGCAAAACATGGAATTATTATTAAAGATATTGATGTTAATGGAACTGAAATTCTAAAAAATACTTTAAAAGATATTAAAATTGTAACAATCTTTTTAAGAGTTCCAAAAGAAGAACTAAGACATAGATTGGAAAATAGAGTGGATAAACCTTCAGAAGGTGAAATTATATTACGTTTAAACAGATTTGACTATGAAGAATCTAAAATTAGTTTATATGATTACGTATTAAAAAATGACAATTTAGAAAAAGCAGTAAATATAATTGAAGAAATTATAAGACAAGAAAGTAAATTTGAAAAATAAAAAGAAAATAAAAAGTATTACAAATTTAAGTAATACTTTTTTTATTTATTTTTTTAGTAGAATACTCGTAAACTTAATAATTGCAATGCGTTTGTAATTGCAAAAGAAAATGTAGTATTATCAAAAGTTTAGTGAAAATATCACAAAACGATTTGCAAAAGTAATAAAAAAGAAATTAAAATGTAACACAAAAACGCGTATGATAGTAATATCAATGGATTTATGAAAAAAAGTTTTAAAACTACAAAAAAACAGAAAGTCTCTAAACATATGGTATGTAAGAGATGTAAGCAGAAAAAGGAAAAAGATGTTTATATTATACAAATTTTGTAAAACTAGAAAAAAAAATGTAGATATGGTATAAAGTATATGAAAATATTATTGACCAAATAATACATTCCCCTATGAAAATAAATTGTATAAAAAGAGGAATTTATTATAATGGGATGTTTAATATAGGTTTTAATATTTAAAATTAAAATATATAAAAAATTAGGAGGAGATAAGTTTATGAAAAAACTTAAAATGTTAACATCAATACTATTAGCTATAGTATTATGTTTAAGTTTCGTTTTACCAACAACAGTAAATGCGGCTGATGGCTCTATTGGTAAAGACGAAAAAAAATGCAGCATAACAATTTCTAATCAAGTTACTGGACATAAATTTGTTGCATATAGAATTTTTGCAGCAGATTTAAACGTAGTAGATGGTGTAAAAACATTATCTAACGTTGAATTTGCAGATGAAACACTAGCTGATGATATGCTAGCTTCAATTAACCTTGAATTTGGAAGAGATGATAGTAATCCAGAAATGCCATCATTTAAAACAGCAGCTGAAGTGGCTGATTATTTAAGTGGTTTAGTAGGAGATGAAGCAAGACAAGAAGCAGCAGTAAAATTTGCAAAAGCAGTAAATGAATATAAAAGTACATCATATGATTTAACTGAACAACCTGATGGAGAAAATGTTAAATATTCTGTTTCTGGGATAGAACCAGGTTACTATTTAATTATTGATGAAAATCAAACTACTCTTGAACCAGAGGGAAGTATTTATAGTAGATTTATTCTAGAAGTTGCAGGAGATGTTGAAGCAACTGCAAAAGTAGAAGGAAAACCAACATTAGATAAAGTTGTTGGTAAAAAAGATGCTGAAGGAAATGCAGATTATACTCCAGAAGCTAATATGGATGAAAAACATAATACAGCTAATGTTGGAGATTCAGTTCCATTCAAAATCGAAATTAATTTCCCTAATTTAGCGGAATATAGCTCATATAAATTTGAAGTAACAGATACTTTAAGTGAAGGTCTTACATTTGATAATAATGTAACAATGAAAATTCTTGGTGTTACAACTGGTGAAGGAGAGACTGCTGTTACAGAAGATATGGTATTAGAAAAAGATACAGATTTTACAGTTGTAGAAAGCACTGAAAAACCAGGAGAAGTAACAATTAATTTTAATACAATACTTGATAAATATGAAAAGAATAAAACTTTAGTTGGAAAAACAATTGTTATTGAATATTCAGCAACATTAAATGATAATGCAAAAGGTAATCAAGAAGCAAATACAAATACTGCTAAATTAACATATTCAAATGATCCAAGAGTTGATACATCTTACGGAACAACACCTGAAGTAACTACAGAAACATATACATATAAAGTTACAATAAATAAAGTAGATGTAAAAAATAAAGATGCTGCTTGGGGAAATTCTCAAGAGCCAGTTGGTAGCCACGTTAAAACAGAAGGAGTTTTAAGTGATGTTGTATTTACATTACATAGAGTAACATCACCAGCTGATGCTGAAAAAGAAACATCTGAAAAAATAGGAGAAACATATACAACAAATGCTAATGGTCAAATTGCATTACCAGGTTTAGCAAACGGAACATATTATTTAATAGAAACTGAAGCTCATGCTGGATATAACAAAGTTTTAGGAAAGATTTATTTTACAATTTCTGCTAAATATGATGCAGAAAATAAAAATGTTGTAGTAAATAATGCAGAGCTTAAAGCTGAGGCTCCAAGCGATGCCAAAAATGAAGCTAGTATTGGAGTAATTCCAGAATTTTATGCTGACAATTCTGATGTAAAATTTAGTAATGCAAATGAGTTATATTTATTAATTACTAATAGCACTGGTGCTCAATTACCATCAACAGGTGGTGTTGGTACTGTTATATTTACTGTAGTAGGTATATTAGTAATGGCAGCAGTTGTAGTTATAGCTGTTAAATCAAATAAAAAATAATTATATAGAAAATTTATATAAAGATTAATAAATGGAGGGATCATGAAGAAAAATATAAAGAATATTTTATTGTTCATAATATTTCTGATTGGTCTCTCTATCTTTTTATATCCAATTATAACTGGATATATTTCTTACCAAAATGGTTTATGGAAAATCAAAATGTATGAGCAGGGTATTAATGAAATTTCAGTTGAAGATTATACGAATTATCTAGAAGCTGCTCATAAATATAATGAAGAATTATATGAAGGAAAAGTAGTTGAAGATGATGATGAAGACTATTTAAATCAACTAAAAGTCCCTAATACTGATATTATGGGATATATTTATATAAAAAAGTTAAATATAGATTTACCAATATACCATACTGTTGATGAAGCTGTACTACAAGTTGGAATTGGACATTTGCCAGTAAGTTCATTGCCAGTAGGAGGTAATTCAACACATTCTGTTTTAATGGGACATAGAGGTTTGCCAACAGCGAAATTATTTACTAATTTAGATAGAATGGAAATTGGAAATACTTTTGTTTTAAAGGTATTAAGAGAAAAGTATTATTATAAAGTAGATGAAATACAAGTTGTAGAACCAGATAAAGTCACAGATGAAATTGAAATAGAAGAAAACAAAGATCAAGTTACTTTAATTACATGTACTCCTTATGGAATAAATTCACATAGATTATTAATTAGAGGAGTAAGAACAGAAGACCAAATTGAAGATGATGATCTTCAAACGATTTTAAATAAAAATTATAAAAATAATATTTTAATTATAGTAACTATTATTGTATGTACTATAATATTAATTAGTACAATTATTACTTTAATGCATGAAAGAAAAATAAAAAAAGAAAATGATCCTTCACCATCAAAACCAAAAAGAAGGAGAAAAAGGAGGTAAAATAGCATGATAAAGAAAAATAGTATTTTAATAAAATTTACTATAACTTTCTTTGTTTTACTATTTGTCTTATCAAGTAGTAGTAATGTATTTGCCATAACTAGTAAAGATAATATTGGAACTTTAAAAATTAAATTAGAAGACATAGAAAAACCAGAGGGAAATATTAAGGTAAATGTACATATTTACTATATTAAAAAAGCAGTAGATATTGATGAAACAACTGTTGGATTTGAATTTACAGAAGAGTTTGAAGCAGTATCTTATATAGATGAAAAATGGGATGAAAATACAGAAGCTTATATATCAGAATTAAAAAAATTTATTAAAAATAATGAAATTAGAAGTATAGATTTTTCATTGGATTATCCTGGTGAATCTGGATTTATGGATATGTCACTTGGAAAATATTTGATTGTTGTAGATAATTACAATGTTAATGGAAAAGAATATCAATGCAATCCTTTAATCGTTGATATACCATCAGAAGACACTGACGGTAATTATAAATTTTCAATAACAGCCAATATAAAATCTTCTATGGTAACAAAACAACCTACAGAAAGCTATGATAAAGATGTAACTGAAATAAAAAGATTGCCAGATACAGGTCTTCCATTTGTTTTAATTATTGTTATTAGTATATCAGGTTTACTATTAATAGTATTAGGATGCTTTCTAGATAAAAATAAGAAAAAGTAAACTATATAGTATAATCCTGTATGGTTTACTTTTTTAGTTATAAAGTATGTAAGGAATTAAAATGGAGAAAAACAAATTAAGACCTAGAAATATAATTGGAAAGATTTGTATAGTATTAGGCTGGCAATTGTTAGTTGTTGCAGTTATGCTTATTGGATATGGATATTATGAAGCAAAAAATGCATATACTTTTTCAGAAACTACGGTTGCAGAAATACAAGATACCATAGATAATGAAATAAGCAATTTAGAAGAAGTTGAATATAAAGGAAAAGTATATATAGGTTTAATTGAAATACCTACTTTAAATTTGAAATTACCAATTTTAAGAAATTGTACAGATGAAAATTTAAAATTGGCACCTTGTAGATTTTTTGGAGATATATATTTAGATGAGCCAGTCGTATTTGCAGCACATAATTATCCCAAATTTTTTGGCAATTTAAAATATTTAAAAAAAGATGATGATATCTATTTTAGAATGTTAGATGGAAAAAGAATTCAATATAAAGTTAAAGAAACAGAAGCACTAGATGGAATAGATGTAGAGGGTATGACAAATACAGAATATGATTTAACATTATTCACATGTAATTATGCTAAAGATAAGAGAATTACAGTAAGATGTAATAAATATTAAAAGAGCAATATTGTTTATAAATATTGTTCTTTTTTTTGTAAAATGATATAATTCATAAATAATATCGCTTTTCTGAAAGGAAAACAATGTACGCAGAAGTAATTATTAATAGCAATGCTAAAGACTTAAATAGAATATTTGATTATATAGTTCCAAATTGTATGGAAAATACAATAAAAATTGGAGCTAGAGTTTTTGTGCCTTTTGGAAAAGGCTCAAAACTTGCAGATGGTTTTGTTATTAATTTTAAAGATGAATCAGAATTTGCAAATAAAGAAATAGCTAAGATTGAAATAGAAAATAGTTTAACAGAAGATAACATTATATTAGCAAAACTTATGGCAAGAAAATACTTTTGCAATATTTCAGATTGTATAAAACTTATGCTCCCACCAGGAACTTCAAGTAAAGAAATAAATAATAGAGTAAAAGAAAAAACAGGCAATTTTGTATTTTTAAATAAACAAGTAGATGAAATTGAAATTTTAATAGAAGAAAGAAAAATAAAAAGAGATACTCATATTAAAGTATTAAGATTTTTAGAAAAAAATGATGGAGTTTATATTTCAGATTTAGAAACAGTAACAGAAGTCAGTAAAGCTGTATTTAAAACTCTTGAAAAAAATGGTTATATAAAAATAGTAGAAAAACAAATTGAAAGAAATCCATTTGTAAACAAAAAAATAGAAAAAGATAATCCAAAAAAATTAACAGAAGAACAACAAAAATGTTTTGATGGAATTAATTTTTGTATTCAGAATAATGAATTTTCTAAGAACTTGATTTATGGAATTACAGGTTCAGGAAAAACGGAAATTTATATGCAACTTATTGGTAAAATCTTAGAAAAAGAAAAAGATGCAATAATGCTTGTTCCAGAAATCTCTTTAACACCTCAAATGGTTGATAGATTTTTGGCAAGATTTGGAGATGTTGTTGCAGTTTTACATAGTAAATTGTCAGATGGGGAAAGATATGATGAGTGGCAAAATATTGCTAGTGGAAAAAAGAAAATAGTAATAGGTGCAAGATCTGCAATTTTTGCACCTGTGAAAAATTTAGGGATAATTATAATAGATGAAGAACATGATATGTCTTATAAAGCAGAAAATACTCCTAGATATAATGCAAAAGATTTAGCTAAATATATTGCAGAAAAAAATTCTTGCCCATTAGTTTTAGGAAGTGCAACACCAGATATTACTACAATGCAAAGTGCTAAAGAAAATGAAATTACTTTATATACATTGAAAAATAGAGCAAATAAAGCAAAGCTTCCAATTGTAGATATTGTAGATATGAGGAATGAACTTGCAATTGGAAATAGATCTATGATTAGTTTTAAATTACAAGATGAAATAAATAAAAATTTAGAAAAAAAGAAACAAACAATTTTATTTTTAAATAGAAGAGGATATTCAACATTCATAATGTGCAGAGACTGTGGATATGTTGCTAAATGTAAAAATTGTAATATAAGTTTAACATATCATATGAGTGAAAATAAATTAAAGTGTCATTATTGTGGATATGAAAGATCTACTATAAAAGAATGTCCAGAATGTCAAAGTAAAAAAGTAAAATATTTTGGAACTGGAACACAAAAGTTGGAAAATGAAGTTCACAAATTATTTCCAAATGTTAGTACAATTAGGATGGACTTAGATACAGTAACAAAGAAAAATTCTCATGAAGAAATATTAAATAAATTTAAAAATGAAAATGTAGATATTTTAATAGGAACTCAAATGATTGTAAAAGGACATCATTTTCCAAATGTAACTTTAGTTGGAGTTGTTTCAGCAGATAACAGTTTAAATATGGATGATTATAGAGCTGTTGAAAGAACATTTCAAACATTAGTACAAGTTTCAGGACGTGCAGGAAGAGAAGAAAATGGAAATGTTATTATACAAACTTACAATCCAGATCATTATGCAATTATAGAAGCTCAAAAACAAGATTATGATTTGTTTTATAATCAAGAAATCTCCTTAAGAAAAATGTTGAAATATCCGCCATTTTACGATATAATACTTATTAGCTTTTCAGGAAAAAATTTAAATCAAATAAAAAATATATCAAATTTAGTACATAAAAGATTATTATCAGTTCAAAATGATAATATGAGTATTTATAAACCTGTACCTTCACCTGTAGATAAAATTCAAAATAATTACAGATGGAGAATTATTATCAAAAGTAGTAAAGTTACATCAAAAGTGTTAGATATTATAAATTATGCTATAAATGATGAAAAAATAAAGAAAAGCAAGGAAGTAAAAATTACAGTGGATATTAATCCAAATACGATGAATTAAAATAAAAGGGGTATAAAAAATGGCTATTAGAAATTTAAGATATGATGGAGATGAAATACTAAGAAAGCGTTCAAGAGAAATAGAAGTAATAGATGATAAAATAAAAGAGCTTGCTCAAGATATGATGGAAACAATGCATAAATGGGATGGATTAGGCTTAGCAGGTCCACAAGTTGGAGTGCTAAAAAGAATAATAGTAATAGATTTGTATGAAGATGATATGCAATTTACGCTAATAAATCCAGTAATAATTAAAGAAAAAGGTGTTCAAAATGTGGAAGAAGGATGCTTAAGTTTTCCAAACAAATTTGGCAAAGTTGAAAGACCAAAAGAAGTTGTTGTAGAAGCTTTAGATTTAGATGGTAAAAAAGTAAAATTAAAAGCAAAAGATTTACTTGCTCAAGCTTTATGCCATGAAATAGATCATTTAAATGGAGTTTTATTTACAGATAAAGTTGAGCCAGGAACTTTAGAGGTAGTAAAACCTAAAGAAGAGAAAAAATAAATAGGGGAGATGTTAATGAGAATTCTTTTTATGGGGACTCCTGATATTGCAAGAGAGTCTTTAGATAATTTATATAATGCAGGATTTGAAATATGTGGTGTTGTAACAGCACCAGATAGACCAGCTGGAAGGGGAATGAAAATAGTATCATCACCAGTAAAAGAATATGCTATAGAGAAAAAATTAAAGGTATTTCAACCTGAAAAAATAGTAAATAATACAGAATTTAAAGATGAAATAAAAGCTTTAAAACCTGATTTAGTATGTGTTGTAGCATATGGTGTTATTCTTCCAAAATCTTTTTTAAAAATCCCATCACTAGGATGTATAAATCTTCACCCATCAATGCTTCCAAATTATAGAGGACCAGCACCAATTCAATGGGCTATTTTAAATGGAGATAAAAAAACTGGAGTAACAATAATGTATTTAAACGAGAAAATGGATGAAGGAGATATAATTGCTCAAAAAGAAGTAGAAATTGATGATGATGAAACAACAGGAGAATTGTGGAATAGATTATCTGAGTTGGGGTCTAAACTTTTACTTCAAGTTGTTAACAATATATCAAAAGGAAAAATAGAAAGAACTCCTCAACCAGAAGAATTTACTCTAGCTCCAATGCTTAATAAAGAAATGGCAAAAATTGATTGGCAAAAACAAGATGCTGTTCAAATAAAAAATCTTGTAAGAGGCTTAAATCCAATTATGGGAACATATGCTTTTCTAAAAAACAAAAAAATAAAATTTTGGAAAGTCCAAAAATTAAATGAAGATGAATATCGCGAAGTTGCAAATAATATTGAGCATCTAGACTATGAAAATGAAAAAAGTGGAATAGTATTGCTTGCAAATGAAAAAAAAGGTTTATTTATAAAAACAATTAATGGAATAATTTCAGTTCTTGAAATACAAGGAGAAAATGCTAAAAGAATGAATGTTAGTGATTTTTTAAGAGGAAATAATATTAGTATCGGTGAAAAATTTGAATAATAAGTGCTTGTAAAAAAGCTATTATATTGATATACTTTAATAGAAAAAAATATTTATAAGGAGGTATTTTTTATGGAAGAAAATAACGAAAACGAATTAATTGAAACTACTGAAGAAATTGTTACTGAAGGAACTAATTCAATTAGAATTTCTAATGAAGCAGTTGCAACATATGCAGGAATAGCTGTTTCAGAAGTATCAGGAGTTTATGGAATGGCTGGTGGATTTGCTGGAATTACAGAAGCTTTAAGTGGAAAGAAAAATCTAGCAAAAGGAATTAAAGTTGATGTAGATGAGAAAAGTGCAAAAATAGATGTAAATATTATTGTTGAATATGGTGCTAGAATACCAGATGTTGCATTCGAAATTCAAAATGGTGTAAAAAAATCAGTAGAAAACATGACTGGATTAAAAGTTCAAGAGGTAAATGTACATGTTCAAGGAGTTCATGCAATAACAGATAAAGAACCAGAAGAGAATATAGAACCAGAAACAAATGAAGAAAATTAGAAATATAATATGGAGGAGAAAATGAAGATTTTTGATAGATTAGCTTTAAAAATATTTTCACTAATTATTTTTACAATAGCTGTAGGAATCATTTTAATAATAACAGGATTTGTTTCTCTTGGTCAAATTATTACAGATTTTGTTAATTTTGCTAATGGAGAATATGGAACAAGAATATTATTAGGTATTTCTGGAGTTTTAATATTAATAGCAATAAAAGGGCTATTTTTTGCAAGTAAACCTAATTCAAAAGGTAAAGAAGGAGTTATACTGGAAAATGATAATGGTAAATTAGTTATTTCTAAGGAAAGTTTAGAAAATCTAATTGCAAGTGTTACTAAAGAAATACCAGGAGCCGAAACAGTTTCAAGTAGAACTATAGTAGATAAGAATAAAAATTTAATAGTATATGTTACAGCTTTAGTAAGTAAAGATGTAATGATAAAAGATGTTTCTAACGAACTACAAAACAAAGTAAAAGAAGCAATGAGAAGAACTGCTGATCTTGAGGTTAAAGAAGTTAATATTAGAATAAAAAATATTACTTCAAAAAAAGTAAAAGGATTACCTTCACCAAATGTAGAACCAGAGGTAATTGAAGAAAGTAATGTAGAAACATCATCAGAAGAAGAATAGAAGGAGTGTTATTTAAAATGAATGATGATAAAGAAGAAAAAAATGTATTTTTAAGCCAATATGGTGGAGCCATAATAGGTGGATTAATAGCATTGTTATTATGCTTTACAGAAATATATAAATTTTTATTATATATAGTAATTGTACTTGCTGGAGTTTTTATAGGAAATTATGTACAAAAAAATAAATCAAAAGTAAAACAAGTATTAAAAGATTTTATAGATAAATTTTAGGAGGATATGATGCAAAGGTCTGCAATGAGAGAGCTAGCTTTTAAGTTAGTTTACGAAATAGAAGTACAAAAGGAAAATAAAGAAGAACAATTTGAAATATTCTTAGAAAATAATGAAATAGCTGATAAAAGTGTAATAGAGTATTTAAGAGATATAAAAGATGGTATAAATACAAATTCAGAAGAAATAAATAAATTAATTACTACTAACTTAAAAGATAATTGGAGTTTAAATAGAATTTCAAAAATTAATTTAAGCTTAATAAAAATTGCAATTTATGAAATGGTATATAAGAAACTACCATATAAAGTTGCAATAAATGAAGTTGTAGAACTTGCTAAAAAATATGCAGATGAATCTGCGCCAGTATTTATTAATGGAATCTTAGCAAGTGTTGTTAAAGAAAAAAATCTAAATGGAGATATTAATGAAAATTAATCCAATTACTGTAACAGAATTAAATATGTACGTTAAAGATAGAGTAGCTGAGGATGAGTTCTTAAATAGCGTTTTTGTTAAAGGGGAAATTTCTAATTTTAAACATCATTATACAGGTCATATGTATTTTACATTAAAAGATGAAAATTCTCTTGTTAAATGCGTTATGTTTAAATCATCAACAGTTACTTTAAATTTTGCTCCTAAAGATGGAATGAAAGTTATTGTCCTTGGTTCTGTTGGTGTTTATGAAAGAGATGGAGTATATCAAATATACTGTAAGGCCATGCAAGAAGATGGGATGGGGAGCCTATATGTTGCGTTTGAAAAATTAAAATCAAAACTTGAAATCGAAGGTTTATTTGATGAATCACATAAAAAGAAGATTCCATTTATGCCTAAAATAATAGGGGTTTTAACTTCTAATACAGGTGCAGTAATTAGAGATATTATTAATGTATCTACTAGAAGAAATCCAAATGTATATATAAGATTATTACCTGTTCCAGTTCAAGGAGAAGGTGCAGCAGAAAAAATAGTTAAAGCAATACAGCTAATGAATGATAAAAATTTAGCTGATGTAATTATTTTAGGAAGAGGTGGTGGATCATTAGAAGATTTATGGCCATTTAATGAAGAAATTGTTGCAAGAGCAATTTATGAATCTAACATTCCTATAATATCTGCGGTTGGACATGAAACAGATTTTACAATCGCAGATTTTGTGGCAGATTTAAGAGCGCCTACACCATCTGCAGCTGCTGAACTTGCTGTAACAGATATTCTTGACCTTGAATATAATATTAATTTATTTAATCGAAGATTAAAAATGGCTTTGAAAAGAAAAACTGAAATAATGAGATTAAGATATGAAAAATGTTTAAATTCTAAAGTATATAAAGAGCCGCTTCAAAGAATAAGTGATGGTTATCTTGAGATAGATAGATTAATGAAATCAATTGAAAACTCAACAATAAAAAAACTAAAGGATTCAAAAATAGAAGCAGCTAAAGCTATTACTAAATTAGATACTCTAAGTCCATTAAAAACATTAACAAGAGGATATAGTTTAACAGAATGTAATGGAAATGTTATTACAAAAGCGCAAGAATTAAAAAAAGATATGGAAATAGATTTAAGATTTCAAGATGGAACAGCTAAAGCAAAAGTAATTTAGTAAATTATTTTTATTTAAGAAAAGAGGTATGAAAATGAAAATAAAGATAACAATTGTAGCAATATGTATTATTGTAGTAATTATTGGTATTTATGCTGTAGTTTTTAACAAAAGTGATAATCAAGTAGAAAATAATAATGTGAATAATGAAATAATTGAAAATGAAACAAATATAGAAAATATTGTAGAAGAAAATACAATTCAAAATGAAACTATAGAACCAGAAGAGCAGACAAATACAGAACCAAACACTGGAACAGCAGTTGTTCCATCAAGTGCAATTTATGAATCAGATTCAGATGTTGGAACTACAGATAAAAAACAAGATGCAATTAATCTTGTAAAAAATTATTGGGGAGAAGATTCAGATGCTACTTTTAGATGCGACTATGTTGATTCTAATGGAGAATACATAATTGCAGTTAGTTCAATTCAATCAGCTTCTGTAAAAGGATATTTTAGAGTAAATTTAGATAAAAAAACTGTAGACGTAGAATATTAGAGTAAGAAGGGAAATTTTATGAGTAAAAAAGAGGAATTAAATTTTGAAGAATTAATGATTAAGCTAGAAGATATTACAAATAAATTGGAAAATGAAAAATTATCTTTAGATGAATCAGTAAAATTATTTGAAGAAGGAATGGAGATTTCTAAAGAATGTAATAATAAACTTGAAGATGCAGAAAAGAGAATTACGATACTTATAAATGAAAATAATGAGATTAAGGAGGAAGACTTCAATACAGAAGTTTAATTGGCAAAATGAATAACTTAAATCAAATTTTTACTAATAAATGTATATATATTCCACTAATACTTTGGGCTTGTATACAAGTATTCAAAGTATTAACAGATTTGATTATAAATAAAAAGTTAAACATAAAAAGAATTATTGGAGCTGGTGGTATGCCAAGCTCACATTCAGCAGTAGTATGTTCATTAGCAGCTCTAATAGGAAGAGAATATGGATTTAGTTCTGGAATTTTTGCTGTAGCATTAATTATGGCTTGTGTTGTTATGTATGACGCAGCAGGTGTTAGAAGAGCCTCAGGAAAACAAGCAAGAATATTAAATAAAATATTAGAAACTCCAGGAATGAGTACTGTTGAAGTACAAGAAAAATTAATAGAAGCATTAGGACATACACCAATTCAAGTTTTTGTAGGTGCTGCTATTGGAATTGCTTCTGGATTACTATTATAAGGAGATAAATGAAAAAAAATAAATTTTTTATTTTTACTATTTTTATTATATATATTTTAATAATATTAGTGACTTCTTATTATCATGAATCATGGGAAGATGAAAGTCAAGCATGGCTTATTGCAAGAGATTTAAATTTCATTGAAATTATTAATCAAATGAAATATGAAGGACATTCATTTTTATGGTATTATATACTTGCTATTTTTGCTAAAGGATTACCATATGAATTTTCCCAAATTATAATGATAGTAATTGCAGGAATTACTGGATTTTTAATATTAACAAAGTCACCATATAATAATTTTGTTAAAGCTCTTATTTTATTTAATGCAGTATTTTTATATTATATGCCAGTTTTTTTAAGACCATATTCAATAATCCCATTAATGTTAATATGTATTAGTATTATGAATGAAAATCCAGAAAAGTATCCATTTTTATATGGACTTGCAATTGCTATTTTGGCAAATTCACATATTATTGTACTTGGACTTGCTTTTATTATATATTTTAAATTTTTTATGGAACAATTTGTAGATAAATATGAAAGAAATAGTAAAAAACAAAATATAAAATTAATTATAGGAACATTTATAGCAATTTTAGGAATGGTAGTTGTAATAGGATGTGCAATTGCTGGATTTTTCAATTCAATTGCTCCAACACATGGAACAGATATACCTAAAGAAGTATTAGAAAGAATATTCAGCTTAGCCTTAAATTTACATAGTACATTAATAAATATAAATATTCCTAATTTGTTAATAATTATTATAGATATAATTATTTTAGTTTTAATATTTTTTCAATCTATAAAAACAGATAAAAAACAAGGAATAGTATTTTTTATAGGACTAGCGTTCTATTTATTTGTACAATTACTTGTATTTGGAATTTTTGCAAATCAAAGAACTGTATTATTATTTATTCTTTTATTATATTTTTCATGGAATACAAAGAGATTTTCTATAGAAAAAAATAAAATTGATATAATTGAAGTTGTAATTATTATTATATGTGTATTAAGTATTCCTCATACAATTAGAATAATTTCAGATGAAATAAAATATCCATATACAGATTCTAAAAATGTTGCAGAATATATAAAAGAAAATATTGAAGAAGGAAGTATTTTTATAACTATAAATTGGGATACGATTTCATCTGCTGAAGTTTATCTTTCAAATATGGATTATAAATTTTATGATGCACAAAATGATTCTTATGTAACATTTGCTGTTTGGGATAAATTTTTAGATAAAACAAAAGAAATGGATTTAGAAAACGCAATTAATAAATTTAAAGATTCAAATCAAAAAGTATATTTTTTAAATTTAGCTTCTGACACAGAAGAATTAAATTCGTTTAAAAAATCAAAAGATAAATTAAAATTAATATATTATACAAAAGGAGAATGTTTATCAAGAAAAGCATATTTATATGAAATAATAAAATAGGAGGTAAATTATGACTGATATTGAAATTGCTAGAAGTGTAAAATTAGACAAAATAACTGATGTAGCCAAAAAATTTGAAATAGGTGAAGAGGATATTGAATTATATGGTAAATATAAAGCCAAAATATCTCCAGAATTTATTGAAAAAACAAAAGATAACAAAGAAGGAAATTTAGTACTAGTTACAGCAATTAATCCAACCCCTCTTGGAGAAGGAAAAACAACGGTTGCAATTGGATTATCAGATAGCCTAAATAGAATAGGTAAAAAATCAGTTTTAGCTTTAAGAGAACCATCTTTAGGACCTGTTTTTGGAATAAAAGGTGGAGCAACAGGTGGAGGATATGCACAAATTTCTCCTATGGTAGATATAAACTTGCATTTTACAGGTGATATACATGCAATAACAACTGCAAATAACTTATTATCTGCAATAATAGATAATCACATTTATTATGGAAATGAATTAAAATTTAAAAAAGTGATTTGGAAAAGATGTGTAGACTTAAATGATAGAATATTAAGAGAAGTTAAAATTGGATTATCCAAAGAAAAGAAAATGGTACCAAGAGATGATGGATTTGATATATCAGTTGCTTCTGAAATTATGGCTATATTTTGTTTATCAAAAGATATTAAAGATTTAGAAAGAAGACTTGGAAATATATTAGTTGGATATAATGAAGAGGACAAACCAATATTTGCAAAAGATTTAAAAGCAGAAGGAGCTTTAACAGTTTTATTAAAAGATGCGATTAATCCTAATATTGTACAAACATTAGAACATAATTTAGCAATTGTTCATGGTGGTCCATTTGCTAATATTGCACATGGATGTAATAGTGTAATAGCAACAAAACTAGCATTAAAACTTGGAGACTATGTTATAACAGAAGCTGGTTTTGGAGCAGATTTAGGTGCAGAAAAATTTGTTAATATTAAATGTAGAAAAGCTGAATTAAAGCCAAAAGTAGCTGTATGTGTGGCAACTTTAAAAGCATTAAAATATCATGGTGGAGCAAGTAAAGATGAATGTATAGAAGAAAATTTAGAAGCTTTAGAAGTTGGAATAGAGAATTTATTAAGACATGTTGATAATATCAAAAACAGATATGGAATTACACCAATAGTAGGAATAAATAGATATAAAAATGATTCTGAAAAAGAAATAGAATTTTTAAAGAAGAAATTAGATGAAATCGGAGTAGAATTAAGTTTACTTGATGTTTGGGCTAAAGGTGGAGAAGGAGCAATAGATTTAGCAGAAAAAATAGTAAAACACTGTGAAAGTAAATCTACAGTAAATTTTGTTTATAATGATAATGAAAGCATAAAAGAAAAAATTGAAAAAGTTGCAAAACAAGTTTATGGAGCAGAAGAGGTAGAATATACAGATGAAGCTTTAGAACAAATAGAAAAAATAGAAAAATTAGGATATGGAAAATATCCTGTATGTATTGCTAAAACACAATATTCGTTTTCAGATAATGAGAAAAATTTATTATGTAATGAGCCATATAATATACATATAAGAGAAGTAATTCTAAAAAATGGAGCAGAATTTGTTGTTGTTAAAACAGGTAAAATATTTACAATGCCAGGATTACCAAAACATCCTGCAGCAGAAAATATTTATATCAATGAAAAAGGTGAAGTTGAAGGTATTTTTTAAAATAAAAAGAGAAGAAAGTATAGTATTTTACCATACTTTCTTCTCTTTTATAATAGGAAAATCGTTATTTCTCTATATATTATTTACTATTTTCTTCATTATAAGTCCCATTAAGAATTTTTGGAAGTATAGAGAAAAATTTATAAACTGCAATTCTCATTTTCTTTTTAAATGAATAGAATTTTCCTAATGCTCTCGGACTAACAACTAAAGCTGTTTCTTCATTATGCTTATTTTCTTTTAAAATATGTGCTGGTTGAACATCTTGTGCATGTTCTTGTTTTTTTGAACCTTCGTATAAATCATCAATTATATTTGTTACAACATTATCTACTGTGCTATCAGAAGAATTTGCTATTACATTTTGGATATTACTAGATTCATCAGGTATTTTATAATAATCATTAAAGATTGATTCTTCTTCTTCAAAATCTTCAAAAAGATCTGCAAAGTCATTTATATCAAATACTTGAGCGTTAGGTGTTTCTTCTTGTGTTTCAGTAATTTCACTAATTTCTTCTGTTCCTTCGTAAATTTCTGAAAAAGCTTTATTTAAATTTTCATTTAAAGATTCTTCTGGAGTTATATTTACTATTGTATCTGAAATGTCGATGTTTTCAGTTGGTTCAAAATAAACTTCAAATGAAGTATCTTCTGCAGTAACTTTTGAAACATCATATTCTACTAAATTTGTTATAATTTCTTCTGCTACATTTTCATTTAGAATAAATGATTCGTTATCAACTTTAAATTCAGATATAGGGGCAACAAAGTTGGAATTATAATTATTGTCCCAAAAATTATTTTCGTTTTTAAAACAAAAATAAAATTTTGAGAAGTTTAACATTTTTACATTAGCAATAAATCCATTTTCTGTTTTTTCCATTTTTTGTTCATTTGTATACATCCAATTATCACCAAAACCATAAACGATTGTAAGTGAAGATGAGTTATTTTTAAATAGATAACCAGAATATGTGATTGTAACTTCTTTGTTTTCCATTGGTTTACTACTAAATTTTATGTCAGCAGAAAATTCCATAATTTGTACTCCTAAACTTAAATTTATATTACAATTTCTCATAATATTTCTTAGTAGCATTATATTAATAAATTCTTTTTTTTTCAACATAATATGAGTAAATATTTATTACATTTTTGTAACAAAATTGTTGTTTATATGAGTAAATTGTTATTTAATTTTTAAATCATAATTTTTTGTATAAATTTTAAATTTTGGAAAAAAATAATAAAAAATCTTATAGTGAAAGGAAAAAATATGAAAATTAAGCATTTATGTATAATTTTAATTTTATTAATGATATTAATTATAGCATTTCCAGTATGTAACTATGCCTTATCTAAGTATGGTTCTAGAGGAGAAGAAGTTAAAAAAATTCAAGAAAAACTTAAGGCATGGGGATATTATTCAGGAAGTGTAGATGGGATTTATGGAAGTCAAACATTTGAGGCTGTGAAAAAATTTCAAAGAAAAAATAACTTATCAGTAGATGGAATTGCTGGGCAGAAAACACTTGCTGCATTAGGAATAACCTCTGGAGGAAATAGTAGCAATAAAAATCAAACAACAAGTAATAATACAGATTTAAATTTACTAAGTAAATTAGTTCATGCAGAGGCAAGAGGAGAACCTTATAAGGGAATGGTTGCAGTTGCTGCTACAGTATTAAATAGAGTTGCAAATTCAAAATTTCCTAATACTATCGCAGGTGTAATTTATCAATCAGGAGCATATACCTGTGTTTCAGATGGACAAATTAATTTAGCAGCAAATGAACAATCAAGAAAAGCGGCTCAAGATGCAATAAATGGATGGGATCCAACTTCAGGCTGTATATATTATTTTAACCCTAATACAGCAACATCTGGATGGATTTGGAGTAGACCTCAAGTTATGACAATAGGTAGCCATATCTTTTGTAAATAAAGATAAATGAAATAATTAACATTTGACAAAAACTCAACAAATTGGTAATATAGGGATAGAAAAGTTGAGGAGAAAAAAATGTTAATATACCCTAGATTTTATTTTAAAAAAATTACAGATATAAATCCAGAATTTTTGAAAGAAAATAATATAAAAGCTTTAATATTAGATGTTGATAACACATTGTTAGATTTTGATTTAAACTATGTAGATGGTTTAGAAGAATGGTATAAAATTATTAAAGAAAATAATATAAAGTGTATGATTGTTTCAAACAGTAATAAAACACAAAAGGTTGAAATGGTAGCAAATTTTTTAGAAATACCATATATAAAATTTGCTACCAAACCTTTAAAAAGAGGTTTCCAAAAAGCAATAAAACAAATAAATCTACCAGTAGAAAATATTGCTGCTGTTGGAGATCAGATATTTACAGATGTAATTGGCTCTAATCGTATGAAAATGATATCAATTTTAGTAGACCCATTAGATGAAAAAGATATATGGATGACAAAAGTAAAAAGACCTATAGAAAATTTAATAATAAAAAAATATTTAAAGAAAATAAACAGGTAGGAAAGAATGTATTTTAATAATGTATTTATTGGATATTATGTTTTAATTGCTTTTATAGGATTAATAGTAGGAAAATTTGTGGCTTGGTGTAATATGAGAATTCCAGAAAATAAAAAGATTTTTTCTAGTGAATTCTTTAAAGAAAATAAAAGTGGATTAAAATTAAATTATGTATTTATGATTATAATGGCAATTGTATATATAGCTTTATTATATAAATTTGGAATTCATAAAGAAGATATTTTTAAAAATTTAGATTTGCTTAAATTTTTAATATTAACACCATTGCTTGTAATATCATTTTCAATTGATTCTTTACATAGAATTCTTCCAAATAGAATAAATTTGAGTATATTAGAATTTGGATTAATAATTACGTTTGTATATGGTATTTCAAATGTAAATATGGCAAAAGATTATATTTTAGGAATGTTTACTGGAATAGCAATTTTTGGAATTATAACACTTTTAGGATGGATAATAACAGGAAAAGAAGCTATGGGACTTGGAGATATTAAATTTGTAGGAGCAATTGGATTATTTTTTGGACCCAATACTATTATAGAAATTTCTTTATTAGCATTTGTTGTGGCTGCAGTATTTTCAATAATTTTAATTTTTGTAAGAATATTAATTTTTAAGAAAAAGGATGATTACATAGCATTTGGACCATTTTTATCTATAGCTGCAATGATTTGTATATTCTTACCATCGAATTTAATATTAGATACTTTTTTAGAGTTTTGTAGAGTAATAAGTAACACAATTTTATAAAATTTATGAGAGGATGATATATATGAATGCAAAAATTAAATGGCTTAGAAATCAGTTAATTTCTTCAAAATTAGAAGGAATGATAATTTCTAATCCTGTAAATGTTAGATACTTAACAGGTCTTTCAGAAGAAGGATTTTTTATTGTTGCACCTAAAGAAAATATATTTGTTACAGATAGTAGATATATTGAGAGTGTAAATAGAAATTTAACAATAAGTGATGAAATTGTTGCATATGATTCAAAAAATCTTAGTAAATATGATTATGAATCAATTTTTACAACAAATGATAATGTTGGATTTGAGGAAAATTATGTTACATATGAAAAATATAAAAATTACTTGCATACTTATCAAGTAAATTTAATGGAAACAGAAGGGTTAATAGAAAATGCTCGTGTTATAAAAGATAAAGAAGAAATTGAGAATATAACAAAGGCTTGTGAAATTACAGATAAAGCATTCGAATATATTATAAGAAACCTTAAAGAGGGAATGTCTGAAAAAGATGTTGCTTTTGAAATAGAAAAATTTATGATTCAAAATGGAGCAGATGGATTAGCTTTTGATTCTATAGTTGCTTTTGGAGAAAATTCATCAATGCCACATGCAGTTCCAACTGATAGAAAAATAAGAAAAGGTGATATAATTCAGTTTGATATAGGATGTAAATATAATGGATATTGTTCAGATTTTTCTAGAGTAATATTTGTTGAAGAAGTAAAAGAAGAATATAAAGAAGTATATGATTTTGTTTTAAATGAACAAGAAAAATTAAGTATAATGTTAAAAGATGGTTCAAATATTAAAACAATAATAAAAGATAGAGAAACAGATTATAAATTAAAGAATTATGAAGTATTACATGCATTTGGACATGGTGTAGGTCTTGATATACATGAAAGACCTATATTAAGATCAAAACAAGATTGTATATTAAAAGAAAATTCTGTTATTGCAATAGAACCAGGAGTTTATAAAACTGGCAAATTTGGAATAAGAATAGAAGATACATTTTTGGTAGGAAAAAGCGGATGTATTAGATTAACACATGCAAATAGAGATTATACAGTTGTAAAATTGGGAAAATAAAATAATTCAAGTAATATTAGAAATATTTTTTAATATTACTTGAATTATATATTTTTTTATGTTATTATTACTATTGTTAAATTCAAATAGGGGTATAGTGTCAATGGTAGCACATCGGTCTCCAAAACCGCCTGTGTGGGTTCGAATCCTACTACCCCTGCCATAAAAAAGAAGCTAGAACTTGGTTTAAGTTTAGCTTCTTTTTTATTTAAATGGAGGTGATTTTATAAATAAAATTATTTATTCTTTATATTTTTTTCTTATTCTCCTTATAATTTTTTCAAATATTATTAATTATGCAAATGAAATTTCATCAAGTCTGAATTCTTTCCAAGAAATACAATCAGATTTCTTTTTTTCTAATAAAGATTTTTTTTGGCCACTTCCTGGATTTCATACTATAACTTCGACTTTTGGACCAAGAAAATCTCCTACAACAGGTAGTTCTTCTAATCATTCTGGAATAGATATTGCAGCTTTAGAAGGGACGAATATCTATTCTGTAATTGATGGAATGATTTCTTATGTTGGATTTAATGGGGCTAATCGGTTGTACAATTATAACAGAAAATGAAAATATTAATGTTTTATATTGCCATATATCACCCAACTATATTGTGAAAGTTGGAGATAAAATAAGTAAAGGAAGTGTTATAGCGAAAGTTGGACCCAAAAATATATTTTCAATTCCAAACAATCCATATAAAGATTCCAATGGAAATCCAACTAATCGGTGCTACCACAGGGTGTCATTTGCATCTTACAATAAAAAAAGACGGCATAGCCGTCAATCCTTTAGAATTTTTCAATTAAATTCTTTCCATATATTCACCAGTTCTTGTATCTATTCTAATAACATCACCTATATTTACAAATAGTGGAACTGAAATTTCTAAACCATTTTCTAATGTTGCTGGTTTTCCAGAAGTTGTAGTTGTGTTTCCACTAAAACCAGGTTCTGTATATGTAACTTCTAGTTCAACAAACATTGGTGGTTCTACATTAAATACTTTTCCTTTAAAAGATAATACTGTAACATTCATATTTTCTTTGATATATTTTAAAGCATCTCCAAGTTGTTCTTGATTTAAAGGTATTTGTTCGTATGTTTCATTATCCATAAAATAGTATAAACCTTCATCTTGATATAAATATTGCATATCTCTTTTTTCGATTTCTGCACCTTGTAATTTTTCTGATGGATTGAATGTTCTTTCAATAACAGCACCTGTTATTACATTTTTCATTTTTACTCTAACAAAAGCTGCTCCTTTTCCTGGTTTTACATGTTGGAATTCAACAACTTTAAAAACATTTCCATCTAATTCAAATGTTGTATTGTTTCTTAAATCTCCAGCCATATATACATCTGCCATATTATTTTCTCCCCTTTTCATTTTTATTTAAACTACATATTATAGTAACATATTTTTCCTTTTGAATCAATACTTTATAAGAAAGTTTCATGAATAATGGTGTTTTTCGGAAAATAATTATACTAAATGTAGAAACCAAAGAGAGATAAAAAATAATTCATTTATTTTATTTACAAAAAAGTAAAAATAAAATAAAATAGTATTGAAATTTATTTTGGAGGATTTAATTTGAAACAACAAAAGAGTTTAAATAGTGTAATAATACCATTATTTATTATATTAATAGGATGTATAATAATTGCTGTAAATGATTTTAATGGTGGAAAGTTAGATTATATAGATAATCAAGATAACAGTGAGATTATTGAAGATAATACTTTTAGAATAATATCTAGTTCAGAAAATCAAGATATGGAACAAATAATAACAGAATATGCGGAAACTAAAGGAATAGAGGTATCTTTTGAATATGCTGGAACACTAGATATTATGGAAAAATTGAACTCTGGAGAAGAATATGATGCAGTATGGACTTCAAATTCAATATGGTTATATATGTTAAACAAAAATGTTACTGTTTCAAATTCAAAATCAACAAGTATAAATCCAGTTGTTTTCGCAATAAAAGAATCTAAAGCAAATGAACTAGGATTTAAAAATAAAGAAATTTATATATCAGATATTGTTAGTGCAATAAAGAATAGAAAATTAAAATTTAGTATGTCAAATCCTACTCAAACAAATTCTGGAGCAACAGCATATTTAGGCTTATTATCTTCTATTGCTGGCAGTCCAGAAGTTTTAAAATTAGAGCATATAGAAAATAATAATGTGAAAGCTGAACTTATTGCATTATTTGAAGGATTAGAAAGATCATCTGGTAGCGAAGATTTTTTGGAAGAACTATTTATAAATGGTTCTTATGAGGCTGTAGTAACATATGAATCTTCAATAATAAATATAAATAAAAAATTATCTCAAAATAATAAAGAAACTTTATATGCACTTTATCCAGTTGATGGAGTCTCAATTTCAGATTCTCCATTTGCATATATTGATAATGGAATAGAAGAAAAAAGGGATAGTTTTGAAGTTATTCAAAATTATATATTAAGTTCTGAAGGACAAAATGAACTTGCAAAACTTGGAAGAAGAACTTGGTATGGTGGAATAAATTCAAATGCTGATAAAACAATATTTAATCCAAATTGGGGAATAGATACAAATAGATATATAGTACCAATAAAATTTCCAAGTGCAGATATTATACAAGAAGCGCTAGCTATGTATCAGTCAGAACTTAGAAAGCCAGTTCATACCATATTCTGCTTAGATTATTCAGGAAGTATGAAAGGTCAAGGGAATAGTCAATTAGTTGATGCAATGAATTATATATTAAATGAAGATCTTGCCAAAAAAGATTTATTGCAATTTACAGAAAAAGATAAAATAACAATAATACCTTTTAGTACAAATGTTTTAGCAACATGGAGTACACAAGAAGGTCTTACAACTTCAGAATTAAAGAATAAAATAACAAGTCAGCTTCCCAAAGGATCTACAAATATATATGATACATCAATAGAAGCAATAGAATTATTAAATAAAGAAGATTTAGATAAATATAATGTTTCAATTGTTTTAATGACAGATGGACAGTCTAATATGGGAAGTTATTCTAATCTTTCTAGCTATTACAAAATTATAAATAAGCAAATACCAATATATTCAATTATGTTTGGAGATGCATATGAATATGAATTGCAAGATATTGCAGATTTAACAAATGGAAAAATTTTTGATGGAAAAACTGATTTATTAAAAGCATTTAAAGAGGTGAGAGGATATAATTAAAATGAATAATAAGGAGAATAGTAAAAAACCTATAATTTCAGCTTTAATAGGTGGTACATTTTTTGCAATACCATATTTAGCTTTAAATGTATCATTATTGCCATCGTTAGGAATTGCTGCTATAGCTTATGGAGCAGGAAACTTATTGCTATCAGATACAAAAAATAATTATGTCCAAAAAGATAGTATGCAAAATTTTTATGATATTTTAAATATTGCTAAAAATCAAAATGCTAAGATATATGAAGTTATGAATAAAATTGATGATAAAGAACTGGTAAGAAATATAGATGAAATTCATGATACATCAGCAAAAATAATATATGAAATTTCTAAAAATCCATCAAAACTAAATAAGGCTCAAAACTTTTTGAATTATTATTTACCAACAACATTAAAAATTCTAACAACATATGATAATATGGAAAATCAATATTTAAATACAAAAGAAATAAATAAGTCAATGCAAAATACAAAACAAATGATTATAAAAATAAATAATTCTTTAAAAATGCAATTATCAAATTTATTTCAATCAGAAATTATTGATACAGATGCAGAATTAAAAGTTTTTGAAACAATGCTTAAATCAGAAGGTTTAAATACAGATAGTGATTTTGATATAAAATAGAAGGGGGCTGAAGCAAGTGAATAAAAAAGTTTTAGGAATTGCAATATTAGCTATTTTAATATGTTTAATGATTGGAATAAAGGTATTTACAGGATACAATAGTGAAAATTCAAATGTACCTGACTTAGATAATAAAACACTAACAGATGTAGCAGTTGCTGTTGGAGGTGGAAAAGAAGATTTTATAGCAGATATGAGAGTTAATGAGATTATGAGAGAGAAGTATGGAATAAATGCTATATATGATTCTTGGAGCAATGGGAAAATAGTAAAAGAACCATTAGTTAGAAAAGATGGATCAAATTATGATTTAATGTTTTGTTCGGATCAGAGATTTTTAGATTATTATAGATTATCACCAGATAAATCTAAAGGAGAAGCTGATAGAAATAGAGTTTTAGAAGGTGGATTAACATTAAATACTCCAATTGTAATTTATAGTTGGGATACAATTGTGGACGCATTGGTGCTTGAGAATATAGTTACTGAACAAGAGGGAGTATATTATATAACAGATATGGATAAGCTTCTAACATATATTCTAGAAGGCAAAAAATGGTCAGATATAGGATTAGATATGTTATATGGAAATATTAATATAGCATCTACTGACCCAGTTACTTCATCACCAGGAGCTACTTATTATGGACTATTACTTTCTATTATGAGTGGTGGAAGTGTTACAGAAAGTAACGTAGAAGAAAACTTACCTAAGTTAAAAGAATTTTATGTAAAATCTGGATATATGAATAATACACCAGCAGATTTATTTGAAAGATATTTAAAAACAGGTATGGGTGGAGAGCCAATGATTGTTGATTATGAAAAATCAATAATAGAATTTGCAACTTCAAATCCAGAAGGATTTAAACAAGTTAAAGATCATATAAGAATTCTTTATCCATCACCAACAATATGGAATTCACATTGTATAGCAACATTTACAGAGAACGGAAACGAATATAATAAAATTTTTGATGATCAAGAAATATGTCAAATTGCTTGGGAAAAGTATGGATTTAGAACAGGTGTAGGAGTTGGAAACTATGATGTTTCAAAAGTAGGAATTTCCGGTATCCCACAAACAATAACAAAAACGGTTTCAAGTTTAAAAATGTCTATGTATGATAGATTAATAGAATATCTAGGCAATTAATCATAAATAAAAAGTATGGAGGAAGAATAATGAGTGAAGCATTAGAGTTAAAAGTTGAGCCCCAGATGGCATCAGAAAAAATTGAAAAGGAAATTTTAACAGGAGAAAAGGTAACAGATGAAAAAGTAGAAAGTTCATTAAATTATCAATTGCTTTCAAAAGAAGAAAAAGATGCAATAGATGAATTTTGTACAAAATTTGATGTAACAGATTCTACTCAAGTGTTACAATTTGGAGCATCTGCTCAAAACAAAATATCAGATTTTTCTGATAGTGTATTAAACAGTGTTAAAACAAAAAATGCAGGAGAAGTAGGCGAATTATTAACAGATTTAGTTGTTCAAGTGAAAAATTTTGATACAGAAGTACCAGAATCAATGAGTCCTAAAGGATTAAAAGCAATATTCTTTAATGCAAAAAAACAAATTGAAAAAATGATAGCAAAATATGATCAAGTTTCTCATAATGTTGATAAAATTGAAAAACAATTAGAAACACAGAAAATAAAGATGTTAAAGGATATTACAATTTTTGATACAATGTATGATAAAAATTTAGAATATTTTAAAGAAATTTCACTTTATATTATAGCTGGTGAAAAGAAATTAGAAGAATTGAGAAATGTTATTTTACCAGAATTACAAAAAAAAGCAACAGAAACTGGTGACCAAGCTGATGCTCAAAAAGCAAATGATATGGTAAATATGATAAATAGATTTGAAAAGAAAATCTATGATTTAAAAACAACAAGAATTATTTCAATTCAAATGGCACCACAAATAAGATTAATTCAAAATAATGATAGTGAATTAGTAGAGAAAATACAAAGCTCTTTAATAAATACAATTCCATTATGGAAAAATCAAATTGTTATATCTTTAGGACTTGCTAATTCCAAAAGTGCACTAGAGGTTCAAAAATCAGTAACAGATACTACTAATGAAATGTTAAAGAAAAATAGTGAAATGTTAAAGCAAGGCACTATTGAAATTGCAGAGGAAGCTGAAAAAGCAATAGTGAATGTAGAAACTCTTCAACAAACTAATAAAGATATAATTGAAACTTTAGATAAAGTTCTTGAAATTCATGAAAAAGGAAGAGAAAAGAGAATCGAAGCTGAAAAAGAACTTGTTAATATTGAAAAAGAGTTAAAAGACAAGTTGTTAGAAATTAAAGTGAAGAATGATTAGTATAATATAAATAATAATGCAGTTGGGAGAATAAGTCCAAGAATTGCTATAAAAATTACAGCAATTCCACCATACTTATTCTCTTTTTCTTTAATTTCAAATACTCCATAATAAAAAGTTTTTAAAAAACCAAGAATTAAAATAAAAATAAATAAATATTTCATAAATTTAAATCCCTTCTAAATTCTATTCTTTATTAAATAAATTACTAGAATTTACTTCACTTTTTACATTCACATTAAAGAATGCATCTTGAAAAACATCATCCCAATGAACTGTATTGAATTCGTCTTCCGTAAAATATTTTGACTGACAAATCCCTTTAAAACCAATAACATCAGTATTATATTCTTTAGTAATATCATATAAATAATCAGTTATTACATTTTTTAAATATTTGTTAGTAGCATCCTCTAGTTTTGCTATATTATCATTATCTATATAATTGAACACACTTCCAGAACTTCTAATAGCTCCTTTAGGATATATGTCAAGTTCAATATAAGGAGTACCATTAATTATATTAATAGCAACATCAGTTTTTTTATATAATTCAATATCTAAATCAACATAATGGTTTTCATCAAAAGGATTATCAATTGTTATAGTTGCAGATTCCAATTTATTTGTGCATATAGAATGAGCAAGTGTACACAAGGAATCTACATGTGTAATCATAAATTCGTCTTTAAATAGTGCAATACCAGAAGATTGTACAGTATCTTCAAAGAATTTTGTATATATAGCAGTTGGCTGAATATTATCATCATGTAAATTTTGGAAAAAGTCCCCAAAAGTAGAACTAATTGTAAGTCCAGTATAATCACTACTTGTTGTTAAATAATCAAATAATTTTGATGAAAATGATTCTTCTGAATTAGATATTTTTTCAAGAACATCATAAGCTGTTTTAGAACTTACAACTAATTGACAAGTATGTCTAAGTTCAGTATTATTACTTAAAGTATATATATATTCTTTAATTCCTTCTTTAGCAAGTTCTTCTGAAAAAATTAAAGCAGAACAATGAGATAAATTTATTTTTTTATTTAAATAATTATCTAAAATTATAAATGCTTCATCAATAGTTTTGGCTTCAACAGTGTAAATATTTGCTGTACTTGCTTGAGAAGAACCAGAACCTTCTGAAGATTTTGAAGATGCAGGAATTTGAATACTTACTTTTAGGTTATCATTTTCTGTTTTATCAATAGCAAGAGATACAACAAAATAGTAATTATCTATTCCAGTATTTGTAGAACTGCAACCAGTAAATGTTAATAAAATTAATGTTAATAAAAATACACATATTATTTTATTTTTTATCATCTGAATTCACCTTTCTGTATTTTATATTTGCCCAAATTAAAAGGATAATTCCAAGTCCGAAAATGAAGCCAATAACCATATATCTATATACCGTATCTTCAATAAAATGTATGTGAGACATATTAAGTGGTATAAGTGCAAGTCCAAAAAGTAAGCTACAAGTAGAAAATGTGAGCATTTTTTCATTAGAAATATTAATAATCTTCTTTATTATTCGATTTATTAAAAATATTACAAAACTCAAATAAGCATATATAGATAAAATCCAAAGCATAATAAAAATAGCATCAACACGTTGAATAAAATTTCCAAATTCAATTTGTCTTGCTAAAAGAAAAAGAGAATTTATTGGTTCATTTCCATCTGCTGTATTAAATAAGGTGAGTATTGGTACAACAGTTAAAAGTATCATTATAACTGAAATAATATAAGATATTATAGAAATTTTTTTAAACTCTGTTTGATTTTGTAAGAGTGGTTTTAGAAAATAGATGTAAACAATAAAATACATAGCAAATGTGTTAAGAAGTCCCATAACAAATGTAGTGTGATAATTTTCCCCTAAAACAGGTGTTAAATTAGTTATATCAAAATCTCCAATTCGTGCAAAAAATGTTATTAAAATACTAATTATTGCAAAGGGGGCGATAAGAGAAATTATATTTGATATTGCTCTAAAATTAATTAAATTTGCAATTAGTATTCCTATAATAAAAAAAATTAAAATATAAATAAGAGGAAAACTTGAAAAATATATTGTATGAAGTACATTTGAAAAGTCTATTATTGTTATAAATGCAACAGAGAATAGTAAAATAATACTTAATAATCCAACTATGGCTTTTAACTTTGAGGTTCCTACAAATTCTGAAATATCTAGGATATCTTTTCCGTCAAATTTTTCAAATAGTTTTATAATTACTAAAAGACCAATAAGATCTATTATAGAAATATAAATTATATTAACAATTGCTCCATTTCCTACTAAATCTACAATATAAAAAGGAACATTCAATATTAATTTATTTATCATTATTATTATTATCAAGGCAATAGCTTGATACTTTTTTAACTTAAAATTATTTTCCATTTTCCCTCCAAGACATACTAATATGTTTTTCAGAAGAAGGTTTTTTAGTATTTATATTTCTGTTTCTTCTTTCTCTTTTCCATACAGGTTTTATATATAAGCTTTCATTTTCATTAATATTGCTATAAGGTATAAATGGAGCAAAGAATGGAAGCCCAAAAGATGTTTTATTTGAAATTAATAGAAAATGAACAAAAAAACCAAAAGCTATTCCTAAAAATCCTGCTAAATATCCTAAAACAGTATACATAAATCTAAACATCCTAATTGAAAATCTAAGAGAATTATCTGGTATTGCAAATGCGGAAATTCCAGTGAAAGCAACAATTATTATAAGAATTGGACTTACAATACTTGCAGAAACTGCTGCATCACCTAAAATTAATGCTCCTATAATTCCAACAGTAGTACTAAATGATGATGGAACTCTTATACTTGCTTCTTGAATTAATTCAAAAGATAATTCCATTATAATTATTTCAAAAAAAACTGGAAATGGAATTGCTTCTCTTGCTGCAATTATTGCAAATAGTAATTCTGATGGTAGCAGTTCACAATGGTAGGTTGTGATTGCAATATATAATCCAGGTAGTAGTAACGCACTGCATAGAGCAAAAAATCTTAAAGTCCTTAGAAAGTTTGTATAATTATAATCTAAATTGATGTCTTCTGGTGAATATAAGAAATCTACTAATACTGCTGGCAAAATTATGGAAAATGGTGAACCATTTACTATAATTGCAACTCTTCCTTCTAATAAGTAACTGCAAGTTTTATCTGGGCGTTCAGTCGATATTGTTTGTGGAAAGGAAGTTTTTGCAGAGTCTTTAATAAATTGTTCTAATTGCCCAGAAGAAAGAAGAGAATCTATTTCTAGGTTATTTATTCTGTATTTTGCTTCTGCTACTAAATCATCATTTGTTATATTTTTCATATAGCATATTGCAACTTTTGTATTACTAATTGAGCCTACAGTGGATTCTTCAATAATTAAATTTTCGTTGTTGATAATTTTTCTAAGCATCGATGTATTTGTTCTTAAATTTTCAACAAATGCTTCATGAGAGCCTTTAACAACTGTTTCTGTAACTGGTTCAGCAACACTTCTTCCTTCAAATCCTTTTGTTTCAATAGCTATTGCAGTATCTAAAGTATCTACAAATAAAACACAAAATCCAGCATTTATATTAGAAACTATTTTTTCTAATTCTTTTTCTGCATTGATACTATTTTGAGGTATAAGGTTTGCATATAAAAATTTTTCTAAATTGAAATTTAAAAGTTTTTTTTGAATTATTTCAGTACTTTCAGCCTTCATTTTAATAGAATTTTTTAATAGAAGAGGTTTTAGTATAAAATCATTTATTGCAGTGCCACTTACCATTCCATCTATATAAATAATAAAAGCAGAATACTTTTTTGGTTTTATACTAATAGTGAATTCTCTAATTTTTATATCACTATTAATTAACATATTAAATTTTACTTTCAAATAATCTAAGTTCTTTTTCAAATCAGGAGATACTGTATGCGTATCCTTTTTATCAAATTCTTCAAGACTAATATTATTGGCGGTCTTAGGAAGAATAAATTCATATTCATCTTGTTCTTTATATTCAAATAAATTATTAAAAAAATTTTTTTTCATTTATTTCTCCATACTAAATTTACTTTTTATCTATTATTTACAATTTCTTTCTAAATATTCTATCTTACTTTACAAATTGTTTTATTCTATAATATAATTAATTAGAAAAGAGGAAAAAATGAAAACGGAAAATGGAATAATTTCACTAATTGTTTTATTTATAATGCTTTTTTTACTTATATTTACATTAACAATTTATTCAATAATTAGTGATAAAGAAAAAATACAAATTTCTAAAGATATAGAATTAGAGCAAATGTATTCAAAAAATGAAAATGAAATAGAGCGAAACTTATATGCAGAAAACGATAGTATTATTCCAATATATAATGTTAATGAATTTAAAAATATTGGAACAGGAGCATATAGTGAAATAAAAGGCAAGATTTATCAATGTTCTATTAATAAAAGTTATGAATTACAAAATAATATTATAGTTGATGTAAATGAAGATTTACGTTCTGTTAATATAGGATTTTATGATTACAAATTTTATTTAGATACTTATAATATTGATAAATCAATATATGATTATTACTATTTTTATAATAATTTATATTGGAAAGCAATTGTATATCAAAAATTTGATATACATAGTGAATTAATAAAAAATGATATTTGTGAAAATAATAAATTTTCTATTTTAAATAAATATAATTTTAGAAGTTCTGAATTAGAATTTTTATATATTATAAAAAATGAAAAAGGGGAGATTATAAGTATTTATCAGGATGAACAACAAATAATACCTAGAAATTTAGATAGTATAAATGTCTTTAAAAATCATATAAATGAATTAGATACTAGCAAAGGAGAATTTTATATTTTAGTAAAATGTTCTAATATATAAAATAAATAGTCATAAATTTTAAATATCCAAATATAAATTAGTAAAAGATGATGTGTACAAATTTATAGGAGGATATTTTTTATGGAGAATTTTGAAATATATCAAGATATAGCTCAAAGAACTGATGGAGACATTTACATAGGAGTAGTTGGACCAGTAAGAACTGGAAAATCAACTTTTATAAAGAAATTTATGGAATTATTAGTTTTGCCTAATATTGATAATGAATATAAAAAAGAAAGGGCTATTGATGAACTTCCACAAAGTGCCAGTGGAAGAACAATAATGACAACAGAGCCTAAATTTATTCCAAATGAAGCAGTAGAAATTAGTTTAAATGGAAATGTTAAAATGAAAACTAGATTAGTAGATTGTGTTGGATATCTAGTTAATAATGCTATTGGATATTTGGAAGATGATTTGCCAAGAATGGTAAAAACACCATGGTCTGAAAATGAAATTCCATTTGAAACAGCAGCTGAACTTGGAACTAAAAAAGTAATTGTAGAGCATTCAACTGTTGGAATTATTATAACAACTGATGGTACAATTACAGATATTCCAAGAGAAGATTATGTTCTGGCTGAAGAAAGAGTTGTAAGAGAATTACAAGAATTAAATAAACCATTTATAATGCTTATGAATTGTCAAAATCCTAATGATCCATATAGTATTAATATGGCAAATGATTTGTCAAATAAATATGGTACAACAGTAGTTCCAATTAATTGTTTAAATTTAAATTTAGAAGATATAAATTTGATTTTTTCAAAGTTATTATATGAATTTATGATAGAAAACATAGAAGTAAAATTTCCTAGATGGATAGATGGTTTAGATTTAGATAATGAATTAAAAGTTTCTTTATTTAATACAGTTAAGAAAACATTTGAAAATACAAAAAGACTAAAAGATGTTCATGAATGTTATTTAAATTTAGAAAATAGTGATGAAATAAAAAAATCATACATTGAAGAAATTGATTTGGGAAGAGGAGTAGTAAGTGTAAAAGCTGAATTAAACGAATCATTATTTTATAATATGTTAACCAAAATTACAGGAGTTGATATAAAAAATGAGGGAGAGCTTTTCTCTTGTATATCAAACTTTGCAAAAATCAAAACAGAATATGATAAGATGTCTTATGCAATACATGAAGTTAATCAAAAAGGATATGGAATTGTTACTCCAGGAATAGAAGACTTAATTTTAGATGAGCCTGAGATTGTAAAACAAGGATCAAAATATGGAGTAAAACTAAAGGCTAAAGCACCATCAATTCATATGATAAAAATAAATACAGAAACAGAAATTTCTCCTATAGTTGGTAGTGAAAAACAATCTGAAGATTTAGTGAAATATTTACTTTCTGGATTTGAAAACGATCCTAAAGAAATATGGAATTCAAATATTTTTGGAAAGAGTTTACATGAATTAATTAATGAAGGATTACAAAACAAATTAGCTAAAATGCCAGAAGAGGCACAAATGAAATTACAAGAGACACTAGAAAGAATTGTTAATGAAGGTAGTGGAGGATTAATTTGCATAATTTTATAAAATAAAAATTCCCCTCTAATGTTAGAGGGGAATTTTTTTAATATAAGCTTATATCATATATAATATTAAAAAACTTAAATGATTCTGTTTTATTTTGCTCTAGACAATATAAATAGCAGTGTAATTCATATTCATTTTTACAAGCAGCTATAATAGCTGGATTAATACTTCCATTATTTCTTAATTTTAATGCATATGATAATGCTTTAAGTCTAGATTTACCAGAACGATTTCTTACTAAATTATATGTTTCTGAAAATCTAGTTTGTGAAGGATGCTTTATAAATGTATCCAAATTTATAATAAATTCTTGTTCGACAACATCTGATAAATTTTTATATTCATTTGGATAATAATCCATATAGTTTTGTAATTCAGAAATTCTGTATGGTAAGTAAATCTTATTTGTTTTTTCAGATATTAATAATGTTTTATTTTTTTCTGTAGCGCTTTCTATCTTCTTTATTATTTCTTCAATAGATGGTTTACTAGTTTCAGTTTTGGGAGTTTCTATTGAAGTAATAAGAGTTTCTTTTTCAGATTTTATATTAGATGCATTTTCATCAAATAAGTCATTCAATATTACATTTAGATTTGAATTTATATCATTTTCTTTTTGAACAGAACAACTTACTACTTCTTCATTATTTTCAATAATAATATTATCAATAACATCATCAGAACTATAATCAAAATCTTCATCAAAAAAATTATCAATATCTGTTTCCTCAACATTAGCAGTATTCTCTTCAATAGCACTTTCAGTAGAATTTGTTTCTTCAATGTTATTTAAAGTTTCTTCAACATTGTTTTCGGTAGAATTTATTTCTTCAACATTGTCTTCAATAGAATTTGTTTCCTCAATATTATTTGAAGTATCTACAATAATTTCTTCAGTAGTATTAACTTCTTTATTGTTTTCAGTGATAACTTCAGAAGAGGTTACATCTTCCTGAATAGAAACATCTATTTCAGCTTTTTTTTCATTTTCTGCAATAGCTTCTTCAATACCGTTATCAATAATATCATCTTCACTTATATCTTTATTCTCAATATCAGCAGATATCGAAGTAGATTCATTATTAATAGAAAAACTTGCAAGTTCGTATGTGTTTTCAGTTGTATTATTTACAGTATTAAATGTATATTTAAAATCGTTATCTTTTATAAAATCGTTAAATGCATTGTTATCAATATCTAATTTATTTTCAATTTCTTGAAAATTTTGTGTATATTGAATAATGTTATTTTTTATATTAGAAAAAGCAGCAATATAATATTCTTTTGTTTTTGTAGATTTTGATTTTGAAGATACAATTTCATTTAAATCAGCAGTTATATTAGAAATTTCTATATTTAATTGCTCTAGATTTGTTATATTGTTTGAAATGCTTTGCAAAAAATCATTTGCTTTATCTAGAACAGATTGCAATTTAGTATTATCATTTTTAGAAGATGTATTTAAAATTAATCCAATATTTGAAATTATATCTAGAATTAGATTTTTGTTATTTTTTTGAATATTAATTTGTGACTCTAAGTATTTTATACTTTTGTCAAATTTTAATATAGGCATGTCTAGCATTTTAAATCCTCCTTAAAATCAATAAATTGATTTGTTCAAAAACATAAAGATATTATTAATCTGTTACAATAAAGTAATTATAACATAATATTTGAAAAACAAATATAACAAAAATGTTAAAATTATGTTACAAAAACGAAATAATGTAATGAAAATTACAGAAATTAATAAAATATTAATCTTTTCTATTGCAAAATTTACACTATTAAGTGGACTTTTTAACTATAAATGTGATATAATTATAAAGTTTTAAAGGAGAATTAGTTATGAAAAAGAAGAAAAAAATTACAAAAAAGAAAATAGTGATTGCTGTAATATTAGTTATTTTAGCTATAACTATTTTTTCAAATTTTAATAAGAATAATCAAGATGATGTTACAAAAGTTGAAATTGAAACAATTGAAAAAAGAACAATTGCAAAAAGTATAAGTGCAACAGGAACAATAAATTCTAGTAATACGAAAAATGTAGTTGCAACACTTACTGGTTCAGAAATAAAATCAGTAAATGTAAAAAAAGGAGATAAAGTAAATGTAGGTGATGTAATTTGTACATTTGATACATCAACTATCCAAGAGAATTTAAGTATTGCACAAGCAAGTCAAAATAATAGTGAGGCACAAGCAAATCTTGGTATTCAATCTGCTCAAAGAAGTTTAAATGATGCAATTGCAAATAAGGATACACAAATTGCAAGCAGTCAAAAAGACTTAAATAATGCAAAAAAAGCTTATGATGATGCTATAAATCAATTAAATAATATAAATTCAAACTTGAATCAAAAACAAAATGAATTAAAAAACTATGTACAAGTAAATGGTCAAGTTTTAAATGGATATCAAACTTTAAAAGCGGATTACGAAGCTAAAAAAACGGCTTTTACTCAAGCCAATAATGAATATCAATCAAAAAACAATGAACTTGAGTACTTAAAATCTCTTAAAGATCAAAATTCTGCAGATACTACCATAGATAGCAAAATAATAGAATTAACAATAGAAGTTAACTCAAGAAAAGTAAATATGGATAATGCAAAAAATCTATTAGATACTGTTGAAGCAAGTTATAATTTAGCTAATGGTGTTCAAAGTAAATACAATTCATTAACAACTGAAATTGCAAGTTTAGAAACACAAAAATCTCAAGTGGAGCCAACAATATCACAATTAAAAACAACTTACGATAAAATGGTAACAGCACATAATAGTGTAGTATCTACTTCAGATAGTACTATTGCATCAATGAGAGATAATTTAACAAATTCTGAAATTGCTGCAAACTCAAGTTCTCTTGCTGGTAAAACTCAAATAAATGCATATAAAGATCAAATTGAAAATGGAATAGTTAAGGCATCTGTTGCTGGTACTGTTACAGAAGTTAATGTGAAAAAAGGTGATTTATATACTGGAGCAACAATTGCAACTATAGAGGGTACTGAAGAATTTGTTATTGAAGCAGAAATAGATGAATATGATATACCAGATGTAGAAGTTGGAATGAAGGTATTAATAAAAACAGATGCAACTAGAGAAGAAGAATTAGAAGGAAGAATTACATATGTTTCTTCTAGTGCAACTAATAATAGTGCAATGACAGGAATGACAACGACTACTACTGGAGGGAGTGCTACATATAAAATTGAAATTTCATTAGATAGTCAAAATGATAGGCTACGTTTAGGTATGAATGCCAAATTAAGTATAATTACAGAAATGCAAGAAAATGTTTGGTCAGTACCATATAATGCTATATATGAAAGAGAAGATGGCACTTATTATATAGAAGTTGCAAAAGATGAAACAGGAGAAAATAAAGAAGAACTAAATGTAACAAAAGGTATAGAAGGTTCTTATTATGCTGAAATAAAATCAGACAAATTAAAAGCTGGTATGAAAGTTGTTTTACCAAAAGTAGAAGCTGGAGATTCAATGAAAGAATTGCTTGAAATGATGGGAGCAGACGCAGGAATGTAGAAAGGAACAAAAATGAGTTCAATTATAAAATTAGAAAATATAGTAAAAAAGTTTTATGTTGGTCAGCCAAATGAACTTGAAATTCTTCATAAGATATCATTAGAAGTAGAAGAAGGAGAATTTGTTTCTATTGTTGGACCTTCTGGTTCTGGTAAATCAACATTAATGAATACAATCGGAGTTTTAGATAGACCAACTTCAGGAACATATATTTTAGATGGAATAGATGTTGGTGAAGCGGAAGAATCTGAATTATCTAATATAAGAAATCAAAAAATCGGTTTTGTTTTTCAAACATATAATCTAATTTCAAAAACAAATGCCCTTAAAAATATAGAACTACCAATGTTATATGCTGGAATCGAAAGAACAGAAAGAGTAAAAAGAGCTAAGGAACTTTTAGAATTAGTAGAAATGGGAGATAGAGCAAAACATTTACCAGAAGAATTATCAGGTGGTCAAAAACAAAGAGTTGCTATTGCAAGAGCAATGGCGAATGATCCTGCAATTATTCTTGCAGATGAACCAACAGGTGCATTAGATTCTAAAACTGGTAGATTAGTTATGGATTTATTTCATAAATTAAATAGTGAAAAAAATAAGACAATAGTATTAATTACTCACTCAAATGAGTTGGCAGGTGAAACTGATAGAATTATTTCAATAAGAGATGGAAAAATAATTAATGTGAAAAATAATCTTAGATATAAAGAAAAAAATATTTCTAGAAATAGAGAATTAATGAGTGCAAGCAATGAAAGTAATATAGAAATTGAAAATAGTGAAGAAGGAGGCGAAAAATAATGCTTCTAATAGAAAATATTATACTTGCTATAAATAGCCTTCTTTCAAATAAAATGAGAGCACTTCTTACAATGCTTGGAATTATAATTGGTATTGGTTCTGTTATTGCAATTATCACAGTTGGTGATTCTTTAACACTTTCTGTTTCAGAAAATATGCAGTCAATGGGAGCAAATGATGTATATGTAATGTTAAATTCCAGAAAAGTATCTGAAGAAGAAAGTAGCAAAATTGATGGAGCTAAATTTGGTACAATTTCAAATGATAGTATGGATTTACATGAAAGTGATTACATAACTGATGAAATGATAAAAGAAATGGTAGATAAGTTTCCAAATGATATTTATGCAATTAATGCTCAATATTGGGCTGGGAGAGGAACCGCAAATCTTGGAAATAAATCAGCAAACATTACTTTATATGGAAATAGTGTTGGATATTTTGTAACAAATAAATTAGAAATGCTTGGTGGAAAAATGTTTTCTGAATCTGATTATACAGAGATGAAAAATGTAACAATCATTTCAGATAAAGTAGTAAAGAATTTATTTGACGAAGATGTAAACAAAGCACTTGGAAAAGAGATAGAAGTTAGTGTTGATGGTAAGATGCAGGCATTCACCATTATAGGTGTTTATAAAAATCAAGGCATGGCAATGATGGGGATGAATATGTCAGGAGATAGTAGTGCAACTGATTTATATGTCCCATTAAAATCTGCAATGAATTTTACTCATGAAACTAATGGATATACAAATTTTCAAATTATAACAACTGTTGGTACAGATGCAGATATATTAGCCAAAAAGGTTGAAGCTTTTTTTGAACCATATTATAGAGCTAATAGAAATTATGAAATAGAGGCTATTACTATGGGATCTATGGTAACAATGCTTACAGATATGCTTTCGACGATAACACTTGCAATATCAATTGTTGCAGGAATTGCATTAGTTGTTGGTGGTATTGGTGTTATGAATATAATGCTTGTTTCAATTACAGAAAGAACAAGAGAAATAGGTACAAGGAAAGCTCTTGGAGCTACAAATGCTTCTATTAGAACACAATTTATTGTAGAAGCAATGATTATTTGTTTAATAGGTGGGGCAATTGGTGTAATTTTAGGTGTAGGTGGAGGTGTTCTTGCTTCAAACTTACTTGGATATCCAGCAAAACCTTCTATTTCAGGGATAATAGTATCATTAATATTCTCTATGTCTATAGGAGTATTTTTCGGATATTATCCAGCCAATAAAGCAGCTAAAATGAATCCAATTGATGCATTAAGATATGAATAATAACCAATTGGGAATGTTAGTTTTTGGATAGTTTTGACCAGTTTTATACTAATGTTATTAAAAGATATAGCAAAGGAATATTAAAATATGGAAAATAAAAAAATAGGTTTTACAATTGGAAAATTTGCTCCATTTCATAAAGGACACGAATTTTTAATAGAAACAGCGTTAAAAGAAATGGATAAGCTTATTGTTGTAGTATATGATACAGATGTAATAGATGTTAATACTGAAAAGAGAGCTGAATGGATAAAAGAAAAATATCCAAATGTTCAAATAAAATTTGCACATAATCCACCACCTCAATATGGTTTAGATAAAGAAAGTGTAAATATTCAAATGAAGTATTTAACAAAAATTATGGAAAACGAAAAACCAACACATTTTTATAGCAGTGAGAAATATGGGAAGTGTGTTGCTGAATATATGAATATTATAGACAGACGTGTTGACAATGAAAGACAAACAGTTCCAATTAGCGCTAGTCAAATCAGAGATAATATAGAAGAAAAGAAAAAATGGATTGAAAATAGAGTATATTTAGATTGTAAAGATAAATTAAAAAACTGACCAACTATTCTACTAGAAATTTTTTTACATTAGATATATAATAATAAATATATATTTTAATTGGAGGATTTTAATGAAGGAAATATATTATGAAAATGTAAGAAAAATTACAGATTTTAAGGATTTGTTAAATCAAACAGTAGAATTATATGGAGATAGACCTGCTTTTAAATTCAAGAAAAGAATGTATAAAAAGGGTGAAACACCAGAATTTTATACAATGAGTTATAAAGAATTCAAACATGAAATTGATTGTATAGGAACAGCGCTAAATGATTTAGGAATTAAAAATGATGAAAATGTTGCGTTAATAGCAAAAGATAGATATGAATGGAACGTTGCATATTATGCAGTTACAACAGGAGATAAAATTATAGTCCCTTTAGATAAATCCTTACCAGATAACGAAATAATTTCTTTAACAGAACGTAGTGAAGCAAAAGCTATATTTTTTGAAGAAAAATATTTAGAGGTAATGAAAAAAATTAAAGATAATAAGTTATCTTCAATTGAAAAATTTATATGTTTTGATTTTGAAGATGATAAAGATGGAATTCTTTCTTATAAAAAGATGATACAAAGAGGAGAGGAACTATTAGAAAAAGGAGATACAAGCCATTTAGATAGTAAAATTGATTCAGATAAAATGACTATTATGTTATTTACATCAGGAACTACTTCAATATCAAAAGCAGTAATGCTTTCTCAAAAAAATGTATGTTCTAATGTTATGGATTTAAATAAAGTTATAAAATTTGATGAAAATGATGGTATGCTTGCACTTCTTCCATTTCATCATACTTTTCAATCAACAATAAATCATGTTGTTGTATATATTGGCGGATTTATGTGTTTTTGTGATGGTTTAAAATATATTCAGCAAAATCTTTGTGAATATAAACCAACAGTACTTGTATGTGTTCCTTTAATATTAGAAAGTATTTATAAAAGAATAATGAAAAATATTGAAAAACAAGGAAAATTAAAACTTGTTAACAATATGATAAGAGTTACAAATGTATTGGATAAAGTACACATAAAGATGAAAAGAAAAGTATTTAGCCAAATTCATGAGGCTCTTGGTGGAAATATTAGATTGATAGTAAGTGGTGCAGCTGCGATGGATGAAGAGCTTGCAAAATCTTTATCAGGAATAGGTCTTCAAGTTTTTCAAGGTTATGGCTTAACAGAAACTTCGCCAGTTATAGCTGTTGAAAATGATCATGCAATAAAAATAGGTTCTGTTGGAAAACCATTACCATCAGTAGAAGTAAAAATAGAAAATAAAGATGAAAAAGGAATTGGTGAAATTGTTGTAAAAGGTCCAAATGTAATGATTGGATATTATAAAAATAATAGTGCAACAGAGGAAGTATTTTCAGATGGAAACTGGTTCCATACAGGTGATTTAGGATATATGGAAAATGGTTATTTATATATAACTGGAAGAAAGAAAAATGTTATAGTTCAAAAAAATGGTAAAAATATTTTCCCAGAAGAACTAGAAATATTAATTGATCATATACCAGGAGTTAAAGAAAGTATGGTTTATGGAAAACCAACTCCAGATGGAGATTTGGATGTTTGTGTAAAAATTGTTTATGATACAGATGCAATAAAGGATATAATGGGATATGTTCAAAAAGATGATGTATATAATCATATGAAAAAACACATCGCAGAAATAAATAAAAATATGCCAGCATATAAACATATAAGAGATATAATAGTAACAGATGAAGAAATGATAAAAACTACAACAGGAAAAGTAAAAAGACATGAAGAAATAAAAAAGATATTATAAAAATAATGTGAATTATATGTGAAAATAGAAAAAAGTGCTTTTAATTAGGCACTTTTTTTTGTATAATATAATAGCTTAAAATACAACTAGCTTTTAAAAGGAGAATTAAAATGAATAATATATTTGGAATAGTGGTTTCAATAGCTTTTATAGCTATAATAATGCTAGCAGGAAGGTTATTTGAAAAAGCAGGTAAAGAAGCAAGTAGAAAATTTATACACATAATGCTTTCAAATTGGTGGATTATTGCAATGGTATTTTTTGAAAACCCATGGATTGTAGCAATAATGCCATCAGCATTTGTTATTATAAATTATGCATCTTATAAAATGAATATTATAAAAGTCATGGAAAGAGATGAAGATGACGAGAATAAAGAAAGCTTAGGAACAGTATATTATGCACTATCTTTATTAATTTTATCTTTAATTACATTTGGACCAATAAAAAATCCATTAATAGGATTATGTGGGATTGCAGTTATGGGATATGGTGACGGATTAGCCGCAGTAATTGGTCAATCAGTAAAAAGTCCAGAATATAAAATAAAAGATAGTACTAAAACAGTAGCTGGTTCATGTACAATGTTTTTTGTAACATTGCTTATAATAGCAGGATTTTTACAATATAGTATGGCAGATTATGTTGCAATTAAATCAATATTAATTGCAGCACTTATGACTATTGTAGAAGCTGTTTCAATAAAAGGAACAGATAATATAACTGTACCATTATTAACCTCATTAATGGCATTTTTAATGGTATAGAAATCAAAATTGGGGAAGTTTAATTATGATTTTAGAAAAAGTTGATTATCCAGAAGATTTGAAACCTTTAAGAATAGAGGATAAAGAAATCTTAGCACAAGAGATAAGAAAAAAAATAATAAATACTGTATCAGAAACAGGAGGACATTTAGCTTCTAACTTGGGAGTAGTTGAGCTTACAATAGCACTACATTCTGTGTTTAACACACCATTAGATAAAGTTATTTGGGATGTTGGACATCAAACTTATGTACATAAAATTTTAACAGGAAGAAAAAATAAATTAGATTCTTTAAGAAAAATGAATGGAATTGCAGGTTTTCCCAAAACAACAGAAAGTGTATACGATAATTTTAATACAGGACATAGTAGTACATCGATTTCAATAGCACTTGGAATGGCAAGAGCTAGAGATATAAAGTGCGAAAATAATAAAATTATAGCAGTTATAGGTGATGGAGCTTTAACAGGAGGAATGGCATTAGAAGCATTAAATGATGTTGGTTCTAGTAATACTAATATGATAGTCATTTTGAATGATAATGAAATGAGTATTTCAAAAAATGTTGGGGGTATCTCAATGATGCTTTCAAAACTTAGAACAAAAAGTATATATGTAAATACTAGTTTAAAAGGTAAAAAGCTTATTGGTAAAATTCCATTTGTTGGAAAAAAAGTTGTTAAATTAGTTCAAAGAGCAAAAAGAGGAATAAAACAATTAGTAATTCCAAAAATGTATTTTGAAGATATTGGGTTTAGATATCTAGGACCAGTTGATGGACATAACATTGAAAAACTAGAAAATATCTTTAATATTTGTAAAGATCAAGAAGGACCAATTTTAGTTCATGTTTTAACTAAAAAAGGAAAAGGCTATAAACCAGCAGAAATAAATCCTGATAAATTCCATAGTACTTCAAAATTTAATGTTGAAAATGGAGAAAAAATAAGTAAAGGTAAAAAAGATTATTCAAAAGTATTTGGTGAAAAATTAGTCCAAATCGCAAAAGAAAATTCAAAAGTAATTGCAATTACAGCAGCAATGAAAGATGGAACAGGGCTTACAGAATTTGCAAAAAAATATCCAACTAGATTTTTTGATGTAGGAATTGCAGAACAACATGCAGTTGGATTAGCAGCTGGAGTGGCAAAAGCTGGACTTGTACCAGTAGTTCCGTTATATTCATCATTTATACAAAGAGCATATGATCAATTAGTTCATGATGTTGCAATTCAAAATCTTCCTGTTATAATATGTTCAGACAGAAGTGGAATTGTTGGTAATGATGGAGAAACCCATCAAGGACTATTAGATATGGCTTTTACAAATACAATTCCAAATTTTCATATTATGGCTCCAAAAGATTTTACAGAATTAGAAAAGATGCTAGATTTTGCTGTAAAATTAAATAAACCAGTATTAATAAGATATCCTCGTGGGGGAGAAGAAATATCATTTAAAGAATGTAAAGAAATTGAATGTGGAAAAGCAGAAGTATTACAAGAAGGAAATGACATTGCAATTATAGCAATTGGGAAAATGGTTTCAAAAGCTATAAAAGTATCAGAAAAATTGAAAGAAGATGGAATAAATTCTACTGTTATAAATGCTAGATTTTTAAAACCTTTTGATGAAGATACAATTATAAGAAAACTTGTTGGTATAAAACAAGTTATTACAATTGAAGATGGAACAATAATAGGTGGGCTTGGAGAGAAAGTAGAAAATTTAATTTTTGAAAATAAATTAAATTCAGAATTGAAAAAATTTGCATATCCAGACGAATTTGTAAAACATGGAAATGTTGATGAAATTGAAGAAAAATATGGATTAGATGTAGGAAGTATTGTGAAATGTTTGAAAAAACAAGAGAAAAATATAAAGATAGTGAAAACAAATTATTAGTAGCCAAGATATCAGATAAGCTTGAATTTTGCAAGACAAAAAATAAAATTACATATACAGACTTTCTTGATGTTTCTGAAATAAGTTTGCTAAAAAAGATACTTTCAGAAGAAAAAAAGAATAATTGGATTATATATGGTGGAAGAGAAAATGCTGATAGAAATATTATAATTTTTTATCCAGAAAAATTCTCAAAAGAAATGGTGGAAAAAAATTATAGTAAAATTTTAGAAGTTATAAGAATTAAGTTACCTAACAATCTCAGTTATAAACACAGAGAATTCTTGAGCGGGATAATGAAATTAGGAATAAAGAGAGAAAAGTTTGGAGACATTTTAGTAACAAATACTGGTGCGGATATAATTTCTTTATGTGACGTATCCAAATATTTACAAGAAGGATTAATGGATTTAACTAGATTTAAGAAATCAATAATTACTACCGAAAATATAAAAGATATTGAAAAAGTAGAAAATGAATTTGAAGATATAAAAATAATCGTTTCTTCTATGAGACTAGATAATTTTGTCTCAGAACTTGCAAGGTGTTCAAGAAGCTTTGCTTCAGAAATTATTGAAGAAGGAAGAGTATTTATAAATTCAGTAAATGAATTTAAAGACTCAAAGAAAATAGAAATAAATGATGTAATAACAATTAGAAAAAAAGGAAAATTTATTTTTGATGGAATTGAAAAAGAAACTAAAAGTGGAAAATTTTTAGTAAATATAAGAAAATATAAATAGGAGGTACATTATGATTAATATAAAAGATGAAATTATACTTGCAACAGATGCCAGAACAAGAGCTTATTCACCACATTCTGGATATACGGTTGGAGCAGCTTTAAGATGCAAAAATGGAAAAAGATATTATGGATGTAACATTGAAAATCAAGGAATTCAAAGTATTTGCGCAGAGAGAACAGCATTTGCAAAGGCAATATCAGAAGGAGAGAAAGAATTTGACTGTATAGTTGTAATTGGGGGACCAAAAGATAAAACTCCTGAACAATGTTTACCATGTGGATATTGCAGACAATTTATGAGTGAGTTTGTAGATAAAGACTTTAAAATATACACTGTATACGATAAAAAAGTAGAAGAATATACTATGGAAGAATTGCTTCCATATGGATTTAAATTATAGTAATAAAAAGACTTCATGTTTGAAGTCTTTTTTTGTAAAAAAATGTAAAATTTTTAAAAATAAGCAAATGTATGAGTATAATGGCAAAGAAAAGATGTAATATTTTTGTAACATAACTGTTAAGTATTTTTTATATTCAAATAACTTAAATTGATATATCATATAGTAGAATAAAAATATTGGGTAATAGAGGCGGTAAAATGAAGAAAAGATCTATTAAAAACAAGAAAATACTAGTAGCAATTGGGATTGTAACAGTTTGTACAATTCTTATTACAGCTGGAATTTTAAAATTAGTAAATAATTCAACTACAGAATCAAGTGTTGAATCACTTGAAAAAAGTAAAATTTCTAATTTATTTAATATTAGACAAGCTGAAGGAGAAGAAGATGAATCTTCTTCAGAAAGAGTTACGTATAGAACAGCTTCAAATAGCGAGAGTTCTACAAATGATAGAGGCACTATAGAACAAAGTACTACACAAAGAACAACTACTAAACAAACAACTAGTAGTAAAACACCATCATCAACAACACCATCAACACCTCCATCAAGTGGCGATACTACGCAAACACCTATAACACCAAATCCTAGTGAAAAACCAAATGAACCATCTACTGATAATAATACAAATCAACCAAATCCACCAGAAGATACTACGACTCCAGAAGTTACTTCTGGATATACAATTACAATAGATAATGCAATAAAAGGACATGTTTATGAAGCTTATCAAATATTCCAAGGAAGCTTATATGAAAAAGTTGAGGGAGAAGAAACAAAAAAAGTATTATCAGATATTAAATGGGGAACAAGTTTTGAAGTATATGCAGATGATATTATTAGTAAGCTAAAAGAAAAATATGCTCTTGAAGGTTCATATGATAATTGCAAAACAGCAGCAGATGTAGCAGATGTTTTAGCACAAAACGAATCACATGCTAAAGAATTTTCTATAATAATTGGAAAAATAATAGAAGATAAAAAAATTGATACAACACATCGTACAACTGGCGATACATATAAAATAACTGGATTAGAAGCTGGGTATTATATAGTTGTAGATTCACAAATTGCAGATAAAGATGATGCATATAGTAGATATTTCTTAAATGTTGTAAGTAATGTTACAATGGAAGTGAAATCAATTGTACCACATTTAGGAAAAACAATAAGTGGTGGAGTAAAAATTGATAATACACATAATACAGAAACATATTATGGAAAAGAAAATGAAATTTATGGATTAACATTTAATTTACAAGCAATGATACCAACAAATCAAACTAAGAATGGAGAAAATAATCATTCTAAAGAATACTTAGCTGAATACGAAAACTATGAATATTATATAGTAGATATTATAGATAAAGGTTTTGATTTATATAAAGATGTAAATGGTAAAGTTGCAGTTGTTGCAAAAGATAAAGATGGTGAGCCTTTAGATATTGATTTTTCAGTAGAAGAAGTTGAATTAACAGAAGCCAATAAATTAGAATATAAATTGGATGATATAACACCTTATGTAGGAAAAAAAGTATTTAAAATTACTATAAATGATATAAAAAAACAAGTAGCAGATGGAAAATTAAATCCAGGGGATATAGTAACTTTTGAGTATAGTGCTAAATTGAATGGAGCGCATAATGTAGGAGATAATCCTAATATAAATGAAGCGTATTTAATATATTCAGATAATCCACATGATATGCTTTCAAAATCTCGTACAACAGAGAATAAAACATATACATATTCAATTGATTTAGAATTATCAAAGATTGCAGAAGTAAAAAATCCAGATGATGAAAAATCTTATTTACCTAATGCTGTTTTTGAAATATATAATGAAGATAAAACAGTTAAAATTGCTGAATTGACTTGTGGTAGCGAAGGTGATGAAAAAGGACAGGTAAAATATACAAGTTTAGGTGCAGGAACATATTATATAAGAGAAACAAAAGCACCAGATGGCTATAACAAATTAAATAAAGATATTAAATTAGTAATTGCATGTGAATTAAATAATGATGGTACAATAAAATGGGATGTATCAATTGAGAAAAATCCAGAAATTAATAAATTAGTACACTTAACAAATGAGAAGACGGAAGAAAATCCTGATTATAATGGAACAAAAGTTGTTGAAAAAGAGGGAATAAGTTATAGATCAATCTTTATAGAGATAGAAAACACTTCTGGAGCAACACTTCCAGTAACTGGTGGAATTGGTACAATAATATTCACAATAGTTGGTTTAAGCATAATGATAGTTGCAGTGCTTTGTTTAAAATCAAGTAAAAGAAAATAAATAAAAAATAAACTGTTACTTTAATGTAGCAGTTTATTTTGCTTTTAAAATTAAATAAAAGAACAGCTTTTAATAAAACTGTTCTTTTTATATATTATCTTTCTTCACCCTCAAAATCTCTTGGGTTTTCAACTTTTTCGGGAAAATCAGCTTTAATTGAAGATGGAAGAATTCCAAGCAATGCTCCATCTTTATAATTTAAATCAAGTGCTGCTAAATGTTTCATAAAATCAATGCTATTACTATATCCCTTTAAAACATCTTGTACATCTTTTCCAGTATCAATATAATTTCCAGATCTTGAAAAAATACTATTGATTTCTGAATAAGAACTATCTGTTGCATATTCATGTTCAAAAACATTAGCAACATCATTAGGTGTAAAAGTTCTAGCAGAACTAAAGTGAGTAATTCTTTCTTCTTGCTCTTTTCCATCTTTATCTGTATAAGAAATTATAATGGCTTTATATGGATCATCTGGATCTGTATAGTTATAATAATGTTCAACTGTAACATTTTTTGCATCAGGATGAGATTCTAAAAATGAAGGTGTAATCTTTTCTTCTAAAATATCATCAAATAAATCATCTATAGTAGTTCCTAAATCTCTTAATTGTGTTTCTGTAGGAATAGTACCTTGATTTTGAGCTTCATTAACTAATGTTTCAATATTTCTTATAGATTGAATTGTTTGTACAGATAAATCTGTTTCATAACCTTTTTCAGATAATGTATCTATAGATAAAGAATTATATTCATGAGCAGTTTTTATTCCACTTGCAACTCCAGTAGTTAATCCAAGAGCCATAATTGCTGCTAAAGATAATGCAAGACCTCTTTGATTTTTCGCAAAGAATCTATAACCATGTTCTGTAATTGGATTAACTTTTTGAGCATATTCTGAACGTTCTTCTTTAGTATCCATATAATGAGCTTCTTGTCTGGTTTGCTCCATAAGTTTATCAATTGTTGTGTATCCAGATATATTTGCACCAAATTGATGTGGAGCCATTTCCATTGAAACTGGTATACCATCTAAATGTGAAGAATCAATGTTTCTTATATTTGATATTGCTTTACGAGTAGTTAAATAATAAGAATGTCCTATATATGTTGGTGAATGTTCAGAAATTTCTCTATCAAATCTTCTAGTTGTAGGGGAAGCTTTTTTCATATATTCTGTATAAGCATCTATATCTTCTTTATATGGTGTACCATCAGAAGATATTGCTTGAGAAAGAATTGCAGCTCCTTCTTTAAATTGATAAAGTCTTCTAGTTTGTTTTGCGTATTCTTTAAATATTTTTGCTTCATGGTTTTGAAATCTAGCTCCAAGATATTCTTGAGAAAATACATAATTATTTTCTCTATCCAAAAAACTTAAATCACCTTTGGCAGCCAAACTTAAATATGGAGCATATCTTTTTTGAACATCTTCTGCTGTAGCATTTCTACCTAAAGAATTGGCTAATGCTTCATAACATTCACATAATGATGCATAACATTTTAATTGTTCAGCGTATAATGCCTTTGTACAAAGTATTACATTTTTATTATTATTTAATTTCATTTAAAAACCTCCAATAATATATATAATTATATATTAAATAAATCAAATAAACTCTAATGTTACATAAAAGTAATAAAAAAAATACTTTTGTTATATTGCAAGAAAAAACAATTTTTACTATAATATAAAGCTGGTAATAATTATTAGAAAGGAATTGACAAAAAATGCATTTTAATAGATAATTATTATTGTGATAACAGAAGAAATTAAATTTTAAAAAATACGAAGGAGGAATATATAATGTATATATTCAATAGAGTTACAGTTGTTCCACAACTTCCATCAAGAATTATAAAACTTTCAGAAATAGCAAATAATTTATGGTGGTCTTGGAATACTGAATTTTTAAGATTATTCAAATTAATCGACAACGATTTATGGGAATGCAGTGAAAAAAATCCAGTAAAATTTCTAAAAATGGTTAGCCAAGAAAAAATAGAAGAAGTTGTTAATGATCAAAATTTCTTAAAAGAATATGATGCTGTTGTTAATAATTATGAAAATTATATGAACAGCACAGATACTTGGTTCAATAAAAATTATCCAAATAATAAAAAAGATTTAATTGCATACTTTTCTGCTGAATATGGGTTAGATGAAATCTTACCTATTTATTCTGGTGGTCTTGGAATTTTATCTGGTGATCATTTAAAATCTGCAAGTGATTTAGGATTACCATTTGTTGCTGTTGGTCTATTATATAAAAATGGATATTTCCATCAAAGAATTAATTCCAGAGGAGAACAGTGTTCAGAATATCATAATATAGATTTATACAATTTACCTATTACTACAGTTAAGAATAATGTGGGAGAAGATATGGTAATAGATATTCCAATGGATGGAAGAATACTATATTTAAAAATATGGCAAATAAATGTTGGAAGAATAAAACTATATTTAATGGATTCAGATATAGAAAAAAATGATGAAGATTTCAGAGGAATAACGTTACGTCTATATGGTGGAGATAAAGAAATGAGAATTCGCCAAGAAATAGTTTTAGGAATGGCTGGAGTTAGTCTTTTAAAATCTTTAGGTTATGATCCTTCTGTGTATCATATGAATGAAGGACATTCATCATTCTTAATATTAGAATTAATAAAAAATATAATGAAAGAAAAACAAATTTCTTTTGAAATGGCAAAAGAAATTGCAACAGTAAAAACTGTATTTACAACACATACACCAGTTCCAGCTGGAAATGATATATTTGAATTATGGTTAGTTGAAAAATATTTCAACGGTTTTTGGGATACTTTAGGAATTACTAAAGAAGAATTCTTAAAAATGGGTATGCCAGGAGAAGAATTAGAGCCTGGATTTAATATGGGAATACTTGCTTTAAAAATTGCTGGAAAGAAAAATGGTGTAAGTAAATTACATGGAGAAGTTTCAAGAGAGTTATTTAGCGATGTATGGCCCAATATTGCAGAAGATGAATCTCCAATTACTTATGTAACAAATGGTATTCATACTTGCTCATGGCTTGCTCCAAACTTAAAAGAATTATTTAATGAATATTTACCACCATATTGGCAAGATAGAATTGAACTTGATTCAACATGGGAAAAAATTGATAATATACCTGATGTTAAGTTATGGGAAGAACATATTGCTAGAAAAGAAAAATTAATGAGAGTTCTTAAGGAAAATATTACACAAAGATATGTAAATAGTGGAATTGGTTATGACCAAATAGCTGAAGTTGTAAATTGCTTAAATCCTAAAGCTTTAACAATAGGATTTGCAAGAAGATTTGCAACATATAAAAGAGCAACATTAATTTTTAAAGATATAGCAAGACTTACACAAATATTAAATGATGAAAGAAGACCAGTACAATTAGTATTTGCAGGAAAAGCACATCCAGCAGATAAAGAAGGACAAGATTTAATAAAATTTATACACGAAATTTCTTTAATGCCACAATTTAAAGGAAAAATATTTATATTAGAAAATTATAATATTGGTGTATCTAGATATTTAATAAGTGGTGTTGATGTTTGGCTAAATAATCCAAGAAGACCTATGGAAGCTTCTGGTACATCAGGAGAGAAAGCATCAGTAAATGGTGTTGTAAACTTTAGTGTATTAGATGGTTGGTGGTGCGAAGGTTATGATGGAACAAATGGATGGACTATTGGAACTAATGCACAATATGATTCTTATGAAGAACAAGATAAAGCTGATAGTAATAGCCTATATCATACTTTAGAAAACAAAATAATTCCAGCATATTATAATCAAGATAATAATGGAGTTTCAAAAGAATGGCTAACATATATGAAAAATTCAATTAAAACAACTGCTGGAAAATATAGTACAGCAAGAATGGTTACAGATTATGTTAGAGATTTATATATGCCACTTTGTGATTTAAAAAGAAAATACTTTGATGATTTAGAAAAAGTTGGTGAGTTTACTAAATGGAAGAAAAATGTAAAAGAGAATTGGGAAAAAATTGAAATAAAACAAGATAGAAATGTTGATAATGCAAAATTAGTTGCAGGAACACAAATAACAGTTAACTGCGAAGTGTATCTTCCAAACATTGATGAAGAAAATACAGATATTCAAGTTTACTTTGGGCAATTCTTAGATAATGGAACTGTTAGAAATGTTTATACATGTACAATGAATAAAATTTCAGAGAACAAGGCAGAACATAAATATACTTATGAAGCTGTAATTGATTTAAAATCTGGAGGAAATTTTGGATATACATTTAGAGTTATGCCAAAGCATGAAATGTTAATGGATACTGAAAACTTGAATTTAGTAAAATGGATTACAAAATAAATTTAAAAAGAAACGTCTATATTTCAGACGTTTCTTTTTGTATATATGGTGTTTTATTGCGATGAAATATCAGTTTTTTATAAATTCTATAAAAAATTACAAAATTTTTAATAAAAGTATTTACAAATGAAAAATATGATGTTATAATCTCCAACAAGTTAAATATTTTAACTGTATTTAATAATCTAAGAAGTAGATATCGTTCTGATGTCTATAGATTTTCCAAAAAATTAAAATTAAATAATAAAATTAAATGTTTTTTTGTTGCGCCCCCAAGCACGGAAATTCTTACAAAATTTAATTCATGTGATAGTTTGTTTTTTATGCCCCTAAACTAATAATCATAAATTTTTTAAATACAGTTTTAATATTTAACTTAAAATTTAATAGAAGGAGGTTTAATGAAAAATAGAAAAAGAGTAATTGGAGTATTAGTTTGTATAGCCCTAATTTCAACTATGTTTTTAGCTGGATATTCTTTTGCTAGATATTATAAATCTATAAAAATAGATACAATAAAAACAAGTATAGCTAGATGGAATTTTAATTCAAAAAATACATTAGCTAATATAAATCTATCAAACGAGAAAATTGCTCCTGGCTCTAATGGTCAATTTGAAATTGAAGTAGATGCCACAGACTCTGAAGTAGCAGTTGAATATGAAATCAAAGTAGAAAATGAAACTAATATTCCTAGAAACATGACATTTTATACAGAAACAAAAGATGAAAATGGTAATGCTGTTAAAACAGAAGAAAAGAATTCCTTTTCGGAAATAGCAACAGAAAATCTGAAAGGAACAATTCCAGTTGAAAAAAATAATCAAAAGAGAACAATAGTTGTTTATTGGAATTGGCCATTTAATGAAGATGATGAATCATCTATAGATAGTGAAGATGCTACATTAGATACAACTAATGAAATAGTATCTTTAGATTGTGGGTTTGATATCCAAATAATTGGTAAACAAGCCAATTTAAATTAGTAAAAAAAGTTACCTTTCTATAATACAAAAGATTATATTTACCAATAAAATCCTATAAAACTTTATATATTAAAAATTAAAAGCAGGGGAAACTTTATTTAAAAGCCCTCTGCTAAGAATAAATTTTAAATTAATTGTTTAAATATTTTTAGCAGAAGGCTTTTATAGAAAAGGAGAAAATATGAAAAAATTAATAAGCAATATTCTAATTTTTTTAATAATTATTTTTTTAATTAATATATGTTATTCAAAATTTATTTTAAAAGATAATTTAATAAAAATCTTTGGAAAATCAGCTGTAATAGTTACAACTGGAAGTATGGAACCAGAAATAAATGCAGGTGATCTAGTAATTATATCAGATAAAGAATATTATAAAGTAGGAGATATTATTACATATCAAGATGATGAAGGTTTTTTAATAACTCATAGAATAATTGAAATAAATCAAAATACTTTTATTGCAAAAGGGGATGCTAACAATTTAAGCGATGAAGAGAATTCAAATAATAATATAAAAGGAAAAGTTATTTATAATTCAAAAATACTTGGGAATTTTGTTTTATATTATTTAAAACCTATAGTAGTAATTTATGTAGTTTTATTTATTGGAGTAAACTTATATTTTATAATTATTAAAATAAATAGTAAAAATACAATAAATGACAATACAGAAGAAAAAATAGATTCAAAAGAGATTAAAAAGGAGGGATAGATTAATGAAAAAATTTAAAGTAATAAGAATAACTATATTGTTTGCTATTATTATATTATTAATGCAAAATAAAACGATTGCAAGATACTATGAAGTTTTAGATACAATCAAAGTTAGATTTACAGTTGAAGAAAAATTAAATACAGGAGAAAGAAGTAATTATGAAATTACAGGATTATAATAAAGAGTTACTTATGAAGTTATTAATTTTAATTATACTAATATTGCTAATTTTAATAACTAGTTTTAGGAGTGGAGAAAAATTTTATGTATTAAAAAATACATATTTGGGTGAAACCAAAACTAAAATTGAAAGTGGAGTGGCAAGATGGAAATTTGAAGCTAGAATAATATATCCTAATAATTAGGTTGACATCAAAATATATGCGTGTTATACTATCCGATGTCGTAAATGTTGGAAGTACTGTTTTTACAGTACGCGATTTAAGAAAGGAGCATTATATGCCAGGCTATTATATTCATTTTGCAACATGTACTCCAAAGTCACGGGAGAATCTGAGTTTTTTGCGCGGAATTGAAGCGCCAGATATTCTAAAAAAGCATTTTAGAATGTATGGAATTGTTGGTGCTTGCGAAAAGTACAATTCTTTGAAAACTCCTGATATGCCAGATTATGAAATCTTGGAGGCAAGAATTCAGCAGAAAGAGAAAATCGGAAGCACTGATGGACTGCACTATGGTGTAAGCAGTCAGCCAGATGTTTGGGCTTTTTGGCAGAGTTTGTCTAATCAGGAAAAGGAAAATCCCTTTTATAAAGGGTATTTGTGGCATCTGATTACAGATCAAATGGTATATGCTTTGCTTGATATTGATAAGAAGTTTGAGCAGGTGATGAGGCAGTCTCCTCCAGATATAAACATTGATGAGCTTAGAAAAGCTGAAACCAAGAAATTGCATAGTGATTGGGATAGGTTAAATGCCTGTGTGCGTGACAGATATCCTGATGTTATTCTTTCTTCAGAAGTTTTAGAACTTGGAGTTGTAAACTTCATTGAGGATAAGATGTTTTCATATGTTGATCCGTTGGTTGTATATAAGGGGATTGATTATTTGAGAAGTTTTAATCCACTTGAGGCAGATGAAAATATTATTAAGTTAATGTTGGAACACAACATTTAATTTTCTGAAATATTTATATTGCGACTTTCGCTCCAGAGGCTACATTGTAGCCTCTGGAGCTTTTTTTATATTAAAATAAGATAACACTTACTTGATAGAGTTGTATTTATTTGATATAATATCAATCATAGAAATTTTGTAGGAGATTAATATGTTATTATTTGATACACACAAAATGAAAGTATATGCTTTTGTTGGACCATCAGGAACTGGTAAAAGTTATAGAGCACAAATGGTAGCCAATGAAAGAGGAATTAATTATATAATTGATGATGGGCTTTTAATAAGTGGAAATGAAGTTTTAGCTGGAATTTCTGCAAAAAAAGCTCCAACTAAGATTGAAACAGTAAGAAATGCATTATTTCAAAATGAACAAAGAAAAAAAGAAATACAAACAGTAATTAAAAAGAAAAAACCTGATAGTATATTAATTTTAGGAACTTCAGACGAAATGGTTAGAAGAATTGCAGAAAATTTAGGATTTCCTCCAATTTCACAAACTATATATATAACAGATGTGGCAACAGAAGAGGAAATGGCAACTGCAAGAAATGTTAGAGTTACTCAAGGTAAACATGTAATACCAGTTCCAACATTTGCAATAAAAAAAGATTTTTCAGGATATTTATTAGATCCACTTCAAATATTTAAATCAACAGGAAAAGGTAAAGCACCATATGTTTCAGAAAAATCAATTATAAGACCAACATTTAGTTATATGGGAAATTTTAAAATTTCAGATACAGTATTTAAACAAATAATAGACTGTGTTGCAGATAAAACAAAAGGTGTTAATAAAATATATAGAACAATTATTAAAAAGCATGAAGGCTTTGATGATGGAATGTATATTTATATAGAAGTTATAATTGAATTTGGATTTAATATTAATGAAACAATGTCTTTACTAAGAAAAAAGATTATAAAAGAAATAGAAAATTTAACAGCAATGAATGTACTTAATATGGATATTGTAGTAAAAGGTGTAAATTATAATAAACAAGAAAAGAAATAAAGCTTATTTAAAATAATGGAGGGTTATTTTATGGCATTCATAGTAGCAATAGATGGACCAGCTGGAAGTGGAAAAGGAACAATTACAAAATTAGTAGGAAAAAGATTAAGTTTAGTGAACATAGATACAGGTGCAATGTATAGGTGTGCAAGTTTATACATGATAAGAAATAATATACATTTAGATGAAATAGATAAAATTAATGATATGCTAAAAAAAATAGAAATAAAACAAGAGAAAATTAATGATATAGATAAATTTTATTTAAATGGTGAAGATGTTTCTGATAAAATAAGAGAAAAAGATGTAAATAGTATTGTTTCACAAGTTTCACATATTCTTCTTATTAGAGAACGTATGGTAGAACTTCAAAGAGAAATGGGAAAAAATGCAGATATAGTGATGGAAGGAAGAGATATTGGAACAAATGTATTTCCAATGGCTGATGTAAAAATATACTTAGATGCAAGTGCAGAAGAAAGAGCAAATCGTAGATTAAAACAAAATGAAGAAAAAGGTATAAAAATGAGTTATGAGGAAATTTTAGAAAACATAAAATTTAGAGATAACAATGATAAAACAAGTCCTGTTGCTCCATTAAAACAAGCAGAAGATGCTATATATCTAGATACTACTAATATGACAATTGAAGAAGTTGTTGATAAAATTGTAAATATAGTAGATTCAAAAAGAAAATAATAAATAAAAAGGAGAAATAAATTTTACAGATTAAAATTTATAAACAAAAATATGAAAGAAGTTTTAAAAAAAATAGGTAGAGTATTTGTAAGAGGATGTATATATACATATTGCAAGATTGTATATAGAGTACAAATAATAGGAAAAGAAAATGTTCCTAAAGAGGGACCAGTAATTTTCTGTGGAAATCATAGAACATACTTAGATCCACCATTAATCGTTGTAACAGCGGGAAGACATATGAGATTTATGGCAAAAGAAGAATTAAGAAAAAATCCATTATTTGCTTTGCTAGGAATCTTTTTTGAAGGAATTTATGTAAAAAGAGATTCAAAAGATATAGCTTCTTTGAAAACAGCGTTAAAAACTTTAAAAAATGGAGGTTGTATTGGTCTTTTTCCAGAAGGAACAAGAAATGGATTTGAAAAAAATGAAGGTTCAATTAAAAATGGTGCAGCATATATGGCATTAAAAACAGGAGCACAAATAGTTCCAATAGGAATTGTTGGAAGTGCAAAACCATTTTCTAAAAATGCAATTATATATGGAAAGCCACTAGATTTAGTAAAGTTTGCAAATAAAAAAGTTGAAAAAGAAGATGAAGAAAAAGTAAGTAATTTATTAAAAGAACAAATATTACTTTTATCAAGTTCAGAAATTTAAATAATAAAATAACTGCTATATAATAGCAGTTATTTTATTATTTAAGTTGCATTGTATAATATGTAAATATGTGATATAATAAAAAAGTAACTGTGAGATATCTCACGAAACCTACTTTGTATAGAATGACAGGAGGAATTATTATGAGAGCCAATTACACAAGTGAGTACAGTTCACGCGAAAGGTATTCGAGAGGTGACAAAATGACTGCACGGGCTTACAACCTGAGCATAGGTTTTGTGTTGCTCTGGGGGTTCATCATCAATGCGGTGATGTGTGCCTTTACCAGTGATTTTTTCACCAACCTGTATGAGACAAGCCCGTTTTTCTTTATTCTCGCTTATTTCGTGGTAGCCATTGCAGGAATTGTAATTTGCCACGGAGAAAGAGGGATTGGGATTACGTTTTTGGGGTATCACCTCATTGTCTTTGCAGTAGGAACTCTGCTTGCCATAAGTGTACCGCAGTTCAGTAATGTGTCAATCATGAACGCATGTGTAATCACGGTAATTGTGACATTGGTTATGATTGGTTTTTCTACAGTCAAGCCGGATGTCTTTTTGTCCATGGGCAAAACATTGTTTATTTGCTTGTCGGCAGCAATCATAATTGAACTTATCATGTTGCTGTTTAGAATTCACATTCCGACACTTTGGGATTTTGCCATTGTGATTCTGTTTTGTGGATATGTCGGCTATGATTGGGCACTTGCTCAAAAGAAGCGGAAGACCTTGGAAAATGCTGTGAACAGCTGTGCAGGATTGTATTTGGATATGATCAACATATTCATAAGACTGCTTGGTAGAGGTGGAAGTAGCAGATCTTCCAAATAAGTTTCAAATAGGAAAAAGGCTCTGTGCCCCGTTATCAAATGATAGCGGGGCGCTTTCCAATTTTAAATTATATAAAAAAAATATAAATATACAATCGTTGACAAAAAAATGCTAATAGTATATAATATTATGGTTGTAAAAGAGAATTATGTAAATCTTTAAATAAAAGGGGTAAATAAAAATGAAGAACCAAAAAATTAGAAATGTAGCAATAATTGCACACGTTGACCATGGAAAAACAACATTAGTAGATGCTATGCTTAGACAAAGTGGTATTTTTAGAGCAAATGAACAAGTTGCAGAAAGAGTTATGGACTCTAATGACTTAGAAAAAGAAAGAGGAATTACAATTCTTTCAAAAAATACAGCAGTTCATTATAAAGATATTAAAATCAATATAGTAGACACACCAGGACACGCAGACTTCGGTGGAGAAGTAGAACGTGTTTTAAAAATGGTTGATGGTGTTGTTTTATTAGTAGATGCTTTTGAAGGTGCAATGCCTCAAACAAGAGAGGTTTTAAAGAAATCTTTAGCATTAAAATTAAAACCAATAGTTGTTATAAATAAAATTGATAGACCTGGAGCACAACCATTAAAAGTTGTTGATAGTGTTTTAGATTTATTTATTGAACTTGGAGCTGATGATGATCAATTAGAATTTCCAGTTGTATATGCTTCAGGAAAACAAGGTACAGCTACTTTAGATTTAGATAAACCAGGTGAAAATCTAGAATGTTTATTTGAAACAATAATAAATCAAATTGAAGCACCAGCATGTGATATGGATGGTACAATGCAAATGCTAGTTTCAAATATAGATTATGATGATTATATTGGTAGAATTTCAATTGGTAGAGTTGAAAGAGGAGCAATAGACTTAAATATGCCAGTTGCAATTTGTAAATCAGAAGATAAAATATTAAATGCAAGAGTTGCAAAACTTTATGTGTATGATGGATTAAAAAGAATTGAAGTTGAACATGCAGATGCAGGAGATATAGTTGCATTATCTGGTGTTGCAGATATAAATATAGGTGATACAATTTGTGATTATGAACATCCTGAAAAAATACCATTTGTGGATATAGATGAACCAACAGTATCTATGACATTTAGTGTTAATAATGGACCATTTGCAGGAAAAGAAGGCCAATTTGTTACATCAAGACATATTAGAGATAGATTATTTAAAGAATTAGATAGAAATGTTAGTTTAAGAGTTAAAGAAGCAGATACACCAGATTCATTTGAAGTTTCAGGTAGAGGAGAACTTCATTTATCAGTTCTTATTGAAACTATGAGAAGAGAAGGATTTGAACTTTTAGTTTCAAGACCAAAAGTTATTTTCAAAGAAATAGATGGTGTAAAATGTGAACCAATGGAAAGACTTGTTGTTAATGTTCCTGATGATTGTGTTGGAAATGTTATAGAAAAATTAGGTAGAAGAAAAGCTGAAATGCTTAATATGGAACCAGCAGAAGATGGACATACAAAAATAGAATTTAAAATACCAGCAAGAGGAATTATTGGATATAGAACAGAATTTTTAACAGATACAAAAGGTGAAGGAACAATGAATCATATATTTGATTGTTACGAACCATATAAAGGAGATGTTCAAGCTAGAGTTAGAGGAACAATAGTTGCTTTTGAAAATGGAAAATCAATTACTTATGGTTTATACAATGCTCAAGATAAAGGTGATTTATTTATAGGACCAGGTGTTGAAGTTTATGAAGGTATGATTGTTGGATTAAACTCAAGAAGTGAAGATTTAGCAATTAATGTATGTAAAGAAAAACATTTAACAAATACTAGAGCTTCAGGTTCAGATGAAGCACTTCGTTTAGTTCCACCAATTCAAATGAGCTTAGAAAAAGCTATTGAATTTATTCAAGATGATGAGTTGGTAGAAATTACACCAAAAAGTATTAGATTAAGAAAGAAAATATTAAATAATAAAGATAGAGAAAGAGCAGCAAGACAAAATGCAAATCAATAGAAAATAATAAGAAAGCGGCGGTCAAAGTAAAGACCACCGCTTTTTTTGAACTTAAAACCGCTAACAATTGTAAAAAAAAGTTAAGGGCTGTATGCTACCATTTCATGGATCGACCTGCCAGAAAAAGCACAAGTTCCCACAGGATTTCTGGTATATGCCAAAAACGGCTTATCCAGTTCTAAATTCTTGTAGGATAGATATTCACCGAGCTGAACCAGGTAATAATGATCCTGATTTTTGCAGAAATATTCTGCATCTCTCAGAATATTCATATCAGTAGGTACAGTGAGACAAAAGTCTTCAAGCTCGATGTGGTGTTCAATCAGATCTTTGTCGATAGGATTAATTTTCCGATGTAAAGCTTCTTCAACAATCACAAATACCAAATTATCACTACGCATACGAAGTTCCTCCTTTATAAAGTATTTTTATGAGCTTCTAAAAGTATATCACAGATTTACATAAAAATCAAATTTCATATATATAATTGAAAAAAATCCTACTTTGTGATATAAAATTACTGTAAAAAAATCAAAAAGAGGGATAAAAAATGTTTAATCAAGAAGAATTTGAAATAGTAAAAAAAAGAGCATTAGAGAATCATATTCCAATAATAATGGATGATACGTTAGAAAAAATAAAGGAAATTTTAGAAGAAGAAAAACCAATAAGAATTTTAGAAATTGGAACTGCAGTTGGATACTCTGCCTCATGTTTTGCAAGATATGCAGAAAATGCAATAATTGATACAATAGAATTAGATTCTGAAAGAGCTAAAGAAGCAATAGAAAATGTAAAAAAAATTGGTGTAGCAGACAGAATAAATATTATGATTGGAAATGCAGTTGAGATTTTACCAACTTTAAAAAATGAATACGATATTGTATTTATAGATGCTGCAAAAAGTAAATATTCTATTTTCTTAGAAGAGGGAATAAGATTAATAAAAAATAACGGATTAATTTTAGCAGATAATGTTTTATATAAAGGTTATGTTATGAGTGATTATAATAAACATAAACAAAGAACTGCTGTAAGACATTTAAGAGAATATATAAAAGAAATAACTGAAAATCCAAATTTAAAAACAGAGATATTAGAAATAGGAGATGGACTTTCAATTACTAGAGTTAGTAAATAAAGTATTATTTAAACTCAATTGACTAATTAATAATAATATAATAAAATTAGTTAGACTTTGAAAGAAGTTTTTTGAATATTATAAATAAGTATTATTAAATTTTATTTAAAACGATGAAGTTTTAAGAAAGGTGATTTTATGATTATTGATGGAGAAGATAAATATGTAATGACTGTTATTATGGCTGCTGGGAAAGGCACACGTATGAAGTCAGAAAAATCTAAATTAGTTCATAAAATATATGATAAAGAATTAGTAAAAAGAGTAGCAGAATTAGCATTTCAAGTTGGATCTGATGAAGTTGTTACTGTTGTAGGACATTTAAGAGAACAAGTAGAAGAAGTGCTTGGAGATTCTGTAAAATATGCATATCAAGATGAACTATTAGGTACAGGTCATGCTGTTATGCAAGCAACAAAGTATTTAGAAGGAAAAAGCGGTAAAGTTGTAATTCTTTATGGAGATGTTCCAATAATAAGAAAAGAAACTTTAGAAAATTTAATAGTAAAAAGCTTTAAAAATAAAGAATATGCTACTCTTTTAACTGCAATATATGAAAATCCTACAGGATATGGAAGAATTATACGTGATGAAGGTGGAAATATTAAAGCAATTGTTGAAGAAAAAGATGCAAATATGTATGAGAAGGAAATAAAAGAAATAAACTCAGGTATTTATTGTTTTGATATAGAAGAATTATTATCAGCATTAAAGGATATAAAACCAAATAATGCACAAGGTGAATATTATTTAACTGATGTTATTAAAATAATGAACGATAAAGGATTAAAAACTGGTGCTGTTATTGTTGAGGATAATACAGAAATCTTAGGTGTAAATGATAGAGCTCAATTAGAACTTTTAACAAGAGTTTTAAGAATGAGAATAAATGCGGAACATATGAGAAATGGAGTTACAATAGAAGATTCAAATTCAACATATATTCATGATAATGTAATAATTGGAGTAGATACTGTAATTCATCCAAATACTACTATAAAAAGCGGAGTTATAATTGGAAACAATTGCGAGATTGGGCCAAATGCATATGTAAGAGAAGGGTGTATTATAGGAAATGATGTAAAAATAGGAAATTTTGTAGAATTAAAAAAAGCCCAAATTGGAGACAGAACAAAAGTACCTCATTTTATATATCTAGGAGATACCGAAATTGGTAAAGATTGCAATGTTGGTTGTGGTACAATTACATGCAATTATGATGGAAAAAACAAAAATAAAACTATAATTGGAGATAGAGCATTTATAGGTTCAAATGTAAATTTGGTTGCGCCAGTAACTTTAGGAGATGACGTACTAATTGCAGCAGGTTCTACAATTACAGAAGATGTACCATCAAATAATATGGGGATTGCAAGAGAGAGACAGATAAACAAACCTTATAAAAAGAAATAATTTTTTTATACAAATGAAGGGGTATAAAATGGGAAACAAAAAGAACAAAAAAGAAATAGAATATATGCAAAAAAATGAAACATTAACAAAAAAAGAAAAAGAAAAAAATTTAATACTAGTATTAATCTCAATCATTTTAGCTAGTATTACAGAATTTATATTTGTAAATTCAGGAAATACGTTTTCAATTTCAAGAGAAATAACACTTTTTGGAATATTTATATTTATAGGTTTACATTTTACTATTGGATTTAAAAAACTATACACAATAATAGTAGAAAACAGGTTTAAAATTTCAGGAGTAATGATAATTATTTCAAGTCTATTGGGATTTTTTCAAAATCACGTCGAATTAAAAGATTGGATTTTAGATACAGAAAGTATTTTATCTTTATGGTGGAATATAAAATTTTATGGCTTAGTATTGGTAAGTTATGAATTATTTAGTTTAATTACTGATAACAATAAAGTGTATTCAATAATTGGAACTATTGTTATTGTTTTTTCTGGTGCTATACAGTGGAACTTTACAAAAATAGATTCATTAATTTTTGGACAGTTAATTATAGTTCTTTTAGATAAATTGTTAAAAGAGGACAAAAAAATAGTAAAAATAATATTAGCTATTGGTATTTTTGCAAGTATAGTAGCATATTGCTTTACATTTGAGGGCTATGCAATAGCGTTTGGATATGTGTTTTTAGCATTAATTATTTGGGTTTTAATAAAAAATAAAGAATTATTAAAAAATAAAAAAACATTAATTATTATTGTTTCTACTTTAGTAACATCAACAATTTGTGCTGTAATAGCAAAAGTTGTTAGTCAAATACATTATAATGATACAATGATAGATGAAGGAAGAGGAATACAATATTTATTTACTTATCTATATAATATAGTATTACCATTTAAAGATTTATCAATAAATAGTTTGTATGGTAGTTTTATATCAATATTTCCATTGCCAATGTTATTTGCGTTATATTATATGTACAAGAATGATGACAATGTGGAGTTTTTATTACCAATTACAATTGTGTCTATTTTAGAAACTGTATTTTGCATGTCTGGATTACCAGAAATAGTAAATAAAATAAGTTTATTTTCAAATGTATCAATTTCAAGATGTATAGTAGCTGTAAATTTAGCTAATGTATATATTTTATTTTACACATTAAAACATATAGATAAGAAAATATTTTCTATAACATCTGCAATAAGAATTGCTGTTGTTTTAATGATAGTAGTTGGGTTTATAAGTTATCCAGAGAAAATTGCAACAAGAATGTACTTAAATCTATTTATGATTGAAATATGTTTATTGTCATTTTTATATTCAATATTTCATGATAAAAATTATAAGAATGTACTGCTTTTTTTCTTATGCTTAATTACTCTAATTGGCGGAATAACAGTAAATCCAATAATTTTTATATAACTTAAGTGAATGTTTTGTGTAAAAATGTGAAAACCTTGTGAAAAGTTTTGACAACAAGGTTTTCTATGCTATAATAAGTATGTCTTAAAAATAAGTAAAATATGTAAAATTATAAAGTAGAGGATGGGAGAAAATGAAAAAAGTTTTATTAATCGGAGCAGATGGAATGCTTGGAGGAGAATTAAGAGAAAGATTAGAAAAAAAATATGAAGTTACTGGAACAACACTTCAAACATTAGATATTACAGATAGAGATGCAGTTCTTGCAAAAGTAAATGAAGTAAAACCATATTATATTATAAACTGTGCAGCATATACAAATGTTGATGGTTGCGAAGTAAATTATGAATTAGCAAATAAAGTAAATGGATTAGCAGTAGAAAATATTGCAGAGGCTGCAAAAGAAAATGATAGTACATTTATTCATATTAGTACAGATTACGTATTTGATGGAAAATTAGATATAGAGAAAATTTATACAGAGGATATGACTCCTGGACCAATAAGTGCTTATGGAAAAACAAAACTTGTTGGTGAACAAAACGCAGCTAAAGCAGAAAAATATTATATTTTAAGAACAGCATGGTTATATGGATTAGGAGGCAAAAACTTTGTAAAAACAATGTTAAAACTTTCTGAAACACATGATGAATTAAAAGTTGTGTGTGATCAACATGGAAGCCCAACTTCTACAACAACATTATGCGAGATAATAGAACAAATAATGGAAAAAGAACCTGCATATGGGGTATATCATTCAACAAATGAAGGCTTCACAACATGGTATGATTTTACAGTAAAAATAATGGAATTAGCAGGAAGAAAGACAATAGTTCATCCTGTAACATCTGAAGAATACAAACAAATGAATCCAGCATCATCAGATAGACCAAAAAATAGTATGTTATCAAAAGAAAAGTTAAAAAATGCCGGAATTACACCAAGTAAATGGGAAGATGCATTAGCAAATTATTTAAAAGAAGAATTAAAATAAATATAAAAGCTCAAAAAAGAGCAAAAGGAGGATTTATTAAATGAAAGGTATTATATTAGCAGGTGGTAGTGCCACAAGATTGTATCCTGTAACATTAGCTGTTTCAAAACAAATGTTACCAGTATATGATAAACCAATGATTTATTACCCATTATCTACATTAATGATGGCTGGAATTAGAGAAGTTTTAATAATTTCTACACCAGTTCATTTACCAGCATTCCAAAGTTTATTAGGTGATGGTTCTAGATTTGGAATGAAATTTGAATATAAGGTTCAAGAAAAACCAGTAGGACTAGCAGATGCTTTTATACTTGGAGAAGACTTCATAGGGAATGATAGTGTATCATTAATATTAGGAGATAACATGATATATGGTTCAAGAGTAGAGAGAGTTTTAAAAGCAGCAAGTAACTTAAAAGAAGGTGGAATTATTTTTGGTTACCAAGTTGCAGATCCAACATCTTATGGTGTTGTTGAAATTGATAAAACTGGAAAAGCTTTATCAATAGAAGAAAAACCTGAAAATCCAAAATCACATTTTGCAGTTCCAGGAATTTATTTCTATGACAATGAAGTTGTTAAAATTGCAAAATCTATTAAACCATCTGAAAGAGGCGAATTAGAAATTACAGATGTTAATAGAGTATATATGGAAAACGGAAAACTACAAGTTATTCCTTTAGGAAATGGATATGCTTGGTTTGATACAGGTTCTGCTGATAGATTATCAGATGCTTCTGATTATGTAAAAGCAATTGAACTAAGACAAGGTACACAAATAGCTTGCTTAGAAGAAATAGCTTACAGAAATGAATGGATTTCAAAAGAAGCTTTATTAGTAGAAGCAGAAAAATATAAGAAAACAGAATATGGAAAATATTTAAAAAGAATTGCAGAACAAGATTATAAACAATATAGAGAAATATATGAAAGCGATTTATTCAATGCAAATTAGTTTTTATAATTAACAATATAATAATGAAAGGGAAAAATAAATATGGGAAAATTTAAAAGAATAGATACCTCAATTGATGGTGTTTATGTAATTGAACCAACAGTATTTGGAGATAATAGAGGTTACTTTATGGAAACATATAGTAAACCAGATTTTGCTGAAATTGGAATTACAAATGAATTTGTACAGGACAATCAATCAAAATCCAAAAAAGGAGTTTTAAGAGGATTACATTTTCAAAAAGAAAATACACAAGCCAAACTTGTTAGATGTATAAAAGGCGAAGTATTTGATGTTGCAGTTGATTTAAGACCTGGAAGTAAAACATATGGTAAATGGGAAGGTGTTATTCTTTCTGAAGAAAATAAAAAAATGTTCATGATACCAAGAGGATTTGCACATGGATTTTTAGTATTATCTGATGAGGCTGAATTTAGCTATAAATGTGATGATGTATATAATCATGGTGCAGAAGGTGGATTAAAATGGAATGATTCAGAAATAGGAATTATTTGGCCAGAAGTTCCAGGAATGAAACCAGAAGAATATTTAACTTCTGAAAAAGATGCATTATGGCCAACATTAGAAGAATTAAAGAAAACAGATTTATTTAAAAATTTAAAATAACCCTTTATAAAGACAACGACCTTAGACCAGTTTTTTTGAATATTGGAGGAAAAATGAAAAATAGTACAGTTGCAATAATAGTAATAATATTATTAATTATTTTTTGTGTAGTATTTTATTTATATCATGTAGAAGTTAGCAAAAAAGAACTTGAGCAAACATTAGATACAGCACAAAAAATATATGAATTAAATGCTAGAATTCAAGAACTGGAAGATAAATTAAGTGATAGTGATGATGTTAAAGAAAATGATGAACTTGAAAAAAATGTAAAATTCGATTCAAGTAAAATGAAATCAGATTTTACTAATATTCGATATGAAGAAGAAATTGATTGGGTTCCAAACAGTAGTGGATTAGAAATAGAAATAAAAGAAGGTAAGCCATTTTTAACAACAGACATTGAAAATGAACAATATAAATTTTTATTTTCAGAAGTAAAAGAACAAGTGAAAAATAAAGAAATAACAGGATTTAAATCAAAAGTTAAGGAATGTTATTATGCTTATATGGGAAATGGTGATATGGCACCATATATCCTATTTATAATGGAAGATGGAAGTGTTGAATATATAAATTCTAATAAAATGCTTAAATTAGAAAAATATGAATCACAAGGAAAAGTGAAAGAAGTTTCTAATATTGTAAAATTCATTCATCTTAATGCACAAGAATTAGATGAAAATGGAGAAGAAATGAGTGGCTGGATTACAGTTGTTGCAATAGATAGGGATGGATATTCATTTGATTTATCATCATCCAAAACACTTCAAGACGATATGTTAACAAGTAATTAAAAATAAAGGAGAAGAAAAATGAAAAACATTTTAGTAACAGGTGCTGCAGGTTTTATAGGAGCAAATTTTGCAGAATTAATGGTAAAAAAATACGAAGGAAAATACAATATAGTTGTATTTGATAAATTAACATATGCTGGAAATATTCATAATTTAGATGAAATAAAAGATAAAATAACATTTGTACAAGGTGATATTTGTGATTTCGATTTTGTAATGGAAACATATAAAAAATATAATATAGATGCAATAGTTCACTTTGCTGCAGAATCACATGTTGATAATAGTATCAAAAATCCATTTGTATTTACACATACAAATGTAATTGGAACACATACATTATTAGAAGCTGCTAAACAATTCTGGGGAGAAGGAAGTTCAAATAAATTTGTACATGTTTCAACAGATGAAGTATATGGAACACTTGGAGAAACAGGATACTTTACTGAAACTTCTCCAATTCAACCCAATAGTCCATATTCAGCATCAAAAGCTTCTTCAGATTTAATAGCATTTGCATATGCAGAAACATTTAAAATGAATGTAAGTGTAACAAATTGCTCAAATAACTATGGACCATATCAACATCATGAAAAATTAATACCACATATGATTTCTTTAGCTCTTCAAGATAAACCATTACCTGTTTATGGAGAAGGATTAAATATTAGAGATTGGTTATTTGTTGAAGATCATTGTGAAGCAATTGATATTATATTACATCAAGGTAAAAAAGGTGAAAGATATAATATTGGTGGACATAATGAAAAAAGAAATATTGAAATTGTAAAATTAATATTAGAAAGACTTGGAAAACCAGAAACATTAATTTCACATGTTGAAGATAGAAAAGGACATGATTATAGATATGCTATAGATCCAACAAAATTAAAAAATGAATTTGGATGGGAACCAAAAACGATGTTTAAAGATGGAATAGTAAAAACAATAGATTGGTATATTGCACATCCAGAATATTTAATGAAATAGAATAATGAAAATTTAAAATTCAGGGACAGATTTAAGATTTCACTTATGATGAAATCTTAAATCTGTCCCTGAATTTTAGTTCATCATAAAAAATAAAAAAAATTGTGAATTTTTTGTATATAAAGTTTGTTTTTTGTTGAAAAATATAGCATATAATGATAGAATTTAAAAAGATTTTTAAACATGATAATTAATAAAAAAAGACAAAAATCGAAAAATAATTTAATACATTATGGGGAATAGTAAAAAATGGAAAGAATAAAAAAGATAAGTAAATATAGAACAATAATACTTATATTAATGGATACATTGTGTATAACAATTGCATATTATTTAGGAGCAATTTTAACAACAGATACAACATTATTTGAAGTATCACATTATTATGCATATAGGATATCAAGAACTGTAATTATATCAGTGATTATATATCAACTTGTATTTCAATTAGCACAAGGTTATAGAAGTATAATTAGATATGAAGAAGGAAAAGATTACTTAAAATATTTTGGACTTAGTATGCTTTCTTCTATAATTATATGTGTAATTAGAAAAACTTTTGGACTTCATATAGCAACACCAAAACTAATAATACTTGCTGGTGTATTTATATCATTTCTAATGATTTCATATAGAATAATTGCTAGATATATATTAGTTTCAGATTTAGTTAATAAAGGAATTAGTATAAATAAGAAAAAAGAAGAAGGACAACAAAATTTAATTATAATTGGTGCTGGTAATGCTGCTCATGAAATTATAAAAACAATAAAAATACGTATGCAGGAAAAATACAATATAATTGGAATTATAGATGATAACAAAAAAAGATTGAATTATACTGTTTCAGGAGTAAAAATAATAGGAAACAGAAATGATATAGAAAGAATATGTAAAGAGAATGATGTGGATTTAATTTTCTTTTCAATAGCTAATATTGATAACGAAAATAAAAAACAGCTTTTAAACATTTGTCAGAAAACAAATGCAAAAGTAAGAATACTTCCAGGAATGAACGAAATAATTAGAGAAAAGAAATTATTTGAAAATTTAAGAGATGTAGAAATTGAAGATATTTTAGGAAGAGATCCAATAAAACTAGATAACAAGAACATAGAAAGCCTGATAAAAGAAAAAGTTATTCTTGTTACTGGGGCTGGTGGTTCAATAGGATCAGAACTTTGCCGTCAAATTGTAAAATACAAACCCAAAAAACTAGTAATGTTAGATATTTATGAAAATAATTTATATGATATTGAACAAGAATTAAAATTTAAATTCCCTAAAATGTGTATAGATGCTGTAATTGCAAGTGTTAGAGATAAAAAAAGATTAAATCAAATTTTTGAGAGATATAGACCATATTTAGTATTTCATGCAGCTGCACATAAGCATGTTCCTCTAATGGAAAATAGTCCATTAGAAGCTATAAAAAATAATATTTTTGGGACATATAATGTTGTATGTGCTTGCGATGAGTTTGAAGTAAAAAGATTTATTTTAATTTCAACAGATAAAGCTGTAAACCCAACCAATATAATGGGAGCTACTAAAAGAATGTGCGAAATGATAGTACAAGCCAAAAATAAAGTAAGTAAAACTGAATTTGCAGCTGTACGCTTTGGAAATGTTTTAGGAAGTAATGGTTCAGTTGTTCCTTTATTTAAAAAGCAAATTGCAGAAGGTGGTCCAGTAACTGTAACTCATAAAGATATAACAAGATTTTTTATGACAATTCCAGAAGCCGTAGAACTTGTATTGCAAGCAATGACATACGCTGATGGTGGAGAAATATTTGTTTTAGACATGGGAGAACCTGTTAAAATATATGATTTAGCAGTAAGTCTTATAAAACTTTCTGGATATGTGCCAGATGAAGACATAGAAATTAAAGTTACAGGCTTAAGACCAGGGGAAAAATTATATGAAGAACTTTTAATGGGAGAAGAAGGACTAGAAAAAACTGCACATGATAAAATATTTGTTGCAGAACCGTTAGATATAACAATGGAAAAGATTGAAGAAAAATTAGATTCTTTAAATAAGCTACTAGAGAAAGAAAATTTCGATAAACAGGAAGTAAAAGATACATTTAAAGAGATTGTTCCAACTTTTAAAGAACCTGATGAAGTTAATAAATAAAAAGGAAGGAATTAAATATGAAAAAAATTTATTTGGCATCACCTCATATGTCAGAAGAAAAATATGAAGAAAAATATGTAAAAGAAGCATTTGATACAAATTGGTTATCAACTGTTGGAGAAAATTTGAATAAATTTGAAGAAAGTGTAAGAGAATATTTAGGAGTTAAAGCAAGTGTAGCACTAGCAAGTGGAACATCCGCTATACATTTAGGATTAAAATCATTAGGTGTTGAAAAAGATGATATAGTATTTGTTTCTGATTTAACGTTTTCTGCAAGTGTAAATCCAATTATATATCAAGATGCAACACCAGTATTTATAGATTCAGAGCCTTCTACATGGAATATGAGTCCAAAAGCTCTAGAAAAAGCATTTGAAAAGTATATTCCTAAAGCTGTTGTAGTAGTTCATTTGTATGGTAGAGCTACAAGAATGGAAGAGATTGTTAAAATATGTGAAAAACATAATGTTCCAATTTTAGAAGATGCTGCAGAAGGGTTAGGAACGATTTATAAAGGTAAATATTTAGGAACATATGGAAAATTTGGTGCTCTTTCATTTAATGGAAACAAAATAATAACAACAACAGGTGGAGGAATGCTTGTTTCTAATGATGAACAAAAAATCGCTAAAGCTCGTTTTTGGTCTACTCAAAGTAAAGATCCAGCAAGACATTATCAACATTCAGAAATTGGATATAATTATAGAATGAGTAATGTATTAGCTGGAATTGGAAGAGGACAAATTCAAGTTTTAGAAAGAAGAATTGCTAAGAAAAATGAAATATTTAACAGATATAAAGAAGCATTTAAAGATATAGAAGATATTGAAATGATGCCAGAAAATGAAGATGAAAGATCAAATCAATGGTTGTCAGCATTAACATTAAGAGAAAATTCAAAAGTAAAATATTTAGATATTATAGAAGCTTTGGAAAAAGAAAATATAGAATCAAGACCAGTATGGAAACCAATGCATTTACAACCAATATTTGAAAAATATGATTTTATAAATCACAATGATAACGGAATAAGTGTTGGAGAAGATTTGTTTAATAGAGGGGTATGCCTACCTTCAGATACAAAAATGACAGAAGAAGAACAGAATAGAGTTATTAGAATAATAAAAAGTTTGTTTTAAGAGAGAATTATATGTATAAGAAATTTTTTAAGAGATTTTTAGATATTGTAATTAGTTTATTAGGATTAATTATATTATCACCAGTAATAATAATTGTAGCAATATTAGTAAGGATAAAGCTTGGTTCTCCAATAATCTTTAAACAGAATAGACCTGGAAAAGACGAAAGAATATTTAAATTGTATAAATTTAGAAGTATGTCTGATAAAAAAGATGAGGATGGAAAATTGCTTCCAGATACTGAAAGATTAACTAAGTTTGGTAAAATACTAAGAGCAACTAGTTTAGATGAACTCCCAGAATTAGTTAATATTTTTAAAGGAGATATGAGTTTAATAGGTCCAAGGCCACTAGCTGTTTCTTATTTACCATATTATAACGAAGAAGAAAAACATAGACATGATGTAAGACCTGGACTTACAGGTCTTGCTCAAATAAATGGCAGAAATGCAATAAATTGGGATGAAAGATTCGCTTATGATATTGAATATGTGAATAATATTACATTTATTAATGATTGTAAAATTCTTTTTAAAACTTTTTATAAAGTTTTAAAAAGAGATGATGTTGTAGTAACTGGAACAGGAACTGTAATAGATTTTGATGAATATAGAATGAATCAATTAAACCAAGAAAAAGAATAAAAGGTTTAAGGTTTTATATGAAAAAAAGAGTTTTAGTTTTGTCCTGTGGTTCACTTACAGCAACAGATATGAGTGTATCATTAAAGGATAATGATGAATATGAATTGTGGGGAACATCAATATATAAAGATCATGGTATATATACTTATAAAAATTATATACCAGATATTCCTAAAATTAGTGATAGCAACTTTATCCTGGTTTTAAATCAAAAAATAAAAGAATATAATATAAGTTATTTAGTTCCAACTCATGAAGATATGTGCTTATTTCTACAAGAAAATAAAGAAAAGATAAATGCAATTACATTATCTTCTAATTATGAAACATCATTAATTTGTAGATATAAAACTAAAACTTATGAAAAAATGAAAAAATATAATTTTATTCCTAAAGTATATAAAAAAGAGGAAGTGAAGAAATATCCTGTTTTTGTAAAAAAGGATACTGATCAAGGAGCAAGAAATTGTTATAAAGTAAATAATAAACAAGAATTAGATTTATATACTAAAGATTCAGATATGATAATTTGTGAATATTTACCTGGAGATGAAGTTACTGTTGATTGTTTTACTAATAAAGATAGAAAATTAATTTTTTGCAATCCAAGAGCTACAGACAGAATGCTTGCAGGAATTGATGTACACTCAAGAAGAATAAAATTAGACGAAGAAATAGAAGATATTGCAAAAGCTTTAAATAAGGAAATTGAATTTAGAGGTTGTTGGTTTTTTCAAATAAAGAAAGATGAAAAAGGAAAATTTAAATTATTAGAAATTTCTACAAGGCTTGCAGGAACATTTAGTTTAAGCAGATGCTTAGATGTAAATCTTTTATTAATGCAGTTAAGAGATATGGATGAAAAAGATGTGGAAATTACTTTTAATAATATATCTATTGAAACAGATAAACAATTTTCAGGAAAATACATTTTAGGAATTGATTATAATGTTGTTTATATAGATTTTGAGAGTTGTTTTTTTGAAAAGGAAAAACTAGATACTTTTCTAATGCTATATTTATATCAGTGTATTAATAAAAAAATAGAAATAAAACTTTTAGTAGATAGCAAGGAAAATGCTCTAGATTATTTAAATATGAATAAAATAGATAAAAGGATTTTTAACGAAATTATTGAAGAAAATAAAAGGAATATAATAAATATGTTAGATGAGAAATCAATTTTTTTATCTAATAATGATAATTTAAAAAATGAAATTAGAAAATATAATAAAAAATTTTACTGTTTTTCTAATAGTATACTTGAAGCTTTGATTGATTGGAAATATTAAAATATTATAAGGTATGTGTTATGATAAAGTTAAATAAAAGTAATTTAAACTTAGTAAATGATTTTTTTCAAGATATAAAATTTTATATGGCAAAAACAGCATTAGAAGGATATATGGGGGAGGTTTTTGTAGATAATATAGAAAAACCAGAATTTTCATTTGCTTTTGTGGAAAGATTGTGTTTTATTGATGGAAATCCTAAAAGCAAATTAGCTCAAAAAGCTTTGGAGGAAATTGATGAGTATTATAAAGTAATTATAGCAGATGAAAAATGGTTTGAATTGATAGAAAAAGTTTACAAAAATAATTTAGAAATATCTTCTAGATACGCAATAAAAAAAGATACTAAGTTCAATAGAAAGCTTCTTAGTGAATATATTGAAAAAATGGATTCGCATTATAAGATAAAAAAGATAGATAAGAAAATGTATAATCTTATTCAAAAAACTGATTCATATGTTACAAATTTAGGAATGTCTGAACAATATGAGAAAAACGGAATTGGATTTTGTGTACTAAATAAAAATGGAGAAATTGTAGCTGTTATAACATCAGATGGAATATTTAATGGTGGCATTGATGTGAATATTAAGGTGAAAGATACAGATAGAAGAAAAGGAATTGCTACAGCTATTTCAGCAAAAATGATTTTAGAGTGTATTAGCCAAAATTTATATCCTAGTTGGGACGCTGCAAATTTAAATTCAGTAGGACTGGCACAAAAATTAGGATATGAACTAGATTGTGAATATAGAATTTATAAAATAAATCAAAAATAAGAGGATTAAATATGGAAATAGGTAGTGAATATTGGAAATGCGAAGAAAAATTAAACTCGAACAATACTAAATTTTGGGATTTTGGAAAAGATAATAAGTTTACATTATCTGGAAGAACATCAATATATTATGTATTAGAAAATATAATAAGAGAAAATAAAATAAAAAAAGCTTATTTACCATCATATAGTTGTGATTCAATGGCACAACCGTTTTTAGATTTAGGAATTGAAGTAGTATATTATGATGTATATTATAATAAAGGATTAAAATATAATATAAATTTTGATGAAGATATAGATATTTTTTTAGCAATGAATTATTTTGGATATTCTTCAACTAATATGGATATATATATTAAGAAATTTAAAGAAAAAGGAAAAATTATAATTGAAGATATAACACATAGTATTTTATCAAGTAAAATATATAGTGAATTTTCAGATTATTTAGTTGGAAGCTTAAGAAAATGGTTTCCAATTGCAAGTCGGAGGAATTGCAGTAAATATGAATTCTAATTTTGAAATTAAGTTAGATTCAAAGTCAAATGAAAAAATGATAGACGTAAAAAAATCTGCTATGGAAAATAAGAAAAAATATTTAGAGAATCAGGAAGAGGTTTCAAAAGAGATTTTTTTAAATCAATATAATGAAAGTGGCAAGATTTTAGACCAAGATTATAAAAATTACTCAATAGATGACGAATCATTAAAAGTAATAATGGGAATCGATATTGAAAAAATAAAAAAATCAAGAATTGAAAATGCAGAAACTATATATAAAAAATTAAGGCTTAATAAACATATTGAATTTTTGATAAACACATTTAATGGACAAGATGGATTATTATTTGTACCTATAATTCTAAAAAAAGAAATTAGAAATCTTTTAAGAAAATATTTAATTGAAAATAAAGTTTATTTACCAGTACATTGGCCCTTAGATGATAAAATTAATAATATATTTGAGCAAGAATTATCATTAATTTGTGATCAGAGATATAATGAAAATCAAATAGAATGGTATATAGATTTAATACAAAATTTTATAAACTGTCAAATAAATTAAAAGGAGAAAAAATTGAACAATAATAACAATAATATTGATTTCTATTTTGATAGAAATTATGGAAAATTATATGAAAAAGTAGAATCAGGAATTCAAGAAATTTTTGAGTATGAAGATGAAAATGGGAAGATTTCTAATCAGTTTATTAAAAGGAAAATAGATACCCAAATAGATGAAAAAGAATATTTTGATATTGTTACACCATATGGATATGGTGGTCCTGTAATACAGTGTTGTTTTCGGAGATAAAGCAAAATTATTAAAAAATTATGAATTAAAATTTAAAGAATATTGTGATCAAAATTGTATAGTAAGTGAATTTATTAGATTTCATCCAGTAGTAGGAAATGCTTTAGATTTTGAAAATGTGTATAATCCAATTTATATGAGGAAAACATTAGTAACAAACTTGAAAGATTATGAGGATCCAGTACAAACACAATTTAGTAAAAATTGCAGAAAAAGTATAAGACAAGCCACTAATAAAGGTGTAACTTATAAAATAATTGAAACACCAGAAAACTTAAATTCATTTAAACAAATATATTATGAAACAATGAGTAGAAATAATGCAACAGATTATTATTATTTTGATGATGAATATTTTGATGAAATGTTAAAATATTATAAAGATAATATTGTTTTAATAGAAGCAATTTTTGAAGAAAAAGTAATTGGCGTGTGTTTATATTTTGTGTATAATAAGACAATACATGTACACTTGTCTGGAACAATTACAGATTATTTATATTTATCACCAGAATATATATTGCAATATGCAATAACTATTTGGGGAAAAGAAAATGGTTATGAATTGATACATCGTGGAGGAGGGCGCTCTAATTCAGAGGAAGATTCCTTATATCAATTTAAAAGAAATTTTGCAAGAATAGAAAATAGAGATTTTTATATAGCCAAGAAAATATGGAATAATGATATTTATAATAAATTGTGTGAGCTTAAAAATGTAAGTAAAGAAGAAACTTTTTTTCCAGCATATAGAAAAAATTAAAATATTAAAGAGAGGAATTATAAAATGAAAAAGAAAATTCTTATAATTGCAAATTTTGTTACATTGCCATGGGAAAATGGAAATAGTAGATTCACATATATAATAGATTTATTAGATAAAGAAAAATATGAAGTTGAATTAATAACTTCAAGCTTTTGGCATGAAAATAAAATTCAAAGACAAGAAAATGATTCTGCATTAAATTTAGATTATGATATAACTTTAATAAAAGAACCAGGATATAAAAAGAATGTATCATTAAAACGATTTTATTCACATCATATATTTGCAAAAAATGTTAAGAAATATTTAGATACAATTGAAAAACCAGATATTATATATTCAGCAGTTCCTTCTCTTGCAGTTGCAAAAGTAGCAAGCAAATATGCAGAAAAAAATAATATTAAATTTATAATAGATGTTCAAGATTTATGGCCAGAAGCATTTAAAATGGTATTAAACATACCAGTAATTAGTAATTTAATTTTTTATCCAATGAAAAGGACTGCTGATTATATATATTCTAGAGCAGATTCAATTGTCGCAGTTTCAAATACTTATGCAGATAGAGCAAGTGCTGTTAATAAAAAATATGAACAAAAATTAAGTGTTTTTTTAGGAACAGATTTAGATAATTTTGATAAAGTAAAAAAAGAATTTGAGATTGTACCATTTGATGATGTAATAAGAATAGCATATATAGGAACATTAGGTAATAGTTATGATATAAAATGTGTAATTGATAGCATACATATATTAAATAAAAAGGGAATAAAAAATATTTTATTTGCTGTAATGGGAAATGGTCCATTACAAGAAGTTTTTGAAGCATATAGCAAAGAAAAAGAAGTAAATTGTGATTTTATTGGAAGACTAAGCTATGGAGAAATGGTAGGAAAATTATGTTCTTGTGATATTGCAGTAAATCCTATAAGAGCAGGATCAGCAGGAAGTATAATAAATAAAGTTGGAGATTATGCTGCAAGCGGACTTCCTGTTATAAATACTCAAGAAAGTGCAGAGTATAGAAAGTTAGTTGAAGACTATCAAATTGGTTTTAATGTAGAGAACGGAAATGCAGAAGAACTAGCTGAAAAAATTGAAATATTATATAATGACAGGGAACTAAGAAAAAGATTAGGTTCAAATAACAGACGATTAGCAGAAGATAAGTTTGATAGAAAGAATACATATATTGCTATAAAAAATATATTAGAAATTTAAAATTTCTACTTATAAATAAAAGGATAAAATATGATAAAAAAATTTTTAAAAAAGTATAAAAACTTTGCATCAGATATGATTTTAAATATGATTGGATTTGGTATATATATAATTTCACAGCAAATTATTTTACTTCCAATCTTAGATAAAATGGTTTCAGAAGATATATATGCAAATATTGTATTATATATATCAATTTTAAATGTGGTATGTAATACTACAGGAGGAGAACTTGGAAATGTAAGACTTGTGAGAGATAGCGAATATAAAGCTAGAAATATTATTGGTGATTTTACTAGAATTTTAGTACTATTATCTCCAATAATTGCTATTATAGTTTTTCCACTTTTTATATATTTACAATATTCTGTGATTGGAAGTATAATATTTACAATTACAATATTACTTGCAAATATTAGATTATATGCTACTTGTTTTTATAGATTAAGACAAACATATAAAAAAGTAATAATACAAAATATATTATATTTAGTTGGAATTGTTATAGGTCTTGGAATATTTGTATTAAGCAAAAATATTTATGTTTTGTTATGTATTCCAGAATTAATATCTGTATTTTATGCATTAAAAAACTCAGATATTTTGGAAATGAAATTTACTAAAACTAAAGAAATGTTTGAAACAGTAAAAAAACTTTTTCAATTAGGATTTGTATCATTTTTAACAAATTTAATGAATTATTTTGACAGATTTTTGATATATCCAATGTTTGGTGCTGCAGCAATTGCAATGTATTATGCAGTTAATTCAATGGCAAAAGTTGCAAGCTTAGTAACAAACCCAATGTCAAATGTTATTTTATCTTGGGTATCAAATGCAAGTGATGAAAAGAGTAAAACAAAAATATTAACGATGACTTTATTTACTAATATTCCAGTTATAATATTAGTAACACTTTTAACAATACCTTGTAGTTATATAGCGTTATGGATTTTATATCATGAATATATTTATTCCAAAGAAGCTATTATACTAATTATTCCAATTTCATTAACTACAGCATTTGGTACAGCATCTGCACTTATAAAGTCAGTTTTATTAAAATATAGTAATACAAATAAACTTGTAATTACATATATAGTTTATTTTTCGGCATTTGCTGGTTTAGCGTACTTTTTAAGTAGAAACCTTGGAATATTAGGATTTACAATTGCAAATCTTATATCACAAATTATTTTATGGATTTTATTTATAGTATTATTATTGACAGCAAAAGAAAAAGAAAATAATCTTCCACAGAAAGAAAATACTTAGGAGGAAAGATGGATAGCAGAAAATTAAAAAGAAGAAAAGAAGAAAATATTATACAAAAAATTTGGAGTAAAAACACATTACCAATTATTCTATTTGTAATGATATTTTTAAATTATTTTACATTAATAAAACTAAATTATAATACTAAAGCATCATTTGCTGCTGGTACAGATGCATTAGTACCAGCATTTGGAATTGGATTTATAATATTATGTTTCTTTTATATAAAAAAGATAAAAATTTCTAAAGCAATGATTATACAATTTGTGATATTACTTAGTGTTACTATAATGTGGACAATAGTTCAATATTTAAATGTAAAAACAGGAACATATTATTTATATGATATATTTAATATAGCTTGTAAATTTGTTAATGTGTTATTTTTATTTGTTCTATTAATGAATATGGAATTGGACGAAAAGTACATATATAATTTTATGAGACTTATGATTATATTTGGACTAGTGTCTTGTGTATTTAATTTTATCATTTATAAAGAAGATATTTTGGCTTCTTTAAAAATAATTACAATAGATACAAAGATAATTGAAGCAAAAAGCTTTTTTGCTCAAAAAAATCAATTTGCTTATGTATTATTTACTTGTATAGTATCAGCAATTATTCTAATTGCAAAAACACCAAAAATAAAATCAAAAGTATATCGTGTTTTTCGTGTGTTATTTTATATAGCTTGCATATTGTTATTTTTATTTAATATGGTATTTACACAATCAAGAACAGGACTAGTAGTTACTGCATTATTTTTAGGATTATATTTAATATTCACTGATAGAATAAAAATTTTACCCAAAATTGCTTTAATTATTATTTTAGGAATAGTAGGATTCAAAGGAGTTTCTTATCTATATGAATATAATCCAGAACTACTGATGGATAAGCTTATAAGAGTAAAAAGCATTGATACATTAACAGGAAGAACAAATATATGGGATGTTGCTTTATCTGTTGCAAAAGAAAGTAAACAAACACTTATTTTTGGAGCAGGAAGATTTAAAGGGGTAGAAGCTATAAATAATGCTAAATTACCATTTACGCAGTTTCATAATACTTACATAGAATTTTTAGTTTCTGGAGGTATAATCGAACTTGTTTATTTTATATCAATATATTTATTTGTTTTTGTAAAGGTAATAATATCTAAAAAAATGGATAAAAGATATAAAATAATATATGTGATATTATACATAACTTATTATATATATATGATTTCTGAAAGTTTGGGAAGATTTTCAATAGGAGGTTCAGACTGTTTAGGAATAATCTTTTTTATAACAATACCTTTGTTGCATTCTAATAGTATTGCAAAGAAGGATAGATGTGAAGTGCAGAATTCTACATATTTAGAAAATGAAAATTTAGAAGATATAGAAGGAAAAGAAGAAAATGTTTTTAAAGAAAATTAGAGAAAATTTAAATTTGCCAATAATTTTATTTATAATTATTTTAATAAATTATATACCGTTAATTTTACCTAATATAATTAGTAAAGAATCTTTTGGAGTAGGAACTATTCCTATGATGATTTGTTTTATTATAGAAATATTAATGCTAGTAGCATATCTATTTAAAAAAGTGAAAATAGAAAAAGAAACAAAATTCAATTTGACTTTATTACTAATTATTACTTTTATTTTAATAGCATTCCAAGTAATAAACTTTTTTACAACAGGACAAATCTCATTTATGGATATAATAAATATTGGTTGTATTTTCATTAATATCTTATTATTAATAGTGTTATTATTAAATGTAAAAATTAAAGAAGAATATATATATAGTTTTTTTAAATGCATAATATATATGAGTTTAGCAGCTTGTTTAGTAAATGTTATTTTATATTTTAAAGAAATTTTAATAACAATAGGATTTGTAAAATCAAAAGAATGGGTTAATATAAAAAGTTTTTTTGCCAATAGAAATCAATTTGCCTTTTTCTTATATTTAGGAATTATTTCAGACTTTTTTGTTATGCAAAAATCAAGTAAATTAATATATAAAATAGTATTACCCATATTTTTACTTAATTTATTGTTAACAATGTCTAGAACAGGTATAATGGCTATTGTAATATTATTTGGATTAATGTTTTTGTTTACAGATAAAATTAGTAAAAAAGCAAAAATAATTACAATAGTAAGTTTATGTATTTTGGCAGTAATTTCACTTATTGCAATTAAAATGTATATTCCAAAACTATGGAATACAATCGATAAATATTTCTTAAGAATTGAACGAATTAAAGATTTATCTGGTAGAACAGAGATTTGGAGAGTAGGTACAAATTTATTGTTTTCATCACCAATAAATTTTATATTTGGTGTTGGAAGATTTCAATCTACAAAATTATTAAATATTGAAGGAAAAGTATTTACTCAATTTCATAATATTTATATCGACTTATTATTAACTGCAGGATTAGTAGGATTTTTATATTTTGGATTTATCTATTTTACTATTATAAAAAAAGTATTAAAATCGGATTTGGATGATAAGTTCAAAAAATTATATTTAGTAATGTATATTACTTATGGAATATATATTATGTTTGAAAGTTTTGGAAGATTTTCAATAGGAAGTTCAGATACTATTTGTTTAATATTCTTTTTAACGATACCATTGTTACATGCAAATAGTATAAAAACAGTAGAAATCCAAAATTATGATGATACAGAAGAAATTAAAGGAGAAAATAAGAACGAAGAATGATTATTTTAAAAATGTTAATGTCGCTACTAATTTTATTTATAATTCCAGAGTTAGTAGGACTATTAGTTTTAAGATTTACTAAAAATGATAAAAATAATCTTATATATGCATTTATTATTGGATACTTAATAGAATTTGCAATTGGACAAATTCTTATTGTACCAATGATTCTTTATGAAGTATCTTTTACAATATTATTAAAAATCTATTCTATAATAATGCTGATTCTTGCTGTGATATCGTTGTTAATTAATTTTGTAAGAATAAAAGAATTTTTTCAAAATGTAATGCAAAGTGTAAAAGAATTGCCAAAATTATTAACACTATTAGTGATAATGTTAGTAGGAATTCAATTATATGGATTTTTGGTTTATACTCACATAGATGATGATGATGCGTTTTATATTGGAACAGCGACTACTACAGTAGAAACAGATTCTTTATATAAATACTCAGGAACTACTGGCGCTGATGATGGAGAACAATTTCTTTTAAGATATAGATTAGGGCCATTTCCAATATACTCTGCAATTATATCAAAATTAATAAATATACAACCTGCAATTGTATCGCATACGATTTTACCATTTATATTTGTTCCAATTGTTTATTTTATATATTTTCTAATTGCAAATGAATTATTCAAAAAAGATATAAATTCAAGTTTGCTTTTTTTATTAATACTAAATATTGTATTTATATGGGGAGGGTATTCTGGAAGAACTAATTTTGCATTTTTATTTTTCCGTATATGGCAAGGAAAATCTATACTTGCTAACATAATTATACCAGCTACTTGGCTAATTATGATAAAAGCAGAAGAAAATGGATTTAAATTTATAGACTTTTTATTATTACTTATTCTTAATTTTGCGGGAACATTCACAACAACACTAGGTGCTGCGCTTCCACCAATTATAATAATGGTTTTATGGTTTTCGTATGAAATATATAAAATTTTATCTAAACAATTTAAACTAGGTAAAGGAATAAAAAGCATGGTTATATGTTTGTTAAGTTCTATACCATCTATAGTTTGTGGAATTTTTCATTTTGCACCATATTTTTTAGAGAGTGAAAGTTATTTATATAATCTTTTGTGCAAGTGAGTGTGAGAGAATAGGAGGAAATAATGTTTGAAGAAAATATAAAAATAATAAAACAAACATTTTTAGAATTTCAAGGTTCAGGAATGTATATTATATTATTTTTTATATCGATAATATATATATTTATAAAAGAAAAGGATAAAAAGATAAAAGCTTTTTTAATCTATTTTTCTATTATAATATTATTAATAACTCTAAATCCAATTTTTAATAAATTAGTAGGAAAAATACTTACAGATGCAGTATATTGGAGAGTATATTGGATGCTACCACTTGGAACTGTAATTGCATATGCAGGGGTAAAATTTATAATCAGTATGAAAGGAAAAACTAAACAAATAGTTTCAACATTAGCAGTAATTATAGTAATAATGCTAAGTGGTAAAATTATTTATAATAAAGATAATTATAAGAAATTTAATAATTTATACAAAGTACCAGATGAGGTCCTTGAAGTAGTAGAAATAATAAGACAAGGCGATGAAGAAAATAAAAAAGCTCTTACCTCTGAACAGTTAGTTCCATATATAAGACAAGTTGATGCGAGCATAGAGCTTGCATATAGAAGAGAGCCTACAGGGTATCAGGATAATGAATATGTAAGAATAATGCATTCTGGAATTTCGGAAGATATAGTGCAAATGGCTTTTGATAATGATTGTAACTACATAGTATTAGATAGAGGACTTGTAATAAATGTAGAATTACATTATTTTGGATTTGAAAGAATTGCTGAAACTGCAAACTTTATTATTTATAGAGTAATGAAAGGGGAATAAAAATGAAAATATTAGTAACAGGAGGATTAGGGTTTATAGGTTCACATACCGTAGTTGAACTTTTAAATTCTAATTATGATGTAATAATTGCAGACAATCTTTATAATAGTAAGGAAGAGGTTTTAGAAAAACTAGAGAAAATAGCAGGAAAGAAAATTAAATTGTATAAGTATGATTTAAAAGATAAATCAAAGGTTGATAAAATATTTGAAACTGAAAAAGATATAGAAGCAGTAATTCATTTTGCAGGATATAAAGCTGTTGGAGAATCTGTAAAAAAACCATTAATGTATTATTCAAACAATTTAATATCAACAACAAATCTTTTAGAAGTTATGCAAAAATATAATGTTAGAAAATTTATTTTTTCATCTTCTGCAACTGTATATGGAGATAATGGAGAAATAAAATATGTTGAAACAATGGGAAGAGGAGAAACAACTAGTCCATATGGAACAACAAAAGCTATGATTGAAAAAATATTAGAAGATTTGTATTTTTCAGATAATTCATGGAATATAACTTTACTTAGATATTTTAATCCAGTTGGTGCACATGAATCAGGATTAATTGGGGAAGAACCAAATGGAATTCCAAATAATTTAATGCCATATGTAATGAAGGTTGCGTCTGGAAAATTAGAGACGCTAAGTATTTTTGGAAATGATTATCCAACAATAGATGGAACTGGAGTAAGAGATTACATACATGTTGTAGACCTAGCAAAAGGACATGTAAAAGCATTGCAAAATGCACCAGATGGACTGAATACTTATAACTTAGGGTCAGGAAAAGGTGTAAGTGTATTAGAGCTTATAACAACATTTGAAAAAGTAAATAATATAAAACTAAATTATAAAATTGTTGATAGAAGACCAGGAGATTTGCCAGAATATTTTGCAGATGCTACGAAAGCTTTAAAAGAATTAAATTGGAAAACAGAAAAAACTATAGAAGATATTTGTAGAGACTCTTGGAATTATGAGAAAAATTTAGAAAAATAAAAAGATAACAAAACGAGGTATGCCAGAATTGGCACACCTCGTTTTGAATTGTATGTTGTTTTGATTAAAACTCTGCGATTTTTGCACGCAGATTACTGTCTTCTCGCTTAAAGTAAGTGAGTACGATGCTAGGAGAATATTTATCTTTGATGACACGGTTGAGCATGTCCAGATATCTTCTCCTTAAGGCAGGTTGGGTACTCAGTGCGGGCAGCTTTTGGATACAGCTTTCCATAGCGGAGTTCTGCTGTTTGGTTTTGCCATATCGTTCCAGTTGGTCGATTACATGTTGGACGAAGGTTCTTGCATTCTTGAGGTCAGCGAGCTTCTTGTCATTCCGTCTTGCCATAATCATTCTCCTTTTGGGATATCTCCCTTAGTATGAATTGCTATCGAAAAAGTGTTTACATAAAAATATTATACTACATTTTTATAAAAAAATCAATTATGAAAAAAACGTAAAGAAGTTACAAAGAAAACACATTAAAGTGTTGATATTCAAAGTGCTTAATGATATAATATCCTCGAATTTTTAGTGGTGGAAAAGGAAGGAAATATGGATTTTATTAAAACACTTTTTAATAATAGAAAACTTATACTAAAACTTGGAAAAAACGATTTTAGAAATAGATTTGCTAATACAGGACTTGGTGCTATATGGGGATTTGCACAGCCATTTGTATTTATGCTTACTTATGTAATAGTATTTCAATATATTTTGCATACAGGAAGTAATGGGAATTACCCATATGTAGTATGGTTTTTACCAGGAATGTCTATATGGCTTTTTTGCAGTGATGCAATATTAACTGCAAGTAATTCAATAAGAAATTATAGTTACTTAGTAAAGAAAGTAGTATTTCCAATAGATATTATTCCAGTTATTTCACTAACATCATCTTGTTTTGTAGGAATATTCTTAATGACAATTGCAATTGTAATATCATCACTTTTTGGATATATACCAAATTTTATAAATGTAATTTATATATTATTTTGTTTAATATGCTTTATAATTGCACTAACAAGATTTACATCAAGCATAACAACATTAGTACCAGATTTTGCGCAACTACTAAACATAGTTATTCAATTATGTATGTGGTTTACACCTATAATTTGGAATTTAGATATGATAGTAGACAAAATGGGTGGAAAATTGATATATGCTTTTAAAGCATTTCCATTTACTTATCTAGTAGAAGGTTTTAGACAAGCATTTATGGAAAATTCGACTATTATAACAGATAATAATGGATTATTTACAATAATCTTTTGGACTATAACATTAGTTTTATTTTGTTGGGGAAATGCAATATTTAAAAAATCTAAAAAAGATTTTGCAGATGTATTATAAAATGGAAGGTTTAACAAATGGAAAAAATAGATATATTACTTGCAACATATAATGGGCAGCAATATTTAAGAGAACAATTAGATAGTATTTTATCACAGAGTTATTCTAATTTTAGATTATTAATTTCTGATGATTTATCAACAGATAATACAAGAGAAATTTTAGCTGAATATGTAGAAAAAGATAAAAGAATTATAGTATTTAATCAAGAAAGAAACTTAGGAGTTGTAAAAAACTTTGAATTCTTATTAAAAAAAGTAGAGAGTAGATATTATATGTTTTCAGATCAAGATGATATTTGGAAAGAAAACAAAATAGAAAAATCATTAAAAACTCTCGAAGAAACAAATAGCGAACTAGTATATACAGATTTAGAAGTTGTAGATGAAAATTTAAATGTAACTTATGAATCATATTGGAAACTAAAAGGCATTTATAACAAAATAAAAAAATATAATAATTTTGAGAGTTTATATTTAAATAACTTTGTTACAGGATGTACAATGCTTTCCAAAAAAGAACTTATAAAAGAAGTTCTTCCACTTCCAAATACAAGCAAATTTGTGTTACATGATTATTGGATTCCATTAATATTAAGTCAAAAATATAAAATAACATATATAGAAGAACCTTTAATAAAATACAGACAACATAAAAATAATAAAGTAGGCTCTAAGAAAAAAACAGATGAATTAAAGAGTTTTGAAGAAATTAGAAATTTATTTATCAGCGTAAAAATAGAACACTTTACAGTTTTTATTGAAAATGAAGATAAATTTGTAGATGAAAAAATAAAAAAATTAAATAAAGAAGCATTAGAATATTATAAAATGCTAGAGAAAAAGAAAAATATCAATTTCAGAAAATGGAACTTATTTTTCAAATTGTATAAGTATGAAGGATTTATTTATAACTTAGAAAATTTTTTAATACTTAATATTCCATTTTTAGTAAGATTTCTATTAAAATTTAGAAAGTAAATTTCGAAAGGATATCTATTATATGAGTGATACTGTAATAAAAATTACAAATTTAGTAAAAGAATATAAAATGTTTAAAAGCAAGAAAGATAGATTGTTTGAAACAATTATTCCGGGATATGAAAAACACAATACATTTAGAGCTTTAGATAATTTAAATTTAGAATTAAAAAAGGGAGAAGTTCTTGGTATACTTGGAAAAAATGGAGCAGGAAAATCTACTCTTTTAAAAATGGTTACTGGTGTAACAACTCAAACTTCTGGAACTATAGAAGTTAATGGAAAAATAAGTTCACTTTTAGAACTTGGAGCTGCTTTTAATCCAGAACTTACAGGATATGAAAATATATATCAACATGGACAAGTTATGGGACTTTCAGATGAAGAAATAAAACAAAAAGAAAAAGAAATTATTGAATTTGCAGACATTGGTGAGCATTTGGCTCAACCAGTAAAAACATATTCATCAGGTATGTTTGCTCGTTTAGCTTTTGCTTGTGCAATAAATGTTGATCCAGATATACTTATAGTAGACGAAGTTTTATCTGTTGGAGATATGGCATTTCAATTAAAATGTTTTAAAAAATTTGAACAATTTAAAGAAAAGGGAAAAACAATTATATTTGTTACACATAATGTTGCAGATGTTTTATCAAATTGTAATAGAGCAATTATCTTAGAAAATGGTAGAAAAACATTTGATGGTTCTGTTAAAGATGGAGTAAATAGATATAAAAAAATTATTGTTGGAATAAATTCAGATGAAGATGAAACAAAGAAAATTATAAAAAAAGAAAATGAAAATAATAATAATATTGAATTTTGGAAAGATAAATTAAACAAAAATCCAAACATGATTGAATATGGAAATAATGAAGCTGAAGTTATAGATTATGGAAGTTTTGATAGTGAAGGGAATTTAGTGAACGTTTTTGATAATCAAGATACAATAACTTTCAAATCTAAAATAAAGTTTTATACTCAAGTTAAAGATCCAATTTTTACTTTAACGATAAAAGATTTTGCAGGAAAAGATGTTGCTGGAACAAATACTAATATAGAAAAAGTTATTACAGGAAATTTTGAAGCTGGTGAAACTGCAATTGCGGAATTTACTCAAAAGATGCCAATAGCTCCTGGAAAATATACAGTTTCATTTAGTTGTACAAAATATAATCTTCAAGGAGATTTAGAAGCATTAAGCAGAAAATATGATGCACTTTTAATTGAAATAATTACAACCAAAAATACAGTTGGATTAGTTAGACTTGATTCAGAAATTAAAATTTCTAAAATTTAAAATATAAAGGAAATAAGTATGGAAGAATTACTTGAATTTAAAAAAAATATTATAGCTTGGTATCCAATTAAAGAAGAAGATACTGTGCTACAAGTAGGAGAAGATAATTATATATTTCAAGAATTAAAATTGAAAACAAGTAAAGTTACAATTACAGAAAATATAAAAAAAATAACAGATAAATTTGATTATATTACATTAATTGGAAGTTTTGAAAAATTAAATTCAGAAGAAATAAAAGATTTATTAGTATGTGCTAAAGAAAGATTAAACGAAAATGGAAAAATTCTTTTAGCTATGAAAAATAAATTTGCAATGAAATATTGGACAGGAGATAGAATAAATTTAGATTTAGACGCTTTTGAAAGTATTGTTAAATCTAATGAGAATATCTTTAGTTTACCACAAATAAAGAAAATACTAGAAAATTTGAATTTAAAATATAAATTCTATTATCCATTACCAGATTATGAAATAACTAATGTGATATATACAGATGATTTTTTACCTAATAATGATAATATAGATGCAAGAGTATTAACTTTCTGTGGTGAAGAAGAATTTTTGAATTTTTCAGAAAGAGATGCTTATAAGCAATTAGTAAATGCAGATAAAAAAATGTTTCCTTTTTTTGCAAATTCATTTCTTATAGAACTATCAAAAAAAGAAAATTTTGAGGATGTTAGATTTGTAAGTTTTAGCATTACAAGAAAAAAGGAGCATAGAATTAAAACTATTATTAGAAAAGATAAGGTATATAAATATGCAGATAATAAAGATGCAATAAATCATATAAATAAAATATCTAATAATATTAAAATATTAAATGATTGTAAAATAGACGTTTTAGGAAGTACAAAAAATAATATTATAGAATGTGAATTTTTAAAAGATGCAATATCTTATGATGAACTTTTAATGCAATACTATAATCAAAATGGATTGGATAGCTGTTTAGAAAAAATAAGGGAGTTTCAAAATAATATTTTAAATAAATTACCAATAGAAAAAGATATTCCAAAAGAAACAGTTTTTGAAAAATATGAAGTTGAAATTTCAGAAGAAAAGAAGCAAAAATTACATTTTACAAAATATGGTGTTTTAGATCTAATTTTTCAAAATTGTTTAGTTAAAAATGATAAATTATATATATATGATCAAGAATGGTTTGAGGAAAATGTTCCTATAGAATTTATTTTATATAGAGATATATTATATTTTACAGAGTTGAAAAATTCTGAAAATATGGACCAAATTTTAAAGGTGCTAAATTTAGAAGATTATGCAGAATGTTTTTATATTCTAGAGGAAAAATTGCAAAACAAAATAGTTAATAAAAATGTTTGGGATTTACATATAAGTTCAATCAGGAGAATTGGTACTACAAAACATATGACAGAAAATTTAGAAGAAAGACTAGGAATTGCTAATAATCTTATTGAAGAATATAAAAAGCAGATAGAAGAACTTACAAATTGTATTCATGATAAAGATGCTGAACTTGTTAATTATGCAGAACAATTAAGAAATATATCAAATTCATTATCATGGAAAATTACCAAACCATTAAGAAGTGTATCTGAAAAGTTGCACTCTAGCGATAAAAAGTAGATGAAAGGGAAAATCAAAATGAACATAATAGTACATAGAATTAATCAAATTAAGTTTTATATAAAGAAATATGGTTTTATTAAAACAATAAAAAAATGTATAAGAACTGTACTTAGAAAAATTATAAGATTTTTAAAAGGTGAAAAAGATCTGCAATATGGAGATTATGGTGGATGGATAAAACACAATGAGCCTAAAGATGCAGACTTAAAAATCCAAATGAAAAAGAAATTCAAGATTGCTCCTAAAATCAGTGTAATAGTGCCAATGTATAATACAAAAGAAAAATTTTTTAAAGATTTAGTAAATTGTATGATAAATCAAACATATTCAAATTGGGAACTTTGTTTGGCTGATGGAAGTCCAAAACAAAACGAAAGTTTAAAAAAATATTATGAAAAAGATGAAAGAATTAAATATAAATTCTTAGGAGAAAATAAAGGGATTGCAGGTAATACAAATGCTGCTATTAAAATAGCAACAGGAGAATATATAGCACTTTTAGACCATGATGATATATTAGCAGATTATGCTTTATATGAAGTAGTATATGCTATTAATAAATTCCCTAATTCAGAATTCTTATATTCAGATGAAGATAAAATAGATGAAAATGATAACAGATATGATGCTTATTTTAAACCAGATTTTGCCCCAGACACACTAAGATGTCAAAACTATATATGTCATTTTAGCATTTTCAAAAAAGAACTAATGAGAAAGTTAAATGGTTTTAAGGCTGATTATGATGGAGCACAAGATTATGATATTTTCTTAAGAATGTCTGAAACAGTAAAACCAGAAAATATAACACATATTCCAAAGCTTTTATATCATTGGAGAGTTCATAGTGAATCAACAGCAAAATTAAACAGTAATGCTAAAAATTATGCGTTTGAAGCAGGAAAAAAGGCAATTGAAGACCATTTAAAAAGAGTTGGATTAGAAGGAGAAGTATCTGAAGGGTGTATAGAAGGAATTTATAGAGTTGATTATAAAGTCAAAGGAAGTCCAAAAATTTCTATAGTAATTCCAAATAAAGATGGAAAAGAGATCTTAAAAGTATGTATAGATTCTATTTTAGAAAAAACTACTTATGAAAATTTTGAAATCGTTGTTGTTGAGAACAATAGTGATTCAGAGGAAATATTTGAATATTACAAACAATTAATTAAAAATGAAAAAATTAGGATTGTAAACTATAATACTGGAAAAGAAATAAAATCAGAAGAAGAATCTTCTCTTGAATATACAAATAGCAATAGAATAAAAGTAAAACCTGGATTTAATTATTCTGCGGTTATTAATTTTGGAACTAGAAACTCAAGTGGAGAATATGTAGTTCAATTAAATAATGATACTGAATTAATAACACCAAATTGGTTAGAATTAATGCTTGGATTTTGCCAAAGAGATGATGTTGGAGCTGTTGGTGCTAAATTGTATTTTCCAGATGAAACAATACAACATGCTGGAATTATAGTTGGTATAGGTGGAATTGCAGGAAATAGATTTAAAAGCATTCCCAAAAATGGACATGGATATTTTGCAAAAGAATCTATGATTGAAAATTTAAGTGCAGTTACAGGAGCTTGTTTATTTGCTAAAAAAAGAATTTATGAAGAAGTTGGCTGGATGGATGAAGATTTAGCTGTTGCATTTAATGATGTAGATTTTTGTATGAAGATAAGAGAAAAAGGATATTTAGTTGTATATAATCCATTTGTAGAATTTTGGCATTATGAATCAAAATCTAGAGGACAAGAAAATACTCCTGAAAAAATAAAAAGATTCCAAGGTGAAATTTGTAGATTTGAACAAAGATGGCCAGAAATATTAGATAGTGGAGATCCATATTACAATATTAATTTAAGTTTAGACACAGAAGTTTATCATATGAAAAATATTAAAGTTAATTATTATGGAGAAGAAGAAATAAAAAGAAAGAAGAGAAAATGAATTTAAAAAATAATTTTAATAAAATTAAATATTATTTTAGAAGATATGGTTTTTTTAAGACTTTAGAAAAAATCTTTAAAAGACTTCTACATATTAAAGAAAATAGAAAAACAAATCAAGATCAATATAAAATTTGGATAGAAAAAAATGATCCAAAACAAGGCGAATTAGAATTTCAAAGAAATTTTAAATTTGAATATAAACCTAAAATAAGTATAGTTGTTCCAATGTATAATACCGATGAAACATTTTTTAAAGAATTAGTAGAGTCTCTTGAAAAACAAACATACTCAAATTGGGAACTTTGTTTGGCTGATGGTAGCCAAGAAAAAAATGAAGTCTTAAAAAAGTATTATGAAGGAAACGAAAAAATAAGATATAAATTTTTAAATTCTAATAAAGGAATTTCAGAAAATACTAATGAAGCAATCAAGCTTGCAACAGGAGATTTTATAGGATTTTTAGATCATGATGATTTACTTTCTATAGATTGTTTATATGAAGTTGTAAAAACTATAAATAAAATAAAAAATATAGATTTTATTTATACAGATGAAGATAAAATTGATGAAGAGGGTGAGAGATTTGAACCATATTTTAAACCAGATTTTTCACCAGAAACACTAGAATGTAATAATTATATTACTCATTTTGTTTTGGTAAAAAAAGACTTATTAAAAAAAGTTGGATTTTTAAATTCAAAATTTAATGGAGCACAAGATTTTGATTTTGTTTTAAGAGCTACTGAAAAAGCAAACAAAGTTATACATATATCTAAAATTTTATATCATTGGAGAGTACATAAAAGTTCAACTGCAAATGTTGCAGATGCAAAACCATATGCATATGAAGCTGGTATAAAAGTTATAGAAGAGCATCTTAAAAGAACTGGTAAAAAAGCAGTAGTAGAATATGGACAAGATGTTCCTGGAATTTATAAAATAAACTTTTCTGTAAAAGGAAATCCCAAAGTTTCTATTTTGATACCAAATAAAGATAATATAAACTTATTAAAAAATTGTATAGATTCTATTATAAATAATACAACTTATCAAAACTATGAAATTAATATTATAGAAAATAATAGTACTCAGAAAGAAACCTTTGAATATTACAAACAAATTAGCAAAAATCCAAAAATAAAAATTTTAGACTATAATATAAGTAATAATAAAGAATTTAATTATTCATCTTTAATAAATTTTGGTGTGCAAAATGTTGATGGAGAATTTATATTACAATTAAATAATGATACTAAGTTATTGACAAAAGATTGGTTAGAACAATTTATAGGATATGCACAAAATAAAGAAATAGGAGCAATAGGAGCAAGATTATATTATGAAGATAAAACTATTCAGCATGCAGGAATAATAGTTGGATTATCTGGAATTGCAGGAAATATGCTTGTAAATCTTCCGTATGGAAAACATGCCTATTTTGGCAGAGAAGCTGCAACAAGAAATGTATCAGCAGTTACAGGAGCTTGTTTATTTTGTAGACGTGAACTTTATGAAGAAGTATGTTTTATGGACGAAATTGATTTTAAAGTTGCATTTAATGATGTTGATTTTTGCTTAAAAATTTTACAAAAAGGATATCGTAATATATATAATCCATATATTGAGTTAGTTCATTATGAATCCAAAACTAGAGGATATGAATATACAAAAGAGCAAGAAGAAAGATTTAATAAAGAATCCAATAACTTTAAAGAAAAATGGAAAAAGTTTATTGAAAAAGGTGATCCATATTACAATAAAAATTTTACTTTGGATACATGTAATTTTGATATCAATATTAATTAAACATAAATGAATATTCGAAAATAATGGGGAAAATTATGGAAGAAAATAAAAAAGAAAACAAAAATATAACGTTAAAAGTTTTTGAAGTTTTAGAAAATTTAGGGCTATGGATTTTAGAAAAAATATTTTTAAAAAGATTAGCTAATTTATATAGAAATCATATTGAAGGAATGAGATATTTAATTTGTGGGGGATTATCAACAATTGTAAATATTTTAGCATATGTTTTAGGAAGTTATGTCCTTTTTATAGGAGTTACTGATGCTACATTTCGAGTAAATTTGAGTGAAATATTTGCTTTTATTATGGCTTTAATATTTGCATATTGGGTTAATAAAACAATTGTATTTAACAGTAAATGTGAAAATGCAATATCTTTATTAAAAGAAATTACTTCATTTATAGCTTGCAGAATATTTACAGAAATAATTAGTATTGGAATGATGAATTATGCAGTATATGCTAATATAAATGATATTGTTATGAAAGTTATAGCAAATATTGTTGTAATTATTTTAAATTTTATTTTAAGCAAAGTATTAATTTTTAAAAAAACAAAAGAAGACTAAATAATGATATGAAATATTTAGGAGTCTAAATTAAGTTTATGAAACTAAAAAAAGAAAAAATGCCATCTAAAAAATATATAGTAAAAGAAAAAAGGACAATAAAAAAAAGTAACAAAAAAATTGTGGATGTCAAAATTATAAATAATTCTACAAGAAAAAATATTGCAGAAAAGGATAATAACATAATTGAAGAACTTTATAAAGAGAAAATTTATAAAGAAAAACCTCAATTTACTATTAAAGCTGAAGAAGACGATGGTATTGGAAACTTGGAAAAAAAGTTGTGTTTTCAATATGAATGTTTTGAAGATGTAAATGAAGTGGATGAAAAAGAACAAGAAGAAAATATACAAGGGGAAAATGATGCAGGTAATAAATTAGAAGAAGTTAATGAAGATGAAAAAAGTGAAAATTCAGAAAAAATAGAGAGTGAAAGTAAAGAAGAACAGGTAAAAAAAGAAAAACAGGTAAAAAAAGAAAAGAAGAAATTGTCAGAAAATATTTTTATACAAGAAATTATTAAAATGTATAAATTATTTTTTTCTCATCCTGAAGATATAGAAGAAAGGTTTTTTTCTTGGTTTGATTCAAATAAAAGATTTGCATTTTTTACAGCATTAATTGTAGGTATTATAACTCATATAACATTTTTAACAGAAATGATTATGAGTCAAGATGGATTATGGAATTCGATTTGCTATTATCAAGGAGGCAGATGGGAAGAATCTATCGGAAGATGGGGATTAGTTATTGTAAATATAATTGTAAATAATTTAGCACTTCCAAATCTTGTAGGAATAGTTTCAATTATATTAATTTCAATATCTACTATAGTTATTGTTGATATTTTAAAATTGAAAAATAAATTAACAATATTTATTGCATCAGTTGCGATGATTGTATCACCTGCGTTAACTGGAACTTTATTATATGTATATACATCAGTCGCATATTGCTTGGCAATGCTTTTATCAGTATTAACAGTAAAATTAATATTTAAAGAAAAAAATAAAATATTTAATTTTATTTCAGCAATAATTTTGTTTACCTTAATACTTGGAATATATCAAAGTTATGTTGGGGTAGTAATTGGTTTAACTGTAATTAGATTAATAAAAGATTTATACGATAAAAGTATAAAAATAAAATGGTTCTTTATACATGGAATTATGACATGTATAGTTGTAATAATTGGTGGATTTTCGTATTCATGCATTACAGAATATGTTTTGCAATATGAACAATTAGATAAGCCAGAATATAATGGAATGAATAGTATAAGTCTCGAAAATACTATAAATTCTTTAGATAAAAGTATTCCACAAATATATAATGAATTTAAAGAATTCTATTTTGGAGATAGCATAATTACTAATTCTAGTTATGCAAGACATGAGTTTTATAAATTAATGTTTATATCTGCAATTATTTTGGAATTAATTTTAATAATTACATCAGGAGTATGGAAAAGTCCGTTTAGAATATTGCTTATAATTTTTATGAATGTAATTATACCCATTGCTTTTAATGTAATTATAATATTGGCACCAGAATCTAATATATATATACTTACATCAATGCAATTAATTTTAATTATTCCATTTGTTGCAATAATATGTGAAATGTCAGGAAAAAAAGGTACATGTATATTTAAATGGTTAGCTGTAATAAGTATGTTTTTAATTGTATTTACTTATTATTTGGCTGATAATGTATCATATGCTTCATTAAAATTAACATATAATCAAATATATAGTACAAGTATAAGAATAATGGATAGAATAGAACAAACAGAAGGATATTCTCCTGAAAAGCCAATAATGCTAGCTGGCATAATAGAGCATAATGGACCACAATTTTATAGGAGTTCAGATATATATTTATATACTTTAGGATCAATTTTTGATTTGCCAGCATTTCATTTAACTTATGATGGAATGGAAGGAAATTGGATTAAATTTTTTGCTGATTTTTTAGGAATGAAAATAATTTTTACAAATGAAACAACTTATAATAATGTAATAAATTCACAGGAATTTAAAGAAATGGAAATTTTTCCAGCTCCAAATTCTTGTAAAGAAATTTATGGCACAATGGTTGTAAAACTTAGTGATACACCACCAATGCCATAGTGAATACTAAAATATAATCTAATATTATTTGAAAAATTAGTAATATATGTTATAATGATAGCAAATTTTGAAATAAAATGAAGAAAGGGATAAAAATATGGATAAAGTAGCAGTATTAATACCATGTTATAATGAAGCGAAAACAGTAAAAAAAGTAGTTGAGGATTTTAAAAGAGAATTACCAGAAGCAACTATATATGTTTATGATAATAATTCAAAAGATGAAACAGATAAAATAGCGAGAGAAGCTGGAGCAATTGTTAAATATGAAACTAGACAAGGAAAAGGGAATGTAATAAGAACTATGTTTAGAGAAATCGATGCAGAAGTTTATGTTATGGTTGATGGAGATGATACATACCCAGCAGAAAGTGCAAGAGAAATGGTAAAGGCTGTTTTAGAAGAAAATGTTGATATGGTTATAGGAGATAGATTATCTTCTACATATTTTACAGAAAACAAAAGACCATTTCACAATGTAGGAAATGTTACAGTAAGAGCATTAATAAATAGAATATATAAGAGTGATATAAGAGATGTTATGACTGGACTTAGAGCTTTTAGTTATAAGTTTGTAAAAACATTTCCAGTTATGTCTAAAGGTTTTGAAATAGAAACAGAGATGACAATTCATTGTTTAGATAAAAATTTAAAAGTAAAAAATGTAATTATTGAATATAGAGATAGACCTGCTGATAGCCCATCAAAATTAAATACAATTCCAGATGGAATTAGGGTAATAAAAACTATATTTAGTTTCTATAAAAACTATAAACCATTAAATTTCTTTTCTTTAATAGCATTTTTTATGGCTGTAGTTGGACTAGTATTTTTTATACCAGCTGTTATTGAGATGTTTAAAGGTGGAGAAATAAGAGTTCCATCAATTATTTTAAGTATGTTACTTTTTGTATGCACATTACAATCAATGTTTACAGGATTAACTTTAGATAATATTATAAAAAATTCAAAACAAAATTTTGAAATGAGATTAATAGATTGTGAAAGAGAATTAAAAGATAGAACAAAATAAAGGAAGGATAAAACAAATGAGTTCAGTTAAAGTATCTATAGTTGTACCAATCTACAACTTAGAAAAATATATACCAAGATGTTTAGACGCATTAGTAAATCAAACTTTAGAGGATATTGAAATTATTTGTGTGAATGATGGTTCAAAGGATTCAGCACCACAAATTATAGAAGATTATAAAAAAAGATATCCTAATAAAGTAAAAACATTTCATAAGGAAAATGGCGGAGAATGGTCTGCAAGAACTTATGGATTAAAACAGGCAACAGGCGAATATGTTGGTTTTATTGATAGTGATGATGTTCCAGAAGTTACTTGGGCAGAAAAATTATATAATGCTGCAAAAGAAAATGATGCAGACATAGCATTTTGTGGATATGATAGAGTTGATTTAGACACAGGAAAAACCGTATCTATAGAAATGACTCAATATGGAACTATGAATAAGGAAGTAGATTGGAATGATGATTTCATTGTTTATGCCAATCCATCTCTGTGGAATAAATTATATAAATTAGATAAAGTAAAACATTTAGAATTTTTACCATTTAGAGGATGTAATGATACATTATTTTTAATCCATAGCTATATGGATGGAGTTAAGAAATTAACATTTATACCAGATGTTTTATATCATTATTATTTACGCTCAAGCTCACAAATACATTCTTTAAATTCTAGAGACATTGAAAATTTAAAAAAATATTTGTTAGTAACAAAAGAACATAGTGTGAAAATTGGTAAATATGATGAGTATAAAGAAACATTAGCTAGTATGGCGTTTTTACATTTAGCGATATCTTGGGCATTTATGCTATCATATGATAAATCTGTTAAAATAAATGAAGCTTTAAAAGATGTTATAAAATATTTAAATGAGAATTTTCCAGAATGGAAAAATAGTAAACATTATAAAATTTCTCATTGTTTCCCAAAAGGACTAAAATTTATTTGTATTTGGGGAGTACATTTCTTCTACAGAATTCATTTGCCAATCGTGTATATTTGGGTAAATAGATTTATTTTAGATGTACTTAAGTTAGAAGTAAAATGGTAAAATTTATAAAGGATATTAAAATATGACAGAAAAAATTAATAGAATGTACAATAATAGTGTTCAAAATGTGAAAAAATTTATTTGCAAAGATAATTTTACAAAAACAAAAGCATTTTTAGTTTGTGTTTTAGCTTGTATTTTATCAGTAGTATGTGAATATACAATTTTTAGAATTTCACATCCAGAGTATATTTCTAAAGTAAGAATGATTATTGTTGCAATTATTTTTGCTTTTATAGGAATGCATTTCGTATTTAAAATTTCAAAAATGTATGAATTTATTCATAAAAATAGGTACAAAATTGCTTGTGCCTTTTTGTTGTTTGTAATGGCATTTAAATTATCAGGTTCATCTATAGTTGAATTCAATAAATTAATTCAACCTAATAATGATGATAGAAAATATCATACATTATTGGGACAGTCTAGAATGATTAGAACAGATGAATGGGCTACATCAACAACTTATATATTATCTCAAAGCCAAAATACTACACCATTTAAGTATTTTTCAGATACTTTAAGAGGAACAAATACAGATATGTTTGCTGTATCTAATAGTCCAGTTTTTGATATTTTAATGCTTGGAAGACCATTTCAAATAGGATTTATGTTATTTGGAAATAATATGGGGCTTAGCTTTTATTGGTATATTCGTTTAGTAGCAATGCTTTTAGGTTCTTACGAATTGTGTTTGATTTTAACAAAAAGAAATAAAAAGGTTTCTCTTTGTGGAATGTTAGTTATAACATTTTCATCTGCAGTACAATGGTGGTATTGTATGGATACTCTTATTTGGGGACAAATTGCAGTGGTTCTTATAGATAAGTTTATGCAAACAGATAGGAAAAGAAATAAATATTTATGTGCTCTTGGACTACTTGTTTCAGGATTATCCTATATATTTGTATTTTATCCAGCTTGGCAAGTATCATTTGGATATTTGTTTTTAGCACTTGTAATTTGGATAATGATTAAAAATATAAAATATGGTTCTTATAAATTTACAGCTCATGATATAGTTCTTATATGTATAACTATTTTAGCTATCGTACTATTACTTGGAAGATGGTATATTTTATCAAAAGACACACTAATTGCAGAAATGAGTACTGATTATCCAGGAGAAAGACAAGAAGTTGGTGGAGGAGCAAGAAATATATATTCATATTTTTATGATATTTTCTTACCAAAATATTATTTTGGTAATCCTTGCGAAGTTTCAAGTATGTTATCATTTTTCCCAATACCAATGATACTTGGATTAATATATGTATTAAGAAACAAAAAAGATTTACACTTTTGGATTCCAATATTAGTTGTTGGAGGATTTTTAAGTATTTGGTGTGTATATGGTTTTCCAGCTTGGCTTGCCAATATAACTAAAATGTCTATAACAACAGCTGGAAGAGTATCAATTCCACTTGGAACTGCTTGTATATACATGTTGATTTATTTAATTGGAAATATTGAAAAAGAAGATAAATTATTAAATAGAAAATTAACATATGTTTTGACTGTTGCATTTACTTTTTTTATTGCATATAAATCAAAGACAACACTTAGTGTAATAGATCCAAATTATTTAGATAGTTTTAAAATGCTTGTTGCATTAGAAATTTTTGGAGTAGCAATTTATACAATTTTAAATATCGATAGTGAAAAAATTAAGAATTATTGTATTTTTATATTAATTATAATAGCATTAATGTCAGGCTTAACAGTAAATCCTGTTATCAGTACAACAAATATTTTTTATACAAAACCAGTTGCAATTAAAATGAATGAAATAAAACAACTTGATCCTGATGCAATATGGACAGTTACTGATGGTGGATGGTATCTTAATGATTACCCATTAGCTTCTGGAATTAAAGTGTTAAATTCTACTGCAGTATATCCAAATATAGATTTATTTAAAACTTTACTTGGTGAAGAAAAAGCAGAGGAAAAACGCGAAATTTATAATAGATATTCTCATATTATTGTGCAAATAGTAGATGAACCAACAGATGTAGAATTGATGCATGCTGATTGTATTATGCTTAAATTAAATTATAAAGATTTAGAAAAAGTTAATGTAAAATATATTCTTTCAACACAAAATTTTGAAGAGAATAATTTCAAAGAAAAGTTTTATGAAGAAATATATAATGAAGATAAAATCTATATATATAAAATAATGGAAGGAATTTAGATAAATGGAAGATAAAAAAGTTGCTGTAATAATGTCTACTTATAATGGAGAAAAATTTGTTAGAGAACAATTAGATTCAATAATAAATCAAACATATAAAAATGTTGAAATAGTTGTTAGAGACGATGGTTCTTCAGATAATACAGTAGCTATTATAAAAGAATATCAACAAACAAATAAGAATATAACATTACATGAAGGAAAAAATTTGGGGTTTATAAAAAGCTTTTTTGAATTATTAAAATTAGTAGATGCTGATTATTATTCATATGCAGATCAAGATGATGTGTGGATTGAAAATAAAATTGAACTTGCAGTTCAAGAATTAAATAAATTAGATAATTCAAAACCCAATATGGTATTTGGAAATTCTGATTACTACAATGAAGAGATGAAGTTCATAGGTAAAGGTGAGAAAAATAAAAAATATTCTTTCCTAAAAGCATTATTTGCTTGTTGTGGACAAGGAATGACAATGACAGTAAATAAAAAAACAAGAGATATGATTATAGAAAATAATCCAAAATCATGCTTCTTCCATGACTGGTGGACATATCTTTTATGTATAGGTCTTGGAAATGTGGCTTATAACAATATAACTACAGTAAAATATAGAAGAAGAAAAGAAAATGCAACATCAGAAGGACAAGGATATATAAGATTATTAATGTGGAGAATTAAAAATCTTTTATTAAATGATGGAATGCAAGATATAAAGCAACAAATGTTAAATTTTAAAGATTATTATTATTATCATTTATCAAAAGAAAATAGAGAAATTATAGATTTATTTTCAAGTGATTATAGTTTCGAAAATTCATTTAAAAAAGCTTTTTATCCAAAAAGAATTAGAAGCAGATTAATAGATGATATTATGATAAGAGTAATATTTTTGATGGGAGTATTATAATGAATTCAGAAAAGAAATTATTTCTAAAGAACTTTATTTGGAATAGTTTAGGAACTGGGATAAATTCATTTAACTCATTGTTTTTCTTAATTATAGTAACAAGAGTTAATGATATACAAACAGCTGGTATATTTTCAATTGCTTATGCAACAGCAACAATTCTTTATACTTTAGCAATGTATTCTGGAAGGCTATGCCAAGTAACTGATATAAAAAATAAAATAAAAGACAATGATTATATTGTTACAAGATTTTTAACTTGTATATTAATGCTTATAGGAGCAACTGGATTTTTACTGTTCAAACAATATAGTGGTTTTAAAACAACTATATTTGCATTACTTGCAATATTTAAAGGTTTAGAAGCTTTTTCAGATATACTTTATGGAGTAATGCAGAAAAATGATTTATTATATAAATCAGGAATGTCTTTAAGTTTAAAGGGATTTATAGGAATTGCTGCTTTTTTAGTAGTTGATTTAATTACAAGAGATTTAAGACTTGCTTGTTTATCTGTTATAATAGTAAATCTTGTTATTTTAATAGTATATGACTATTTAATGATTTCTAAAAAACTAATAGAGTCTGATAAAGTTAATAAAGAAAATGTTTTTTCAATTATAAAAAGCGAATTTTTTGTTTTTGTAAATTCATTTGCTGGAATATACATATTAAATGCTCCCAAATATGCAATAGATAGTTTCTTAACAGAAGATATTCAAGCTATTTATGGATATATAATGATGCCAGCAACAGTAATGACATTATTTACGCAATTTATAGTAATGCCATTTTTAGGTAATTTAAAAGAATTATATGAACAAAATAAATTAAAAGAAATAGAAAAAATAACTTTAAAAATAAAATTAATAGTTATTGCATTTGGAGCATTTGCAGTTCTTGCAGCATTTTTACTTGGACCAGAATTTTTAGGATTAATTTATGGGCTTGATTTAACAGCATATAGAATGAATTTATGTGTAATTATAGGTTCTTATATATTCTATGCAATTTCATACATAAATTTAGTAACATTAACAACAATACGCCATACATTTGTACAATTTGTTATTTATATAATTTCAATGATAGTAGCATTTGCAGGTTCAAATATTTTAGTTGGAAATTTAAACTTAGGAATAAATGGAGCAACATATTCATGTACAACAACACTTGCATTCCAATTTGTTTTATACACAATAGTTACAAAAGTAATTTTATATAAAGAAAAAAAGGGGCAAAATAATGGGGATAATTTACACACTTAGTTTAATAATTTTAGTTTTAGGTTTTTTATTTTATAAAAAATCTGAAGAAAAATTAAATTTAATAAAATGGATAATTATAGCTATAGTATCGATTTACGCATATAATATCACTCTTGGAATGATTTTAGGATTACTTAATATTACATCACATATTGGGCTTTTATCAGTAATCAATACAGGTCTAGGTGCTATATTAGGAGCAAAAGCTGTTATAAAAAAAGATTTTCAAAAATACCAAATTACAAAATATGATATAGTTGGTTTGGTAATTTTACTTGTAATGTTTTCAGTAATGTTTGTTAAAGATTTATACATATATAAAGGAAATATTTCTCATCAAGCAGTAGATACAGCAGTTCACTATAGAGCAGCAAAACATTATTCAGATAATTTAAAAATATTTATAAATACAGAAGATAAAACATTTTTTAATTTTAACATAATGCAAACAGGAGCATATATAAATGATGGTATTTTTATGAATGTAATACATGGTATTACAGGTTTAGAGTATGCATATATATATCAAATATTTGAAACTTTAACATTATTTTTGTGTGGACTAACTCTTTATGCATTTTTTGTAGAAAAGATAAAAAATAAAAGAAGCTTAATTGCAAGTTTAGTATTGCTTGGATTATACATATATGGTTTTCCATATAATTCTTGGATCTATGGTTTTTCATATCTTTCAGTCGGAATAGTGATGGCGACATTATTATTATCAGTAGTTGAAAGCATATACTCAAACGAAAAAATCAAGAAAAGAATTACTATAGCACTTGTTGTAATTACAGCTATGGGACTAATTTTTTCATATTGCTTATTTGTACCAGCAATATTTGCATCAATATGTATATTCTGTTTTTTGAAAGATTTATCAAATAAAGAATCAAAAAAATATTTAAAATTCTTTGGAAAAACAACATTAATTATAACAGGATTATTATTAGTAGTAACAGCAATTCGGAATAGGATATTTATTTATACCATCATTTTTTATAGAAGGACAAACAGATTTAATAAATGCACTTAAAATAGATGGTGAAATATATGAAGGAAAATTAATAAATTTAATTGCTTATATTCCATTTGCAGTATTATATTTTGCAGAAATTATCAAAAGGATAAGAAATAAAAGTTTAAGATATCAAGATATTTTTTCAGTAATAATTGTTGCATATTCTGCAGTTCTTTATTTAGGAATGCTTAATAAATTGGTTTCTGTTTACTATTTAATGAAAACATTTTATATATTATGGATTGCAATATTTGCAGCAACTATAGATTTAGTAAATACATATAGCAAAGAAAAATTGTTTAGAATAGATGTAATAATAATTTTTGCAATATATATGCTATGGGTATTTAGAGGATTAGTATTAAGCAGTGCAAGAGTTGTTGATTTAATATTACTTGCAAAAATATTCTTAATTTTACAACTTGCAATATTTACAGTTTTGCCAGAATATGTAAAACATATAGATTTAAGCAAGTTTAAAAAATTACCTAAAAAATTTAGAAAGAAATTTGAAATAAAATCAATTAAAATTTCAGGAGGAACTTATATAATCATTTGGGCAATATTTGTATGCTCTTGGACATTTTTAAAATCAGGAAATTTACTTGAATTTAATGTGAGGAATTCGCTTCCAAATTTTGTACGGAATATACTTTGACGAAAATTGTGATCGTAGAAATAGAGTTGAATTAAATAATAGTTTTAATAGTAATGAGTTAGAAGTATGTTTATATGCTAAAGAAAATTTTAAAGATATGGACTTTGAAAATACTCAATTAATGACAAATGGTTCGTATTTCGAAAGAATATGGGCAACAGCTGTTCTTGAAACTTCAAGTAAAGAATTACCATATCAAATGGTGGTTCAAGATACTCATATTTATAACCTAGAAGAAACTTTAGAAAATGAAGATAAAAAATACATTATAAAAATTTCAAGTGATGAATTAGTTAGGATAACAGAATATAAAGCTTGTTTAGAAGAGGCTAAAGAAAATGAAAAAGTAGAGATTTTGTTTGAAAATGAAAACGGATTTGTAGCAAAAATAAATCGATAATTATATAAGAAATAAAAATTATAATTAATCAATTTATTTTTGAGAAAGGTAGAAAGTTTATGATGGCTTTATTTTATATTTTAACTGTTTTGATAATGGTGGCAACTTTCATATTAGTTAAAAAAAGTGATGAGAAAGTTAATTTAATTAGTTGGTGCATTTTTGCTGGAATTGCATATTTAGGATTTAATATTGCAGTATGTATGATATTTGGAGTGCTAAATATTACAACTAATTTACTATTTTTATCTATAGCGGATTTAGTTATTTCTGGATTGTTTGGATTTAAGATATATAAAGATAAAGGGATTCAGAGTTTTGAAATAAGAAAAAGAGATATAGTAGCAATGCTTATTTGTTTAGCAATTATTGGATATATGGGAAAAACACAATATAGACCATTAGATAGAACAGTTGCTAATGCATCTGTAGATGTTTCAATGCATTATAGCGCTGCAACAAATTTTGCAGATAATATGAAAATACTAGCAAAAATAGATAATAAAACAGGATATAATTTTACAACAATGCAAACAGGAGCATATATAAATACTGGTATTTTTATGAGTATAATGAGAGATTTAAAACCAGATTATAAAGAATATGCTACATTTAAAATTTTTGAAATGGCAGTATTATTATTAAATACAGCAGGATTTTATATGCTTATATCAGATAAATTAAAAAACAAAATAAATTATGTTATAGGAATTGTATTTTTAATTTTATATACATTTGCATATCCTTATACAAGTTTATTATATGGATTTTCATATTTAAGTGTCGCAATAGCTTTTGCCACTGGATTATTTTACCTTGCTAAAATATATGATAGTGGTATTAACAATAAATTTTTAATCGGATTAATAGTATTAATGGGAATTGGAGTTATATTCTCATATTGCTTATTTGTTCCTGCACTATATGCATTTATTTGTATATATGCATTTATAAATGATTTGAAAAAAAAGCAAGAAAAGAAATATTTGAAATTCTTTGGAAAAAACACTTTAATAATAACTGGATTACTTTTAATAGTTACAATCCTTTCAATTGGTTATTTAGTAATACCAACCTTTACATTAAGTGATCAAAACAAATTAACAGATGCAATAGGATTTGATGGTGGAATATATAAATCATTTTATCAAGACTTTTTATTTTACATTCCATTCATAGTATTATTTATATATACATGCTTAAAGAACAAAAAAATAGATTATAAATTAATTGCAGGTGGATTATTATTATTTCAAACAATAATAGAATTTATAGGACTTGCAAAAGGATTTGTTTCTCCATATTATTATTATAAAATTTATTATATTTTATGGATAATTGCAGTAGAAATTGCAGTAGAAATGATGTGCGAACTTGATAATAATAAAGAATTAAAAGTAATAATGATATCTTGTTTAGCTATGTGGGTTTTAATGATATATGCATGTACATCTAGAATAGAAGTTACTCTTCAAGAAAGATGTCCTGGTTTAATAGAAATATGGAAATTAGATTCACTTACTGGAATATATTTTGATACAAATATATCTGCAACAAATAATATAAATAAATCATGTTTAGTAAATTCAGATAGATTAGATTTAGCAGAAGAAATGGGAAAAATTGAAGGAATGACATTAAAAAATATGCTAGTAGGTGGAATGAATACTAATTGTAAAGCATGGATGTATGTTATATCTAGAATAGAATGTGGAGGAGAATCAATAAACGATCTTCAAAAGGCAATTGTTGAAACAACTGTAGAAGATTGGCTTGAAGCGCCAGAAAAAGACTATTTCGTATTATATACTGGAGAAAAATATGATACAACAGATAAATATGAATTATTATTCCAAAATGATGCTGGAGTTATATTAAAGAAAAAATAATTAGTGGAGAAAAAGATGAAAGTAGCAGTTATTATTGTAAATTATAATGATGCAGAAGATACATTAAAGTATGTAAAAACAATAACTGAATATAAAACAATTGATAGAATTGTAGTAGTAGATAATAAATCTACTACTACAGAAGCATTTGAAAAATTAAAAGATTTAGAAAGTTCAAAAGTGAAAGTAATAGAGTCCGATAAAAATGGTGGATATGATTATGGAAATAATTTTGGAATAAAATATTTAGATTCTTTGAATGAAAAATATGATTATTATATTATTTCTAACCCAGATATTGAAGTATCAGAAGATGCTATAAAGCATTGTTTAGATGTAATTAGTTCGGATGATAAAATTGGTGTAATAAGTCCTAGAATGTTAAATAAAGAGAGAAATCCAATACGAAGAAGTAGTTGGAAAATTAGAACATTTGGATTAGATGTGGTACATTCAACAAGACTTTTAGAACTACTATTTTACAAAGTCTTAAGAAATGGTGAATATTCAAATAAAGAATATGAAATAGAAGAACTAGAAGTAGAAGCAATTTCAGGAGCATTTTTTATAATAAAGGCCAATATTTTAAGAGAAATTGAATTATTGGATGAAAATGTATTTTTATTTTATGAAGAAGATATTCTAGCACAAAAATTAAGAGATAGGAATTATAAAACTATAAGTTTAAATTCAGAGCATTTTATTCATTATGAAAGTCAAACAATTGGAAAATCTTTAAGTTATTATAGAAAAATGAAGCAAATGTTTAAAAGCAAAATGTATTATCATAAAACATATAATAAAATAAATTTATTACAGAGTTTTGTATTTCATATATTAAATATTTTTAGAAAAATCGAGCTACTAATAGAAATACCAATTAGAAAAATATTAAAAAAATAATAAGGCGGCTAACTTAGACCGCTTTTCTTTATGTTTACGTTTGTGTTAAAACTTTATAAAATATATTGTAAAAAAAAGTATTATATGATATAACAGCCATATATAGATTGGGGGAAACCTTTGAAAAAGAATATAAAAAACTACGATTTAGATAATTTAAAAGAAGAATTAAAATTAATTGGAGAGAAGCCATTTAGAGCAGAACAAATCTTTAAATGGATATATCAGGATAAAGCTTGTTCTTTTGATGAGATGACTAATCTATCATTAGAATTAAGAAAAAAATTAGATGAAAACTATAGATTAGGTAATTTCAAAATTGTTCATAAATTAGTATCTGTTGATGGAACAAAGAAATATTTATTTGATTTGCAAGATGGGGAGCGAAACTTAATAGAAAGTGTATTAATGGAGTATCATCATGGTTATACTATATGTGTATCAAGTCAAATTGGTTGTAAGATGGGATGTAAATTCTGTGCTTCAACAGGAATACCATTTTCAAGAAGCTTAGAGCCTGGTGAAATAGTTGAACAATTATTAGCTATTGAAAAAGATAGTAATATAAAAATTTCCAATATTGTATTCATGGGAATTGGAGAACCTCTAGATAATTTTGAAAATGTAATGGAAGCTATAAAAATAGTAAATAATCCAAAAGGATTAAATATTGGAGCAAGGCATATAAGTATATCAACAAGTGGAATTGTTCCTAAAATATATGAATTAGCAGACAAGCATATGCAATGTACATTATCTGTATCATTACATAGTAGTAATAATAAAACTAGAAGTTCAATGATGCCTATTAACAATGCATATCCTATTGAAGAATTAATAGAAGCATGTAAATATTATATAGCAAAAACTAATAAAAGAATTTCTTTTGAATATGCTTTAGCAAAGGACAATAATGATAACTTAGAAGATGCTAAGGAATTAGTAAAATTATTAAAAGGAATGCTTGCACATGTTAATTTAATACCAATAAATAAAATTGATGATGGAAAATATACCAAAAGTACAAATGAAAATATAATTAAATTTAGAGATTACCTAAATGATCATGGAATAGTAGCAACAATTAGAAGAGAATTGGGGTCAGATATAGCAGCTGCATGTGGTCAATTAAGAAAACAAAATCTTAAGTAAGCAAGAGGTGATGAGATGAGAATTTTAGCAAAATCTGATATTGGTAAGGCTAGAGAAATGAATCAAGATAGTTATTATGTATCAGATTTAGAAAAAGATGAAATTAAATTATATATTTTAGCAGATGGAATGGGTGGATATAAAGGGGGAGAAATTGCAAGTTCTTTAGCTGTTGCAAATGCAAGAAATTTTATATTTAATAATTTTCAAAAAACAAAAAAAGATAAAGAAAGCATTTCAAATTTAGTAAGAGAAGCAATAGAATACGCGAATATGATAGTATTTGAAAAATCTCAAGAAGATGAGGAACTTCACGATATGGGGACTACAATTGACCTTTGCTTAATATATAATAATAAGGTATTTATAGGTCATGTAGGAGATAGTAGAGTTTATAGAATTAGAAAAAATATTATGAGAAAACTTACTACAGACCATAGTTATGTTGAAAAATTGGTAAAAGAAGGAACAATTACAAAAGAAGAGGCTTATAATCATCCTAAAAAAAATATGTTAATGAAAGCTTTAGGATGTAGTGCTTTAGTTGAACCAGACATTCTATGTAAAGGCTTTTTAAAAGATGATATATTACTTATGTGCTCTGATGGTTTAACCAATATGCTCAGAGAAAGTGAAATATATAGTCTTTTATTAAATAATCCTAATAATCCAGAAGAAGCATTAATTGAAAATGCAAATAATCTTGGTGGTTATGACAATATAACAACAATTATAGTTGATAATATTGATGTCAGTGATGAGGAGAGATAAAGTTATGAATCTTATAGGAAAAATGTTGAATAACAGATATGAAGTATTAGAAAAAATTGGTAATGGCGGTATGGCTATAGTTTATAAAGCCAAATGTCATGTTTTAAACAGATATGTAGCAATAAAAATTCTAAAAGATGAGTTCACAACAGATAGTGAATTTATAAAAAAATTTAATACAGAAGCACAATCAGCAGCAAGTTTAGCACATCCCAATATAGTTCAAATATATGATGTATGCAATGAAGATAACTTATATTATATAGTTATGGAACTTATTCAAGGAAAAACTTTAAAAGAAATAATAAATGAAGATGGAATTTTATCTTGGAAATGGTCTGTAAATATTGCAATTCAAATAGCTTCTGCATTGGAAACAGCACATAAAAATAATATTATACATAGAGATATAAAACCACATAATATAATAATTACAGAAGATGGAATTGCAAAAGTAACAGATTTTGGTATTGCAAAAGCTGTTTCAAATTCAACAATAACAGCTTTTGGAACAACAATAGGCTCTGTACATTATTTCTCACCAGAACATGCAAGAGGAGGGTATACAGATGCAAAATCAGATTTATACTCATTGGGAATTGTAATGTATGAAATGCTTACAGGAAGAGTTCCATTTGATGCAGATACACCAGTATCAGTTGCTTTAAAACAAGTTCAGGAAGAACCAGTAGATCCAATAAAATATAATGAAAATATTCCTATAAGTGTAAATAGAATAATTCTAAAAGCAATGCAAAAAGATCCAAACTTAAGATATCAAAATGCCACAGAAATGCTTAAAGATTTATCTTTAGCATTAAAAAAACCAAATGAAGACTTTGTTGAATTGGCGACTAGAACAGATGATTCACCTACACAAAAAATTCCAACAATCTATGAATTAGAAATGGAAAAAAATAATGATAGAAAAGCACCAAGAGTAAGTGAAAATCAATCAAATAGAAAAAAAGAAAATAAAATAAAAGAATTTTACAAAAATCATAAATGGGCAAAACCAGTTACAATTATATTGGCTGCAATAATATTATTTGTTGGTGCAATGTATGGAACAATTGCAATTTTAAATGGTTCTAGACCAGCTCAAGAACAAATTCCAAATGTTTCAGGAATAAATAATGAAGCTAGAATGACAAAAGATGAAGCTGTTAAATTGTTAAATGATTTAGGATTTAAAGAAATTACGATAGAAGAAGAATATCATGATGAAGTTGAAGAAGGATATGTTATTTCTCAAACTCCAGAATATAAATCACCATTTAAGATTAATGTTACACAACCGATTACTTTAACTATTAGTAAAGGTCAAAAAATAGTTACACTTCCAAAGAAAATGAAAGGTAAGAAACTAGAAGATGTAACAAAAGAATTAGATGCGTTAGAACTAAAATATGAATTAATAGAAACAAATAGTGAAACTGTAGAAGCTGGAATAGTACTAGAAGTGGATCCAGAAGAGGGTGAAGAAATTACAGCTGCAACAGAAATTCAAATTACAGTAAGTATAGGTAGTGCTTTTAAAGATGTTGTAGTACCAAGTGTTATGAATAAATCAGAAGCAGAAGCTGTTGCAACTTTAAAAGGATTAAATTTAGTTGTTGATGTAACATATGAACAAGATGCAAATAAATCTGATGGTATAGTTACTGCACAAAGTATTAATGCTAATAAAACAGTAAAAGAAGGAGATTCTATTAGTATAACTGTAAATAAGCAACCCAAAAAAGCTACTTTAACAATTAATGTTAACTTGAAATCTTTAACAGGATATACAGAACCAAAACCAGAAACAGGAACATCAGTTGATGAAAATGGCAATACAATTCCAACAACTACAACACCAGAAATTGAAAAAGGTACTGTTGTTATTGAGGTTGGGGATGATACTATATTAAGTGATACCTATTTAATGACAAAAACAGATATTTCAAAAACATGGACAGCAACAGGTGTAAAAACAGTAAAAGTAAAAGTAAATGGAGTTACAAGATTTACAGATACAGTAGACTTCAATAATGGAGACCAAGTAATAAATGTAAAATAAGGAAAGTTGAGGCATGAAAAATCCATGCCTCATTTTATCAAAAAGAATGGAGGAAAAATATGACAGAGATATCAGCCTCAGTTTTGACAGTAGAAAAAGATAATGCTACTACTATTTTTTATAATTTAGAAACAGGAAAAGTAAATTATTTTCACATTGATGCTATGGATGGGAAATTTGTACCAAAAAATAATCTTGAATTAATGAAAGATTATGCATTAACTATTTCTCATATTTCAAATTTAGGTTTGGATGTTCATTTAATGGTTGAAAATGTAGAAGAAATTGCAGATGAATATTTAATGTTAGAACCAGAAATACTAACATTTCATGTAGAAGCAACAAAAAATGAAGAAAGAACAAAAAATGTTATTGAATTAATAAAAAACTCTGGAACAAGAGTAGGAATTGCTATAAGCCCTGAAACTAAAATAGAAGAAATTAAACCTTATTTAGAATGCATTCATATGATTTTAGTTATGACTGTAGTTCCAGGGAAGGGAGGCCAAACTCTAATACCAGAAACTTTGGAAAAAGTTAGACAATTAAAAGACTATATTACTGAAAACAATATAGATATTGATATTGAAGTTGATGGTGGAATAAATGATATCACATCAAAACAAGCAATTGATGCAGGAGCTAACATTTTAGTTGCTGGAAATTATCTTGTATCAGCTGAAAATATAAGTGAAGCTGTAAAAAAATTAAAATAAAATGGAGAGAAAATATGAAAAAAGTATTAAAATTAAGTTTAATAATAGTAAGCATATTTTTACTATTATTACAAAGTTATTGTTATGCAACAAATAGTATACCAGAATCAAATGGACAAGAAGAAGGAATACCAGCAGAATGGGCAAGAACTTTAGATACAAACGTATCACAAGAAGATATGATTCTAGATGGGGCAAATGAAATATTATCTTCTTCAAATGAAAATGAAGAAGACGGAATTATGCCAATTAGTGACGATATTGAAGTGTCAGGAAACACTATAGATAGTGATGTGTATTTATGTCAGCAAGATGTTTCAATTGCAAACCAGATAAATGGAAATGTTTATGCAATTGCTAAAAATGTAAATATTTCATCAGAATATTTAAATGGAAATGTTTTCGTTATTGGTCAAGATGTTACAATTAAAGGGTACGTATATGGTAGTGTATATGTAATTGGAGAAAATATTAATATAGAATCTGAATGTACAGGTACTGTGTATGCATTAGGAAAGAATATAACATTAGCAGAAAATGCTACAATATTAGGTGATTTAAAAGTTTCAGCAACAAGCTTATATGTTAATGGAAATATAAATCGTGAACTTGATGCATATGTTGAAAATATAAAGATTTCTGACAAATCTGAATATATAGGTAAAGGGCATGTATCTTATTCAAAAGAATTTGTTGATCCAAATGGAATATTAGAATCAGTAAATGTAGAAATTCATAAAGAATCAGATGAAAAGGTAGAAGATTTAAAAAATGTAATTTTATTAAATCAAGTTAAAAGTGAAGTAATATCAATAATATCTACAATAATTATTATCGGAATACTATATTTAGTAATTAGAAATAGACAAATTGAAAAAGTAGAAAATTATACACGTGAAATAGGAATTGGAATAAGTAAAGGATTTTTATGGTTAGTTGCAACACCAGTAATTTCGATTATATTATTATGTACAATAATAGGAATACCAGTTGCATTACTTACAATTACAATGTATATTGTAGCAATTTGTATAAGCATGCCTGTAGCATCATTAAGGATTGCAGAGATGATTTTTGCTAATAATCCAAAAGATAATAAAGTAATAGTACTTTTATATGCAATTGCTGTATATGTTGTAATAAAGGTTGTTGCTTATTTACCTGTAATTGGAGGAATAATAAGCTTCTTAGTTGTTTTATATGGAATTGAAAGTTTAATAAAATATATTTTTCTTTCACAAAATAAAAAAGTAAAGAAAGAAAATGAAATAGACATAGAAGAAACTAATAAATAGGAGCAATAATGAAAACCAAAAAAGTAGCAATAGAAATAATAGATCTTATGAAAAGAACATATCCAGATGCAACATGTAGTTTGGATTTTCAAACGCCATTTCAAATGGTGATTGCTGTAATGCTTTCAGCCCAATGCACAGATGAAAGAGTAAATAAAACAACACCAGAATTATTTGCAAAATACCCAACTGCAGAAACAATGGCTTTAGCTGATATTAAAGATTTAGAAAAAATAATTCATCCATGTGGTTTTTATAAAAATAAAGCCAAAAACATGAAAGCATGCAGTCAAAAATTAGTTCAAGAATTTAATGGAATTGTTCCTAGAACAATGGAAGAACTTCAAAGTTTACCAGGTGTAGGGAGAAAAAGTGCAAATGTAGTTATGTTAGAAGCCTTCCATAATCCTCAGGGAATAGCAGTAGATACACATGCTAAAAGAATTTCTAATAGAATCGGTTTTTCAAAAGAAACAGAACCTGAGAAAATTGAAAAGGACTTACTAAAAGTTATTCCTAAAGAATATTATTATGATGTAAATCATTTGTTTGTATGGCATGGAAGGAAAACTTGTGATGCAAGAAAACCCAATTGTGAAAATTGTTGTGTAAAAGAATATTGTGAATCTCGGTAATCCGTCGTATTTTATAGTAGATTGTTAAATTTAAAAAGAAGTAGCGCTCTCAAAAGACAAGTTTGAGATTCCCTACTTCTTTTTAAATTAATCTAATAATAAAACACTCTGTTTACATTCAAATTCTTTACTCAGAGAATATATTATTCAAAAATATGCTATTAGTTCGAAATACTTAATATTTAAATAATAATTTAGTTACACAAATTACAATTTCATTGACTTTAACTATATAATTTTATATAATAGCAACGTAAGAAAATTTTATAGGAGGAATAATAAATGAACTTTATAGATAGTATAAAACAAAGAGCAAGACAAAATATAAAAACAATAGTATTACCAGAGGCATCAGATTTAAGAATTATTAAAGCAGCAGCAATAGCTATTCAAGAAAAGTATGCTAATATTGTTTTAGTAGGAGATGAAGATTCTATTAGAAAAATAACTAATGAAAACAAATTAAATATTAATGAAGCCCAAATTGTGAATCCTTTAAAATCTGAAAAAACAGAAGTATATGCAAATAAATTATATGAATTAAGAAAAGAAAAAGGCATGACACTAGAAAAAGCAAGAGAATTAGTAAAAGATGAAGTTTATTTTAGTATGATGATGGTTAAATTAGAAGAAGCTGATGGATTAGTTTCAGGAGCAATTCATTCTACATCAGATACTTTAAGACCAGCACTTCAAATTTTAAAAACTGCTCCTGGAACAAAACTAGTATCAGCCTTCTTTTTAATGGTTGTTCCAGATTGTGAATATGGAGAAAATGGAGTTTTTGTATTTGGTGATTGTGGGTTAAATCAAAATCCAACAGCTGAAGAATTAGTGGAGATAGCTCATTCTTCAAGCAAAAGTTTTGAACAATTAGTTGGAAAAGAAGCCAAAGTTGCAATGCTTTCTTATTCTACAATGGGAAGTGCAAAATCTGAACTTACTCAAAAAGTTATAGATGCAACTAATATGGTAAAAGAAAAATATCCAGAAATTAAGCTAGATGGAGAATTACAATTAGATGCAGCAATAGTTCCAGAAGTAGGAAAAAGTAAAGCTCCAAATAGTGATATAGCAGGAACTGCTAATACATTAATATTCCCAGACTTAAATGCTGGAAACATTGGATATAAATTAACACAAAGATTAGGTAAAGCAGAAGCTTATGGTCCACTTTGTCAAGGAATTGCTAAACCTGTAAATGATTTATCTAGAGGATGTAGTGCTGAAGATGTTGCTGGTGTTATAGCAATTACAGCTGTTCAAGCACAATAAAGTTTTTATGAAGAAAAAGAATATGGAAAAAAATAAAAAAGATAAAACAAGCATAGTTTGTATTATTACATAGATTAGAATTATCACTAAATTATAGAGATATTGTAACAGGATATATCAAATAACTAAAAGTAAGTTTTGATGTATCTAAATAATATATTTTTTTAAGAAAGGAAATTTTAGAATGAAAATTTTAGTTGTAAATTGTGGAAGTTCATCATTAAAATATCAATTAATAGATATGGAAAATGAAACACTTTTAGCAAAAGGAAATTTTGAAAGAATAGGAGAAGAGGAAGCATTTGTTACTCACAAAGTAAATGGAGAAAAATATGTTATAAAAGCTCCAGTAATGAATCATCAAGATGCTTTAAAAATAGTATTAGAACAATTAGTTCATAAAGATTATGGAGTTATAAAAGATTTATCTGAAATAGATGCTGTTGGACATAGAGTTGTTCATGGAGGAGAGTTATTTAGTGAATCTGTAAAAATAGATGAAGATGTTATAGAAAAAATTGATGCATGCTCAAGTTTAGCTCCACTTCATAATCCTGCAGGAATTTTAGGAATAAGAGCTTGTCAAAGTGCAATGCCTAGAATTCCAATGACAGCGGTATTTGATACAGCATTTCATCAAACAATGCCAAAAGAAAATTACTTATATCCAATTCCTTATGAATATTATGAAAAATATAGAATAAGAAAGTATGGTTTCCATGGAACATCACATCAATATGTATCAAGAAGATGTGCAGAAATAGTTGGAAAACCAATTGAAGAATTAAAAATAGTTACTTGCCATTTAGGTCAAGGTGCATCAATATGTGCAATTGATGCTGGAAAATCTATAGATACATCAATGGGACTTTCACCTTTAGGTGGAATTGCAATGGTTACACGTTCAGGTGATTTAGATCCATCTGTTGTGACAGAAATTATGGAAAGAGATAATTTAACAGCTAAAGAAGTAAATACTTTATTAAATAAAAAATCAGGTTTATATGGAATTACAGGTTTAAATCCAGATTTTAGAGAAATAGAACTTGCTTCTTATGAAGATGATAAGCCAAAAGCTCAAGTAGCAATAGAATTATTTACAAAAACAATAGCACAATTTGTAGCAAAATATGCAGTATCTTTAAAGGGCATTGATGCAATCGTATTTACTGGTGGTATTGGTGAGAATCAAATTAATATAAGAAAGAAAATCTGTGAAAACCTAGAATGGATGGGATTGAAAATAGATTTAGAGAAAAATAATGTTAGAAGTGAAGAAACAAAAATTTCAACAAATGATTCTAAAGTTGTAGCATATGTAATACCAACAGATGAAGAAATGGTTATTGCAAGAGATACAAAAAGAATTGTTGAAGCATTATAATATACAGAAGATTTGTTATTAAAATAATAGCAGTGGGCAATATTGAATTTAATAAATAAAAATATTGTCCACTTTTACTTTAATTGTAGCAAAAGAGGGGATAAATATGGGATATTTATACATATGTACTCTTATACTTTTAGGAATAGCATTTATGCTTTTTAAAAAGTCTGACGAGAAATTAAATTTTATAAAATGGATATGTATTTTTGTTGTAGGAATTTATGCATATAATATAACGGTATGTATGATACTTGGTGTTTTACATATAACTCAAAATATATGGCTTTTATCACTTATAAATATAATTATAGGTGTAACACTTTTATATAAAACAATAAGAAAGCATGAATATCAAAAATACAAATGTTCAAAACTAGATACTATTGCACTTGTTGTAATATGTGTTTTTTTTGTAGTAATGTTTATAAAAGATTTATATATTTGGAATGGAGATATAAGCCATTGGGCAGTTGATTCTGCAATTCATTATAGAGCAGCAGAACATTATTCTAAAAACTTAAATTTATTTGTTTTCTTAGAAGACAAAACATTTTTTAATTTTAATATAATGCAAACAGGAGCATATATAAATGATGGCATTTTTATGAACGTTATAAATAATATAACAAGGATAGAAAAAGTATATCTTTATCAGATATTTGAAACACTTACACTGTTTGCAAGTGGTGTGGCATTATATGCGTTTTTTGCAGATAGAATAAAAACTAAAAGAGGGTTAATAGGCACTTTAATTTTATTTGGATTATATATTTATGGATATCCATATAATTCTTGGATGTATGGTTTTTCATATCTTTCAGTTGGAATTTGTATGGTAACATTGCTACTTTCAGTTGTAGAAATGTTATTCTCAAAAGAAAATGTAAAAAAATCAGTTATTATTATAATGATTGTAATGGCATCAATGGGAGTAATATTTTCATATTGTTTATTTGTGCCAGCAATTTTCTCAAGCATTTGTATATATGCATTTTTAGAAGAATTAAAAGATAAAAATTCAAAAAAATATTTAAAAATATTTGGGAAAAACACTCTAATTGTAACAGGATTATTGTTAGTAGTTACAGCTTTTGGAATTGGTTATTTATTTATACCATCATTTATAATAGAAGGACAAAAAAATTTAGTTAGTGCACTTCAAGACAATGGTGCAATATACACAGAAAAATATATTAATTTTATTCCTTATATACCTTTTGCTATAATCTTTTTATATGAATTGGTAAAAAAAATCAAACAACAAGAAATTAAATTTTTAGATATACTTTGTGTAATTTTAACAGGCTATTTAGCGATATTTTATTTAGGAATGCTAGCTAATAAAGTATCACCTTATTATATGATAAAGATTTATTTTGCAGAATGGATTATAGTTTTTGGTGTTGTTATAGATATTTTAAATAATAATATAGATAAAAAAGTATTTAGAATAGATGTAATTCTTTTAATTACTTTATTTGCATATTTAGTAATAAAAGGAAAAAATATAGAATCAATATTTAAAATTTATTTATTAATAATACTTGCTTTTTTTACAACATTGCCTCAAATTTTAAAACAAATTGATTTTAGTAAATTATCAGAAAAATTAAAAATAAAAGATTTAAAAGTTACACCATTTGTTTATGTTGTTTCAATTAGTGTATTAGTATGTAGTTGGACATGGCTTAAATCTGGACAAATCCTTGGAGAGGGCGAAAAACATGGCTTAATTAATTTAGTTGGGATGTATTATACAGAAAACTGTGATCGTAGAAAAGCAGTTGACGTGATTCAAAATTTCAATAATAATAATATTTTAATTACAAAATATGCAAGAGAAAATTTAGATGATATGACTGCAGATAATACAATTATAATTACTGAAGGTGGTCCATATGGTTCTTATAGGACAATGTGGGCAATGGCAACCTTAGAATATACAAGTAATAGCTTAACATTTAGAGATATAATAAAAATGATAGACAAGTATACGATTCAAGATGCAATAGAAAATGAAAATATAAAATATATAGTAAGATTAGATCCAAAAGACCAAACTAGAATACAAGAATGTAAAAATAATATTGATGAAATAAACATGTCACAAAATGCAGAAATACTTTATTCAAATGAAAATGGATTTGTAGCCAAAATTAGTAGATAGATTTAGAAAAGGATAAAAAATGAAATTATTAGAATTAGAAAATGATAAAAAAAATTATATAAAAATATTATGTGTATGTATAATACTTGTTTGTACTATGCTTGCTGTTTATTATGTTTCTTTGTTATCATATAGAACATTTAAATTGGAAGACGAAACTATAATTGCAGATATTGGTGAGCAAGATATGAATGTTCATATAGATAGTATGAGTTATCAAAATGGCAAAGGTGAAATTGTTGGCTGGGCATACAAAGAAGGCGAAAAGATAAAAACAATTAATTGTAGCTTTGTTTTAAAAAGTGTAGAAAAAGATGATATGTACATTCTTAGAACAAGACATGAAGAAAATTTTAATGTACCAGAACAATATCGAATTTCAGGAATACATACACGTTTTTTTGCCAAAAAAATGCCAAAAGGTAGATATGATGTTTATGTTATATATAAAAATAATAATAACAAAATACTTGCTAAAACAGGAATTTTTATAGATATTTAGAGGAAAATAAAATGAAAGAAAAAATGAAAAGATTATTTGAAAATGGAACTTATGCACTAATTTTATTATTTATTTTAGAAATTATTTTAATAATGTTTGTTACTCCTAATTTATATGATGATGAATGGTTTATAAAGAAAGTAACAAATGAAATAAATCCAGAAACAAATGAAGTAATTGAACACAATATAACTGGCTTTGTTCAAGAAAGATATTTTAACTGGTCATCAAGAGTAATAATTGAGTATATTTTATGTTTAACATTAAAGACTTCAAAATATTTGTGGATATTATTAGAAGCATTAATGGTAACAATAGTTGGATATTCAATATCCAAAATATTTGTAAAAGATAATAAAAAAGAAAATAATGCTATTTTAATATCAATGATTTTGATTTATCCATATACAATTATGCATCAAGCTGGGTGGGCTGCTACAACAATAAATTATATGTGGCCACTAGCTATGTGTTTATTCGCATTAATACCAATAAAAAAGATGTGGTATGGTGAAAAAATTAAATTGTGGGAATACCCACTTTATTCTGTTTCTCTTTTATTTGCAGGAAATCATGAACAGGCAAGTAGTTTGTTAGTTTGTTTTTACATACTATTTACAGTAATAATGATTGTAAGAGATAAGAAAATAAAACCATATATGCTTATTCAAAGTGTTTTGGCTCTTAGCTCAATAATATTTATTTTAACTTGTCCAGGAAACTATGTGAGACAAGAAGAGGAAATGCGTAGATTTATAGATTTCGGAATGTTAACATTTTTAGATAAATTTGTATTAGGATTTACATCAAGTTTTGGACAAATAATTGCAAATCAGAATATAGTTTATACATTACTTACATCGTTACTTGCAATTTATATATTTTCTAATTATAAGGCAAAGATATATAGAGTAGTTTCGTTAGTACCATTAGTTTCTATATTGGTATTTGGACATTTTTCGAGTATAACTTTTGAAATATTTCCTAATTTAGAAATATTTTATGAATTATTAACTACAAAAGATGTATTGCTTACAGTAGCAAATTGTAATAAAATTTATTATACATTTCCAATTATATTTACTTTTGCAAATTTTATTTGTATTGGAATGTCTTTATTATTACTTACTAAAAAGTATAAGAATAATATAGCTGTACTAATATATTTGGCAGGATTAGCTTCAAGAGTTATTATGGGATTTTCGCCAACTGTATTTGTTTCCAAAACAAGAACAATGATATTTTTAGATTTTGCAATGATAATAATAAGTTTCTTAATATGGCAACAACTAAATACTAAGAAAGTAAAGGGAATAAATTATATAAATGGAATTATAAAGCTCACAGCAGTTATACAATATTTAAATATCATGATATATATTTATAGTGAACAAAAATTATATTAATTAATTTTTAAAAAGAACCTAATTGAATTTATATTCAATTAGGTTCTTTTTAAATGTGCAAAGCAAAGATGTTGCTAATGTGATGCATGGTGTGGATTGCAGAGAAGTGAAGGGATTGAGCGTTTTTAAAAAATAAACAAGAATTGTGAAAACTTGTATGTGTTGATATTACTGGATTTTGATGTTGCTTCCCAAAATGAGCATAAATTGTACTCATTTTTGGATATATGATAATATTTACTTGGAAAAAAATAAAAAATTGAAGATGATATAAATAAAATGGAGTTAGAATGAAACAAAATAATAAAAAAACAGGCATTTATTTGTGGAAACTTATGTTAATAATTATATATATTTTTATCCTTTGCATTTCGATAGAAGGATTTTTAATAGTTGAGAGAAAAATAAAAAACTTAATTGTTGGGAACTCAAATGAATATGATTCTTCAATAGAAATTCAAGAGAATGGAAAAGATGGTATAAGTGAAACACTTAATGGAGATAAAGCATATGTAAGTTATATAGAGATACCATCAAACTCAAATACTGAGTCTGGAAAGGATATAAAAACGGGGACTGCACCATATGATACAGAAAATAGTCAAGATGATAGTGATTATACAAAAACATTAGTTGCAGGAGATGATAATACAGCATTAAACAACATAGTACGTACATTTGATACAATTTCATATAAAGTAAGTGTTTATACATCAATGAGTGATAGTACTATAAGTGGTTTTAAATATGGTAAAGTTTATTTTGAATTACTATTGCCATATTCAAATGAGGAAGCTATATTTGAAACCGATGGTATGGGGTCATTATTAAGTCAAAAAGAAATAGAATTTAAAATAATTACAATTAATAATGAACAAACAGGAGGAAAAGATTGGCAAGTACTAAAAGGAAGTTTTCTAAGTACACCAAATAATAATAATGAAATTTCAATTGGAAATTCATATATGACTTTTGATGTTGTAATTAGAGTTTTATCAATGAAAAATGGAGAAAAAATGCAACCTAAGTTTACTTTCTGGTTACAAGATAATGATGTATTTGGAGGTCAAGAGTTTGATACAGCAATAAATAATTGGTATACAGATGAAACTAATAATAGTTTTTTAGTTACTTTAAATGGTAGTAAGTGTAGTATTCATCAAACTCAAGATGGTCAAGAACTTCAGGAATATCAAACTTGTGTGCCACCAGAAATAATGGTTACAGCAGTTCCAAGATATAATTTGCAAGTGGTAAGTGGAAATCAAATGTGGAATCAAAAATTAGGGGTTTTCGATTTTAATGTTGGAGAAAAATGGGCACCTAATTATGGAATAGGAAAAGTAAATGGACGTTTAATAGGGTATGGTATTGTAGTTCAATTAGTTGGGAAAACAAAATCTCATGGATTAAAAGGAGTTGAATTACCAGATACAAGTAGACCAATTACTTTTAATTTGAAATTATCTTCAAAATATCTTCATGGTGAAAACACTATAGATGTAACAGAAGAGTATAAACCATTATTATATAGCTTAGAAGGAAATGAACCTTGGGGGGACAAACAAGAAGATGGTAGAATAATAACAGCAAATCATTATGGATGTTTAGATATTCCAAGAAATATTAGAGCGCCATGGAATGGGATAATAGATTCTTGTTATAATGGTGGAACTTGGAGAGGAAAAGTAAATGAAGACAATTCAGTAACTATAACAATTACTGACTTTAAAATTAATTTAAATGAATTACCATGGGGAATTTTAGATAGTGGAAAAATTACTTACTATAATCCAAATGAAATAAATAATTATTGGGAAATACAAACAGGATGCATAGGAGCAGGAGAAATATGGCTAGTTCAACCTTTTTATAATTCTAATGAAGAATCAGATTCATATAAAAAACATATATTAGACCAATATGGTAGTGGAACATTTAATGTTTCTATAGAAGATAGTAATTTACATATGTATGGTATAGATGGAAAAAATGTAGAAAAGCAATCAGTAGAAAGTGATGATATAGCAACAACTGATTGTTATTTAGAAAAAGAAGGTTATATTACATCACACATTTTTTATAAAAAATATAAGGGGAATCAATGGAATGATTCATTAGCAGATGGATGTTTTGATAATGGCAGAGATTATGCATCTCCAAAACAAAAATTTACACTTGCTGAATGGATAACACATAGTGCTCCAGAAGGAAAATATGTAGGTACTGCTTTTGATTCTCTTATAAAATGGGATAGTGATTTTGTTGAAGTAGAAGGCTGTGAAATAGAGGAAAGATCCCCTGAGTTTGTACAAAAAGATGGTATAGTTCGTTTATTATGGGCTGCCAAACCAGATAAGACTGGATGGAATCATAATGGTTTAAAATCTGATGAAAATGGTTATGATGAAGAAATGATAAATGCAACTGCAGATGATTTAGTGTTTTTTGAATCTTTAGAAGAATTACAAGAAAAAGGCTATATATGTCTTGGATTGCTATTGGAAACAAGAGGTGTAGAAGATGAAGGAATTCAAAATGAAATAGGAGTCCATGTGCATACAACTGTAAAAGAAGATTGTATACCTGGAAATGTTTATATGATAACACATAATAATTATGTATGGAATAAATCAGATCTTAAAGAATTAGTATCTGAATATTCTGGAAAAGATGTATCAGAATTAGATGATAATGATTATAATAATTATGTAAAAAGCGATAAATTTCCTACAAGAAAAAATCAAAATTCAAAAGAAAATGCGTTAAATTATGAAAGAGATTATCCTAATGCATGTTGGGTTAAAACAGCAGATACATTTGAAGATATAAAAGGATATATAAAAACTAAATATAATGAAGATGGTTCAATAATAGGAAGTGGTGGAAATATACTTGGAGATTCATGTTTAGTTGTAGAGTATAATGTAAATAACAAAATAACAACAGCTCAAACAGGTATTAACGAAAGTGGTAATAAGGGTGAAAAGAAAAATTATAATTTAGACTTAGGAGAACGTATTGTAGATTTTAAAATTAGCTCAGAAGTTACTTCTAAAGTTGAAATAAGTGGTACAGAAAATACCAGAAAAACAACATTAACTTTAAAAGCAACGCTATGTAAAGGACTAAAGTATATAAGAAATTCATCATTTTGGGGAGGTACTTATAAAGAAGCAAGTGTAGGTCAAGGAAGTGTTGAAAACTCTGCTCAGATATTTGCAGAAGTAATTGAAAATGATGATGGTACTACAGATTTAATTTGGAAAATACCAAATATATCTTTTGAGTTAAAAGATATTGTGCCTTTAGATAATTTATATTTTTCTTGTGAGATTATAAATCCAGATGAAATACAAAATGGTACAGAATTATTTGCTAAAACAGAAATTAGAAGTACAGAAGATAATATTAGGGAAATTTCAGAAATAAATGGAAACTTATCTACAACTAGTATTAGAGTTTTAAAAAATAATTCTGCGGTTCTTATAAAAACGGCTGATAAGCCAGTTATAGAACTTGGGGAAGATATGGGATTTACAATGAGTTATGAAAATACAGCATCTAATCCAGAAAAAATGGTATTAGTTGAAGGTATTCCATATAATGATGAGAATAATAAATCAAAATTTAATGGTAATTTGTATGTTCATGAATTTACTGCTGAATGTGGAACTTCTGAAAATACCAATATAGATACATATAAATTTTATTACACAGAAAACGAAGAATATAGAAATAAAAAAAGTATAGATTTAGTAGATTCAACAAGTGAAAAAAATGAAGATTTTAAAAATACAAATATATGGAAGGAATTAGGAATAAAATCTAAAACGGGAAATAAAATTTATTTAGATGTACCTGAAAATTTTTCGCCAGTATTAATTGTTGTTATAGGTGATTTAAATCCAAGAGATAAAATAAAATTACATAATATAATTAGATTACCTGATGCGAAACGTGGAGATTATATTACAAATTATTTAAGCCAAAATAGATTAGAAACATCTGCAATGTCAGGAATAGTAACACGTATGATTGATGGAAATGTTTGGTTAGATTCTAATAGGAATGGTCTTCAAGGAACTTCTGAAGAAAAAATACAAAATTTAATTGTAAAACTTATGAAAAAAGCTGATAACGGTGAATATGAATATGTGAAATATAATGGGGAAGATATAAAAATACATACTAATCAGCAAATAGATATATTAACAGGTAAAACAACTAATTATGAATTTGCATATCCACCAATAGATTTAAAAAACGATGAAAATACTATAAATGATGAGGCCAAAGGATATTATAGATTTTATAATTTAGATAAAGGAACATATAAAGTAGTATTCTTGAGTAATGAAGGGGATTCAACAAAGATTGATTTATCTAACTTTAATGTATCCCCTAAAGATGTAGGAACAGATGATTTTATAGATTCAGATGGATTAGGATATAATTTTGAAAATAATGTAATAGTAGATGATATAAATAATAAATTAAATTATGCAGAAATTACTGATATAAATTTAGAAAAAGTAGAAAATTTAACAGATATGTATTTTTCTAATAGACATAATGATTTAGGGCTTTATAGAATAGTAGATTTTGAATTTTATAAAGTAGATAAAGATAATTTAGATAATTATTTATCAGGTGCAAGATTTAATTTATACAAGTTAACATGTACAGATAAAGGGCACAATCATGATGAATTAATATCAAAAGATAAAACTGATTGTTGGAATTTAATACGACACGATATAGAAAGCAAATCTTTATTTAGTCGTAGTACAGGAAGAGTTGTAATAGAAGATATATTATTAAATCAAGAATATAGGCTGATAGAAATAAAAGCACCAATTGGAAGGATACTCCCAAAAACTCAATGGAAAATAATTATAAGATCAGATAATGAGTTAGAAATAGGCAAAGAAAAAATTCTTATAGAAGCAATAGGAGATAATTTTATATTTAAATATCAAGAAAATGGAACATCAAATGTAGGAGTAATACAGAATGAATATTTAAGCTTATCTGAAAATACGTTTAAGTTAACAAATGAATTACTAATTTTGCCAATTACAGGAGGAATTGGTATAGAAAAAATAACAACTATTGGAATTTCAATTTGTATAATATCTATACTTATAAAGGGTAATACAAAGAAAGTAAATGTAAATGGTTTGAGAAAACCAAAAAGAAGAAAAAGAAAAGCTCATTAATAATAATATTAAATAGCAAAAGACTCAATGTTAAGATATTTTATAACATTGAGTCTTTTTTTTATTTAATTATTTATAGTGAATTTTATATATATGGTAATTATGAGAATCATTATATATAAGTTCAAATTCTTGATTTTCGTCGTTAAACTCTTCCATAACACCAACAGTAAAAATGTATTTTATATTCATATCTTTTAAGTCTTGAGGTGTTATATAAATTTTAATTACATCAGTAGATATTAATTCAAATTTATCTTCTATGTTGTCTTCATTATCAACAAGAATCATTTTTACATGTGCATATCTGTTATATATTACATCATATTTTTTCTCTTTTTCCTTATCTAACATTTCCCACAATTCCATATTAGGATAAATATTGGTTGCATTTATAACAGGGCAACCAGCCATTTCAAGATAATTTTGACAAGGAAAGTCTAAGTTTTCAGCAAGCCAAATACCATTTTCATTTTTATTTATTTCTTGAGCTGCTTGCAAAATTGGACTATCTGTTATTATATTAAATTCAGAACTAATTGGATTAACAGTAAATCCAGCTAAAAACATAGTTATTATTATTCCATATGTAAATAAGTATTTACCATATTTAGTATTATATTGTATAGCAGTAAAAAATAAATATAAACACATTACAAATAAAAAACTTGCTAAAATCTTTCCAACATAATTTGGATTTAATTTATGACAAATAAACACTAATATAAAACTTGTAATAAAGGATATTATCAATGATATCCATATTTTTGAAGATTTTTTTGTTATTGAAAGAGCTCTTATTAAAATAAGTATATCTATGTATCCAATAGCGATTATAGCTCTATTCACACTTGAATAACTTAAGAGTGTTAATTGTGGAAGATATGGGATTTTAAACATACAAAATGCTCCAATTATTACGTAAGGAATAGAAAGTATAATTATAGATAAATCTAATTTTTTATTTTTAATCATTGCTAGTATAGCAATGATTATTCCCATTGGGAATAATCCGAACATAACGGCTTCTTTGGCAGGATGAGTTTCCATTCCTTTTTCTTTATAAGGAAGGAATATATTACCCATATAACTTACATATTTTCTAAAAGCTCCACCACCTTCAGAAATCCTATTTCCAGGATAAACTGTATTTAACAATGCACAGATAGTATCTCTAGATGTATAAATAATAGAAGCCATTAAAAGTATAAATATTAGTAAAGTAATTATTATTGAAATTATATCTTTTTTTGTAATTTTTGTATTTTTAAAATTTGTTGCAATAATGTAAATTGCTAATGACAAAAATACATAAAACATTGGAATTTGAAATGCTGGGTATAAAATTAACACATATCCACCAGCACATATAATCATAAAAATAAGGCAAATTAATTTATGCTTAAAGTTTTCTATATTTAAATATTTATAAAGTAGAATTAATGCTAATTGCCCAAAGATAAATAATTCAGCAGTACCATTTGTAGCAAACCACCACTGAACAATTGGTGCAAGTGAAATCATAAAACTACCAATTAGAGATAATCTTTTATTTTTATTAGTGAAAATCATAAAAAATTCAAAGCTCACTAAAAATAAAGCAATAAATCTTGAAATCCAGAAGAAAGATAACCCTCTTGCTAATCCTAAAAATAAATAACCTAAATGAAATGGTCTGAATATTTCAAATAAACTAATAACTGGAAGTCCATAAATTGTAAAGGCATCAGTTGAAGTTCCACCTCTTAAAATATCTGAAAAATATTTAAATCCATTAAATGCTTGTGAGAATATAAGTGGAGTAGTAACTGCCCATTCATCACTTCTAATACTTCTTGGAGTTCCTAATATTAAAGATGTATCTAGTTTATCAATATTAATATAATTATTCCAATAAGAAATTGATGAACCATGAAGTTTAAATAAAACTCCTAAAACTATAAGTACAATTGCTATAATAAATCTATACTTATAAATAAAATCTAATATTTTGTTTTTTATATCAATTATTTTATCCATTTTGTACTCCTAAAATTTTTATTTATGCGGATATTATATCATAAGAGATTTATTTTTTAAACTTGGTTGAAAATTATTTTCACATAAAATTTACACAAAGAACATATTATAGTTTGTTTTAATTTATATAGTGACAATATAACTTTAATTTTATATAATGTAAAAAATATATATTAATATGTGTAAGTGAAAAGGAGGATTTGCTAATGAAAGTATTAGTATTAAACTGTGGAAGTTCATCATTAAAATGTCAATTAATAGACATGGAAAAAAAAGAAAGAATAATGAAAGGCCATTACGACAGAATTGGTGGAGCAAGATCCTCACTTCGTTTTAATGTAAGAGGAAATAAAGTTGTTATAGAACACCCTGCTAGAGATTTTGAAGAGGCAATTTCAGAAATACTAAGACTTCTTACAAGTGAAGAATATAAAGTTATAAATGATTTAAATGAAATAGGAGCAGTAGGTCATAGAATAGTTCATGGTGGAGAAAAATTCAAAAACTCAGTAATAATAGATGATGATGTTATAAAAGCAATTGAAGACAACATAACTTTAGCACCATTACATAATCCGGCAGGCTTAGCGGGAATTTCTGCTTGTAAAAAATTATTACCAAAAACACCAATGGTAGCAGTATTTGATACATCATTCCACCAAACAATGGAAGAAAAAGCATTTATTTATCAACTACCATATAAATATTATGAAGATTATAAAATAAGAAAATATGGTTTCCATGGAATATCTCATAGATATATAGCAGGTAGAGTTGCAGAAATTATAGGAAAAACAGATTTAAAAATTATAAACTGTCACTTAGGACAAGGAGCATCATTATGTGCTATTAAAGATGGAAAATCTGTAGATACAACAATGGGATTAACACCACTAGCTGGTGTACCTATGGGAACAAGATGTGGAGATGTTGATCCTTCAATTATTCCAACAGTTATGAAATTATATGACATAAAACCAGACGAAATGCTTAGAATAATGAACAAAGAATCAGGAGCATGGGGAGTATCTGGTGTATCAACAGATTTCAGAGATATTGAAAGAATGGCTTCTCAAGGTGATGAAAGATCAATACTTGCACTAGAAAGCAGAGCATATACAATAGCTCAATATATTGCAAAATTTATTGTAACTTTAAATGGAGTAGATGTTATAACTTTTGCTGGTGGTATTGGAGAAAATGGCTTTGAAGAAAGAGAAAGAATTTGTAATTATTTAGAATGTTTTAGAATAAAGTTAGATAAACAAAAGAATTTGATAAGAGGTGAAGAAACAAAAATCTCAAGTGATGATTCGAAAGTTCAAATTTATATTATTCCTACAAATGAAGAAATCGTAATTGCAACAGATGCATATGAATTAACAAAAAATTTATAAAAATTAATCCCAAATGCTAGTTAAAATTTCAGCATTTGGGATTTTAATATTTATAAGTTATCATTTGTTTTAATCATCTTCTACATCTAAAAATATTTCATTAGCAAAAAAATCTTTCAGTTGTATATTAAATCCTTCACAAATATGAAGAATAGTGTTAATTTTTAATAGTTTGGACTTACCAGTTAGAAAAGTACTTAATGTAGAACAAGGTATTCCTGTTGCTTTGCATAAATCCCAAACTTTCATGTTATTTTCCTTTAACAACTGTTTTATTCTTAATCTAAGTGCTTCTGAAAGTTGCATGAAAATCATTCCCTTCTAATTAGATTTCCCCCAAATAAGTATATAATTTTAAAATATTAAACCACTTTGGTATATTGAAAAAACAATTAAAATTTCAATAAATCGAAGTGATTTTTGTTGACAAAAAAAGAAATATAAAATATAATTCGATTAATCGAATTACTTCGGCGCGACGAAGTAAAAATTTAAAATAAGAGGAAAAATATGAGACGTTTATGTATACTTTTTCCAATTTTTGTACTTATTATTACATTTTCTACAATTGTATATGCAGATTCAAAAACAAAAGTATATATTGAAAATGCAACAAAATATGAAAACTCAAAAAATGTTACAATAAAGGTTTGCATGGAAAATATTAATGAAGAGATTGTTACACTAAGTTTAGATGTAAAATATGATGCATCTAAATTAGAATATGTAAGTTCAAAGGCTGGAAAAGATTTAGAGGCAACATTAAATTTAGCAGAAAATATTCAAGAAGAATCAAGAGTAGCTATTGGAATAGTAAGCCTTGGTGGTTTAAATGCTGATGGTGAATATTATTATGTTACATTTAAAGTTAAAGATGATAGTTCAGATATACCAGTATCATTAAATATTAGAGAATCAACAGATTCTAAAGGAAATGATATAAATGTTGAAACTGAAGATGGAACAATAAAAATGACTTCTAAGAAAAAGAAAGAAGATACTAAAAAACAAGCAATAAAAAACTTTGAAATAGAAGATGTACAAGAAATAGAAACAATAGAGAATATAATTAGTAAAAATGCAGACATAAAAATTAAGCCTGAAGATTCAATAACATATGAAGTTGAAAATTCTGATATTGCAGAAATTGCTAATAATGGATTAATAATTCCAAATCAAGAGGGAACAACTGCAGTAAAGGTGAAATTAAACGGACAAGATATAGGAACATTAGCTGTTGTTGTAAAAGATGGAAAAGTTCAAAAGGTTTCATCATCACAAACAGAAAATGCATCTTTAGAAGAAATTATTGAAAACGAAATGAAAAATAGCAATGATTATGAAAATACACATGTTTCTCAAAATGTACATATATTAAAGAATTATATTGCTATTACAATAATTTTTGTCATTATTATTTTAATATTTATATTAATCTTAATTAAAAAAAGGAGGAGAAAATGAAAAAAATTACTAAAAAAAGCTTGTCTATTTTAATTATTGCAGTAATGCTTAGCTCACTTATTCCAAATTTAATAAGTTATGCAGTAGAAGCACCAGTAGTTGATATGACGGTTAGTGGAAGGCATGAAGTAGAAGCTGATGTTGGTAAGTCAATAACATTAGATTTAAATTTGGTTAGTGGACTTGCAAATCAGAAATATTTCTCAGTTATAATAGGTTATAACCCAGAATATCTAAGACCATCAGAAGGAAGTTATTTTCGCGATGAAAATAGTGAAAACAAAATGGCCTGGGACGTAGGAACAGGATTGTCTTTAGAAATTCTTGCACAATGTAATTCTAAACTTGTTATGGGAATTGAATGTGGAAAATATGAAGAAGGAAATATATATGAAGGAATATTATTATCATACAATGCTGTTGATAGACTAGATTTTGTTGGACTTTCAGGAAGTTTAGGTACTTTAAAATTTGATGTATTAAAAGGTGGAAAAACAGATATTGTTTTTGCTAAAGTTGCATATTCAGATGGTGGAGATTCTGAAAAGATAGAATTTCCTTCATCATCTAAAGTAACAATTACAGCACCAATTCCTATGATAGGATTAAATGTAGTGCCAGTTTCAAAAAATATGAAAAAAGGTGAAACATTTACAGTTTCTGCAACAAAAGAACCAGTAGAGACAACAGATAAAACACCAATTACATATAAAAGTTCAAATGAAGCTGTTGCAAAAGTAAATACAAATGGAGTTGTAACAGCAGTAGGAAATGGAAATGCAGAAATTACAGCTGTATGTGGAAAATATTCTACAAAATGCGCAACAATAAATGTTACAACACCTTTAACAGGAATTAAATTAAATCAATCATCAGTTACATTAAATAATGGTGGAGAAACAAAATTAGTAGCAAGCAAAGATCCGCAAGATACATCACAAGATATAAATGTAACATGGACATCAAGCAATGAATCAGTTGCAATAGTTTCACAAGATGGAATAGTAAAGGCAGTTGGAAATGGTGATGCAGTAATCACAGCAACAGCTCCAAAAGCTGAAGGTGGAAATGTAACTGCAACATGTAATGTAAAAGTTATAACACCATTAAATAAATTAGTAATTGATAAAAAAGAATTAACATTATCAAGAGGTGAAACATCAAAATTAACTGTTACAAAAGATCCTGAAAATACAACAGTAACAGATAATATTGTATGGACATCAAGTGATGAGACAAAAGTTAAAGTTTTACAAGATGGAACAGTTACAGCATTAGCTGCAACAGGAGAAAAACCAGTAGTTATAAAAGCAACATGTGGTGGAAAAGAAGTAAGTTGCTCAGTTAGTGTTGGAGTTCCAATTTCAAAAATTACAATAAATAATGGTGATATCACATTAAAAAAATCTCAAACAGAAAATTTAACAGTTAGCTATGAGCCAACAGATTTTACTGGTTCAAAGGCAATTAAATGGTCATCTAGTGATGAGGCAAAAGTAAAAGTTGAAAACGGAGTTATAACAGCTGTTGCTCCAACAGAAAAAGACGGAGTAAACACACCAGTAGTTATAACAGCCGAAACAGTAAATGGTATTAAAGGAACTATAAATGTTACAGTACCAGAAGTAAAATCAACAGAATTAATAATAAATAAAAATAAAACATCGATAGAAAAAGGCTCAGAAGAAACTTTAACAGCTGAAATTTTACCAGAAGATACAACAGATGAATTAGATGTAACATGGACATCTAGTGATGAAACAAAAGTTAAAGTTGAAAATGGAGTAGTAAAAGCAATTGCCCCAACTGAAGCAGCAGTAATAGTAACTGCAACAGCAAGCGATGGCTTAAAGGCTACATGTGAAGTTACAGTTACATGTGCACTTGAAAGTATTACATTAAATGAAACGGCTTTAAAACTTGAGGCTGGAGAAGAATCTGAAACAATTTTAGTAGTTACAAAAAATCCAACAGATGCAACAGTTGATGTAGTAGATGTAAAATGGGAAAGTTTAGCTCCAACAATTGCAACAATTGAAAATGGAAAAGTAACAGCAGTTCAACCTGGAACAACATATATTAGGGCTACTTTAGATGGAAAAGTTGCTGAATGTAAAGTTGAAGTAATTGCTACATTAAAAGGTGTATCAATTGAAAATAGTAATGAAAACTTAGAAGTATATAAAAATAAAACAGCAGAAATGAAAGTTGTATATAATCCAAGTTATGCAACAGAAATACCAGAAGCAACATGGACATCAACTAATGAAGAAGTTGCAACTGTAAATAATGGTGTAGTAACAGGTATAAAAGAAGGAACTGCAAAAATTACTGTTGATTATGGAAATGGAATAATAGCTTCAAGAATTGTAAAAGTAAAAGAAGTAAAAGCAACAGGAGTAACAATTACGGTAAAACCAGAAACATTATTAAAAAATGAACAATCTGTTCTTGAAATTAATGTTTCAAAAGATGAAAATGAAACAGAAGAAATTACAGATGAAATTGTATGGACATCAAGTGATGAAACAGTAGCAAAAGTTATTTTTGAAAATGGACAATATAAAGTAAAAGGTATTAAAGCAGGAAAAGCTGAAATAACAGTACAAGTTGGTGATTATACAGATACTTTTGAAGTTGAAGTAAAAGAAAAACCAATTACATCAATAAATGTTTCAATAGTAGGAAATAAAAATACAATAGAAGAAGATCAGTTAGCACAATTAAGTGTTAAAGTAAATCCACAAGATACAACAGATGAACAAGTATTTTCTTATAAATCTAAAGATGAAGCTATTGCAAAAGTTGTAAAAGGCGAAGATGGCAATATGTATCTAAAAGGTATTAATGCAGGAACAACAAAAATAATTGTTACAGCAGAAAATGGAGTAGAAGGAGTTTATGAAGTAACAGTTGTTGCTAAAAAAACTACAAATGTTCAAGGTACAACCAATAATAATCAATCTGCATCAGCACCAGTTCAAGTAGTTAGCGGATTAGTAACATCACCACATACAGGAGATATGAATGTGATTGCTTTAGTAGTTATGGCAATAGTATCTTTTGCTGGAATGATAATAACAATAAAGAAAAAATAATAATGTAACTACAAAAGAGGCATAATCTAAATAATTTTTAATATGCCTCTTTTTATCTTATTAATTGGAGAGAAAGATGTCAAAAAGATTAAAAGAAAATAAGCATTCATATGAAGAAAAGCTCAAGAAAAATAATATGCGATTAATTATTTTTATAATATTTGCAATTATATTTATTTTTTCAATTGTGAATTTATCTAGATGGGCAATATACAATAAAAAATCTGCCAATTTAATTAAAGATATCGTAAACGAAAATTTTCAAGATACTCTAGAAAAGGAAGAAGAAAATAAAAATCCTGTAAATTTTGGGGAATTATGCAAAATAAATAAAGATATAATAGCATGGATTAGAATTAAAAATACAAAAATAAACTATCCAATTGTTCAAACAGATAATAATTATTATTATCTAAAAAAAGATATAAACAAAAAATATAGTACATGTGGCTGGATTTTTATGAACTATAAAAATAGTAATAATTTTTCAGATAGAAATACAGTATTATATGGTCATAATATTAAATCAGGATTAATGTTTTCAGACTTGCAAAAGATTTATAAAAATGAACTTGGAACAGATGGTGTAATTGAAATATATACTGAAAAAGAAAAACTAGAATATAAAGTTTTTTCAAGTTATTTAACAGAGCCAGAGGAATACAGTACAAAACCTATTTTAGATGAAGATAGTGAAAAAGAATATCTACAAGAAATTTTAAAAAGAAGTTCAATTATGTATAACATTGTTCCTGATAAATCAGATAAATTGATAACCTTATCAACTTGTGATAATTCAGGTAAAAATAGAATATTAGTTCATGGATTTTACATAGGAGGAGAAAAATATTAAAAGTAGAAGAAGATTTTATGTGTTTGCTATGTTTCTGATGCAAATGAAAATGATTAATACTTAATTTTTTACCAACTAAAAGTAAAATATACTTGCAGAATACACAGCTGTTGTTCCAGGAGACGTAACAGGAAATGGATATTTAAGAATGTATGATATATTTCAATTTTTAAAAGATTCATTATTTAATTAATAAAATTTTTAATAGAAAGATTATATTTAAAATATAACTTAGAAAGGAGAATAATATGAGAAGTAAAAAAATGATACTAATGATGATACTAATAACATTAATATTAAATTGGTTTAATTTTAGTTATAAAGTAGAAGCAACCACAAATGGATATACACCAGACACTGCGATAGAATATGTAAAATCGTTAATTGATCAAACAATAGATATGGATGGAATTTATCCTGGTGAATGTGTAGATTTAATTATGAAGTATGAAAAAGAATTAAGTGGCACTTATTTTAATGGAAATGGAGCAGATTATGTATATAATGGTTTACCAGATGGATGGACTAGACTTCAGAATGGAACACCTCAAAAAGGAGATATATTAGTATATACTGGAGGTTATGGACATGTTGCAATATATGAGTCTGATAATATTACATATCATCAAAATTATAATTGGGAAAAAAAGGTGAAACGTGTTAATGGATATTATAAAACTTTATATAGTGGATGGACATATTGGGGAGTCATTAGACCTGATTTTAATAATGACACAATCATCCCTAAAATTGAAGATGTATACATACGAGCAGATTCTATGACTGGAAGTTCTTATAAATTATATGTAAAAGCATCAGATAATGTTGGAGTTACAAAAGTTAGAGTTTGTTCATGGGCAGATACTGTTGGTCAAGATAATAATCAAAAGTGGTTAGAGCAAACATCAACTCAAAATGGTTATTATGTTTTTGAAATAAAAGCATCAAATCATGATAATATAATAAATTCAACATATACAAATAGAATATTTGCTTATGATGCAGCAGGAAATCATTCAAGTGGAAGTAATCCAAGAGGTTATGACTTTTCTAATATACCAATGAACACAATTATCGATAATTCATTTAAAGAATTTACAGCAAGAATTGTATCAAGTGAAAATTCAAATTTAGTTGTAGGAACTGCAGGCAATTCAATGGGAAGTAATGTATTATTAAAACAAAAAGAAATGGGTAACAAATCACAAATTTGGAAATTTACTCCCAATAGCGATAAGACTTATACAATTACAAATCTTGAATCTGGAAAAAGACTACATATAGATGGGGGAAAAGATGAATATGGCACAAATGTTAAACTATGGGAAGCCAATACTTCAGATGCACAAAAATTTTATATAATGAAATATTATGATGGATATAGATTAGTTCCAAAGTCTACAAAAAGTTTAAAAGCAATAGATATTAATACTGGAGATATAAAAGCAGAACAGAACATACAAATATGGGATGCTGCTGGACAATCTCCTAATCCAGCTCAAAGATGGAATTTTGAAAAAGTTCCAATTTCAATTAATTTATCGGAAACAGAAATTATTGTAGAAAAAGGTTCAACAGAAAATTTAACAGCAACATTAGATTTAAAAGATTCTGAATTAGTTTGGACAAGTTCTGATACATCAGTAGCAACAGTTTCAAATGGAACAGTAACAGGAAAAAAACTTGGAACAGCTACAATTACAGTTTATCCTGAAAATAGAACAGATTTGGTAGCAACATGTAATGTTACAGTAACAAATGTTGCTACAAGTTTCTCATTAAGTTCTTCAGAATTTCAAATAAATAGTTTAACAGAAAGACCACAATTAATTGCAACATTAGATACAGGCGCTAAAGCTAAAGTTACATGGTCAAGCTCTAATAGTGAAGTTGCAACAGTAGACTCAAATGGTATAGTAACACCAGTAAGAGGTGGTTTTGTACATATAACAGCAACAAATGAAAGATTTGGAAAAAAAGATTGTTGGATATATGTGTGTACGCTAATATCACTAAAAGATGGAAGTAAAGCTTATGCAGGAGATTTAGATAGAGATGGTAGATTTACTTCATTAGATGCTTCTAGGATTTTAGACATGTATAAAAATGGTGCTACATCTGATGATAGAAAACTAGCAGATCTTGATGGAAATGGAGTAGTAAATGCTAATGACGCTTCAATTATGCTAGATATATATAAAAATAATAGTAAGTTTCATCCAGGACAATATAATCCAATTCAAAATATAATATTAAATAAAACTCAGATTGAACTTGAAAAAGAAAATACCATAAAATTAAGCGCAACATATACTCCAATAGATACAACAGATAGTCCAAATTTAACATGGACATCTAGTAATGAAAAAGTTGCAACAGTTGACAATACAGGAAGAGTAACTGCACTAAGAGCTGGAAAAGCAACAATAACAGTAAAAACATCTAATAATAAAACTGCAACTTGCGAGGTAACAGTGCCAGGATTAGTGTATACTACAATTCCGACAGAAGATGCCTCTCAAAAAGAAGTTATGCTATTTAAAGCTAAAACAGGATTTGAATCAATATTAACATCAGAAAATTTTCCAATATTAGATTCAAATTACAAAGTTGAACTGTATGATTCTTCAAATAATTTAAAACAAAATACAAACAAAGTTGGTTCAAAAAATATTATTAAAATAAAAGATACAGATGGAACAGTGGTTGCAGAATATATGATGGCAATAAAAGGAGATGTAACAGGAAATGGATATTCAAGAATGTATGATGCGTTCCAAATATTAAAAGATTCATTGTTTAATGAAAAACTAGATGAAATTGATATGTTAATTAGAGATTATGATGGAAACGGGCATGTTAGAATGTATGATGCATTTCAATTTTTGAAGGATTCATTATTTAATTAAACTAAAAGCCGAAGTTTATCCTTCGGCTTTTGATAAATAAATTAGAAAGGAAAATATATCATGAAGAAAATTATAAGAATAGAAATATTATTAATTATTATGTTTTTACTAATTTTTACTAATAAATCTTATGCATCAATTACAAGTGGTAATTATAAATACGACCAATTATCAGATGGAACAATAAGTATTGTCGGTTATAGTGGGACAGATGAAACTATTACAGTTCCAAGTACAATTGATGGAAAAAAAGTAACGATGATAGGAATATTAGCTTTTGAAAAAAATCCTATTGTAAGAACTATTATATTACCAGAAGGTTTATTAAAAATTGATGCTTATGCATTTGATAGTTGCTCAAATTTAACAACAGTAAAAATGCCATCAACTTTAAATTGTGTAAGTAATATTTTTAAAGATGCATGCCCTAAACTTACAGAGTATACAATTCCATCAAGTCTTACATTGTTAAGTGATGGATCTTATAGAAAAATTGTAAATATGAATACAAGTGGTACATATAATTATGATAAAGCAAAAGAAATAGTAGATTTAGTAAATGAGGAAAGAGCAAAACTTAGTTTATCACCATTTCAAATAGATAATAGCTTAATGGAATCAGCAATGCAGAGAGCCTCAGAACTTTCTATATATTGGGATCATGAAAGACCTAATGGATTATCATGTTTTTCAGTAAATAATAAAATTAACGGAGAAAATATAGGCGTTGGTTCAAGTAGTACATTAGTTATAATGGATAAATGGATGAATTCATCAGGACATAAAGCACAAATAGTTAAAAGCACTTATAATTCTATAGGAGTAGGATGCTATACTCATAATGGATTAACTTATTGGGTGCAATTATTTTCAAAAAGTAATTCAAACAATACGAATATTTCATCAGGTAAAAAAGATGTAAACAATAGCATACAAGTAGCTGTTGGAGAAAAACGTGTAAATCCTGTTATAAAAGGATTTGAAGAAAACAATGTTTTATCAATAGGAGATACATTGTCACCAACTTCTATAAAAAACAAAAATGCTGGATATAATAATGTACAAACAGGAATTTCATTTTCGGACTTAACTTGGAATTCTTCAAATGAAAATGTATTTACAGTAAATGAAAATGGTACAGTAACAGCAATAGGAGAAGGAAATGCAGTTCTTACAGCAAGTATTGGAGATTTTTCAGTTACATATAATATAACAGTTACCAATCCAATACCAGAGGACTATAAAATTAAATTAAATCATTCAGAATATCAAATGAATAGTTTGAACGAAACATTATTATTAAGCGACCAATACTTATCAGGAAATTCAATTACATGGAAATCAACAAATCCAAAAGTTGCAACAATAGATGAGAATGGAAAAGTAACTCCACAAAATGGTGGATTTACATATATTGAAGCAACTACTGAGAACTACGGTTCTACAAGATGTTGGATATATGTGTGTACATTAATAACTTTAAGTGATGGTAGTAAAGCATATGCAGGAGATTTAGATAGAAATGGAACAATAAATGCGAATGATGCTGCATTAATTCAAAATTTGTTTTTAACAGGTAGTGGTAATGATGAAGCATTAAAATTAGTTGCAGATATTGATGGAAATGGTATTGTGAATGCAAATGATGTTGCAATAATCTTAGATATATACAAAGGTGGTAGCTCTTTTGAAGTAGGAGAATATAATCCAATTCAAAATGTTGTTTTAAATAAAAATAATATAGAACTTGAAAAAGGTGTTACATCAAAACTTAGTGCAACATATAGCCCGTTAGATACAACAGATAGTCCCAATTTAACTTGGAAATCTAGTAATGAAAAGGTTGCAACAGTAGATAGTACAGGAAAAATAACAGCAGTAAGATCTGGAACAGCAATAATAACAGTAAAAACATCTAATGGTAAAACTGCAACTTGTAATGTAATAGTACCAGGATTGGTTTATACTACAATTCCAACAACAGAAATTTCAGAAAAAGAAGTTATGATTTTTAAATCAAAAACAGGATATGAATCAATATTAACATCAGAAAACTTTCCGATATTAGATGTAAATTATAAAGTTGAACTTTATGATACATTAGGAAATACAAAAGATAACAATTCAAAAATAGGTTCAAAAAACATAATAAAAATAAAAGATACAGAAGGAAATGTTGTTGCAGAATATATGATAGTAGTAAAAGGAGATGTAACAGGAAATGGATATTCAAGAATGTACGATGCATTCCAAATCTTAAAAGATTCATTATTTGATGGAAAATTAGATGAATTTGATATGTTAATTAGAGACTATGACGGAAATGGACATGTTAGAATGTATGATGCATTTCAATTCTTGAAAGATTCTTTATTTAATTAATTGATAAAGAAATGTATCTAAATATTAAGCTAAAACAATCAAAAAAGCTATGAATTTTTCATAGCTTTTTTGTATTGACGATATATAATAATTTTAATAAAAAATAAGTATTGTGAATACACTAATTTAATGTTAAAATTGTTTAGGAAAAAAGTTTTATGAAAAGAGGATGTTGTTTATGAAAATATTAGTATTGAACTGTGGAAGTTCATCTTTAAAATTCCAACTTATAAATATGGATAACAATGAAAGAATGGCAAAAGGAAATTTTGAAAGAATTGGAGGTATGAAAACAACTCTAAAATTAAATGTAAAAGGTAATAAGGAAGAATTACTTCATATAGCCAGAGATTATGATGAAGCTATTAGCTTTGTATTGGAAGTTTTATTAAAACCAGAATATGATTTAATAAAATCTTTAGATGAAATAGGAGCAGTAGGACACAGAATTGTTCATGGTGGAGAAATGTTTAGTAAATCAGTTATAATAGATAATGAAGTAATAGAAGAAATAGAAAAATGTATAGATTTAGCACCACTACACAATCCAGCAGGTGTTGCTGGAATAAAGGCAGCACAAAATGCACTTCCAAATGTCCAAATGGTTGCAGTTTTTGATACAGCTTTCCATCAAACAATGGATCCTAAAGCTTATGTATATCAAATACCTTATAGATATTATACAAGTTATAAAATTAGAAAATATGGATTTCATGGAACAAGTCATAAATATGTAGCATCAAGAGTTGCAGAACTTGAAGGAAAAGAAGATTTAAAAGTTATAAATTGTCATTTAGGTCAAGGAGCTTCAATATGTGCAATTAAAGATGGAAAATCAGTAGATACATCAATGGGGTTAACACCACTTGCTGGTATTCCAATGGCTACAAGATGTGGAGATATAGATCCAGCAATAATTCCATATATTATGAAAAGAGATAACCTTGGGCCAGAAGATATAGAAGAAATTTTAAACAAACAAGCAGGAGCTTGGGGGGTATCAGGAGTTTCATCAGATTATAAAGATATAGAAGATGGATATAATATGGGAGATCAAAGATCAATTCTTACTTTAGATAGTCAAGCATATAAAGTTGCTCAATATATTGGGCAATATATGATATCACTTGGAGGATTAGATGTATTAACATTTGCGGGTGGAGTTGGAGAAAATGGAATAGAAACTAGAGAAAGAGTATGCAAGTATTTAGAACCATTTGGTGTTAAATTAGACTATACTGCAAATAAAGTTAGAGGAAAAGAAAAATGTATTTCTACAGAAGATTCTAAAGTAAAAGTTTATGTAATACCAACAAACGAAGAATTGATGATTGCAAAAGAAACTTATGAGTTAATTAAATAGATGATATTGAAAAAGAGAACCTATGAGCCTAGGTTCTCTTTTTAAGTTATTACTATTTCACAATTATTGTTTTAAAATTATTATAAATAACCATTCCAGGTTTGCTTCCAGCAGATTTTTTTACAAATTTGGCATAACAATAGTCAACAGAAACGTTTAAACTAGAAGATGCTTTACTATTTTCTTTAGCTAAACGTGCACAATTAAATAAAACATTTTCAGGAATATCTTCAATATCTAGATTCTCTGGATTTCTTAATAACACATGACTTCCATGAATCTTTTGTGTATGGAACCAAATATCGTTAGGATTTGAAAATCTTAAACTAATATAATCATTTTGAATATTATTTTTACCAATATAAACTGTATAACCATCAATTTCTACTAAATCAAGTTCAATTTTATCAGAAGCTCTTTTTTTATTTTGCTTGTTTTTTTGTTGCTTTGAAATTGTTTTTTTTGTTGAAACATTTTCTGCAATTTCTTCATAAACTTCGTTTATATCATTTAAAGTTTTGCTATTACTTAGGTTAAATACAATACTTTCTATATAATTTAATTCTTGTTCAGCTTCTTTTTTTTGTGCTGATACAATAACTAAAGCATTTTTAAGTTTATTATATTTCTTAAAATATTTTTCAATATTTTTTTGAACAGAAATACTTTTATCAAGTGGGATAGTAATTAAATTACTATTATCATAATAATTTTCAACTGTTAAACTTTCGTAATTTAAACTAGAATCTATTTTATATAGATTAGCAGTTAAAAGCTCACCATAAAGCCTAAATTTATCCATGTTATCACATTCTTTTAATTTTAAATCTATATTTTCTAATTTTTTATATACTTTCTTTAAAGAAGTTGAAACTATTTTTAATAAGTTATTTCTAGAATTAATAAAAATACTATTTTCTTCTTTATTATAATAAAATTCATCAAGAAAATAATTAACATGCAATATATCATTTTCATAAGTTGCATTTTCAAAATCTGATTTATTTAATACTAATGTGTAATCTTTGTCAGAAATTTTTTTACAATTTACTTTAGTAGTTCCTAAATTTAAAATTAATTTAGTGAAATAATCATATAGAGTTTGCAAATTTTCGTTTGAAAAATCTTCATCAGATATGTTTAAAATTGTAAGAGTTTCTTTAATAAGAGGTTTACTAAATCCAATAAAGGTATTCATAAAAAATTGAATTATTGATATACATTCTGAATTATTTTTTAATTCTATTAAATCGTCAAAACTAGTATCTAAGAAACTAACTTTATTAATTGGAGTAAAAACATATTCATGAGCTGGGAGTAATTCTCTTACATTATTATCAAAATGTTTTAAAGTATCTATAATAATATTGTTTTCATTTGTTAAAATGATATTACTTTGCCTACTCATAATCTCAACAAACAATTTTCTTTTTACTAAATCATTTAAATCGTTATAACATTCAAATTGAATTTCAATAGTTCTTTCTAAATCGTAATTTGAAATTTTGGTTATTTTACCTCCAATAAGATATTTTCTAAGAAGCATGCAAAAATTATAAGCATTTTGAGGGTTTTGTTTTGAATGTGTAGTCAAACAAATTCTACAGAATTCGGGATTTGCACAAAGATCTAATAAATAATTATTTCCATTATTATATAAACTTAAGACAACATCATTTTTTGTTGGTTCATATACTTTATTTACTTTAGCTCCTATAAGTGTGTTATTTAATTCTGTTATAACTGATTTTGTAATAAATCCATCAAATGCCATAATTTTCTCCTTTGATTTATCTTCTTTAATAAACTATATAATATTCTTTTTTTCTAAAAAGGTCAATAATTTTTCACAGAAAAAACATATCCAAAATTTTTTCTATGTGATATAATTTGATCGTGGAAATTAAAGTTGTCAAATAGGAGGTTAATATGATTAAATTTAATTTTGAAAATTCAAGCATAGAAGAAAAAGTAATTAATGAATATAGTGAGGAAGTTGCTAGAATTCATGAAGATTTGCATAACAAAGCAAATGATGAAAAAGAATTTTTAGGTTGGATAGAACTTCCAACAAATTATGATAAAGAAGAATTTGCAAGAATAAAAAAGGCAGCTAGCAAAATTCAAAAAGATTCTGATGTTTTAGTGGTAATTGGAATTGGAGGTTCTTATTTAGGTGCTAGAGCTGTTATTGATAGTTTATCTCATACATTTTATAATAATATGCCAGAAGAAAAAAGAAAGTATCCTCAAATAGTTTATGCTGGAAATAATTTAAGTCCAGTATATATGAATGATTTATTAGAATTTGTTTCTGATAAAGATATTTCAGTTAATGTAATTTCAAAATCTGGTACAACAACAGAACCTGCTATTGCATTTAGAATATTTAGAGATGTATTAGAAACGAAATATGGAGTAGAAGAAGCAAGAAAAAGAATATATGTTACAACAGATAAAACAAGAGGCGCTTTAAAAACATTAGCAAATGAAGAAAAATATGAAACATTTGTAATTCCTGATAATGTAGGTGGAAGATTTTCTGTATTAACAGCAGTTGGGCTATTACCAATAGCAACAGCTGGAATTAATATTGATAAATTAATGAATGGTGCAAAAATGGCACAAGATAAATATGCTGATCCAAATTTAAAATATAATGATTGCTATAAATATGCAGTAGCAAGAAATCTTTTATATAACTCTGGAAAAACAATTGAAATACTAGCAAATTATGAGCCAAAACTTCATTATATTACAGAATGGTGGAAACAACTTTATGGAGAAAGTGAAGGAAAAGATTTAAAAGGAATATTCCCAGCTGGTGTTGATTTAACAACAGATTTGCATTCTATGGGCCAATATATTCAAGATGGTAGAAGAGATTTAATTGAAACTGTTTTAAAAGTTGGAACAAATTCTTCTGAAATGACAATTCAACCAGATGATAGAAATTTAGATGGCTTAAATTATTTACAAGGAAAAACATTAGGTTATGTTAATAATAAAGCAATGGAAGGAACAGTACTTGCTCATGTTTCTGGAAATGTACCTAATTTTATGATTGAAATTGAAAGAATTGATGAAGAAAATATAGGAGAATTGATCTATTTCTTTGAAAAAGCTTGTGCAATTTCTGGAACAATTCTTGGAGTTAATCCATTTAATCAACCAGGTGTTGAGGAATATAAGAAAAATATGTTTAGACTTTTAGAAAAACCAGGATACTGCTAATCAAGTTTTGTTTTATGCCTAGTACTTCGAGAAGCGAAGTTATAAATAAAAACCCCTTTACGAATTTGTAAAAGGGGTTTTTACTAATATTATTAAATTTTATTACTACTACTACTATTATTATTATTATTATTTTCTTCTTCAAAATCTAAATTAAATATTTGATCTAATTTTTCAAGATTATCCAATTTATCTAATTTTTTAGAAATTAAAGTTAATTTTCTTAAAACGGCTACTTTCCAATATCCATCTTCGATTTCTTTACTTGTATTTCCTGTTACGAATAAAGATATAAAGAAAAATAATAAAGTTGACACTGCAATAATAATTGGACTAAACATTGAGTTATACATTAAAACTGTTACAACAAAAGAACTAACTAAAACTCCTATAATACAACCAATAATGCTAAATAAAATCATTGAAAAAACTCTTTTTACTTTTAATAAAGTTAAATGACGAGTATATGAATCTTCATTATACATAATAATATCTCCTTTAATGAATAGTACTTTTTACTAAAATCATTGCTTTAATTATATTATTCTAAATATTATTAGTCAAGTATGAATAAAGGGATTTTAATCTTTACTTTATGCTAAAATAATTATATAATAAACAACTGATGATAATATTAAAATATAAGAAAGGACAGATTGCTAATTTGAAAAAAGCACTTATTAAAGATAGTTTAAAACAAATTGTAAAAACAAATAAACGTTTTATATCAATACTTCTAATGGCATTTATGGGAGTAGGGTTCTTTGCTGGTGTAAGAGCAACAAGTCCTGATATGCGAGATACATTAGATAAATATTTAGATAGCAAAAATATGTATGATATAAGCATCATTTCTACTTTAGGATTAACAGTTGATGATATAAATGCAATATCAACTGTATCAGAAGAAAAAAATAAAGTAGTTGGTATTTATAGTGAAGATGTATTTATAAAATTTGAAGATGAAGAAGTTGTTGTAAAAAACATTACATATAATAATGAAATAAATAATTTAGAAATTATTGAAGGAAGTATCCCACAAAGTGAAGATGAATGTGTTATTGAATATAACATGAATATTGGAAAAAGTGTAAATTTGGGTGATTATATAGAAATTGAAGAAAATTTAGGAGAGGATGAAGAGGCAACTTTTAAAAATACTAAACTAAAAGTTGTGGGAATTGCTAAAAGTCCATTATATATGTCTAGAGATAGAGGAACAACTATTCTTGGAGATGGAAAAGTAGACTATTTTATTTATGGAAATAAAGATAATGTAGATTCAGAGTTTTATACAGAAATTGATATTTCTTTAAGTAATAGTCAAAAATTTAATACTTTAACAGAAGATTATAAAAATTTAATAGAAAATAAAAAAAATGATTTAGACGCAATAAAAGAAGAAAGACAAAAGTTAAGATATAATGAAGTAATAGCGGAAGCAACAACAAAGCTAGATGATGCACAAAAAGAATTTGATGAAGAAAAAGCAAATGCAGAAAAGAAGATTGCAGACGCTGAAAAAGAAATTAGTGATGGAAAAAAAGAAATTCAAAAAAATGAGAAAAAAATAAAAGACGCTGAAAAAGAATTACAAGATGGAAAAAATACAGCTAAAACAGAATTTGCAAATGCAGAAGTTCAAATTTCGTCAGCAGAAACAAAGCTTGCAGAAGCAAGAACAGCAACATTAGATGGAAAAGCATATTTAGAAGCCAAGAAAAAAGAAGCAGAGCAAGGAATTGCACAAATAAATAGTGGAATAGAAACTATAAATTCTAAACTAGAAGAGTTGGAAAAAAATAAAGATCTTGCCCAAAGTGTTTTATCAGGAATAAATAAAATTGATTTAGGTCTATCAGAATTAAATAATATGTTAGAATATAATAAATCATTATTAGAGAATGTTACAACAGATGAAGAAAAAACAGAAATAAATAATAGGATAATATATATAAATTCCCAAATAGGAGAATTAAATTCTCAAAAGCAAGAATTATTATCATATGGAATTACAGAAAATAGTTTAAATCAAATAAATGTTGGGATAGAAGAATGTAAAAAACAGAAAACAGAATTAGAAGTTCAGATATTAAATATAAATTCAGAAATATCAAAAAGTGAAAACGAAATAGCAATTGCTGAAAATCAAATTGCTGCTGGATATGAACAATTAGAAGCTTCAAAATCACAATTAGTAGAAAAAAGAAATGAAACAAACAAAAAAATTTCAGATGGAGAAAAAGAAATTACCGATGGAAAAAAGAAGATAGAAAGTGCCAAAAAAGAACTTACAGATGGAGAAAAAGAACTTTCAGAAAAGAAAGAGGAGTTTAATACAAAAATAAAAGATGCAGAAAATAAATTAGTAGATGCAAGAGAAAAATTAAATGATATTGAAAATGCTAAATGGTATATATTAGATAGATATAATAATGATGGATTTAATAGTTTTTCTCAGGATTGCGATAATGTTGAAAAATTAGGTAAAGTTTTTCCAATAGTTTTTTTTATAATTGCAACTTTAATTAGCTTAACAACAATGACAAGGATGGTCGAAGAAGAAAGAGTTCAAATAGGAACTTTAAAAGCTTTAGGATATAATAAAATACAGATTATGTCTAAATATATAATTTATTCTTTAACAGCCTCAATAATTGGTGGAGTGTTAGGTGCAATATTTGGATTAAAATTTTTTCCTTATGTTATTATAACAATGTATCAGATGATGTACGATGTTACAAATTTAGTTATAGAATTTAATTGGTATTATACAATTCTTGGAATTAGTTTAATTACAATTTGCATAGTAGGTGCTACAATTTATACAGCAAGTAAAGAACTTAAAAGTACTCCAGCAGAAATGATGAGACCTAAGGCTCCAAAACCAGGAAAAAGAGTGTTACTTGAAAAAATACCATTTATATGGAATAAATTATCATTTACTCAAAAAGTAACTGTTAGAAATATGTTCAGATATAAGAAAAAATTCTTTATGACAGTTATTGGCATTTGTGGATGCACAGCACTAATTGTTGCAGGGTTTGGATTGAAAGATTCTATTTCAGGAATTATGGATTTTCAATATAAAGATATATATGATTATGATATGATGATTGGATTAAAAAGTACTTTAACAGAAGATGAAAAAGAAAATTTAATTCAAGAATTAGAAAATAAAAATGAAATTCAAAAATGTATTACATCACATATTTTTGCTGGAGATGTAAAAAATAATAATCTTGAAGAAGAAAGTCAAATAATGGTTGTAAAAAATACTGAAACCATAGATAACATAGTAAAACTTAAAAGTTTAAAAAACGGAGAAAAACTAGAACTAAATGATAATGAGGTTATAATTACAGATAAACTTTCACAACTTTTAGATGCAAAAATAGGAGAAGAAATCAAAATTGTAGATTCTGATGATAAAGAAATAGTAGTGAAAATTTCTGGAATAACAGAACATTATATTTCTCATTATGTATATATGACTGATAATTTATATCAGAAACTATATAATGAGAATCCAGATACTAATGTAATATTTACAAAATATACAAATAAGTTAGATGAGAATACTGAAAATGTATTATCAAAAGAATTATTAGTAAACTCAAAAATTGCATCAATTACATTAACAAGTTATTTAATAACAATAATGGATGAAACTTTAAGTGCTATGAATTTTGTTGTATATGTTTTAATTGTATCAGCTGGATTACTTGCATTTATAGTACTTTTCAATTTATCTAATATTAATATAAGTGAGAGAATAAGAGAACTTGCAACAATTAAAGTATTAGGATTTTATGATAAAGAAGTATATGATTATGTAACAAGAGAAATTATATTGCTAACAGTAATAGGAATTTTATTTGGATTAATATTTGGATATATTTTAAACTATTTTATATTAGGAACTTGTGAAATAGGAATTTTACGATTTAAAAAAACAGTTTTACCACAAAGCTATTTATTTGCTGCATCAATTACAATTATATTTACAACAATAATTAATTTTATAACATATTTTTCTTTGAAAAAAGTTGATATGATAGAGTCTTTAAAAAGTGTTGAATAGAAAAAACGAGAAAAACTGAGAATGAGTTAGATAAAATGAGATTTAAAAAGCTTTTAAGTTCTTTTAGAAACTTAGGAGCTTTTTATTTTTCAAAAGAATTCTATAAAAAGTTTGTTAAAATTTTTTAAAAATGCTATAATAAAAAACATCGTTGGTGCATTATTCTAGTGTATACTCCTGTTATGAGGGTGGGCCTAAAAATCTACTATAGAGTGTTATCAGTCGAAGTTTCTTAGAGCACTGCGCATTACGCCCAGTTTTGCGTGGTCCTGAGGAGTAAAGGAATTAGGATAGCATGTAATGGCATATATGTGATTCCTGCTTCCGTTGAGACTTATTCGTTTTATTCCAGAATAGGTAAACCCATAGGCTTTTGCATATGGTGGTAATAACTTGTCTTGAGTGGTGATTTGGGATTAATCGCAAAGTATAATAAGATATTGGCCAAATACTTTATTATATTTGATTATGAAACTATTACTGCAAAAGAGACTAATAGCAGGCTAGGATACTCAAAGAAAATTTCTAGAGTGTTTGCTTAGATTGATAAGCAAAAGAACTTGAGGATTAAGGTACGGATTTAAGTGGTGATCTGGCGACACCTTTTTATAGGTGGGGTTTTCCCTAAGCGGAAACGGCTTTTTAGTAATGAAAAGTGGAAAATTGAGAAAATCTGCTAGACCTAAACCGTAAAATTTACTCAAGTTCTTACCAAATTCATATTAATTATTTAGGAGTAAAAATAACAAATGAAGGAAAAGAAAGAAAAACCCAAGTCGAAAAACAGTAATAATTCATGGGTAATATTTATATCAATAACAACATTTATACTATCTTTAACATTTTCATTTATATCAAATACAGTAATATCAAACTTAAGTATAATTATTGGGTTAATTGTATTAATAATAGTTATAGCAATAGGTATTATATTTGACTTAATAGGTGTTGCAGTTACAGTTGGTAATGAAGAAGACTTTCATGCACAAGCAAGTAAGAAAATAAAAGGTGCAAAAACTTCTATAAAAATGATTAGAAATTCAGCAAAAGTTTCAAATTTTTGTGCAGACGTTATAGGAGATATTTGCCGGAGTACTTAGTGGAGCGATAAGTGCAATGATTGCATTAAAGCTTACAGAAAATTATGGAATGGATTCTAATATACAATTTATATTTAGTGCATTGGTTGCATCAGTTACCGTTGGTGGTAAAGCTGCAACAAAACAAATAGCAAAACAAAATTCTACAGTGATAGTTGGATTTGTAAGTAAGATAGTAAATTTAGATAAATAAAGTCATCTTAAGATGGCTTTTTTGTTTACACAAATATCAAATTAGTTGCGAAATTTACAATATATGATATACTAATGATAGTTCTTAATGTGAGAGAATTAATTGATAATATGTAAATATAAAATTAGGGAGAAATTTATGGATTTATCATATGATGCATTAAATAAAAGGATTCAAACTGAATTAAAACCAATATATTTTTTGTATGGTGGAGAACAATATTTAATAGATACCGCTATACATAAAATAAAGAAAGTATTTGGAGAATTACTTTTAGGAATAAATTATATAGTGCTAGACGAATCAAATATAGAAAATTTGATTTCAGATATTCAAATGCCAGCATTTGGATATGATAAAAAACTTATAATAATAAAAAATTCAGGATTATTTAAAAAAGATGGAAGAAAGAAAACAGGAACTCCTATACAAGAAAAAGTTGCTGATTTTATAAAAAATAATATAGATACAATTTCAGAGTCAGTTGTACTTATTTTTGCTGAATCAGAAGCAGATAAAAATAGTGTTTTTGAAGCTATATCAGAAAATGGAATAGTATGTAATATAGAAGAATTAAAACCAGTTCAATTGGTAAAGAAACTAAAACAAATATGTAATTTATATAAAGTGAATTGTGATGAAGTTACATTAAATTATCTAGTAGAAATTGCAGGAACAAATCTTGAAATTTTAATAAATGAAATAAGAAAACTAATTGAATATGCAGGAATAGGTGGAACAATAACTATTAATGATGTAAATCAACTATCAGTAAAACAAATAGATAGTGTAATATTTGAACTTACAGATAATTTGGCAATAAGAAAAATCGATAAAGCATTAGAAGTTTTGAATAATTTAATTTATCAAAAAGAAGCTCTTCAAAAAATATTAATTACTTTGTATAATCATTTTAAAAAAATATATTTATGCAGAATTGCTGCTGAAAATAATAAAGATATAGTAAATTCATTAAGTTTAAGACCAAATCAAACTTTTTTGGTTGCAAAGTATAAAAAGCAAGCATCATATTTTAAAATGGAAGAATTAAAAGGAATTTTAAATTCATTAATAGATTTAGATTATAATTCTAAAAATGGAAAAATAGATATAGATATTGGTTTGAGAAGTATTTTGTGTAGATATTGTAGTTAAAAATATATTATAAAAGTTTAAAATAGATAAAATAATTTGTCTACTTTAAACTTTATTTTTTTATAGGATATTGAAAAAAATCTTTTATAATGATATAAATATAGAAAATTAAATAATAATTTATTAATTTTTAATCAAGTTTCCTATGGAGGAAAAAATTAAATATGATTAATGTAAATGAAAACTTTTTAAACTTACAAAATAGCTACTTATTTGTAACAATAGTAAAAAAAGTAGCAGAATATGCAAAGGAGAACCCTGATGCAAAAATTATTAAATTAGGTGTTGGAGATGTAACAAGACCAATACCAAAACCAATTCTAGATGCTATGAACAAAGCTACAGAAGAATTAGGAGAAAAAGAAACATTTAAGGGATATGGACCAGAAATTGGATATGATTTCTTAAAAGAAAAAATTAAAGAATTTGATTATAAAAGATTAGGAGTAGATATTGATATAAGTGAAATATTTATTTCTGATGGAATAAATTCTGATTGTGGAAACATAGTGGATTTATTTTCAGAAGATAACAAAGTCGCAATTGCAGACCCAGTATATCCTGTATATCTAGACACAAATGTAATGTCTGGAAGAAGTGGAAAATACAATGAAACTACCAAAAAATATGAAAATATAGTATACTTGCCAGTTACAGCAGAAAATAATTTCATACCTGAACTTCCAAAAGAACCAGTAGATATGATTTATTTATGTTATCCAAACAATCCAACAGGAACAGTATTAACAAGAGCAGAGTTAAAAAAATGGGTTGATTATGCAAGAGAAAATAAATCAATAATATTATTTGATGCAGCTTATGAAGTATTTATTTCAGATGAAGATGTTCCACACAGTATATATGAAATAGAAGGAGCAAAAGAAGTTGCAATAGAATTCAAAAGCTATTCAAAAACAGCTGGATTTACAGGAATAAGATGTGCTTATGTAGTAGTTCCTAAAGAAGTAAAAGCTTATACAAAAAAAGGAGAACCTATTGAATTAAATAAATTATGGGATAGAAGACAATGTACAAAATTTAATGGAGCTTCATATATAAGCCAAAGAGGTGCAGAAGCCACATACACAGAGGAAGGAAGAAAACAAGTATTAGAAAATATAAATTATTATAAAGAAAATGCTAAGATAATCAAAAATGGATTAGAAGAAGCAGGATATACAGTATATGGTGGGGTTAATTCTCCATATATTTGGTTAAAAGTTTCAAATGGATTAACTTCTTGGGAATTTTTTGATAAATTATTAAATGAAATTAATGTAGTAGGAACTCCTGGTGTTGGTTTTGGTCCAAGTGGAGAAGGATATTTTAGATTAACGGCATTTGGAACAAGAGAAAACACAATAGAAGCAATAGAAAGAATAAAAAATATGAAATAAAATAAAAAACAAAGGAGGAAATTTTTAATGGCTGAAATACTAAAAGATATATCAAGAACTTTTAATGAGTTTTTGTTATTACCAAATTTAACTGATGAAAGATGCATACCAAACAATGTTAGTTTAAGAACACCACTTGTAAAATTTAGAAGAGGAGAAAATCCAAAATATTGTGCTAATATACCAATGGTTTCTGCAATAATGCAATCAGTATCTGGAGAAAAGATGGCTATTGCACTTGCAAGAGAAGGTGGATGTGCATTTATATTTGGAGCACAATCTATAGAATCACAAGCTCAAATGGTAAAAAATGTAAAAAAATATAAAGCAGGTTTTATAACAAGTGATTCAAATGTAAAACCTTATAATACAATTGGCGAAGTCTTGAACTTAATAGAAGAGACAGGACATTCAACAGTTATGATTACAGAAGATGGTTCAGCCAATGGAAAGTTTTTAGGATTAGTAACAGATAAAGATTTTAGAATATCAAGAGTATCTTTAGATGAACCAGTAAGTAAATATATGGTTCCTGTAGAAAAGTTAGTTTATGCAAGGAGAGGAATTTCTTTACATGATGCAAATGATTTAATATGGGATAACAAAATAAGTTGTCTTCCAATATTAGATGATAATGGAAATTTAGATACATTAGTATTTAGAAAAGATTATGAATCAGATAAAGAAAATCCAAATTCTTTATTAGATGATAATAAAAGATTTATAGTTGGTGCAGGAATAAATACAAGAGATTATCAAGAAAGAATACCAGCTTTAGTAGAAGCAGGAGTGGATATGATATGTATGGATTCTTCAGATGGATATTCTGTATGGCAGAAAAATACTATAGATTGGGTAAGACAAAATTATGGAGATTCAGTAAAAATTGGAGCAGGAAATGTTGTAGATAAAGCTGGATTTTATTATTTAGCAGATGCTGGAGCAGACTTTATAAAAGTTGGTGTAGGCGGAGGATCAATTTGTATAACTCGCGAAACAAAAGGAATTGGTAGAGGGCAAGCAAGTTCTCTAATGGATGTTGTTGAAGCTCGTGATGAATATTTTGAAAGAACAGGAGTATATATTCCAATTTGTTCTGATGGTGGAATTGTTCATGATCATCATATAACTTTAGCGTTAGCAATGGGAGCAGATTTTGTTATGATGGGAAGATATTTTGCTAGATTTGATGAAAGTCCTTCAAGAAAAGTAAAAAGAAATGGAACTTTTATGAAAGAATACTGGGGAGAAGGGTCAAATAGAGCTAGAAATTGGCAAAGATATGATTTAGGTGGAGATGCAAAAAATAAATTAACTTTTGAAGAAGGTGTTGATTCATTAATTCCTTATGCTGGACCTTTAAAGGATAATGTTGCCATAACAATTAGCAAAATAAAATCAACTATGTGTAATTGTGGTTCAATATCAATTCCAGAATTACATCAAAAAGCAAGATTAACTATGGTTTCTAATGTAAGCATTAAAGAAGGCGGAGCACATGATGTAATATTAAAAGATTATGATACTGGGAGATTATAATAAATTATTAATATAACTATAATCAAAGAAGAATATTTAGAAAAATTAAAATTCGACAATATTCTTCTTTTTTGTGTATTTAAAGTGAAAATCGTTGACAAAATGTAAAAAAAATATTACATTATAAGAGAAAGTTGTAACTTTTTTTAAGATATAAAGCCCTGTACTTTAATTAAAGGAGGAGTTGTAATGAAGGTTAACCAAAAGATTTTCGTCCATTACAGTTCGCCTAACATATTGGGAGAGAAAATGGACATCACTTTGTCTATCTCCAATGACCTTGGATTTGTAAGCGATGTTACTGCTCTATTCAATCGGAGAGGTGAACAGCCAGGAACTGTTAAATGCAGTTTGACGTATGATGCTGAGAAATCAACAGAAACACAGAGTGCTTTTGTAGGTACTGTATCTTTTGCTACTCCGGGCTATAGAACATTTTATATAACACTGAAAATAAATGGTCTGGAAGAGGAAATAAAATATGATGCAGATAATGATTGCGCTGTTATAGCAGAAGGTAGAGAACTGCCATTCTGGGAATGCTTTTCACACTATCGTTTTAATACACCAGAGTGGATTAAGGGAGCTGTAATGTATCAGATTTTTGTTGATACTTTCTACTCTTCTGAGTTGCCTGAGGAGTTTAAAGCTCAAACGGTTTCGTGGAATACATTTCCTAAGTGGCGCAGAGATCCTGATGGAGAATTTCGTAACAATCAAAGATATGGTGGCAATATTAAAGGTATCATCAAAAAATTGCCCTATATTAGAAGTTTAGTACCTGAAGAAACAACAATTGTACTTTATCTTACACCTATTCTCAAAAGTCCATCTCAGAACGGATATGATACATCTGATTATGAGAAAGTTCATGAAATGTTTGGCGATTGGGAAGATGTTGAAACTTTGAGAAATGAAGCACACAAATGTAATATGAAAATTATTTTGGATGTTGTGCTTAACCATTCCAGTAATGAAAATCCCTTACTTAAAGATGATCCTGAAATGTATTCGTGGCAACATAAATACACTGTGCCTAACTGTTGGTGGGGATATAAATCACTGGTCGAATTCAACAAAAACAGCCCTAGATACATGGAGAATCTTAAAAAGTGGCTCAATTTGTATGCTCAATATTTTGATGGCATTCGCTTGGATGTTGCAGATAATTTACCAGACTTTATCTTAAAAGCGATTAGAATTACCTTTAAAAAGCTTATAATTGGTGAAGTTTGGAAAAATGCTGTTACAGGCGAATATCGGGAGTTCTTTTTTGGGGATGAGTTGGATTCGGTTATGAACTACCAGTTTGCAATTGCGATATATAGATATATTCGTTGGGGAAATTACAGAAACTTTAGGCATATTGTCAAAAAAATCTGTAAATTGTACCCTAAGGAGGCGCTTGTGGCCTCTCCGATATTCTGTACATCGCATGATATTCCGAGAATGATGAATATTCTGGTTGGAGATTTCATGAAAGAAGAAATTGAATATGAAACTCCTTGGGATATGGAGAAGAATGAATTCTGGTATACGTATGGTCAATTCGATACAGATAAATTTCGCAAATGGGAATTTGAACATGACAAGATTCCTGATGAAAAAATGGAGTTGGCATATGATTTGCAAGGATTAGCAGTATTCCTTCAGTATACTTTGCCAGGACTTCCATCAATTTTTGCTGCTGATGAAGCTGGTATGATGGGATACAAAGATCCTATGAACAGAAAACCGTTTCCTTGGGATAATATCAATCAAAGATGCTTTGAGCTCTATCGCAGATTGGGAATATTTAGGAATGAGCATCAGGATGTATTTTCTGATATGGATTTCAAAATTCTTGAAATTGATGAGAGCAAATTAGTTTATCAAAGAAATGATTTGATTTTTGTTTTGAACAGAACTTCTAATTATATTCCGTTGTGGGAATTTACTGTAAATGAAGTTGTATTTTCTCTGAAGGAAACCGAAGAGAAGTATGTTCTTAGTCCATACAATGCTATTGTATTCAAAGCGTAACTCGTTAACCACAAAAGAGACTGCCTTGTAAGGCGGTCTCTTTGAAATTTTTTATATAAGATTGTTCTAGAATAAAATTATTGATAAAACAATAGTATTATGTTAAAATATATAAAGTGATAAAAAAATAGGGACTAGAAGTTCCTTTTTATTATTTAGTTAGGAGAAAATATGAGAGTATTAGCAGTTGGTGATATTGTGGGGAAAACAGGTCTTCAAAAATTAAAAGATGTGTTACCATATATTATAAAGGAAAATGCAATAGATTTTATTATTGTAAATGGAGAAAATGCAGCGGATGGAATGGGGCTTACAGAAAAGATGTATAAAGAAATAAGGGGATTAAATGTTGATGTTGTAACTATGGGAAATCATACATGGGGAAAAAAAGAAATATTTAATTTCATAGATGATAAGCATATTATAAGACCAGCAAATTATTCTTCAAACAATCCTGGAAAAGGGTATGAATTTTATGAGTGTAGAGGAAAAACAATTGCTGTAATAAATTTGATTGGAAGAACAACAATGCCAGTTCTTTCAGAAAATCCGTTTATAGTTGCAAGAGATATTATAGATGAAATAAAAGAAGCAGTAGATATAATAATTATAGATTTTCACGCAGAAGCGACAGCTGAAAAAATTGCTTTAGGATATTATTTAGATGGTGATGCAACTATTATTTTTGGAACACATACACATGTTCAAACAGCAGATGAAAAAATATTAGAAAATGGAACAGCATATATTTCTGATATTGGAATGACAGGACCAAAAAAATCTGTTATAGGAATGGATGTGGATGCATCAATAAAAAGATTTGTTACATCATTACCAGAAAAATACAGAGTTGCAGAAGGAAAAGGTATGTTTAATAGTTGTATTTTTGAAATTGATGATAGTACAAATAAAGTTACAAAAATTGAAAGATTAAATAAATAGTAAAATTTTATATTTCAATTATGATAATTTTTATAATTATTTGATAAATAGATAAACAAAACGACTAAAAAAATAATATTAAATGTCGAAAAACGCAAGAGACTGTAAGTTTTGGTAGATGAGATTTCCTAGACAAAAGTTTCCTCAAAGGGTAAAATTAATTTGTTCAAAAACACAAGATAAATTAAAATAATAGGAGGAAGAAAAATGGAAGTTTTAAAAATTTCATCAAAATCAAACCCAAATTCAGTTGCAGGAGCAATAGCAGGGTTAGTAAAAGAATCTACAAGAGCAGAGATGCAAGCAATAGGAGCAGGAGCTTTAAATCAAGCAATAAAAGCAGTGGCAATAGCAAGAGGATTTGTAGCACCAGCAGGAGTAGATTTAATCTGTATACCAGCATTTGCAGAAGTTCAAGTAGAAGGAGAAGATAGAACTGGTATAAAATTAATTGTTGAGTCAAGAAAATAATTATATATAGATATTAAGAAGCATTAGAAATAATGCTTCTTTTTTATAGAACAATTTATAAATAAGTATTGAAAATGTAATAAAAATAATATATAGTATCACGTGTAGAAAGGTAAGAAAAATATGGGCGGTAATAATGTAATTAAATACATATTTTCTGTAGTTGTTGTTATTTTAATATTAGGAACTATGTATTTTATTGTGAAAAACAGATCAAAAAATGAAGACTATTCATTAGATCAAACCTCAACAGTTAGTAATATACAAACTGATTTGAGATTCGCTATTGCAGAGTATGATACAATAAATCCATTACTTAGTGATAATAGAAATGTTCATGAAATTTCAAAAATAATTTATGAACCATTAGTTACTTTAAATGAAAACTATAAAATGGAATATTGTTTAGCAGAAGAAATTGGAAAGCAAGATGATGTAACATATGTTATAAAATTAAGAAAAGGTGTTTTATGGCAAAATGGAAATAATTTTACTGCAAATGATGTTAGATTTACTATGGATATTATAAGAAGTGGTATTAATACAATGTACACTGATAATTTAAGATATGTGGCAGACTATGAAGTAGTAGATAGTACAACAATTAAAATTTATTTAACAGAGCCAATACCATTTTTTGAATATTATTTAACGTTCCCAATAATGTGTGAAAATTATTATATTGAAGAAGCATTTGATAGTAAAGCACCTATTGGAACAGGGCCATTTAAGATTTCTGATTTAAGTTCCAATGTTATAAAATTAGTTAAAAATGATATTTATTGGGATTCAAATAAAGAATTCATGGCAACAGAAATAAATATAAATTTATATGCTACAATTGGTGAAGTATATTCGGCATTTAAAAATGGTGAAATAGATATACTAACAGTGAAAATTCCAGATGTAGAAAAATATATAGGTTCATTAGGATATAACAAGATTGAGTATAAGTCTAGAGAATATGATTTTCTTTCACTTAATACTACAAGTGAAGTGTTATCAGATCCTGCAGTTAGAAAAGCAATAAGTTTAATTATAGATAAAAACAATATTGTTGCATCTTGTTTAGGAAGTGGTTATGTATCTTCAAACTTCAGCTTAGATATGGGATGTTGGCTTTATACTAAAGATTTAAATATTGGTGTAGATACAGAACAGGCAAATAATTTACTAGCATCAAGTGGCTGGCAACGCTCTAATAATTTATTGATTAAGGATCATAAAAGACTTGCTTTATCACTAGCAGTAAATACAAATAATGAACTAAGAGTTCGTGTTGCAGAAAATATAAAAGAACAATTAGAAAATTTTGGAATTCCAGTTACAATTCAATATTTATCAGCTGAAAGCTATGCAGATGCTATAAATAATAGAAATTATGAAATGGTACTAACAGGAATAAGATTAGGATATTCTCCAAATTTAAATACATTTTTTGGAGACGGAAATATTGCAAATTATTATAATCCAGAAGTTGCAGAAATAATGAATGTAGTATCGAATACAAATGATGATAATGCTCTATATGAAAAATATAATAGATTATATGATATATATCTAGAAGAGGCACCATATATAGGATTATATAGAGACACAAATATAATTGTTTATCATCAAAGTTTAGTAGGAAATATAAAAGCAAATGAATTTAATATTTATCATAATATAGATAAATGGTACAGACAATAATGCCAAAAATGTGTTTGCTTTTGGACGGCGAAACAAAACAGGAAAATATTTATATAACTGAATTTTGAGAAAAAATAATTTTTTTAAAAAAAGTATTGACAAAAGAAAAATTAAGGATATAATAAGAACATAAGTTTTACGAACGAATATTTGTTAGGAGGAAATATAATGGGAGACAATTCAGAAAAAAGAAAAGCATTAGATGCTGCAATGAGTCAAATAGAAAAACAATTTGGTAAAGGTTCTGTTATGAAATTAGGAGATTACAAATCTATGGAAATCGAAGCAATTTCAACAGGTGCTTTAAATTTAGATATAGCTTTAGGAATAGGCGGTATTCCAAGAGGAAGAATTATAGAAATATATGGTCCAGAATCATCTGGTAAAACAACACTTGCATTACATGCTGTTGCAGAAGCTCAAAAGAAAGGTGGAGAAGCAGCTTTTATAGATGCAGAACATGCACTAGATCCATCATATGCAAAAAAAATTGGTGTAGATATAGATAACTTAATAGTATCTCAACCAGATACTGGAGAACAAGCATTAGAAATAGCAGAAGCTTTAATTAGAAGTGGAGCTATAGATATAGTTGTTGTAGACTCTGTTGCTGCATTAGTACCAAAAGCAGAAATAGATGGAGATATGGGAGATGCTCATGTTGGACTTCAAGCAAGATTAATGTCACAAGCATTAAGAAAATTAGCAGGAACAATTAATAAAACAAATGCAACAATCATATTTATTAATCAATTAAGAGAAAAAGTTGGTGTAATGTTTGGAAATCCAGAAACAACAGCTGGTGGTAGAGCATTAAAATATTATGCATCAGTAAGAATGGATATTAGAAGAATTGAAGCGATAAAACAAGATGGTGAAGTAGTAGGAAATAGAACAAGAGTAAAGGTTGTTAAAAATAAAGTTGCTCCACCATTTAGAGAGGCTGAATTTGATATAGTATATGGAAAAGGTATCTCAAAAGAAGGTAGTGTATTAGATTTGGCTGTTGATTTAGATATAATTGAAAAAAGTGGATCTTGGTTCAGTTATAATGGAGAAAAAATAGGACAAGGTCGTGAAAATGTAAAAAAACAATTAGCAGAGAATCCTAAATTTATGGCTGAAGTAGAAAAGAAAGTTAGGGATAATTTTAATAAAGCATTTGAAAATGCATTAGTTGAAGAAGAAAAAGAAGAAGAATTTGAAGAAGATGACCAATAGAATTTTCTAATTTAATTATAGTTTAACATAACAATATTAGGTGGCATTTAAGTCACCTAATATTGTTATATAAGAGAGAAAATATAGTTAAAACATATACATGGTGGAGGTAGTTTATGGAATATATGAGCAAAGAAAAGTTTGAACAGGCTGAGAAAGTAGAAAAGTTCAAAAATAAAATGCTTAAATATATAGTATATAAAAAAAGAACAGAAGCAGAAATAAGACAAAAGTTTTCAGAAGAAGACGAAAATATGGTAGAAGAGGCGATAGAATATTTTAAAGAGTTAAATTATATAAATGATGAAGTATATGTTGAAAGAGCTATTAACGAATTCAAAGCATTAAAAAACATGTCAATTAAAGAAGTTGAATATAAATTAGTACAAAAAGGAATAAGAAAGAAATTTATAGATGACTATATTTGCAAAAACAAAGAAACTATGTTAGAATATGAAATATCTTCTGCTAAATCAATAATATTGAAAAAACAATGTAAATTAGAGGAAAAAGATATAAAGGATTATTTATATAAAAAAGGTTATATGGCTGATAGTATAAATATAGCATTTGATGAATTAAATGAAAATTAAAGTAGGTAGGAAATGAATAACAAAATAATATCACTTGAGTCAAAAAAATATGAGCTAAAATTAAATAACTTTGAAGGTCCATTGGATTTATTATGTTATTTAATAGATAAAAATAAAATGGATATATATAAAGTAAATATATCTGAAATAACAGATCAATATATTAAATATTTAAAAGAACAAGAAAATATGAATCTTGAGATAGCCAGTGAGTTTTTAGTTATGGCATCTACTTTATTATTAATAAAATCAAAGCAATTATTACCAAAAGAAGTTGAAGATGAAGCAGAGTTAACAGAAGAAGAACTATTAAGAAGAATTATAGAATATAAAAAATACAAAGAAATTAGTAAAACTTTTAAAGAGAAAATAATGGTATTCTCTAAAAGACTATACAAATTACCAGATAAAGTTGAACTTCCAAAACAAGAACTAGAAAAGGAATTTACTAGTGAAGATATTATAGATAGATATAAAAAACTTGTTGAAAGAAATGAAAACAAGAAAAATGAAAATGCAATTAATATTGAAAAAATAGCTGTATATGATACATTTTCGGTGTCAGATAAAGTAAAGGACATATTTAGAGAATTAGTAAAAAAACCAAAGTTTATATTTGGAAAATTATTTTCTTTATCAGAAAAGCCAAAAGCAGAAGTTGTTACAGCCTTTTCCGGAGTTTTAGAATTAAGTAGAAGAAGTAAAATAAATGCATATCAAGAAGAGATTTTTGGAGATATAATAATTTCAAAAAGAAAAAAAGAGAATATGTTAGATCAAGAAAATAGTGAAGAATCAAATATTGAAACTAGTTCATTAGTATAAAGAAAAAAACACAAAATAATAAATTTTGTGTTTTTTTGTTGGCCAAAAATAATTTAGTATGGTATTTTGGCGAGTATATTTAAGGAGTACTTTCTATATATAAAATTTTTGCTATGTATGGTACAACCTCACTAAATTCATACCAACCTGAGCTCTTAGAATCATTTTTTAAACCATTGGGATTAGAAATATAAACCATATTCTCACCATCAGTTGCAAGCAATACCATATAGTGAGATTTAGTTGTCCATCTATTTTTGGAATTCTCATCCCAAACACATATAATAATAGGTCTCCCTGTTTCTAAATGTTGTTTTATATTTTTTTCAGAACGATTAATTCTATCATAATAAAAATCAGAATTCTCTATACCAAAACTTTTAAGTTCCTCAGAAAGTTTATCATAGTTTAATTTTGGATAGTATTTATTTCTTAAATTTTCAGGAGTATAATTTTTATTATATCCGCTTAAAATAATAGAAAGAGACGTTATCCCACAACCATTTTCTTCCATTGTTCCTCCCCAATAAGAATTCTTACTCCATGAACTGTCACCATTTTGCTTATATTCTAAGTATTTTATATTTGTATCAGTTGTAAATGTTGTAAAATAACCGTCTTTATTAGAAATCTTTTCTTGTCCAATACCAGAATAATTTGGATTAGTATCTTGTTTTATTATTTTATAATCTGAGCTAATAAAAATATTTTGTAAAAATCGATTAATTTTATTATTATATTTATTATATAAATTAACCATCAGAACTATTAAAATAATTAATAGAAATGTTTTTTTAAAATTTAATTTTCTTTTATTGTGCTTTCTCAAAAAATTTCCTCCAATAGTTTATTTTTATGAATTACAATTTTATTCTACATAAAACATATTAATATTTATTTAACAAAATATTAAGTTTTTCTTAAAATAGTTAGTACTAAAATCTCTTTACTTTTAATTGCTTAATAAATATAATGTAAATAATATTTTATTAAATAAATATAGGAGATTATATGATAGAAAAAATAAATGAAGTTTTAGAAAAATTAAAAGAAATAAAATATGGTTGGATAGATAATTCTGGAATAGTGCATAAAAAAGCTGGAAGAAATTTCTTTATAAATAATTATAGATTACAAACAATAGAAGAAACTATAGAATATAAAGTTGGAACTTGCTGGGAACAAGTAGAACTTGCAAGATATTATTTAGAAAAAGAAGATGTTTCAGTTCAAACATATCTTATTTTATATAATCAAGAAAATAAAATTGCTAGACATTCGATTCTTATTGCAGAAAATTTTGGAGAATATTGCTTAGTAGAAAATTCTTGGAAAATAGAAAATTGTATATATACTGCTGAAAGAGTAGAAGATATATTAGTTAAAATAATTGATTTATTTCCTCAAATGTATAAAATTTATGATTTTGATATGTCTAAAATAGAAATATATAAATACGATAAACCAGAGCCAAGGTTAGATTATAATGGATTTACAGAGTATTGTAAAAATCAAGAAAGAATTTTACTAGATAAATATTTTTTAGAAAAATTAAATGAATTTTATATTTATGCAAATAAAGGGTTATATATAGATGAGATAATAGAAAAGCCGTTATATAAATTAGCACATAGTTATTTTGTTAAAGATTATGATTGTAACTATGTAATAGATATAGATGGTAGAGAAAACTTTTCTGAAATTGAAAAAGATGTAGAACTAGAAATGAAAAGAATTGATGCTGAAGCATGTTATATAATAACACCAATGTCTAATATATATCAAGAAAGAGATATTATCTTTAATCCTAATGAATATAAAGAGGTGAGTAAAGAAGTTTGGCAAATTTTTGAAAACTTTAATAATATAGATAATATAGCTTCAAAATGTAATTTGAATGTAAAACTAGAAAAAACAACTAATATGAAAATGCTAGCTGAGATTAACCAAAAATCATTTAATACAAATGATATAGAAGATCCATACAGAAGTATAGATTCAGGTTATAATCAAATTTATGAAAATTATAAAGGTACAACCAATAAATATAAAAGAGATTTTTATTTTATTAAAGTAGACGAAAAAATTGTTGGTATTACAATGGGAGTATATGATGATAGAATTTATGGAATATATGGATTAGCAGTTTTAAAAGAGTATAGAGGAAAAGGAATTGGTACAGAATGTTTAAAACAACAGTTGAAAATTTGTAATAGAAAAAATAAAAAAATGGCTTTTCTTCAAACTGAAGACGGATATTATCCAGCTAAATTATATAGAAAAATAGGATTTAAAGATGTATGTACTGCATACTATTATGTAAAAAAATAAATTATTAAATGCTGAAGCTGTTAAAGTAAAACTTTAACAGCTTCAGCATTTTTTTCCGAATAATTAATACAAAAAATTCACATTATAAAAATATAGAACAAAAAAGGAGGAATTTAGAGATGAAAAAAATAATTAGTTCTATTATTTTATTAATGATAGTTTTTATAATTATGTTTTCAGTAAATAGTTATGCAGTTTTATTAGATAGAGTTGATGTACAAGTAGATAAAACAACTGTAAGACCAGGAGAAAATGTAACAGTAAATATTAATTTTGGAGAGAACTTGGGAGCATATACTGCAAATATTTCTTATGATAATAAACTTTTTGAATATGTAAGCACAGAGGGAGGAACGGCAAATGATCAAACAGATAAGGTAAAAGTTGTTTATTTTGATCAAACAGGTGGACAAAATCCAAGAAGTAATATGAGCGTTACTTTTAAAGCTAAAGATGATATAACAACATCAAATCCTACTGAATTTACTGTAACTTTAGAGGGGATGGCAAATAATAATGCATCTATAACTTTTGATGATATAACAACACCAATTGTCAAAAATGTAGTTGTGGAACCAGAGTTTTTAGATTATTTACTAAAATTGGAATATACAGGAGATGTTATAGAAAATGAAGAAAAGGATATGAAAATTTCATATTCATCTAGCAGTGGAAAACATTATGCAAAAGCAAGATTAGTATTAGATGCAACAACACCAGATGGAGCAAGTGTACAATTAATAGGTATAGATAATGAAAATTTAAAACATGATATTATTCAAAGTGGATGGGGAGATTCTCAAGGTTATGAAATAGGTGGAAAAAATTTTGCACAAGTTTTAGATGTTCAAGGTACTTTTTCTAAAAAAGGTGCTTATACTATTACTTTAAAATTAATAGATAGAGAAAATTCAGATACAGTAATTGCTCAAAATACAGTTAATATAACTGTTTCTGAAAAAGAAGAACAAGTTCAAAAGCCAGAAGAAAATGTTGGTGAATTAACTCCAGAAAATACGAAACCTCAAGATCAAACAACACCAGAGATTCAAAATACAGCAAAACAACCAAGTAAATTACCTAAAACTGGCACTAATATATATATTCCATTAGGAATGATTTTATTTAGTTTGGTTGGAGCAGTTATAGTTAATAATAAAAAGTAAAAAATAACGTGGACTGAAAATGATCTTAATAATTTATGAAATGAATTATTAAGTACTGAAGCTGTAACAAATATAAAGCTTAGATTCTTGAAGTACTGAAACTGTAACAAGTAAAATTTAACAGTTTCAGTAACAGGCTTCAGGATACATAATCTATAGAAAGGCAAGAATGATGAGTAGGAAAGAAAGGAGAAAAATAAAAGAAAAAAGAGTTATAAATATTTTTTTTATAATTGCAATTTTTGTAGTATTTTTTTATATTGCAGTTGAGGTATATAAAGAAAAGAAACAAGAAAAAGAAAATAATTATCAAGTAAAAAGATTATTTATAGATGAATACGAAAATAATTCTGATGAAATTGAAAAAGAGAAATATCCTAAGGAAAAAATAGATGAAATATATAAAGGATATGATGTACTTGCTAAATTAGAAATTCCAAAAATAAATCTTGAAACATATGTAATTAATTTTTCAGAAAGTGCATTAAATGTTTCGGTTACTAAATTTTGGGGAAAGAAACCTAACGAAGTAGGAAATTTTTGTGTAGCAGGTCATAATTTTAAAAATAAAAATATGTTTCATAATTTAAAGAAATTAGAAGTTGGAGATAAAGTAATTTTAAAAGATAATGATATTGGTTGTGTAGAGTATGAAATTTATAATATTTATACTGTTGTTCCAGAAGATGTAAGTTGTCTTTCTCAAAATACTGATGGAAGAAAAGAAGTTACTTTAATTACATGTACAAATGATTCTAAAAGGAGAATTATTATAAAATCAAGAGAATGTATTGAAACATAAAATAATAATTAAAGAGGTTGCATATGAAAAAAATAAAAATTTGTATAATGATATTTTTATTAGAATTATTTTTCATAATATTGTATTTTAAAGTAAATGCATATACCAAATTAGAAGGAATAGAATGTTTTCCATTAAGTTATCAGGGATATTTACAAGAGCTAAAGAAAAAACATCCAACCTGGAATTTTACAGCTCTATATACCGATTTAAATTGGAATTATGTGATAGAACAAGAAAATATCTTTGGCAAAAACTTAGTTCCAAAAAATTACTCTGATAATTGGAAAAATTCAAATCCTAATGAATATAACTTAGAGGTAGATTTAGGCTGGGTAGATAGTTCTAAAAGAGCTGTTGAATATTGTATGGATCCAAGAAATTTTTTAAATGAAAAAAGAATTTTTCAATTTGAAGCTTTATCATATAATTCTAAAACCAATAATATAAATGGAATTGAAAAGATTTTATATGGAACTGAATTTTACAGCAAAAAAGTAGAATATTTAAATAGTAATGGAAATACAATTAATATGAATGAAAAGTATTCTGATTTAATATTAAAAGCAGGACAAACATCTGGAGTTAGTTCATATCATTTAGCATCACGTATAAAACAAGAAGTAGGACCATTTTTGACACATAATTCAATTAGTGGAAAAGTGGAAGGATTTGAAGGGCTATATAATTTTTATAATATAGGAGCAACAAGTTCAAGTCAGCCAATGGGAGCAATAAAAAATGGACTCGAGTTTGCAAGGAATGGTAAAAATGCTTCAGAAGATATAAAGAGAGCTTATTTACTTCCATGGAATACCAAAGAAAAAGCAATTACAGGTGGTGCAATATTTATAGGTTCTAGTTATATTAATAAAGGGCAAAATACTATTTATTTACAAAAATTCCATGTAAATACGAATGGAGATAGTGGATTATTTTGGCATCAATATATGACGAATGTTTTGGCACCATATAGTGAATCATTATCTATTTATAATGGATATAATAGAAGTAATTTATTAGATATAGATAGAGAATTTATTATTCCAATTTTTAATAATATGCCTATTGTTCAAGTACAAAATCCCAATATTAATCTAAATGAATTTATAGATAATAATTCAAGAGTTTATTGTAATGGAGAAAATGTTAATATAAGAACTGGACCAAATACATCTTATGAAATTATTACTACAATTTCATATCCAGAAAAATTAAAAAGAATTAAATTTGGAAATCAATCAGGAGAAAAATGGGATATGGTAATTCTAGAAAATGGAATAGTTGGATATATATATCAAAAGTATATTACAAATGATGATGAAATTTTATATGGAGATGTAAATGGTGATGGAAAAATTACAAGTATAGATTTATTAGTTTTACAAAGACACATTTTAGGATTAGAAATTCTCGAAGAAAGATATAAAAAAGCAGGGAATACTAGTAAAAATGGACAAGATCCAACATCTGTTGACTTATTAGTAATTCAAAGACACATATTAGGGATAGAACAAATTAATTAATAATAATAAGGAGATAATATTGTGAGTAAATTAAAAAATTTAAGAATTAATCAAGAGGGAATTCTACCAAGTTTTGATAAAGAAATTCATGATTATTATTTAACTATAAATGAAGACATTTATAATTTACAAATTGAAGCAATACCTGAAAATATAAATTCAAAAATAGAGATTTTAGGTAATAGTAATTTTAAAAATGGAGAGAATTTGGTAAAAATTATTGTTAAAGGAGAAAGTGATGAAACTTATAATATACATGTAAATAAAGTTAGTAACTTAAATTTATCTAATGCTAATCTTGAAAATCTTGCAGTAGAAAATGAATTATTAAATCCTCCATTTAATACCAATATAACAGAATATAGTTTAGAAATATCAAATGATATTGAAACCTTAAATATATTAGCTATCCCAGAAAATGAAAGTTCGAAAATAGAAATTATTCGAGAAAGTAGATTAAATATAGGAAATAATTTAATTAAAGTTATTGTGACTTCAGAAAATAGTAGTGTAAAAAAAGTTTATGAGATACATGCATATAAAAAAACTAAAAGAGAAACAGAAGAATATAACAAAATTCAACAAGAAAGCTATGAGAATGCGCAAGAATTGTTAAAAGAAAATTACAATATAGATAATCATTATAATACAGAAAAAACTAGTATTATGGTAACACAATACAAATCGAATAATGAAATTGTAAAAATAGGAATATTTATAAGTATAGTATTTATTTTGTTAATAGTTGTTATATTAATAAAATATAAAAGGAAGAAAAAATAAATCGCAAAAGATTAACATAAAGTGTAGACAATTCGCAAACGTTGTGTTATAATAATTAATGAGTTTTCTCAAATAAATAAAGGAGGTTATAAGTTTTTTGTACCTATCAACCAAGTTTCAAACAACATGAAAGGAAGGAACAATATGCTTTTAATCAAAATCTTTTTGGCACTACTCGTAATCGTGGGCGCAGTTTTCTCAATCATCAAGAATACAGCGGCAGGCCTTACTGTCGGCGATGAGGAAAATATGGATTCCTATGAACGCCGGCGGATCAATGAAGCCAAAGACGACTTAAACAGGGTTCATAAGCTTAAGCCCATCGTTGTGGGAGCAATTTGTCTGATTTTTGCTGTGTGCTGTGTTTTCGGCTCTGTGTATTTCACAAGTGAGCAGGAAATCGGTTTCACTAGCATGTTCGGTCAGAATACCATGATTGATGGACCTGGTATGCATTTCAAGATTCCATTCTTGAGCCAGAAGCACATTTATGATGCGACAACCCAGGGCATGCCGATTGGGTATTATGAAGAGACTGACGAGACTATGCCCGAAGACAGTCTGATGATTACATCTGACTTCAACTTCGTGAACATTGATTTCTACGTGGAGTATCGTATTACAGACCCGATTGAGTACTGCTATGGAAGCAACGACCCTGAAGGTGTATTGAAAAACGTTGCACAGGCATCTATCAGAAATACTGTTGGACAGTATGATGTTGATGCTGTTATGACTACTGGTAAGGTAGAGATTGAGGCTAAGGTCCGTGAAGACATCATCAAGGAACTCGAGGGTCACAACTTGGGTATTTCCATTGGTAATGTTACAATTCAGGATTCTGAAGCGCCTACCTCAAAGGTAGCACAGGCTTTCACAGATGTAAGTGATGCCAGAACTAAAGCAGAAGAGGAAATCAATGCAGCTCATGCATATGAGAATAGCAAGATTCCTGCTGCAGAAGCTCAGGCAGAAGAAATTAAGCAGGCGGCAACTGCAGCTAAAACTGAGAGAGTAAATAGCGCTAAAGAAGAGGTTGCACGGTTTGAAGCTCTGTTTAAGGAGTATCAGAACAATCCTGAAACGGTGAAAACGCGGCTGTATTATGAGGCAATGCAGGAAATTCTTCCTAACATGGAAATCATTATTGGCGAAGATGCCAAGATTATCTATGTAAAGGATGAGGCTGGTAACAGTGTCGGTACTTCTACTGCTGTCTCTCAGGCTACGTCTACTCCTAAGAATACTACATCTGAACCTGCGGCTGAAACTCCGGCTCAGTAACAAAAGTTTTTGCAACTTTAATAACAACACTTTGGAGGGTAAAACAATATGAAGAAAAATGTGAGAACTATCATCTTTTCCGTTATTGCAATTTTGCTGATTTTTGTCGGGACCAGTTTCTTCGGCTATAACACCAAAAACAACAATGTTCTGATTATCCAGTTCGGTGAAGTGGTTGATACCAAAACCGAGCCGGGAATCTATTTCAAGATTCCCATCATTCAGACCACCAAAAATGTTTATGTTGGCGAGCGACTGTATGATATTCCGTCCTCTGAGGTAATCACTTCTGACAAGAAGACAATGATTGCCAATTGCTATGTAACGTGGCAGATTACGGATCCTAAGAAGTACTATCAGACGCTTTCATCTGAGGCAGTGGCACAGGGCAGAATTGACGTAGTTGTCTATAATGCCATGAAAAATGTCATTAGCTCCACTTCACAGGATGATGTAATCGGTGGTAAGGATGGTTCCTTGGGAGCAACGATTCTGAATCGAATTTCCATGGAACAATACGGAATTGATATCACTGCCAACGAAATCAAAGTTTTGGATTTGCCGGATGTGAACAAAGAGGCTGTGTACAATCGGATGATTTCTGAGCGTAATGCAATTGCAGCTGAGTACAAAGCAAACGGCGAACGTGATGCCAAAAACCTCAGGAGTGCAGCTGACGCACGGGCACGAACTCTTGTGTCTGATGCACAGGTTATTGCTGCTAATACCCAGGCTGAAGGTGAAAGTGAGTACTTCAAGACATTGGCTGATGCTTATGGGGCGTCTGCTGAGCGTCAGGAGTTCTATAACTACATTATTGGTCTGGATGCAATGAGGGAATCTCTTGCAAATGGCGGTACAATCACAATTGACCAAAATTCTCCGTTGTACAGCATCTTGAACAATCAGAAGTAAAGTAGACAAAAAATAACTTATAACGAGTAATCCTTTGACTCCCCAGCACATATATTTGTGTGCTGGGGAGTTTTCTTTTTTTGTGTATAAAGGATAATTTATTTTAGTATTATAGTAAAATAAAGAAAAATTAAAAAAAATTTCAAAAAAGATTTACATAAACTATTGACATATAAAAGATAGCGTGCTATAATTATAATTGTTGAAGGGATATTTATCCCTACATCATAAAACTGAATAAAGGAGGGAAATCTATTGACTATCAGAGGCAAGCCTATGGCTAACATTTTCTTTTCTTATAATGACTAACCATCAGCGCCGCCGGCGACCCTTAACTGGGCCTGTAGCCAGCAGCCAGTAAAAGAAAGGAGAATGTATGCGGTATACAAGTGGTTTTGTCTAGTAACACCCAACCCTGTGTAAGGAAATCACCGGCTACGCCAACAAGGAGGCCCGCGACTGGCGGACCCCAATAGGGCGACGAGCAAGGAGGAAAAGATCAGATGTGGCGGTTTACGAGTGGATTTGTGTAGTGTAAAGATTTACCAGAAAAGAAAAGATCGAAGAGCTGCCCCAGATGAGGGGCCCTGAAGGCGCGTCGCGCCAAGGAGGAAAAGATCAGATGCGGTTTACGAGTGGATTTACCTAGTGGCGAAATGTATATCAAAAAACGATATGATAGCCGAGAAGGAGACTGAAAAATGCCGGTTTTTACAAGCGGATTTGTGTAGTACCGATTTCTATCAAAAGCAATTTTGATCGATTTGCCCTAGGGCACTGCGCCGCAATGCGGCAGCGAAGCCGATGAGGCATGAAAGCGCAAGATGCGCAATGAGGTTTTATGAATACCACATACCGCCCCCAAAATGGGGGCGGTAATCTTTTTTATATAAATATTGAATAATATAAATTTTATTTGACATAATAGAAAAAACATAGTAAAATAATAAATGTAGTATATATAAGCTATGAAAAGGAAAAGTAAAATAAAGGTTACCTCAAGAGAGAAAGTGTGATGCGCTGAAAGCACTTTTAGGAAAACATATTTGAAAAACTACCTTGGAGCTTCCATTTGAAAAAGTGGCGTGTAAGATACGTTAAAATCTGTTAAGAGTTAAACAGTAGGGTGGAACCGTGAGAAAATAAACTTACCCCTATAGGTAATATTGCCTATAGGGGCTTTTTGTATATAAAAAGTCCCTAATAAGACAAAATACCTAAATAAATTTTTATACGCTATAAAGCGAAGAAAGGAATTTATTATGTTTAAAATTAAATTACATGGAGGACAAACAAGAGAAGTTGAAAAAGGCCTTTATTGGCATACAACTTCACACATTATGGCACAAGCTGTAAAAAGATTATTTCCAAATGCAAAACTTGCAATTGGACCATCAATTGAAAATGGATTTTATTATGATTTTGATGTAGAAAAACCATTTTCAGAAGAAGATTTAAGGGCAATTGAAGAAGAAATGAAAAAAATAATTAAGGAAGATTTAGAACTTGAAAGATTTGAGCTTCCAAGAGAAGATGCACTTAAATTAATGAAAGAAAAAGGAGAACCATATAAGGTAGAATTAATTAATGACCTACCAGAAGGTGAAGTTATTTCTTTTTATAAACAAGGAGATTTTACAGATTTATGTAGAGGACCACATTTGCCTACAACAGGAGCTGTTAAAGCTGTTAAGTTATTAACATCTTCAGGAGCTTATTGGAGAGGTGATGAGCATAACAAAATGCTTCAAAGAATATATGGGATTTCATTCCCTAAAGCTAGTCAATTAGATGAATATTTAAATATGCTTGAAGAAGCTAAAAAAAGAGATCATAGAAAACTTGGAAAAGAACTAGATTTATTTTTCTTTGATGAAACAGCACCAGGTATGGCATATTGGATGCCAAAAGGTTTCAAAATGATGAATATTTTAATAGATCTTTGGAGAAAAGAACATGAAAAAAGAGGATATTTAGAATTTTCAGGACCACAATTAAATAGTAGTGAACTTTGGAAAACATCCGGTCACTGGGATCATTATAAAGAAGATATGTTCATATTAACAGATTCAGATGGTAAAGAACAAGCACTAAAACCAATGAACTGTCCAAACGCGATAAAAATATTTGCTTCAAAATTAAGAAGTTATAAAGATTTGCCATTAAGATATAATGATATAGATGTTATTCATAGAAATGAAAAATCAGGACAATTAAATGGACTATTTAGAGTAAGAATGTTCCGTCAAGATGATGCTCACAACTTTATTACAGAAGATCAAATTGGTTCTGAGATCAAAGATATAGTTGAAATTGCAAAATACTTATATGGTATATTTGGACTAGATTTTGAATTAACACTATCAACAAGACCAGATGATTATATGGGTGATATTGAATTATGGAACAAAGCAGAAGATAATTTAAGAGAAGTATTAGATGAGTTATGTGGAGAAGGACAATATAGAATTAATGAAGGTGATGGAGCTTTCTATGGTCCAAAAATTGATATTAAAATGAAAGACTGCTTAGGAAGAGAATGGCAAATGGGAACTGTACAAGTTGACTTCCAATTACCACTTAGATTCAATTTATCTTATGTAGATTCTAATGGAGAAAAGAAAACACCAATATTAATTCATAGAGCTTTATTTGGATCATTTGAAAGATTTATTGGTATTATTACAGAACATTTTGCAGGTGCATTTCCAGTATGGCTTGCTCCAGTACAAGTAAAAGTTTTACCAATATCTGATAGTCAAAAAGAATATGCAAATAAAGTTGTAGCTGAGTTAGAAAATAAAGGGCTAAGAGTCGAATTAGATGATAGACAAGAAAAGATTGGATATAAAATTCGTGAAGCTCAACTTCAAAAAGTACCGTATATGTTAATATTAGGAGAAAAAGAAGTAGAAGCAAATGCTGTTGGAGTACGTGCTAGAAGAGAAGGAGATATTGGAGCTATGAAAATAGAAGAATTTATCTCAAAAATAGAAAATGAAGTAAAAAGTTTTAAATAAAATAAAAGTGAAATTTAGGAACATTCCTAAATTTCACTTTTTTACTATTTTATATTGTTATTTTTATTATTTATATATATAATTATTTTACTAATATTAAATATAGTCTTTCTATAAAATAATCAAGAAAGGAGAATTAAGATTTTATAAATCTTAATGATAATATTAATGGCAGATAAAGGAACAAATAAAAATGTAATAATAGGATTGGTAACTATAGTAATAATCTTATCTATAATTTTAGCAGTTTCATTAATTCAACAAAAAATTGAAACTAATTATACAGAACCATCAACTCCTACTTATAATTCACAAATAAATTTAAATGATATGCTAACAGATATAAATATAGTTCCAACTATGCAAGATACTATTTTGGAAAATACAGCATGGTGTGGTACTTTCCAACTTGTATGGAATGATATGCAAAACAATTTAGTAAATGGAGATGTTGAATTTGAAGAACAAAATCAAATGGTGACAAATTTAAATAAACAATCATTTACAGAAAACAGTATACCAGAAGAATATTATTACAAAAAGTGGGGATTAATGAATCTTGAGTTAAAAGCTGAAATTGAAAGAGGTATAAGAAATAAATTTAATGAAACAAGTGATATTTTAAACTTATTTAGCTGGCCTTCAGCAGAAGAAATTGTTAAAGATAAATATTTCTTTTATTCTATTTTAAGAAGAAATTTCGGATTTGAAAATGAATTTTCTGTATTAGAAAATAATAATTTTGGTAATACAGAAAACGTTGAATATTTTGGTATAAATGAAGAAACAGATGAAGTTGTTAGAAATCAAGTTGAAGTATTATATTATACAGATAAAGAAAATTTTGCTGTAATTTTAAATACAAAACAAAACGATCAAGTTATGCTTGTAAGAAATCCAGATGGAGATACTTTTGAAGACATTTATGCAAATGTGGATAAAAATTATAAAAAATATAAAGGAAGCAAATCTTTTGGAGAAAAAGATACATTGTCAGTACCAAATCTTAATATAGACATATTAAAAGAATATACAGAACTTGAGAATAAACCATTTAAACTAAAAGATGAAGAAAATGCTTTTATTGAACAAGCATTTCAAACAATTCAACTGACGTTAAATAATAAAGGTGGCTCTATTAAGAGTGAAGCTGGAATGGCTGTTACAAAAGGAATTAAAGAAAAAAATAGCAAATCAAGAGACTTTAATTTTAACGATAAATTTACAATTTTCTTAATAAGTGAGACAAATGAGCCATATTTTGCTGCTAATATTGAGAATATTGAACTTTTTAAATAAAATACTTGAGATATAAAAATTATGTGTTATAATACTAATTGTGTTTCAAGAAGATAATAAGACATCTATAAAAGAAAGTTGCCCCTAATTTTAGGTGGATTTCAAAATAGATGTCTTTTCTGCGTCTTTTTGATTTTTCTAACTGAAAGTTCTGATTTGAAGAATTTAATTGTCTTGAAATTAGAAATCTATTATTTTAGGAGGTAAAAAATGGACGAAAAAGAATTTTTAAGAGAAAAAGAAAAACTAAAACAAGTAGTACAAAAGTTAAATAATGAAGAAAAAGAGCTTGAAGAAAATTCAGCAAAAACGGATAATAATTATGAGAAAGATTCTTATGTAAAGGCACATATCGAATATTTAAATAATAAGAAGTTATCTGATTTAAAGAAAATTAAACCAAAACCCTATTTTGCCCGAATTGATTTTCAAGTAAAAAATGAATCTAAAGAGGAACTATACATAGGAAAAATTTCTGTATTAGATAGTCAAACACAAAATCCAATTGTTATAGATTGGAGAGCACCAATATCTAATTTATATTATGATGGAAGAATTGGAAAATCTAGTTATAAATCACCAGAAGGAATAATTGAAGGTGAGATATCTTTGAAAAGGCAATACTTTATAGAAAATCAAATATTGCAAAAATATTCAGATATAGACTTAAAAACTAATGATGATTTATTACAAGTTGCACTTGAAGAAAAGGCAGATGATAGATTAAAAAATATAGTTGCAACAATTCAAGTAGAACAAAACAATATAATTAGAGCAGATATGAATAAAGCATTAATTGTTCAAGGTGTTGCAGGAAGTGGTAAAACAACAATAGCACTTCATAGAATTGCATATTTAATATATAATTGTGAAAAAGAATTTGATCCAGAAAATTTTATGATAATAGCTCCAACAAAATTCTTTTTAAATTATATTTCAAACGTACTTCCAGATTTAGGAGTTGAAAATGTAAAACAATATACATTTGAAGATTTAGCCTATGAGATTATAGGAAAAAAATTAAAAATTTCAGATAGTAATGAGAAGCTAGTAACTATTGTAAATAAAGAATTTGATGAAATAAATAATGGTGATATACAAACAATAATTAATGAAGCAAAGTTTAAATCATCAATTGAATTTAAGAAAGTTGTTGATGGATTTTTAAATGAAGTAGAAGATAATTATTTACCTGCAAAAGATTTTATTATTGAAAATGTACGAATAATGAGATATGAAAATATAAAAAAACTTTTTACACAAGAATATAAGGAGCTTGATTTCCAAAGAAGAATTGGCGAAGTGAAAAAACATGTCTTTTCAAAAATTAGAAATAATAAAGATACAATAGTAAATGCAATTACTAAAAAAAGAAGTCTTAAAATAAATAGAATGCTTCAAGATAATACTTTAACAGAAGAAGAAAAAAGAACAAAAAGAATAGAAATATTTGAAGAAACAGAGGATTTACTTAAAAAAATAGATAAAGATGATATAAGAGTTGTTGATATTTATTTTAATGAAATTGAAAAGAAAGATTGTATAGAATATTATAAAGAATTTATAGAAAATTATATTTATAATAAAATAGATAACAAAATTTTAGCAGAATATTTAGTAAATAATACTCTAAAGAATTTAAACAAAAATGAAATTGCATTTGAAGACTTAGCTCCAATAATTTATATACATTACAAAATATTTGGTACAAAAGTAAAGAAAAATTTAAGACATGTTATTGTTGACGAAGCACAGGATTATGGTGAGTTTCAGTTTAGTGTTTTAAAAACAATTTTGAAGAGCAATTCAATGACAATTTTAGGCGATATTGCTCAAGGAGTACATTCATATAGAGGAATTGAAAATTGGAAGAAATTTATAGAAATTGAATTTCCAGAAGGCGATGCAATTTATACTACACTTGAAAAAACATATAGAACAACCAAAGAAATAATGTATAAAGCAAATGAGGTTATAGATAAGCTTCCAGATTTTGAGAAAAAATTTATAACTAAAGGGCAACCTGTTATTGATGGAAAAGATTCGATACATATTAAAAAATTGGCTTCAGAAGATGAAATAATACAAAATTGTATTGAAAAAATTAATGAATATACTCAAAGTGGATTTAAATCTATTGCAATAATTGGAAAAGATATTAATGAATGCTATAATATAAAAAAGAAAATTCAAAAATATAATAAGAATGTAAAACTAATTCAAAGTAAGGATTCCGAATATCATGCTGGAATTTCAATTGTTCCATCATATTTGGCAAAAGGACTAGAATTTGATAGTGTAATTCTATTTAATGTAAATAGTGAAAAATATCAAAATAATGTGTTAGATATTAAATTGTTATATGTTGCAATTACTAGAGCAATGAGTAAATTAGATATTTTTTATACAAATGAGATTAGTAAAATTTTAGAATAATTCATATAAAAAATGGCAAAATTAAATGCCATTTTTTTTAAATTAGCTATTCAAAATAAAATTTATATGATATACTTGGCATATATTTTTAAAAGGGAGAAATGTAATTGTGGATAAAGTTACAAAAGGAGATATACAAAAAAAATTAAAATATTTAAATTTAGATTTAGATAAAATACCTGAACAAATAACAGAATTTAAACCACTAAATTATACTGTTTCTAGGTTAAATAATGATAAAGATCATAGAGTTTTTAGATATGTACCAATAGATAAAATAGAAATACTATTTACTCCATGTTTAAGAACAGATCCATTAAAAGAAAAATATTCTAAAGCAATACCTTTATTTAAATATATTCTTCCAGCCGAAAAAGAAGAGGATATTGAGAAATATGCTACTTTTTTAAAAATGCTAGAAAAAGTTTCTATCCCAGAAGTAGAAAATATAGTTAATCTTCAAAAAGAGCTAGATAAAAAGGAGCCATTTAGAGTTAAATATACTAAAGACCATATGTGGCAAATATATTATTCTGAAGCAACAGGAACATATTTTATGCTTGTTTGTACAAAAGAAGAAACATTTTCAGAATTTTTCTATTTATTAAAAACAAAATTAGAATTTTATAAAAAGAAATCTAGAATTATTCCAAAAATATATGTTCCTATAAATGCAACAAATTATTCAGAAGAGTTCTTAAACAGAACGGAGATTGCAGATTTAGAAAATTACCTATGGCTTTTTACTAAAGATTGGGCATTAACTTTTGAAGTATATGATAAAAAAAATGTTTTATCTCTACAAATAATTGGAGATACTTATGTATATGATAAAGTTAAAAGTACATATAAAATTAAATTAACAAGTAGAGAAGAAGCTTTAAAATTTTATAAATTGTTAAAAGCTTTATTTATATTACAAACAGAAATAAAAAATCATTTTAATTTCACAACAAGAATAGATAGTAATAATAGTTTAGAACTATATATAGGAAAAACAAGGCTTACATTCGATATGTTAACAGAGTTTATAAAAAGTGAAGTTAAGATTGCAGAAGAAGAAATAAAAACTCAAAATGGTGAAATAGAAAAATTAGAAGAAGAACTTTCTAATATAAAAGAATCAGTAAAAGAAAAAGAAGATGAATACCTAATAAAACAAAAGGAAATTTCTACATACTTAGAATACAAAAAAACTTTTATTGGTAAAGTAAAATACTTTTTTAAATCATCAAAAATAAATAAAAAAATAAAAGATTCTCAAAATTTAGAAAATAGTTTATTAAGAAATGAAGAAGATGATAATACACAAACAATTAATATAGATCCAATGAGTACAGCTTTTAGAGAAAAGAAATTTTATACAATTGAAGATTTAGTTACAATATATTCATTATATGAAAAAGGTGAAAAAAATTGTAAGAATTTAAAACAAGATTTAAAAGCTCAAAAATTGAAATTAGAAAATATAATTTCTAAAGTAAAAAATGCAACATTATATATTGAAGAAATAGATAAACATAAAAAAAGTATTTTCGATTTCTGGAAGTATTCAAACAAAGATGAAAGATTAAGTCTAGAAATGGGAAATGAAGAAGAAAAAAATGAAAATAAAACAGTTTTAAAAAGATTTTTTGATATAGAATCAGATTTCGAAGATTTAGGTGTTAAAGTTGATTCTATACAAAGAAAAAAATTATCAAGAGAAGAAATGGATAGTATATTCTTAGCAAAAACAGAGGTGCTTCCTGTCTTAAACATGTTAAGAAATAATAATTTAGATAAAGATGCTATAGAGGAAGTGTTATTAGATTTAAAAGAACAATTTAATAATAATAAGCAACATATAGAAAGTGAGACATTTGATATATTTGGAAATATAGTTGATGATGCAACTGTACTAAAATATATTGGAAGTAGAAGTCATAGAGAAAATGAAAAAAGTAAATTTAAAATTTTAAATATAAATAAAAGAATAGATGTTTTTGATTTTACTGAAAAGTTACAAAGTGTTATATCATACATAGATGGAGCTATTCCAAAAGGAAGTGCTGAATATGATTTTTCTTTATATAGAGTATCTCAAATAACAGAGCAAATAGATAGTAATTATTTTGATATATATAATTTGAATGTTGAAAAAGCATTAGAAGAATTTGAAGATGATGGAGAAGGAGCATTAAATTTAGTAAAATTAAATTTTAAAGAAGGATTACCATTATTATATTATTCAAATATTATTTTATATGATAATACAAATCAAACTCTTCCAGTAGGAATGAATTTATCTTCTAGTGTATTAATAGATTGTAAAAGATTAGAATTTACATTGGTAGGTAAAAATAAATTTAGAACTAATAATTATTTTACTGAAAGTAGAAATTTAATTTCACCTAAATCTAAAGATGTATTTGTATATGAGTATGATGTAGATTTAAAAGAATAAATTATAAATACTGTTGTTTATAATTAGATTGAGAGGTAATTTCATATGATAAATAGAGCAATAATAATAGTTTTAGATAGTTTTGGAGTTGGAGAAACACCAGATGCTGTAGAGTATGGAGATTGTGGAAGTAATACTTTTGCAGGTATATACAATAATACTTCACTAAATATTCCAAATATGAAAAAATTAGGGTTATACAATATTCAAAATATTGGAATTAATAACAAAGAAGATAATCCAATTGGAATATATGGTAAAGCTGATGAAAAAACTAAAGGGAAAAATAGTCCTGTTGGACATTGGGAAATAGCTGGATTTATAAAAGATGAACCATTTAAAACATATTATGAAGGATTTCCAAAAGATTTATTAGATGAAATATCTGATAGAGCAGGAATAAAAGGATTTATATGCAATAAAAAAGGATCTGGAACAGATTTCTTAAAACAATATGGGGAAGAAAGTGTAAATTCTAAAATGCCAATAGTTTATACATCAGCAGATAGTGTACTTCAAATTGCTGCTCATGAAGAGGTATTTTCAGTTCCTGAATTATATAATATTTGTCAAATAGCAAGAGATGTAATAGATGAAAAAGGATATGGAATAGGAACAGTTATAGCAAGACCTTATATTGGAACTTGTAGTGAAGACTTTTCAAGAACATATAGTAGAAAAGATTATGAAGCAGAAGATTTTGGAAAAACAATGTTAGATGTTTTTCAAGAAAATAATAAAAAAGTATTAGCCATAGGAAAAATTCAAGATTTATTTTCTGGAAGAGGAATAACAAGAAGTATTCATACAAATGGTAATGCAGATGGTATTGAAAAAACAATACATGAAATAAGAAATGCAGAAGAAGAATTAATATTTGTAAATCTTGTGGATTTTGATATGTTATATGGGCATAGAAATAATATAGAAGGATATGCTAGAGCATTAGAAGAATTTGATAAAAAATTACCAGAGATTATAGATGCATTAAAACAAGATGATATATTAATTTTAACTGCAGATCATGGAAATGATCCAAGTACACCAAGTACAGACCATTCCAGAGAATATATCCCAATAGTAGCTTATGGCAAAAATCTAAAACAAAATGTAGATTTAGGAGTAAGAGACACATATGCTGATATATCAGCTACAATATTAGATATATTTAATATGCCAAAACTAGAAAATGGAATAAGCTTTAAAAATGAAATAATGTAATTTATAAATAAAAAGCAGCAGACAGATGAAAATAATCATCTGTCTGCTGCTTTTATCTAAATAGATTTAAGTGGGAGTGTTATTCAAAACCATAATGCCTTTATATTCGCCCTTTTCAATATACTCTTTAATTCCATCACGCAACATTAATTTCCTAAGAAAAGTTGCACATTTAAGACTGATGGAATGTTCATACTTGAAATTACGGAAAAGGGTATATCCATCATATGTTATTATGTTTTCTGCAGGTGTAGAATATAACTTTTTAATAACATTAGGATAGAGTTCTTCTGCCAGCTTCTTTTCATTAGAACAATAAACAGAATAACTATGATTAATTTTCATTACCCATTCTTGGGCAAAGGTCATCTTGTCTCCTTTTTTATGGGGAGGAACAGAAATAGAGATTCTGTTTGGAGTGATAACAAAGCCCAGTTTAGAAAGTTCCTTACGAAGAGTTTCTTCTGAAAAGTTTGGCCACACAACTTTGAATTCAAAAGCATCCTTAATGGGAAATGCAAAGTCACGATAAATTGGAATAGGTTTGCATTTTCTATTTCCAATTACAGCTCTGAAAGGCCGGTGCCTTGCAATAAAAGCAGATTCAAAGTATTCACTGAGTACGGATCTTAAACTTTTTTCACGCTCAACATAAAGATTGGTGCAATGTTCCCGAAGTTCGTTTGCAGTAGCCATGTTTTGACCTCCTAATTTTTTTGATGTGTTTTATTGCTCCTTACAATTGTTTAGAGTTTTTCTAGATTTGCTATTATTTTAGTTCAAATAGCACGAACAATGCATATAGTATATCATCTTTTTATATTGAATTCAATAAAGCTTACTATTCTTTATGATATAATTTCATAGTTATTTAATTTTATTTGATTAGAAATAAAGTTTGGATTATTATCAATCGGTTTTGATAAATCTGTAGTTAAATATTTTTTATTATCATCTGCGAAAACTGTACAAATTGGTTTATCAATTTTTTCATTTAATAATATACTACCAAGTAAATTGGCACCAGAAGATATTCCAACGCCTAAACCTAAAAATTTAGCTAATTTTCTTGACATATTTATTGCGTCATCATCGTTAATTAGAAAAATATCATCAATTTCATTTTTATTTATTAAATCTGGAACAAAATCATCACCAATTCCTTCTATTTTGTGTGAACCTATAATCACACCTTTTGAAATAATAGGCATTTTATCAGGTTCTATAGCAACTATTTTTAAATTTTTAAATTCTTCTCTTAATCTTATTCCATTTCCCATTAAAGTTCCACCTGTTCCGACACCAGAAACGAATCCATATAATTCTTCAGGAACTTGTTGTATAATTTCTTTTGCAGTTGTTTCATAATGAGCTAAGAAATTATCTTTGTTTGCAAATTGATTAGCTAAAAATACATTATTATCTTTTGACATTTTCTTTGCTTGTTCAACGCATTTTAAGAAACCACCTTCCTCTTTGGAATATAATGTTACTTTTGCACCGTATCCCTTCATCAACTTAACTCTTTCTTCACTTGCCCAATCTGGCATGAAAATATAAGTAGGATAGTCAAAAAAGCTTCCTAGTGCAGCAAGAGCGATACCAGTATTTCCGCTTGTAGCCTCAACTATTGACATACCTTTTTTTAGAGCGTTTCTTTTTTCAGCATTTTTTATTATATAATAAGCTACTCTGTCTTTAATACTTCCAGTTAAATTATAATATTCTAATTTAGAATAAATATATTTATTTTTTCCTTTGTATTCGTAATTTAGTTTTATCATTGGTGTATTTCCAATAATACCATTTTCCATAAAATTTCCTCCTAAAAAAATAACTATGAGATATAGCATACCTCATAGTTATTACAATTCATAAACTAAAATATAATCACTATTGTAGGTATGCAAATTAATACTCATATCTACAATAGATAGAGTATTTTACCTACAACAACAATTAATGATTATATTTTGTAAATTCATTTTATATTATTTATTCCTTTCAATATATGTTTATATATTATATACAAAAAATAGATTTTTTGTGCCTAAAGAGCGACTCGTCGAGTCTCAACTAAGCTTATATAAAATTTGGTGCCTAAGGCGGGACTCGAACCCGCATGGTTTCCCGCACGATTTTGAGTCGTGTGCGTCTGCCAATTCCGCCACTCAGGCATGCTTCATATAACGAATCTGTAACGAGCGAAGCTCTAACAGCTTCGAAAAATTCCGCCACTCAGGCATGCATATATATTAACATATATATTTTTTATTGTCTAGTTTTTTAATAAATTTTGATTAAATTTATTATATAATGGGAATCGGTGGCTGTCAGTTAGACCGCCACCGATTGGGTAATACAATATTTAATTCAGATGGAAATAAAAACCATACTCAGTGTAATTTTTATCTCCGATTTGGGCATCTTTGGTTTTCACAATTTTGCCACCAAGTTTCTCATAAAACCTGATAGCATTTATGTTGTCACTCAGACACCAAATAATCATGTTTTTCTTTCCGAGGGAAATCATCTGTTTACGAGTTGCTATGAACAGTTCTGTTCCAATTCCTTTTCCGATTTCGGTGGGTTTGATATACAAACTTACAAGCTCAGAATCAAACTCATCAACATTAGGTGTAGGATCGAAACAGGAATAGCCAAGCACTTCATCGCCACGAACTGCAACAAATACATAGTCTTTGTATTCTTCAAAGCTTGCCTTATATCTTTCGGCTTGCTCCTCGTAATTCAAAGAATTTAGGTAGGATGCAGAAATAATGCGATCATATGCGTTTTTCCAGCCATCTACTTTGATGTGAGCCATTTGTTCCTGATCTTCATAACGGTTTTTTCGGATAATATAATCATCCTTATTTTGATCAAGCATAAGAATTGCATTGTGCATATTCAAAAATGCTTTAATCAATTTCTCTTCTTCAATAGCATAGTTTACTCTACCAACCAGCATAGTATCATCTGGCCAGGAGATAGATTCACCAACCAGAAAACGTGTTCTGGAGGTGGCGTAGAAGAAGTTAAGGAGTTCCGCTTCATCTCGTATGACAATATAAAGGTCTTTTTCTTTGTCCCTGAATTTCATTCCCTTAAGTTTAGTAAAATCTAGAATTGCGAAGAATCCAGATTCAGGTTCCAAATTTTTAGGAAAGTCTACTAGAGGGAGTCCAGTTAAAACTTTTTCTGCATCAGGACCTACTGCTTTGTATATAGTTTCGCTTATCTTAGTACGATATTCTGGAGCAGAGGCTGTAATTCCGTTTACAAGAGCCTTTATAAGATTGAGGCGATATTTGTATTCACCTCTAAGTTCAGTAAAGTACTTTTCATAAGCTTGGTATCTCTCGTCAGTCGCATTATATGCTCCAGCAAGAGCTACTCCAATAATTGCAGGAGCAGAATCCATTTCCTGAAATGTTTTGTTGATAATTGCTCTAATGATTAATTCATCTGCAACAACAAAACCTGCCCGGAGAGATGCCATAGAATAGCTTTTTGATAAACCAAAAAGTGAAATAGTATTTCGGAACATACCAGGAATAGTTGCAATAGGTAAAGCGATGTTGTCTTTATCGTACGAAATATCCCTATAAACAAGATCATCGATTACGAAAACACCACGTTTATTACATACATCGGCAATTTTATACAGAAGGTCATATTCATTTTGCCCCATGACTTTACCTGTAGGATTGTTAGGGTTTGCATTCAGAAATGCTACTACCCGAGGTACATATCCTTGCCGGCGATGATATGCAAGTTGTAGGCTGTTGTTTATCTGATCGATGGTTTCAGCGAGTTTTTCGGGATTTACGAGAAAGTTATCTTCTTCCTGTAACTCCAAAACTTCAACTTCTGCACCAGCTCTTTCAGCTCTGATAGTAAACAAGCCATAATTGGGACCTGTTACAAGGATGACATCCTTCGGCTTAGAAATAATACTGATGATTTGATTGAATAAAACAGAAGTCGAAACCGAGAAAGTAATATTGTGAACAGAAAGACCTTTTTCATCAATGTCGTCATAGGAATAGGGAGAAGTGTTAACGAATCCTTCCCTTTCTACATACTCCAACAGCTGTTTGCGAATCTCATCAGAACCTTCAGTATAGGGATACCGATACATCAGTTCTTCCTCAAGAGACTTTATCATCGCTTGTACTGCAGGAGGAAATGGCTTGAAACATAAAGGATTTCCGCTACCTAGATCAGTGTCTGGAATTTCTACGATATTTTCATCTCGGACTTCAAAACCATAATAGTTAATTGCTCTTGCAATTCTATCTACAGTGGGATTGAAATTTTCGCCGTCAAACCGTTTACCAATATTAGGCAGACCGAAACGTCTTTCTAACAAATCTTTGTTTTCCCGACCGAATCTATCAATTGCAGTTGCCTTAGTCAGCATTTTGTTTGTCATATTGTATACCTCCTAATAATGTAATAAAAAATATTTACTTATCTATTATAGCACATTTTAAAGAAAAAGTAAATGTTATGTAAACACTGATATAAATAATTAGTTATAATATATGAATTAACAACAGGAATTGACTTTTTATGTAAAGCTGTAGTATAATATTTGCGTATATCTAAACTAAATAAAATTTAGGAGGAATAAATATGACAAAACGGAAAAATTTACTTGTGGTAACTATCACCCTCATTCTCATGAGCATAACCCTTGTGGGGTGTGCTGAGACGGATCATGAAAGTAAAGATATTAAGGATGATGAAAAGGAGGAGATTGTATACGAAGAAGTTAGCCCTTTAATTTTGATAAAGAAAGAAAAAATTGAAGGTTCGAGCAGTAAGCAATATATCTTCTATGATCCTGAGACTTTGATTTTGTATAGTCATTTAACGGATATAAATCACTATGGAATGCTTGAAATGCATAATAGTGATGGAACTCCTAGACTTTATGATGAAAAGTCAGATGTAAAGACTTTGGTACTCATTGCTAAGCTCAAAATAGAAGAAACTGGATATAAGGAATATGTATATTATGATCCAGAAACTTTAGTAATGTATGTTCATTATACAGATATGAGTGACAAGAATATTGCTGAAATGCATAATTCTGATGGAACATTAAGAACTTATAATACCAAAAAATAAGGAGGAAAACAAAATGACAAAACGGAAAAATACATTTTTATTGGTAATGTGCATCATTATTTTGTGCATCTGTATGACTGGATGTAGCAAAAGTGAGGAAAATGATCACGAGAGTAAAGACATCGAAGTAGAAGCTCCACAGATTCCTGGTCTGATTTTGATTGAAAAAATAAAAGTAGAGGGAACAAATCTGCATCAATTTATTTTATATGATCCGGAATCCTTCATATTGTATTCATATGTTGAATGGGTTGATGGAGGCGGAATCATAGAAATGCGTAATGTAGATGGTACACCTAGAGTATATGATCCTATTAAATGAGAAAGTGTAAAGACCGTGTCTACCTTTTGGGTAGGCACGGTCTTTAACATGCTTATACATTAATGTAACCGCAATCTGTGTGATCTTTGATTTCTCTTATCCAACAGTTTTTTGGATTTTTTTCATCATGGTACCATTCAGGAGTATAGTTAAACCATCTAAGAAGAATGGCTCGAAGCGCTGTTCCATGAGTGAAAACAAATAGAGTATCAATTCCTTCATTTTCATAATCTCTTTTAACGATTTCAATAAATTGATACGCTCTGATTGCAACATCATATGGGCTTTCTCCCAATGGAAGCCTTGCATAGAACTTGCCCTGATGTTTACGCTGTCGCTGATATTCCTCATACTCTAAAGGAAATAGTTTCTGCCTGTCTTCATCTGTAATGCAATCAAAGAGACCGAACTGCTGCTCAGATATAGAAATTTCTTCTTTAATATCAGATATTTTCAGAAAGTTGTTAAATATATCAGCAGTTTGACGAGTTCTTGTGTAAGGACTTCTCCATATGCGAGCATTTTCAAAGCAAACACCATTATTTTTACAGTAGTTTGCAAGCCAAATGCCAGCATTATGAGCTTGCTCTTTTCCAGCATCACTTAAAGTGATTAGATGATCAGGAAGCCGCTTTTCATAGTTTTGCCCAATGTTAGCGATTGACTCGCCATGGCGGATAAGAAATAATCTCAGCATAAAATCACCCTTTCTATAAAATTATGTAAACATTATAACATCATTTAGGTATCAAATCAATACTAAAAATAAAAGTGATTTATTATATATATTAATTTTAAAATATTTTAAATAAAAATCAAAGAATGAGTACAAACTCTACTCGTTGCTTGGAATAAAATTGTATAAAATAAGTACATGATTTGTAATTGATTTTAAAGGAAAATAATAATGAAAAAATATAATAATGAGCCAAATGTTATTGGAAAAATATTAGCCCAAGCAAGGAAAGAAAAAGGGTATTCCAAAACAGCTTTATGTAGAAAATTAGAATTGCTAGGGATAGAATTTGATAGAAATGAGATATATAGAATTGAAAATGCAAGAATGAGTGTTAAGGATTTTGAGTTAATAGCTTTTGCTACAGTTTTAGATATTGATTTGAATTCACTGAAAAAAATTATATTAGACACAGAAAGTAATGTAAGTTAAAAATAAAAAGAGTATGTTTTGAAATGCACCCCGTTTAGTAGACCATAATAAAAAAGAGTTATGGTATACTTTA
>CASYFC010000003.1 GCA_949482135.1 uncultured Clostridia bacterium
TGTTCCAAAGTGCACACACACACACACACACACACACACACAGTATTAATTTAATAGCCAAAAAAATAAAAAATAAAATAATTGCTATTTTGCTAATTATTTCTATTGTTTTGTCTGCATTTCAAAATACAGCAATTGCGATGGAAGAAATACAGGAAAACGAGATTGGTATGGTTCCAATACAGGAAAATGGTATTAGTGTAGCAGCAGAAGGAGTATCAGAGAGGGCATCCAATGTTTATGTTGATGCTACTAAAAAACCAAGTGAATTTTCAGGCACGAGTATAAATGGAGGAACTACAGAGACTTCTAATGGATCTTTTGAAATGGATGTAGGAGAGCAGAATTCATTAGAGATAAATAATACATATTCTAAATATTGTTCTTATTGTAGAAGAGAAGTTTTATTATATAATGCTACATATTATATTGATATTTCCATTACAGATAATGGCAATAGGCTTAAAATTGGCGATTGTTATGGAGATGGAATATATGGAGTAGTAGAATTTACAACAATAAAACCAGGAATTGGAACGGTATCATTTAATTATTATTGTAATTATGTAGTTCCATCTAACCAAGGATACTGTCAATGTGGTAGATATCTTAGCTTTCCACAAGATTATCAATGGTATAGATATAATGATTTGTTTAATGCTACAATTTATGCATATTATTCTCTAAATTATAACGCAAACGAAGAAAATGTAACAAACATGCCTTCTACAACAACAAATAAATTTGCAAGTACAAGTGCTAATTTAAGTGTCACATCAGTAGTGCCACAAAAACAAGGATATACATTTTTAGGATGGGCTGATACACCTGATGCAGAAGAAGCGCAATATACTAGTGGAGATAGTATTCCTTTAAATTGGTCAGATGGATTAGGAAGTTCGAAAACGCCTGTGAGTAAAGAACTTTATGCAGTATGGAAGCCAAATGCTACTTATGTAGAAGATAAAGATTTAATAATTAGAAAAGAATTTGTTGGAGTTCAAAATTATGATGCAATTCCTAAAGAATTTTCTTTAGAATATGAGGTTACAAATTCATTATCAGCTTATGCTAATAATGGAACTCTATCATTAGAAAATGAGAATCTTCAAATCATAGAAAGTGGAGAAAATCCTATATTAGAATGGACTATACCAGTTCCAAATTATATAGTGCAAGATGGTGTAACAGAAAAAACACAGCTAACTTTAAAAGAAGTAGGCTCAGAAATTAACGGGTATAAAAATACAATATCAAGTACGGATGAAGCTATAATAGAAAATGATACTATATTATTTGAAGTTGAATCAACATTTACAGAAGGAAGCAGAAGCATAACAAATACTTATGAAAAAAGAAATGATTTAGAATATACAATAAACTATATTGAAAAAGAAACTGGAAACATATTAGAATCTATAAAAGTTCCAGAACAAGTATTTCAAAATACTATAATATCCAGCGAAGTAGTAGAAATAAAAGAATTTGAAGGATATCTTTTTGATAGCATAGATCCTGAAAGCATAACAATATCAAGCAATAGTGATGAAAATGTCATAAATATATACTATATAAAAAATACAAAAAGTATTACTGTAGTAGAGATATGGAATGGTGGTGCAGAGGAATCATCAAAAGTATATTTAAAACAAGTTTCAAATGATAGTCAACTTGAAGAAAAAACATTAACACCAGAAATGGGTTGGACTCATACATGGGATAACTTAAAAAGACTTGATGATGCTGGAAATGAAATAAAATACACAGTAGATGGAGAAAATGTGGAAGGATATTATTGTGAGAAAACGGAAGATTTTGAAAATAATATCATAACATTAACTTATAATAAATATGGAACAATACAAATAACAAAAGTAGATAGAGCAAACTCAGATATATTGCTTCAAAATGCAAAATTTAAATTAGAAAAAGTAATACAAAACGAAGAGACTGGAACATGGGATGTAGTGGAAAATGATGAGGAATTTACTATTTTAGATGGAACAACAGATAAAGATGGAAACTTAGTTTTTGATACTTTAAAATATGGATTTTATAAACTAACAGAACTAGAAGCACCTAAAAATTATATTATAGGAAGTCAAAAATTAGATATTATAGAAGTTAATGGTGAAAAAGAAGATTTATTAAATGTACAAATTGTAGTATCAAATATCAAACAATATGAATTACCAGTTACTGGTGGAGTGGGAGAGCTTAAAGGAAGAAGTGATTTATTAATTGGAAGTATTTTTGTTATAGTATTTTTTACTAAAAAAGCAGTGGTCCCAAAACGTAGAAAAAAGAGTAGATTTTAAGAAATCTACTCTTTTGATATATTATAAAATATCTTTTAAAATTCTTGCCATTTGAACACCACTTGCAGATGCCATAATTAATCCACGAGTAAGCCCTCCGCCATCTCCAATAGAATATAAGCCACTTACACTTGTTTCGAAATTATTGTCTATTGTAATTTGATTTGAATAGAATTTAATTTCAGCAGCATATAAAAGATTATCAGGATGAGCAAATCCAGGAATAACTTTATCTAAGGCTTTAATAAATTCTAATATATCTACCATTGTTCTATATCCAATTGCATAAGTGATATCACCAGCAACAGCAGTTTTTAATGTTGGAACAACACTATTATTTTCTAAGTCTTTTTCCCAAGTACGTTTTCCTTCTAAAATATCTCCAAGTCTTTGGACTAAAACATTACCTTTTCCAAGTTGATTTGCATTTTCAGCAATATTGATACCATATTTAATAGGTTCTTTAAATGGATCATTAAAATGATGAGATGCAAGTATAGCTAAATTTGTATTAGTACTTTTTCTATCTTTATAAGAATGTCCATTTACTAAAGTTAAGTTATTATCATAAACTTCATTTGCAACAAATCCACTAGGGTTTTGGCAGAATGTTCTAACTTTATCTTTATAAGGAGCAAGTCTTGCAACAAATTTTCCTTCATAAAGATATTCATTTATGTCTTTCATAACACTATCTGGAAGTTCATATCTAACACCAACATCAACAACACCAGCGCGATTCTTAATAGAATGGTCTTCACACATTTTTGCAAGCCATTCAGCACCTTTTCTACCAACACCAATAACAACTTTATTTGCATATAAAGATATTTCTTCATCATCTTCTTTGTGGTTTGAAGGTTCAATTATTACACCAGAAATTTTATTGTTTTCTACAATTAAATCTTTAACATTAGTTTCAAACATGATTTCAACATTGTGTGCTAATATATAATCTTGAATCTTTTTATATAATTCGTGACTTTTTTCTGTACCTAAATGTCTAATTGGGCAATTTGCTAAAGTTATGTTATTTTCTTTAGCCTTATCTGATATTTTCTTAATTTCATCTAAATGGTCTAATCCTTGAAGTTTTGGATCAGCACCAAATTTTAAATATATTTCATCTGTATAGAACATTAGCTCTTTAGTTTTCTCAACACCAAGATATTGGTCTAAAATTCCACCAACTTCAATAGAATCGCTATCTTTATTTGGAAGAGTTAATTTTCCATCTGAGAAAGCTCCTGCTCCTGAAAAACCACTGGTAATATTGCAATAAGGTTTGCATTTTATACATTTTCCTACTTTTTCTACAGGACAAGATCTTTTATCTACAGACTTTCCTTGCTCTATAAGTAATATTTTTTTATCTTTTGCTATGCCAAGCTCTATAAGTTCATAAGCAGTAAAAACACCACTAGGACCAGCTCCGACAATAATTAAATCATAATTTTTATTCAAAGTTAATCACCTCACGAGCTACATTATATAACGAATTATTAATAAAGAAAAGAATTGTTTTTTTGTAAATAATAGTGTATAATAATTAGTAAGAAATGAAATTTAAGAAAGCACCTTAAGTTTCATTTTTTTTTAGTAATTTTTTGAAAAATAAAAAACATATCTATAAAGCGTGTAGCTAAATAGATATGTCTTTTTTTATGTATAAATTTTATTTACTTATTTTTCGTCTGGTGTTGGTCCTTCAGCTTTTTTCATTTCTGCTTCATAACCTTTGTACCATTCTGCAAATTTAGGGTCTTTAGGTGAAAGTGTTGGTTTTACAAGTGCAACATTAGCTTTACCTGTTTTAGCAATAAAAGGTGTTATTGTAGCAGATGCTTCTCCTAGATAAAGAAGTTCCATCATAATACCTTTATTGGATGTCCAATTAGTACCATTATATTTTAAAATAGAATCCTCTACTGAAAATTGTTTTTTCCCTTGATGTATTGCTTGTAATTGACCAAATAAAAATCTTATTGTTTCATCATTTGCTCGTAATTGTTTTATGTTAAAGCAAACAGGTTGATGATCTTCGGCATATCCTCCATCACGGCCAAATATAACTGAATTATAATCTTCACCAGGTTTTGGTGAATTATTAGTAGTTAAGCATCTTTTAAATATTGCTTGTACATTCATCTCATTTAAATCTAATGGTTGAAATTCTGGTTTATCATTTTTTTTATATTTATCTCTTAATCCCATAAAATACTCCTTTCCAAACTATTTATATAATAACACACTTTACATAAAAAAGCAATAAAAAAGAAACATAAATGTTAATATATGGTAATTGTAAAATAATTTGCTTAGAAATAAAATACAATTGTTATATTAGATAAAAAGGAGAGAAAAGCTGATGTCTTCTGATACAATAGTAAATACTTTATTTGAAATAGCACAAACTGAAACTAACGAAGTTATATATTTTAATGATTTTTGTAAAGAATTAAGAGACAATTTTAATGAATTAACAAATGATGAATATGACGAGGCATTAGTAGTTATAAATCAACAAGTAAAAAATGGAAATAAACTATTAGAACCAACTTCTGGCACAATTTCAGTTTCTTCACAAATAATTAAGAGTGCTAAAAATACAGTTGAATATACAAAGCAAATGAAAGAACGAAGTGTATTGGAAAATAGAGAAAAATTGAAAACATCAGATATTATTATCACAGGCATAGTTATAAACGAGATGTTAAATAATTATGATAAGTTATCTGCTGAAGAGAAAGAAATATTTATAAATAATTTAAATAAAGTAGACATAGAAAAAATGGGCTCAGCATTAAGAAACATAGCTAAAGACTGGAATGATATTCCAGATAAAACAGAAGATACAATATTTGCTTCTAAAGTAATAGAAGGTTTTTCAGATTTGTTTGATGCATATACAACTGGAGATAAAAAGGCAATAGAAGATTACTATAAAAAGAATCCAGCTTTTTATAAAAAAATACAAGATATAAGGGCTAAAAATCCAAATATTTCAGATAGTGAAGCTGCTCGTGAAGTAGTAAGTCATGCAACCCAAGTTTTTAACAAGTACTTATCACAAATTCGTGAAGAAATAAAAGATCCTGAAGAATATAAGAAAATAAAAGAAGAATATGAAGAATATAAAAAAATATTTCCAGAAGAGTACGAAAAGGCAGTAAAAGAATTTCAACAAAAAGAAAAAGGTACTGAAAAGACAGTAGAAGGAGTCCAGCAGAAAAAAAAGGCAGTAGAAGAAGCTGATAAAGCAATCGAATTTTTAGATGAGCAAAAAATTGGAAATCAAGAAGAATTGATTTCAGATGATACATTAAATGAAGAAATTTCTCAGCTTCCAATTGCATTTTCTCAATATGGATTTGAAGCAGATAAAATAAAAAATGCAATGGAACAATACAAAAAATATTTTGAAAATTTAGAATATGATGATTTACAATTTTTATCAGAACAAACTGATAAGGATTTGTCTAATATACTGAAAGAAGAATTTCAAGAAATGGAAGTTGATGATAGAGTTGGGCAAATTTTAGAGATAATGTCTAATATAAATTATCATGGTGAAATTAGTAATATTTTAACCAATCCTGAAAAAAGAAAGAGTTTTTTGCAGAGATTTGAGAATACTATTGGTATGAATTTTGAAAAAATACAAGCAGATATAGAATCTCAAAAAGATACTGAACTAATAAAAGATTCAGAACTTGCTGAACTTTTTAAACAAGCAAGTGTAGAGCTTCAAGTTGCTCCATTTGAACCAGCAAGAGAAGGTCTAGAAAGCGAATTCTTTAATATGCCAACTGATGAAGCAGACAAGTCTGCAGTTCCAAGTACAGAAGTAGATGGGATATATATATATAATGGTGTTTTAATGGAAGTCGATAAGGAATTTACTCAAATAGCAACAGATGCGCAGGAAAGAGGAGAAGATTTAGAAAAAGCTATATTAGAATATTATGAAAAACAGCAACAAGAAAAAGCAGAACAAGAAAGAGCATCAGAAGAAAAAGAAGAACATGTAGAACCAGAAATTATAGTAGTAGATGAAAGAGGAGAGCAAGCTCAAGAACAGGAAGCTGCTATGCAAGATGAGTTTTTTAGAGCGGATGAAGAAACAGGAGAAGAAATTCAAGCAAGTGATGGACAAGATAAAAATGTAGTAGTAATAAAAAAAGGCAAGGAAGGAACTATACAAGTATTCAGACCAAGTTCTTTTTTGAAGGTAGTAAAACAGTCAGAAATAACATTTGATAAAGTAAAAGATGTACAAAATGAACTTGCTAGAATTGTTGAACAAGAAAGAGAAAACGGCGAAAAACCAGGTGCCTCAAAAGGAAATGGAAATCAATCTAGTAAAGATGATTCATGGGAATATTAGAAAAACAACGCTATACTTAGGGAATTAGTAAAATTAGCACTAAATCCTTAAAGAATAGCGTTTTTCTTATGTGTCATTTTGATTAAATTTTAGTAATTTTGTTGAAGTTTGCAATCTTTATATATAAAATGAACTTATAGTATAAAAAGGGGAGGTAGATTCATGAATAATGAAATAGAAGATGAAAAAAATTTGCGCAATGATTCTGCCCCATTAAATGATTATGAAATAGAAGTTGAAGAACCTGAAAGAAAGGGATTTTTTGCAAGAATTATTGATAGAATAAAATCTGGCAATAATACAAAACTTTTAGATTCTGGAAATAAAGATACCTTTCAAAGAACAAATAGAAGTATTTCTTCAATGTGGACTGTTGCAAGTTTAAGAAGAGTTTTAATGGAAAAATTGGAAACACTAAATAAGTCATTATTTAGATCAACAGAAGTAGTTGATCAAAGTAATATAACTACACATGTAATTGGAAGAGATGAGCAAAAGAAAGATGATTTGTCTCAAACTTCTGAAAGAACAGACTTTAAGCCGGTTATTCCAATTTCAAGATCAGCAGCAGTAAAATCAACTAGAATTATTCCTCAACCTGTAAAAACAAGTATAATTAATAATGCAAAAACAGCTAAAGATGTAAGAGAAGAAATTACTAAACCTAAAGGCATTAAAACAGAAGTGGTTGAAGTTAGTGATGAGTTTGATTTAGAAAATGATTCACTAGGAATAGGAGATTTAACTGCAGGGGATATTATAAATAATTCTTCTAAAAATGTTGATCAACCAGCTTCAACAATAGATGTTGGAGAAATTAATGTTGGTACTCAAAAACCAAAAGAAGTTGAACGTAATGATGATGACGATAGAGATTTATAAAAACTAATGAATATTTGAAAGGACTAAAGCAAAATGGCAGTACAAGTTAAGCCAGACCAAGCTTATGCATATGCTGAATTACTTGAAATTTTAAGCTGTATGGAAAAAGAGTATACAAGCAAAATTCCTAAAAAGCTTATCATGATATTTAAAGAACATGCATCAAGTAATTATGAAAAACATATAGATGCTACAAAACCGCTGGAAGAACAAAAAATTTCTCAAAAAACAGCGGCTTTAATTGGTATGCTTACACTTCAGTACTGGTGTGAATCTAATGAACAAAAACAAGAATTAATAAATATATTTAAAGAAAACGAAAGAGTATACCAAGAAAAATTAAGAAAGAAATATAATCCAGATAATATCTTTAATAATAATACTAAAACAGAAGAAAATATGGTTCCAGATCTTGATGAAAGACTTGGAGAGATTGATGAAATTGATAGAATTTCAGAAGAGGAAAGAATTAAAACAGAAGAAATGCTTAAAGCTCAAGCACAAGAAATTGAGTATAGACATAAACTTGAAAATGCTAGTGAGCAGAAGCCCCAAGCTCTTATGGATTACAACGGATTTTCTTGGTACAAAAAATTATTTACTAAAATTAAAGTTACTATTTTTAATTTATTTAAAAATTTTAAAAAATCAGCATAAATAACCTCCATAATTTTCACTTGAAAAACATGCAAATGTAATGTATAATAAGATAGTTGAAAATTTTTAGGAGGTTTTTATAATGCTTTTATCAAATGGAGTTACTTTAAGATTCGGAAAAAGAGTTCTTTTTGAAGATGTAACAATAAAATTTACTAAAGGAAATTGCTATGGTTTAATTGGTGCTAATGGTGCCGGAAAATCAACATTTTTAAAAATTCTATCTGGAGAAATAGAGCCTAATAAAGGTGAAGTTGTTTTAGACAAAGGTGAAAGAATGTCTATGTTAAAACAAGATCACTATGCATTTGAAGGCTATACAGTTATAGATACTGTTATGATGGGAAATAGCGAACTTTATAAAATTATGAAAGAAAAGGACGCAATATATAGTAAACCAGATTTTTCAGAAGAAGATGGAATGAAAGCAGCAAAACTTGAAGAAAGATTTGCAGAACTTGATGGATGGAATGCAGAATCTGATGCAGCTAAACTTTTAAATGATTTAGGAATAGATGTTGATGTTCATTATAAATATATGAGCGAAATCGAAGCAAAAGATAAAGTTAAAGTTCTTTTAGCTCAAGCATTATTTGGAAATCCAGATGTCCTTTTATTAGATGAGCCTACAAACGACTTAGATATAAAAACAATCAACTGGCTTCAAGACTTCTTAATTGATTTTGAAAATACTGTAATTGTTGTATCTCACGATAGATACTTCTTAAATAAAGTTTGTACACATATTGCAGACGTAGATTTTGGAAAAATTAAAGTATATCCAGGTAACTATGATTTCTGGTATGAATCTAGTCAGCTTGCTTTAAAACAAATGAGAGAGGCTAATAAAAAGAAAGAAGAAAGAATTAAAGAATTACAAGAATTCATTGCTAGATTTAGTGCAAATGCTTCAAAATCAAAACAAGCAACATCAAGAAAGAAATCTCTTGAAAAAATTGAATTAGATGAAATTAAACCATCAAATAGAAAATATCCATATATAGATTTCAAACCAGATAGAGAACAAGGAAAAGAAATTTTAGAAATCAAAAATATTTCTAAAACAATAAATGGTGAAAAAATATTAGATAACATTAGTTTTACAGTAAAAAGAGAAGATAAAATTGCTCTTCTTTCAGACAATGAAATTGCTAAAACTGTTTTATTCCAAATAATTGCTGGTGAACTTGAACCAGATGAAGGTGAACTTGTATGGGGAACAACAATTTCAAAAGATTATTTCCCAAAAGATAATAACTATATGTTTGATTCAGATTTAACTATAACAGATTGGCTACGCCAATATTCAAAAGATCCAGATGAAACATATGTTAGAAGCTTCTTAGGAAGAATGTTATTCTCAGGAGAGGAAGCACTTAAAAAAGTAAATGTCCTATCAGGAGGAGAAAAGGTTAGATGTGTTCTTTCAAAATTAATGCTTTCAGGTGCAAACTTCTTAATTTTTGATGAACCAACAAACCACTTAGATATGGAATCAATTACAGCATTAAATGATGGAATGCAAAAATATAAAGGTATAATGATGTTTACATCACACGACCACCAATTAACACAAACTGTTGCAAACAAAATTATAGATATAACAAATAATCAAGTAGTTGTTAGAGAATGTACTTATGATGAGTACTTAGAAGAACAAGAAAATAAATAAAATAATAAAATGTAACACTTAAGAGAAATAAAAAATAAAGTAGTATATGTACCAAAAGTTATATATTACTTTATTTTTTTGGCAAATTTTGAAAAAAATAAAAATTCTATAAATTACAAAAAATGCTCAATTGCCTTGTCCGTAAAGAACATAGAAAATTTGTTATAAAAAAGTAAATTGACATATAAGCTTTATAATATAAAATATAATTAATATAAAATTATTATACTTAGGAAATGTAGATTAATAAGAAAGGTAGATTATTATGTTGAAACGAAAAATACCAAAGATAGTAATAGCTTTCACATGTATTATTGCATTATTAACACAATATGCAAGTACAATTGTTGTGGCAGCAATGTCACATACAGATAGAACAGCTAAACTAGTAATTAGTCCTCTACATGAAGGTGGAGAAGAATCTAGTGGAACGCTTTCAGATGAAGGAAAAGCAATATATGATGAAGATTCATATGTATATTTCATTGGAAACACTAGAGTATATAAAATATCAAAGGAAGGAAGCCCATTTGAAGATGCGCTATATTGCTTAGATGCAAGCAAATCATTCCCATCATTATCATCAACTACATATACAAATGTTGGTGAATTAAATGAAAATGATAAGTACAATACAAACAGCTTAAAATGGTTAATGAACAATGTATACTTAAATAAACAAGAGCCAGAAAAGAAAGATGTATTTTTACAAAAAGCATTTAATGGAAGTGAGTTTGATGTAGATACTGTTAAAGCAATTTTAACTGATGATGATATTGATGTTATCCAACAATATGCAATTTGGCATTTTACCAATAATGATGATCCAAAGTATAACAATTATGGAGCAATAAGAGTAATAAGTGCTGGAAGTCTTGGTACTGGAGGAATTGTTGATGTAAATGATTCAATTTCACTTAGTGATATTGATAAAGAAAAATATGGCGAACGTCCAGATATGGCAAAACATTTATACAATTACCTAGTAAATTCTGCACAAAATGCATCTGGAACAGAAAACAATGTTTATCCAACAATAAAAAATAATACAGAAACAAAAACAGTTATACAAAACGGATTTTATGTTGCAGGGCCATTTGAAATTACAGCAGGGAACGTAGAATATGATGTAAAAATAGTAGATCAAGATAACAAAGAACTTAAGGGATATAATGTTTTACTAGCAAATGGAAGTATTGCAACTCAACCTTTGAATAAAATTAATACACCTTTCTATATTCAATTACCAACAACAGCAGAAACAACAAGTATGAAATTAAAACTTTCATATAATAAATATGAAACAAAAGCTACTGTATGGGAGCCAGAAGATAATGCAAGACAACCAGTAGTATTAATAAATAGAGTAAAAGAAGAAGTAAATCAAGAACAACCAGTTACTGTTGTAAAAAAAGGAACATACAATCTTGAAATCGTAAAACAAGATAAAGATTCAAAAGAAAGACTTGCAAATGCTAAATTTAATGTTCAAATTGGAAGTGGAGAAATAAAAGAATATACAACAGATGCTTCTGGAATTTTAACAATTCCTCAAATCACAATAACAGAAGTTGGAACAGACAAAATTAAAATTACAGAAACTGAAGCACCAGATAAATATACAAAAACAGAAGGAACATTAGAACTAGAGGTAATTAAAGCAGAAGTTGAAAATGAACTAGTAGCAACAGAGTTAAGAACTTCACATGCAGTAGAAGGTATGTCTGCAATATTAAATAATAAAAAAGTAACAGTAACAGTTGATAATACAAAAATACAAATAACAGGAAAATATGAAATAGAATTACTAAAACAAGATAAAGATAGCAAAGAAAAACTAAGTGGAGCTGAATTTAGTATACAAGTTGGATCAAATTCTGCAAAAACATATACAACTGATAGTGAAGGTAAAATAACAATACCAAATATTGAGATAACAGAAGCAGGAACAGAAACAATCAAAATCAAAGAAACAAAAGCACCAACAGGATATAAACAAAATGGCGGAACATTAGAATTAACAGCAACAACAGTTGAAGAAACTGGAAAATATGTTTTAAGCAAATTAGAAACAAAAAGTGGAATTACAAACGCATCAGTAAGTTTAGCATCAAATGAAAAAATTTCAATCGTAGTAGATAATGAAAAAGAAGAAATACCAGAAGAACCAACTACATATAAATTAAAAGTTATCAAAAGAGATAAATCATACAATGTAAACTTAGAAGGTGCTGATTTCAGCATACAAATAGGAAATAAAGAACCAGTAATATATAGAACAGATGCAAATGGAGAAATAGAAATTCCAGAAATCGAACTTAAAGGTGTTGGAACAGACAAAATAATACTTCAAGAGATCAATCCTCCATACGGATACAAAGCTGATGGTGGAGTTATAGAATTAACAATCAAAAAAGAATTAGTAGATGGAAAATTGAAAATAACAAAACTTGATTCAGAAAGAACATCAGCAGATGTTGAAGATGCTTATATAGAAGATCAAACAGTTGTAGTAAAAGTTTGTAACGAAAAAGTTCCTTATGAAAAACCAGATGATGAACAACCAAAAGGAAAATATGAAATTGAAATAGTAAAAGTTGATAAGAACGGTAAAAAAATAAAATTTCCAGCAAACTTTGATGTTAATGGAAAAGTAGTAACAACTAATGATGGTGTTGCAAAAGTTGCAGAAGTAGAAATAACAAAAGAAAATTTAGAACAAGCAGATAAATATGAAATTAAAGAAACAAAAGCACCAGATGGATATTCAAGATTTGATGGAACTGTAGAAGTAGAAGTACTTAAAAAATTATCAGATGATGAAGGAAGCTATAAAGCAACTAATGTACATATGATAGTTAGAGATTCAGAAGGAAATCAACTACATAGAGGTGACAAAGTAACTATAGCAACACAAAACGGTGTAACAACAATAACAATAACAATTGTAAATTACGAAAAAGTAGATTTAGCTTTAAGAAAATTTATAACATCAGTAAGCCAAACAGAAAACTTTGAAAATGCTACTACTCTTGATAGAGAGCCAAAAGTAGATTTAGAAGATTTAGATAGTGGAAAATCAACAACAGCAAAATATAATCATTCAAAAGAAGCTGTAGTGGTTAAAAAAGGAAATTATATTTTATATACATTAAGAGTTTATAACGAAGGAAAAGTAGATGCTATAGCATCACAAGTTGTTGATTACTTACCAAAAGGATTAGAATTTGTAGCAAGTGCAACACAAAATAGCATATGGAATTATGATGAAGCTACAAGAAAATTAACAACAAACGATAAATACGAAGCAAAATTATTAGAAGCACATGAAAAAGGAAAAGAATTAAAATATCAAGATTTACAAGTAGTATGTAAAGTAAAAGAAGATATTGAAGAGGATACAAACATTGTAAATATAGCAGAAATAGCAGAAGCAAAATACAAAGATGGAACTATAGTAGAAGATATAGATTCAAAAGTAAATAATGTTAAATATCCAAGCAATCCATCAAATTATAATGGTGGAAATGATTCAGATAAAAAGGATGAATACATCCCAGGACAAGAAGATGATGACGATTTTGAAAGAATTTTTGTAAAATCAATTAAAGGATATTATGATTTAGAAATAGTAAAAGTAGACAACAAGGGTAATATCATAAAAGAATCAAGTGCAAAATTTGATATCAATGGAAGTGAAAAAGAAACAACAGACGGTGTTGTAAGAATAGAGAACATTGAAATTAATAAACACAATGCTGAAACACCAGATACATATACAATAAAAGAAACAAGTGCACCAAAAGACTATACAAAATTTGATTTACCAATAAGAATTGATGTAAGTAAAAAACTTTCAGAAGATAAAGAAAAATATGAATTAGATAGCGTATCAATGAAAATTGTAAAAGATGAGCTTGTTGATAGCAAAGATTTCGAAGTTGTAACAGAAAATGGAAAAACAAAAATTGTAGTAAAAGTAGTTAACTATCCAAAGGTAGATTTATCATTAAAAAAATTCATAACAGCAGTAAGCAAAGATACAACATTTGAAAAGAGTGAATATCAAGAAGATAGAGAACCAAAAGTTGATATAAAAGACTTAGATGAAGGAAAATCAACAACAGCTAAATATGAACACAGCAAAACAACAGTAGTTGTTGAAAAAGGAGACTACATCTTATATACAATAAGAGTTTACAATGAAGGAAAAGTAAATGCTTATCCAACTGAAGTTACAGATTACTTACCAGAAGGTTTAGAATTTGTAGCAGATGCGAAAGAAAACAGAATATGGGATTATGATTCAGACACAAGAGAATTAACAACAAATGATAAATATGAAGCAGAATTATTAAAAGCACATGAAGAAGGAAAAGAATTGGATTATCAAGATTTACAAGTAGTATGTAGAGTTAGCGATAATGTTAAAGAAGATACTGATATTGTAAATATAGCAGAAATAACAAAAATAAAACATGAAGATGGAACACCAGCAGAAGATAAAGATTCAACACCAGATAATGTAAAACCAGATGATTATGAACCAGATACAGAAGATGATGATGATTATGAAAAAGTATTAGTTAAATCTATCAAAGGTGAATATAACTTAAAAGTTATAAAAGTTGATAAAGATGGCAAAGTAATTAGTGATGTAGTTACAAAATTTAAAATAAATGATGAAGAAAAAGAAACTAAAGATGGAGCTATTGAAATATCAGAAGTTGAAATAAATAAAGATAATGTAGACAAAAAAGATAATTATGAAATTATTGAAACAGAAGCACCAAAAGGATATAAGAAAACAGATGTAAGTTTAAAATTAGAAGTTTCTAAGAAACTTGCTCAAGATGAAAAATCTTATGTATTAGATAAAGCAGAATTTGTAGTTACTAAACCAGAAGATAAGAAAGACGAGAAAAAAGAAGACAAGAAGGAAGATAACAAAACTGAAGATAAAAAAGAAGAAGACAAAAAGGATGACAACACAGACAAGGAGAACAACGAAGAAAGAGTAGCTGAAATTAAAGATGTTGCTTCAGTAACAGTAAAAGATGGAACAATTGAAGTTAAGGTTATAAATGAAAAAGAGGAAGAACCTAAAAAACCAGATGAGCCAAAGAAACCTGAAGAACCAAAACAACCTCAACAACCTGCTCCAGAGCAACCAAAACAACCAGACACACCAAAACAAGAAACACCAAAAGTAACAACACCTTCAACAGGTGATATGCTTCCAGTAGTTGCTTTAGGAACAATTGCAATTGTTGCATTAGCTAACATTGTTCAAAAAGTTGTTTCAAGAAAAAGAAATAAAGAATAGAGTGTTTGACAGAAAGCATATTTTGTGCTATTATGAATATACTAATTAAGAACATCATTGTTTTTAATAAATGTGTTTGTCGCCGCCTCTTTGGCGAGGTATAAATGAGAGAGTGAATAAATGTGTTTGTCGCTGCCTCTTTAGCGAGGTATAAATGAGAGAGTGAATAAATTTTAGTGGGGCTTACCGTAAAGGTAAGCCTTTACTTATATAAGGAGAAAATATGCAAATAGATGTTGGTTACTTTTATTTTATAAAAGATGAATATTTTGACATTATAAAAGATTCAGAACTAATGAAAAATAAAGAAAATGGAATCAAGAGACCTTGTTATTATTGTTTTAAAAGTAAAGAAAATGATAGAATTATATGGTTTGTTCCAGTAAGTACTAAAGTTGACAAATATAAAAGAATATATGAAAACAAAATTCAAAAACAAATTAAGTTAGGTAAAACACCATCAATAGATACTATAGTTTTTGGATATGTTGCAAATACATATAGTACATTTTTAATACAAAACATGTTTCCAGTAACAGAAAAATATATAAAGAGTCAATACATAAAAAATAAAGTTGCAATAACATTATCAAACAGTTTACAGAATGAAATAATAAGTAAAGCAAATAAGGTGTTAAATTTATATAATCATGGCATGAAAAATATTATTTTTCCAGATATTAATAATATATTAAAACAGTTAGAAAATGAAATTTAGGGATGGAGGAAAATTTTCATTTCAAAACTATTAAAAATGCATATTAAATAATTATGAAAATTCCATCCTTTCTTACAACAGCATAGCGAACGTGATGCACACACTAGCACGACTTAAACATATTTACACCGTAAGGCTTTTGCTAAATTTTAACAATTTCTGTAATGTTTTGGTTACATATTTTGCAAATTTATTAGTCTATACTGAAAATAAATAAAGAGAAAACAAAAGAAAGGAAATTTGCAGATGATGGTAATAGCTGTAAGTCTTGGCGCTGTACACACACACACACACACACACACACACACGGTATTAGTTTAATAGAAGAAAAAAGGGTAGATAACATCTACTCTAAAAATGCTGTAAATAGACTTTTATTTAGCAAACAAAAACAAAATCTAGGATTGTTTGTTAAGTAAAGGTCTATTTTTGTTGTGTTTAAAGCTACACGAAAACTAGTAAAAATACAGAAGAATGGAAGGAAGAGATTAAAATGAAGGGAAAAGTTAAACTAAACAAAAAGCAAATAGTAATAGGATTAATTATTTTTACAATATTAATTGCATTAATTTCATCAATCCTATTTATTAATTATAAAAAACGTAATAGCTATACCGGAGAAATTGCTAGATCTATGGCATATCCTCAAGTACAAGAAGGTGAAGAAAAAATAGATGGTACAGATTCTATAACTTTTGATGCATTCTTTTTAAGAGATTTGGATGGAGATGGATATGCAGAAAAATTAAGGGGAAGTGCTAGAAGCATAGGAGGAGAAGACACTATTTATATGGAACTAAACGTTCTTTCAGAAGGTCATTTAGAAGATGGAATTATTGAAATAAATAGTGACAACTTTTGCTTTCAAACAGCATTACCAAGAGATACAGAAATAAAAGAAAATGCTATAGGAAGTAATATTAAGCAAATTAAATTAAACACAATAAATAATGGTACACAAAAAATGATAACAGGTATGATGCGTTCAGGAGACTATGCTCAAGGAAGTACAAAAACAGCTGCAATAGGAAATGATATAAACAAATATAGTAAAATGAATTCAATTACATTAAGAGGAACACAGGTAGAAACAGTAATAGATAGAGATGGAAATAAAACTGAAAAAAGAATACCAATAGAAAAAACTGTAAGTTTTAATGTAGATTGGCATGGAACTACAAAATCAGAAATACCTAATATTTTAGCTAATAAACAGAATTTGAGCCAATCACAAAAATTAGAAACAGCAATAGATGAAGAAAATAATGAATTTAAAACAGAGTTTAACATTGGTATTCAAGAGACAAGGAATGATTTAATTTTAAAGAAAGCACATATAGAAGCAGAAATACCCCAATTAAGTGGTTATGAACCAATTAAAGTAGAAGTAGTAGGGACAAATGTAAATTATACATATGATAGTGAAACAAGAAAATTAGTAGCAGAAAAAGAAGCAGTGTTAAATGAAAATGGAGTAATTAAATCTCAAGCATATGATGGAACATATGGTACTGCAAGATATAATAAATTTAAAGTAATAATTACTTATCCATTAGAAGCATACCAAAAGCTTGGAGAAAGTGATGTATTCCAAGAAATGTTAGTTAATGGATATTATGAAGGATTTAATAATGCAAATGAAGAATTTGTAAATCCTTATAAATCAAATGTATCAACAGGAAACTTTACCCTACATATAAGCAATCCTCCACAAGGAACAGCAGCAAGATTTGATATATATGTAGGAAAATTAATATATAGTCCAACAAGAAGATATGTTGTATCTAAAGAAAATATGTTAAAAATATATAATGAGATTTCAGATACAAGTGTAAATGATACATATATTGTTAACTGGAGTGCATCAACTGGGGAAACAGGGAATAGCACGGGATTATTATTGCAAGAAAATGGATCAGTAGATGGACAAATAGTAGATGAATTCATAAAAAGAGATGGCAGTTCAATTAGTATGGAAAGCATCACTAGTAATATAGGAATATATTTTGCAAATCCAAGAAGTATGTTAGGTGATGATGGATGGATAAAGGTTTTTGATGTTGAAACGGATGAATTATTAGAAACATTTAATAAAGATAATTGGAGCAAATATACATCTTCAAAACCTTATAAATATGAAAGACCTGTAAAACATATTAGAATTGAAACTAGTAGCACAAATATTAATGCAAGTTTAAATATATACAATATAAAAAGCTTAGATACAGAATATGTAACAGAAAACTTTACAAGAGAGGAATTTGATGAACTTACACAAATAAAATCTACACTTAATGGATATTTAGGTGGAACTTATATAAATACAAGTATAGCCAGAGCTACTTATGAAGCTCCATATGCAAAAACAGATATGCAGATAAGCCAAAGTACATTATCAACACAAGAAACAAAAGAAAATATGCAAATAACTATAAAAGCAGAAGGAGACGAAGCTTCTAACCAGGTTATGTGGTTAAATGGAGTTTTTCTATTAAAATTACCTAAAGAAATTTTAAATCTAGAGATAAATAGTGTACTATCATCTGACGAAAAAGTAAAAATAATAAGCTATGAATATTATGAGGAAAGTGGAGATAAATTTGTAAAAATAAATACAGAAAATAGTAAACCAACAAAATTTGATATAGTTATAGATTGCAATATGACTCCAGATCCTAGAATGGCAACCAAAACTGATTCAATTATTTTATATTCATATAATGAAAATGCTTCAGATTATTGGTCATCTGATAAAGATATTTATGATATAAATGGTAATTTAAATGTTGAAGAGAAGATAGGAAAAATATCTAAAAACATTAGTTTTGTATCACCAAACTTAATATTAACAAACGAAACAGTAACAGACTATGATACAAAAGGAAGTGTAGTAATATCACCACAAATAGCTATATTATCAAAAGAACAAAGAACTGCAAATATAAATATAGAAATAAAAAATAACTATTTAGGTCCAACAAGTGATGTAATTATTTTAGGTAGAGTTCCTTTTGATAATAACAAATATGTAATTAGCGGAAAAGAAATGGGATCTAACTTTACTGTTAGCATGCAAAATGAAATATCTATGACAGAAGCATTAATTGATAAAGCAAAAGTGTACTATAGTGAGAATGGAGATGCTACAAAAGATTTATCTGATAGCAATAATGGATGGACTCAAACACCAAATGACTTTAGTAAAGTTAAAAGTTATTTAATAGATTTAACAAGCCATGTATTTGAAAGAAATGAAACTGCACAATTTAGTTATACAATTAGAATACCAGAGGGACTAAGTTATAATCAAATATCATATAGTCATCATGCTATGTATTTTTCATTAAATACACCAGAAGGAAAATATAGAACACAATTAGAACCAAATAAAATTGGTTTAATGATAGGAAAAGAGTATAATTTAGAAGTTATAAAATATCAAACTGGAACATCTAAACTAGTAGGAGGAGCAACATATAGCATAATAGAAGATGGAGAAGAAGAAGGAAAAACAAGAGTAACAGGTGTAGATGGAAAACTAGTTTTAAACAATTTATATGTAGATAGAACATATGTTATTAAGGAAATAAAGAGCCCAGTTAGTTATGAATTAAGTTCTGGAGAAATTAAATTTAAAACAAGTGAAGAAAATGGACAACTTAAAGCTACTGTAATTGATGGAAATGCAAGAGGAATTCGTGCGCTACAGCCAGATGAAGAAAATGGATACAGAGTACAAGTTGATGTAGAAGATGAAGTAAAACCAAGTATAAAAATAATTAAAACAGAAAAAGGTTCAGATGCAAAACTTAGAGGAATACGCTTCAAAATAACAGGAGAAGGTTTACCAGAAAATGGTAAAATTTTAACAACGAATTTAGATGGAGAAGTAAATTTAAGTGGATTACATATTGGAACACAATATATTTTAGAAGAAATAAAGGCTAATGGATATTATTTAGAAAGTCCTATTAAATTTATGATATCAAATACTTTGGGAATATATTCAGTAAGTATTATAGATGGTGAAGTAAAAAATAAAGAAGTAGTAGAAATAGACAATATACCTACAGGAATTTTAGAGATAGAAAATACAAAGATACCACTATATAATTTACAGATAAACAAGGTAATAAAAGGAGAATCTAATCCTCTTGCAGGTGCAAAATTCAGACTATTTAAAGGAACAGAAAAAATAGATGATTTTGTAACAGATGAAAATGGAATTATAACAATAAATAATCTATATCAATATGATTCTACAAGAGATTTAGATCAAACATATACATTAAAAGAAATATTTGCACCAGAAGGATTTTCAGCAGTAAAAGATATAACATTTAGAGTTGAAAATCTAGATAGCACATTGACAATGGAAGTTTTTGAAGGAAATATAAAAGATCAAACAGCAAATGAAAATACACTTGTTGTAACAATAGAGGATAGTCCATCATTTAAATTGATTAAAAAAGATGGAGAAACAGGAGAAGTTTTACCTGGAACAAAATTTGCAATATATAATGTAGATGATGGAACAGAACAATTAGCGTTAGATAGTAAAAACAATATCTTAGGAACAAAAGAAATAATAGATGGAAAAGAATACTATACTTTAACAACAAACGAAAATGGTGAAATCTCAGCAAACTTAAGAGAAGGTTTATATAAAGCAGTAGAAGTGAAGGCAAGTAGTGATAAATATGAACTTACTAACAATGCATATTACTTTGGAATAGGTGCTACAAGAGAAGCATTGTTAGAGAGAAGAGTTGATTTATATGACCAAATAGGTGGAACAGGTAATGATACTATAAAATGTATGGATAAGACATTAGATGGTGGAATGATTGTAGGTGGTCATTTTGAAAATACTATTATATTGAAGAATGGAGATAAAGTAATTTCTAATGGAAGCCAAGATGTTATTATAATAAAGTATGATAAAGAAGGAGAAATAGAATGGTATAAACAAATTGGTGGAACTGCTCAAGATTGTCTAGGATCTATGATTGTAACAAAAGACGGAGGATTAGCGGTAGGATTTGGAGCTGCAGGTAGTTTTACTTTAGAAAATGGTGATAAAATTACTAATGGTGCAGATAATCTTATATTAATGAAATATGATAAAGACGGAAATATACAATGGTATAATAGAATACATTGTGGTAGTACACCAAGATATGATTTTAATATTAATGCAATGTGTGAAACTATTAACGAAGAAATAGTAATAGGTATTAGATTTTGGTTTGGGCTTGGATTAGGTCCAAGTAGTGGAGTTGGTAATGATACTTGCATAGCAAAATATAGTAAAGATGGAAAATTACAATGGTATAAGCATCAAGCCAATGAAAATGCAAATAATAACAATATTTATTCTATGATAGGAACAAGTGATGGTGGAATAGTATATACAAAGGCTTGTGAACAAAAAGAATTTATCGATAGTGATATAATAGAAGTATCAAATGGTGGTACAGATGGATATATAGTAAAACTTAGTAGTGAAGGTAATGTGGAATGGTATAAAAAAATAGGCGGAACTGGTGATGATGGTATTTATACTGTTATAGAAACAGAAGATAAAAAAATAATTGCAGGAGGAAATTTTAAAAATTCAATTATATTGGAAAACGGAGAAACAATAACATCAAGAGGAGATGGTGATTCAATACTATTAATATATAGTTCAGATGGTAAATTTGAATCATATAAGCAAATTGGAGGAATAAAAGGTGATGAAATTAAAACAATTTCCAGAACAAAAGATGGAGGAATAATTGTAGGAGGATTATTTAGAGATAGATTAATGCCAGAAATGCCAGAAATATATACTAATAATCAGGATGGATATATATTAAAATATGATAAAGATAAAAAACTAGAATGGGGACAACAAATAAGTGGAAATACTAATGAAATAGTAAATTCATTAGTTGAACTAGATAATGGAGAGATATTAGCTTTAACAGAATTTAACAATAATATTAATTTAAGTACTGGCAAAAGTATAACAACTAAAGGTGGAAGTGATGCAGCAATACTAAAATTAAATTGGAAGGAAGTTCCAGATGTAGTAACAAAAAAAGTAACTACAATAGGAAGTTCTGCTGAAGATTTAATTGAAGCTATAACAGCAACAAGTGATGGTGGAACTGTTATAGGAATAAAAGCAGAAGATATTATTATACTAGAAAACGGATATACAACAAAATCAAAAAATAGTTTATTAGTTGTAAAATATAATTCAAATGGAGAAATAGAGTGGATAGATGAAAGTAATCGTTCAGGAAGAAATGGATATATATATGCAATATGTGAAACTGTTGATAAAGGAATTGTAGTAGGTATAAGTACTTTTGGTGAAATGCAACTTAGCAATGGTGAAATTTTAAAACCACGTTATTTAAGTACTGCTCTTATAAAATATAGTGAAAATGGAAATTTAGAATGGTATAAATATGATAAAAACTCTTTTTCACTTCCAAATGTTATATATTCTATAGAAGCAACAAGTGATGGTGGATTTATATGTGTAAAAACATCTGATGGAGAAGTACAAATTGGTGAAGAAATAATAACTACTCAAAATGATGACGGAATAATTGAAAAATATGATAAAAATGGTAATTTAGAGTGGTATAAAAAAATAGGCGGAGAAAATGATGAAAGAATCCAAAGTATAATAGAAACTAAAGATGGTGGATTTTTAACGGCAGTTTGTTTTGAAGGAGAAATTACGCTAGAGAATGGAAAAACGCTTAAATGTAATGGAACTAAAGATATTTTATTATTAAAATATAGTAAAGAAGGAAAATTAGAAAAGTATAAACAAATAGAGGAATATGCATTTAGAATAATAGGCATAGTAGAAACTCAAACTGGAGGATTAATTCTTGGTGCAAATAATGGAATTATAGGAGTAGATAGCAATTGGAATATTGAATGGAATGCATCTCCAATTAAAGATATAAAAGCATTAAAAGAAACATCTGATGGAAAAATTCTTGTATCTGGAATATCAGATAACAAAGGAATAATTGCTAAATGTAATTCAAATGGCGATTTAGAATGGAAAAAGGAAATTGGCAAATCTATAAATGGTGTTATAGAAAGAAATGACAAAACAATAGTTGCTGTAGGTGAATTCCAAAATTCAATAACATTAGAAAATGGAGAACAAATAACTTCAAAAGGAAGTACAGATGGATTAATAGTAAACTTACAAGAAATAATGGGTATACCAGATGTACAAGAAATTGTTGTGGAAAATACAAGAAAAGAATTCAAAATTACAACAGCAGTAAATCAAATTGATGGAGTAAAAGGAGGAAAAATTTCAGGAGAAAATGCTAATCCATATGAAATTGTAAAATATGGAGATAGCAATACTAAAGAAATAATATTAACGCCAGATGTAAGTTACGAAATAATAAACATTACAATAAATGGCGAAGAACATCAATTTACAGCAAATGAAGATGGAACATATAGTATGCCAACATTTGAAAATATAACAGAAAATAAACACATTGTTGTTACATATAGTTTAAAACAAAATAAAATTATTATAAACAAAATAGATGGTTATACAAAAGAAAGTTTAACAGGAGCTGAATTTAGATTAGATCAAATAGAAGAAAGAACTAATCCAAAAGATGTAATAGGAAATCTTACAGATAATAGTAACGATTTTTGCGATACTGAAATATCTGAAGGAATTGGTGAGCTAACTAATAATGGAGAATACTATTTCGTAAAAAATGCAGAAGGAAAGATAGTACCAACAAATAGTAAAACTTGGCAAACCGCAAATGTTGAAGGAGCAACCGAAGGTATTCATAATTCAACAGCACATTCATATATACCAATAGACTTAACAGGAAAAACAGGAAAATATTTTGCGAGGGTAAATGCTACTGCTTCTAGTCAATATTCAGCAGATTGGGGATATGCTACTATAACAGAAACTACAACAGCACCAGAATATAATAATACAAATGGAAGATTTATGTATACAGATGGAAGTCGTGCAGCAACAGATTTTACATCGCAAGCATTAGAAGGTGGAAAAATGTATTATTTGCATTTAGGATATTACAAAAATGCAAATACTGATGGGAATACAGACCAAATTATTATAAACAGTATAAAATTATATTCAGGAACAACATATAATTTCACAGAAGAAAATGGAGAATATAAGTCTATAAATCAAGGAAAAGCAAATACAACATCAAATTCATATATTCCAATAGACTTAAGCGAGTATACTGGAAAATACAATCTACATTTAAAAGCAAAGGTATCAAGTGCTAATGGTGATTATGGATATGTAACAATAAATCAGGCAGAAACAGCTCCAGCTTATAATAATACTTCTGGAAGATTAGTATATATAAATGGAAATTCAGGAGATGTTACAAATTACAAAGAGTATACAACAGTACTACAAGGAGGAAACAAATATTATTTACATTTAGGATATTACAAAAATGGAAGTGGAGATGCAGGTGAAGATGTATTTTCAGTAAAAGATATAGAAATTACATTAAATGATTCTGAACTATATCATGTAAATGTAGAAACAAACAGCGAAGGACAAGCAATTACTCAAATACCATTTGGAAAATATGTTTTAACAGAAATAAGAACTCCAGAAGGTTATGAAGAGCAAAAAGGTCAAGTTATATTAGAATTTAGACCAGATGGAACAAGAAATGTAATAGAAAATACAGAAGAAGTAAAAGATGAAAATGGAAATAGTATAAAAGCTCCAAAAGTAACTGTAAATGAAAATGGAGAATTTGTAGTAGAAAATATATCAACTGCTAAAGTTATTGTAGAACATTATATAAAAGGAACAGAAGAAAAACTTGCAGAAGATGTAACTATAGAAGGAAAACAAGGAGATACATATACTACAGTACCACTTTTAGATTTAGAAAAATATGAACTAGAAAAAGACAGTAATGGAGAATTTATTCTTCCAGAAAATGCATCAGGAATATTTACTCAAGAAGATATCATAGTAAAATATTACTATGTAGAAAAACAAATACCATTAACAGTGCATCATTATATAGAAAATACAACAAATAATGTTCCTTTAGAAAATGGAAATTTTGCAGAAGATGAAAAATATTTTGGAGATAATAGAACAAATTATACAACAAATCCAATTTCAAATGATGAGTTATCAAGAGAATATGAATTAGTTGAATTTCCAAATAATAAAGATGGAATATATAGTGGAGAAGAAGTAATAGTAACATACTATTATAAAAAAGTAGAAAGAAATATAGTAATTCAAAAAAGCGAATTGATTAGAGAAATAAATGAAGAAACAGGAGAAGAAATAGAAAATGAATTATTACTTTCAGGAGCAAAATTCAAAATAGAAAAAGAGGGAATGCAAGATGATACAGAATACACAACAAGTACTAATGGAAAAATAAATGTTACATTAGAAGTTGGTAGATATATAGTAACAGAAACACAGGCACCAGAAGGTTATAAATTACCATCAAATCCAATAACAATTGTAGATGTATCAAGAGATACAGAAAATGGAACTGTTGTTAAAATATTAAATCAAAAATTAAAAGAAACAGTTGTAATAGTAAAACATTATCTAATAGATAGAGATGGAAATAAAACAACAATAGAAATTTCAGATAGTGAAATAATAAGAGGAAAAGAAGGAGAAAGCTATAAAGCAAATCCAATTACAAACCTAAATAAATATGAATTATCTGAGTCGCCAAGCAATGAATCTGGAGTATTTACAGAAGAAAATCAAGAAGTAATATACTATTATGTAGAAAAGAAAACTACTTTAACAGTGCATCATTACATAAATGGAACAACAAATAAAGTAACATTGAAAGATGGAACAGTAGCAGAAGATGAGGAAAGAATAGTATATGTTGAGGAAAGTTATGAAACAAGTCAGATTGAAAATGACAGATTACCAGATGACTATGAATTAGTTGAAGTTCCAAACAATGCAACTGGAATAGTTACAAATACTCCAATAACTGTTACATACTATTATAAAAAAGTACAAAGAAACTTAAATATTTTAAAATATGATGAAGATGGAACTACTCCATTACAAGGTGTTGCATTTACAGTAAATAATGCTGATGAAAGTAAAATTAAACAAATAAGAACAGAGCCAATTCAAAATAATGGATCATACTATTTTACAGAAGAAAATGGAAAATATATTTCAAATAACAAAGGAAAAAGAAATACAACTGCAAATAGCTATATAAAAATTGATTTAACAGATGTAGAAAGAGCAACCATAGTTGTAAATGCTGAGGTATCAAGCTATAATGCTTTATTTGCTGATTATGGATATGCCACTATTACAGAAACGACTTCTGCTCCAGCTCATGATAATACTTCAGGAAGATTTATACATATAGCTGGAAAGGTAAGTGCTAAAGATTATACAACAGAGTTACAAGGGGGAAAAGTATATTACTTACATTTTGGATATAATAAACCTCGTACAGGAATTAATGGTAATAATGATAAATTTACAATAAATAGTATAAAAATAGATGGAAGAGATTACCTAGATTATACAAAAACAATTTCTACTGAGTATATAACAGATGCAAATGGGAAAATAACTTTGCCTTTAGAGTATGGGGAATATAATGTATCTGAAGTAAGAACAGTTGAAGGATATAAGTTACCAGAAAATCCAACTCAAACAGTAGCTGTAACAAGAGATGTAGAAGGAAATGATATAAATTTAAGAGTAATAAATGAAAGAATTAAAGGAAAAGTTTTAGTACATCATTATATTATGAACTTTGATGGAAGCTTAACAACAAGACCTGTTCAAGTAAAAGATGGAGATATTATAAAAGAGGCTGAAACAGAAGAACTAGAAGGAAATATAAATGAAAACTATACAACAAAACCATTAGAAAATCTTTTAGAAGGTTGGATGTGTGTAAAAACAGAAGGAAATGTGGCAGGAACATATAAAGGTGACACAACAATTGAAGTAATATATTATTATCAAGAACAAATAGATGTTAGTGAAACAATAGATATAGATGTAACGAAAGTTTGGAGAGATAATGAAATTCAATCATTAAGAAGACCAAATACAATAAAATTTGTGGTAACTCCATACGAAGAACAAGCAGAAGAAGGAGTAGTTACTAATGAAGTTGCTATATCTGGAGATACAAGTATTTCAGAAGTAGAAAATACTGAAAAAGCAGAAAATAGCGAACTTCAAGCAGAATTAGATGAGTTAACAGATATTTTAGTTACTGAAAATAAAGAAGAAGTTGATATATCAAATAAGGCACAAGAAGTTCTAAAAGAAAATAACACAAATGAATTAAGCAATACTGGAAATGAAGATTTGGCAGTAACAGAAGAAAATAATGTAAATGATAACGTAGTTGAAACAAAAGAGAAGGAAGAAAATCAAAATAAAATTAGTGAAAATAGCATATCAGAAGAAGTTGTAACTAATGAGAATATACAAAAAACAGAAGTAATCGAAGAGAAAACAATTGCAGAAGAGGAAATAACCACAGAAACAAATACAATGAATTTAAGTGGTGAAGAATTAAATTACTATGTTTTTGAATTTCCGAATCAAGTAGTAAATAGAGAGGAAAATACTACAGTATATACATTATATGGATTATTAAAATATGATAATAAAACTGGTAAAAAAATTCGCTATATAGTAACAGAAGTTGAAGAAAATGAAGGAGATTTAAAATTTTATGAACCAACAGGAGGAATTGTAACAGAAGAAACAGATGAAGAGGGGAATATTAAATATAAAGCAGAAATAATTAATACTTTCAAATTACCAGACAATAATGTAAAAGATATAAGGGTAACAAAGATATGGAAAGATAATGAAAACAAAGCATCATTAAGACCATCAAGTTTAATTCTTGATTTAATTGGAAGAGTTGAAAACGTAGATGTTAACAGTAAAGAAGAAAATATTTCTTCAGGGGAAAATTGGCAACATACATTTGTACAAAATCCAATATATAACGAAAATGGTCAAGAAATAGAATATAGTATAGAGGAAAAATCAGCAGACCCAACAATACTTAATAAATATATTTCAGAAATCACATCAATAAACGCAAATAATGAAATAACAGTAACAAATAACTTGATTATACAAGACTCAAAGATAGAGAAAAAAGGACCTGATGAAATAACATCATTAGAAAGTAAAGTACCATATTCAATAGATTATACATTTGAATTAGATAAAAAATATGAAAAAGATGCACAAATAGAAATTGTAGATACATTAGAATATGAATTTGTTAAAGAAACTGCAGAACTTGCAGGAGGAATAGTTGAAGAAAATAATAAAACAATAAGATGGTCAGGTACATATAAAGCAAATGAAAATATTGTAATTTGGGACAATGATGTGCAAGATAAAGTAAAAGTAGAAATAACAGAAAATCTAGAAAGAAATGTAAAAGTAATTAATATTCATATTGATTTAGAACTTACATATAAAGGATTGCAAGTTGACTGCGAAAAGATAGTAAATGCTGTTACAGGAAAAATCATATTACCAAATAATGTTACAGATATAAAAGAAGCTGTTTGCGAAACTCCAACAAGATGGGTAAAAGATGTAATAGTTAATAAATTGTGGAAATTTGATACAGAAGAAACAAGACCAGATTCAATAACAGTAAAATTAAAACAAGTAATTGAAGATGAAAATGGAAATAAAGCAATAGTTGATTTTGAAGATTTCAAAGCTACAATAGTACCAAAAACTGATGGAAATAAAGAATGGACACATATATGGAAAGATTTACCAAGATATGATGCAAATGGAAATGAAATGAACTATACAGTAGAAGAAACAGAAATAAATTACACAAAAGATGAGCAAATTGTGGAAAACAAATATTACTGCGAGAAAACAGATGAAGTAAAAGATGGAAATACAGTGGTAACATTAATAAACTATAGATATGGAACAATAACAGTAACAAAAGTGGACAGCAGAAAAGAAGAAGTAAAACTTCCAGGAGCAGAGTTTAAGTTAGAAAAAATGATAAAACAAGGAGATGAATGGATTGTTCCAGATCAAGAAAGTAGAGAATATGTAAAATATGTTGGAACAACAGGAGAAGATGGAACATATACATTTAAAGACTTAGAATATGGATATTATAAGCTAACAGAAACAAAAGCACCGGAAGAATATAGAATAAACAAAAGAATAGCAAATCCAATTGAAGTAAACAAATCAGACGAAGAACATTTAAATGTACAAGTAACAGTAAAAAATGACAAAAAGTATAGTTTACCAACAACAGGAGGTTTAGGAATAGATATCATAAGAAATGCAGGAATCTTAATAGTAAGCATATTTGTAATATTATTAACAAACAGAAAAAAGATAATACCTGTAAAAAGAACTAAAATAACAGAAAAACCAGTAAGAAGAAAAAAGACAAAATAGTTTATTCAAAGAGAGTTAATTTTGAAAATTAGCTCTCTATTTTTTTGCTTTTAAATGTATACAAGCCTACTGGTGCATATCAAACGTGATGCTATCAAAGGCGCAACACGCGAATATCAGCACCGTAAGACTTATGTCAAAATTTAACAATTTCTGTAATATTTCAGTTACATATTTTGCAAAACTATTAGTCTATACTAAAAATAAGTAAAGAACGTACTAAAGAAAGGAAGAAGGCATTATGTTTAAATTTGGCGAAAAGCTTAAGACTGTAAACAAAAAACAAATTTATATAATAGGAGTATCAATTGCTGTAGTATTGTTAACTATAATTACGTCAATAGGATATATGCTATTTAACAAATCTAAAGTTAATAATTTGGTATATAGTTCAGAGCTAGAAAGAGCTGAAATAGAGCAAATGAGAACATATGACCAAGTAGAAAAAGACGATTCAAAAATAGAAAATTGTCCAAATATTGAATTTGATGCGTTCTTCACTAGAGATTTAGATGGAGATGGCTATTCTGAAGGAATACGTGGTTCATGCATACAAATAGGTAAAGAAGATACACTTTATATGGAACTACATATTAATGATGGAGGAATATTCAAAAATGGTAAAATTTCAATAAATAGTGATAACTTTTACTTTGATACAGCACTTCCAAAAAGTGACGATATTAAAGAAAATGCTATATCAAATAATACAAAAGAAATCTTTCTAACAGACACAGATACAAATCAAGGAACAGGAAAGCAAATTACTCTAACAGGAGCAGTAAGATCTGGTAACTATGATAGTCCTAGAAGTATCGCGAGTGCTATAGGAAATGATATTACAAAAATGAGTAATAATGCAGAAAGTAAAAATAGAGATAGTGTAACATTAACAGGTACATATGTAAGTGTTAATGAAGAGGGTGAAGCAGTAGAAACAGAAATCAATAAAACAGTTTATTTTAATTTAGATTGGTATGGAACAACAAGTGCTAGTTTACCAAATTATTTAGGAAGTGGAAGCTATAATTATAAAAGACAAGAATATAATATAAATGATATTATTGATGAAGAAAATCAAGAAATACATTTAGATTTTAAAATCTTAACAAGAGAAAATAATTATCAATTAAATTTAAGTAATTCAGAATTAAAAATAAATTTACCTGAAATACAAGGATATTCTCCAATAAGAGTAGAATCAGAAAATGCTGAAGTAAAATATATTTATGATGAAACTAATCCTGAAAAAATTCTAGGAGCAGTTCTTAATAAAAAAGCAGTATTAGATGAAAATAATTTTATTACAGAAAATGCATATACAGATACATATGCATATTCAAATGCTTTTTATAGATATAATATTTTTAAATTAAAAGTAACATATCCAATAGATGCATATAACAAAATGGGAGCAGATGCAATACAATTAAGGTTACCAATCCAAGCACATTATGAAGGATATAACAATCCAAATAGTGAATTTGAAACAATAAATCCATATAAATCAAATGTAGCAAAAGATACTATGATAGTAACGTTTAAAAATCCTACTGGAAATGCTGCATATGTAAAAACAACAGTTGGTAAGTATTATTCATCACCATGGTATGCATATCTTATACATAAGAAAAATCCTATTAATGTATATAATGGAATATCAGAAAATATAAAAAATGATATATATGAAGTAAATTGGTATGGAATGACAGGTTCAAGTGGAAAAAGTACTGGACTAGTATTAAAAGAAAATGAAATAGGACAAGAAAATAAAATTTCTGATAAATTCATAACAGCAACTGGTGAAAGTGTTAGTATGGAAGATGCTGTTAAAAATGTAGGAATATATATGTCTAATCCAGAGATTTTACTTGGTGAAGATGGTTGGGTAAAAGTATATGATGATGACGATGATGGAAGTGAACCTTTAGTAACTTTTACAAAAGAGAATTGGAGTAAATATAATCAATCAAATCCCTACAAATATGATGAGCCTGTATTACATATTAGAATTGAAACAAGTAGCACAAATGCAGACAGTTATTTCTATTTTTATAGTATAAAAGAAATAAATACAGATTATATAGTAGAAAATTATACAAAAGAAGAATTTTTAGACTATAAATATATACAATCATCTGTGGTATTATACTTAGATTCTGGAGAAAAACGTATAAATTCATATATACATCAAGCTTCATATGAACCTTCAATATCTTTAGCTGATGTATATGTTAGTGAAAGAAAAATTCCAACAACTGAAGAAAGAAATTTTAGAATATATATAAATACAGAAACTTATAATAATCAAGAAAAATGGGTAAATGGTACATTTTTATTAAAATTGCCCCAAGAAATGGCGTCAGTACAAATAAATGATGTAACAGTAAGTAATAGTAATGTAAAAATATCAAATTATGAATTATATAAAGAAAATGATGAAACATTTATAAAGATAATAACAGAAAACATAGACCCTCAAAGCTACACTATAACAGTAGACTGCAATATAATACCAGATTCAACAGCAATGACTGCAAACAAATATATAGAATTATATGCAATTAATGAACACTGCATGAACTATCATTCAAGCTATAGCAAAGAAGATATTTATGATATAAACAAAAATGAAAATTTAAAAGAAATAGTAGGCTATGATAGAGCACAAGTACAATTTGTATCTACAAATAACTTATTAACAAGCCAAATAATAACTAATTATGATGATGAAGAAGGTAATATTACATATGCACCATCAGTTGCGGGTGTAGTAAAAGTAGATAGAACAGCTAGAATAAATATTAAAATAAATAACAATTATTCAGGAACAAATAGTGAAGTTGTAATTTTAGGAAGAACGCCTTTTGAAGGAAACAAATATGTTGATAGTGGAAAAGATATGAATTCAACATTTACTGCAATTATGAGCAGTAATGGAATTATAGTTCCAGAGGCAATAAAAAATGTAGTAACTGTATATTATAGTGAAAATGGAGAAGCAACACAAGAATTTAATGAAGCCAATAATTGGCAAACAGTACCAACTGATTTTAGTAAAGTAAAAAGCTTTATGATTAAATTTAATGATGATTATAAACTACAAAGAGGAGAAAAACACGAATTTTATTATGATATAACAATCCCACAAGATGTAGCTTTAAATGCAGAAAGTTATAGCCATCATGCAGTATATTTCTGCTGGGATACTCCACAAGGAAAATATAAAACAAAAGTAGAGCCAAGTAAAATTGGTATTTCTCCAATAGAAAAATTTAACTTAGAACTTACAAAATATCAAACAGGGTTTGATAAATTAGTTAGTGGGGCAATATATAGTGTTTCTGAAGTAAAAACTATAGAAGATGGAGAAGAATTAGTAAATTCAAAAACTGCTAAAACAGATGAAAATGGAAAATTATTAATAACAGGACTACATGTTAATAAAGTTTATGAAATAAATGAAGTAAAAACTCCAGATAATTATGAATTAAATGAAGATGTTATTAGAATTTCAACAACTATAAATTCTGAAACAAAAGAATTATCAGTAGAAAAAATAAAAGGAAATATTAGAGGAGATATTACAGTAAGCCAAGAAGAACATAAAGTTTCTGTGCAAGTTGAAGATGAAACAAAAGCAAAATTAAGATTAATAAAATCTGAACTAGGAAAAGAAGATGTTAAGCTTACAAATGCTAGATTTACAGTAAAAGGAGAAGGTTTACCAACATTAGGAAAAGGTATAATAACAGATGAAAATGGAATTGCAGAATTAAGTGGTCTTAAAATAGGAAGTACTTATACAATTGAAGAAACAAAAGCTCCAAACGGTTATTATTTACCAAATGGAAAAGTAAGTTTTAAAATTGTAAATAATAACAATGGAACATTTACAACAGAAATTGAAGAAGGAACAGTTAAAGATTCAGCTGCAGTAGTAGAAGATTATGTTCCTGTTGCTGTAGTTGAATTAACAAATGAAAAAATTCCAATTTTCAAATTAATAAAAATAGAAGAAACAACTAATATACCACTTTCAGGTGTAAGATTTAAATTATCTGGAAAAGGCATGTATGATAATGGAACAACAATAACAACAAATGAAAGTGGAGAGATAACTTTATCAAGTTTATACTTAAATGAAGAATATACACTTAAAGAAACAAGAGCAAAACAAGGATACTATATAAAAACAGAAGAAATTAAATTCCAAATTATAAATGATAATGGAAATTACAGTTTAGTAATAAATCAAGGTCAAGAAATAGTAAAATCAGTTGAAACAACAGAAATTGAGGGAGTACCTGCATTAATTTTAACAATCGAAAACGAAAAAATACCAGTATTTAAAATTGTAAAAACAGCAGAAGGAACAAATGAACCTCTTTCAAGAGTAAGATATAACATATCAGGAAAAGGTTTACCAGAAAAAGGAACAACAATAACAACAAATGACAATGGCGAAACTTTAATATCAAATTTATATTTAAATGAAGTATATACATTGCAAGAAACAGAAGCAAAAGAAGGATATTACATAAAACCAGAAACAATCAGATTTAGAATATTAAACAACAAAGGTGATTACAGCCTAGATATATTAGAAGGTTCAGAAATAGTAAAATCTGTAGATAAAACAGAAGTAGAAAATGTGCCATATCTAATATTAAATATGGATAATGAAAAAATTCCAACTTTTAATTTAGATATAACAAAAGTTGAAAAAGATAAGCCAGAAATGCTACTTGGAGGAGCAAAATTTAGACTATATAGAGACGAAAAACAAGTAGGAGAATATATTTCAGATGAAAATGGAAAAATTATAATACCTAACTTATGCCAATATGTTGAGGAAAAGAAAGATATATTTAATAGTACATATACTTTAAAAGAAGTTGAATCACCAGAGGGATATGTGCCAATAAAAGATATAACATTTAAAGTACAAGAAGTAGATGGAACATTGAAATTTATACAAGAACCAACTGAAGATGGAAAAATATATTTATATGAAGTAGAAGGCGATACAATCAAGTTAGTTATAGAAGACACACCAACTTTTAAATTAATTAAAGTAGATGGAGAAACTACAGAAGAAGTTCGTATTCCAAATACTAAATTTGCAATTTTCAACATTGATGGAGATGGAGACGTTCCAGCTACAGATAGCAAAGGAAACATAATTGGAACTCCAGAAATAATAGATGGAAAACAATATTATACATTAACAACAGATGAAAACGGAGAATTTAGAGCAGAATTACAAGAAGGATTTTACAAAGCTATAGAAGTTCAAATTGCTGAAGATAAATTTGAATTAAGCAAACAAGTATATTTCTTCGGAATTGGAAAATCTAAGAAGAGTGTAGAACTAAAATTAGAATCTTTAAATAAATTATTTGGTGATATGGTACAGGAAACAAGCGATGGTGGATATATTGGATATAAAACTTTAACGAGTGATATGCAATTACTAAATGGAGATACATTAACACCAAAATCTAACCAAGATGCAGTAGTTGTAAAATATGATAGTTTAGGAAATATAGAGTGGTATAAACAATTATCTGCTGAAAATGTATATGGAAACTCTACGAATACTATTAAAGAAATTCAAAATGGAAAATATATTGTAAGTTTTGAATATGATGGACCAAGTGTAAATGTAGGAAATGGAACATATATTACTAATTATGTTAAATATAATAGTTTTTCTCAAATGACAGTCATTTATGACAATTATGGAAATGTAGAATACGCAATTAATGGAAGAATCCAAAAAGAAGAAACTCAAGATGGAGGATATGTTTTAATAGGAGAATTCCAACAACCAGAAATTATTATAGAAGATAATGTTATATTAAAAAATAGTACAAAATATTTAAGCAATGATGAGGAATACTATTATAATGTTTGCTTTATAGCTAAATACGATATTAACGGAAAAGCACAGTGGAATAAAGTTATTGAAGCAGATAAAGATGTTAATATAAATTATCCTATTACAGAAAATCAAGGAGTACAAAGTATTCTTGCTGGTAACAACTCAGATACACAGTATTTTTCTAAAGAATTATATAATGGAAGCTATATGATAGTAGGAAACTGCTATGGTAGCCAAATAGATTTTGGAATGGGAAATCACGAACTTGTTTTGGATAGTGGAGCGTTTTTTGCTATATATGATATAAATGGAAATATAGTAAATGCTAGGATATCTGCAGTTACTGATATAGTAGATACAGCAGATGGAGGATTTATAACTTATGGAAATTATTACAATGATATTGATTTGAAAAAAGAAGGTAGCATTGAGCATATTATAGGGCAAACGTCACAAACAGGATTATTAGTTAAATATAATAAAGATGGTATTACAGAATGTTATAGAACAATAGAAGAAGTAAAAGAAACTTCAACTTATAATTCAGTAAGTTCATTAAAACAACCATATTTTTCTGATGAAAATGAATATATTTGTGTTGTGGAGATGCAATGGATTGATGAAAATGATAATTATAATACTAAAAATTTAATTGTTAAATATAATAGTTTTTTAGAAGAAATTTGGCGTCAAGAAATAGGAGAAATAAAAGAAACACCATATTGTAATAACGATACTATGTTACAAAGAAAAACATCTGATAATGGGTATATTTTTTATAATAATGTTTCATATGGTGAAAAAGACTCATTTTCGTATGAACGTAATTATGAGAGTAGATTAATAAAAGTAAGTAATGAAGGAATAGTAGAATTTAATAAGGTAATAAATTATAATTTAAAGTCAAATTCAATAATAGAAAAAAATGGGAATATTTTTATTGAAGCAATAGTTTATGACCCAATATATTTGGAAAACGAAGTAAATATAACAGAGAATGGAACATATTTAATTTGTTACAATAATAAATTAGAAGCACAATGGAAAATAAAATGTTCAGAAAGAACAAATATGTTTAGTACGATAAGTTATATAGTTAATACACTTGATAACGGATTCATATTAAATACAACAAAATTAGATTTTGAACCAATAGATTTAGGAAACAATGTAATAATAAATGGTCCTGGAGAATTTATAATAAAATATGATGCAAACAATATAGTACAAGAAGTTATTAGAGGTGGAATAAATAGTAACACTGAAGTATTATTGGGTACAGGATTAATGCCAATTAGTAATGTATATCAAATTTCATTAGAGGAAGAAAAAATATTAGATTTAGGAGAGGGCTTAATAATTAATGGACCAGGAGAATTTCTAATTGATTTTGAAAATAAAAAAGTTACTGAAACAACTAAGCGTAATCTTATTGAACTTAAAACAAATGATGGTGGAGCAATAAAATATGGATACTTTTATGAAGAATTAAAATTAGAAAACGGAGCTGTACTAACATCGAATGAAAGTGAAGACGGATTAATAGTAAAATATGATAAAGATAACAATATTGAGTGGCAAAAAATTATAGGCGGACAATTAGCTGATAGTATTGAATATATGATGCAGACGGAAGATAGTGGATTTTTAGCTATTAGTCTAATTGAAAGTTTAGGTACAATAAATCTAGGAAATGGAACTTTTATTGAAAATACTAAACCAAGCTATGTAATGATAAAATATGACAACTCTGGAAATGCGTTATGGTATGACCAAATTTGTGATTTTGAAGCTACCGACAATATGCTAGGTGCTTATAATGGTATTATAGTTAATCATATTAGAGAAACAAATGAAGGAAAGTATATTCTAGATGTAAGTGTACAAGGAACAGTTACTTTTGGAGATAGAGTAATAGGTAGTATAGATATGCTTTCTGAGATTGCATCTCAATCTAGAATGACTGTTATTCATAACAGTTTACAAAGAGTGATATTGCAATATACTACAATAGAAAAAAGTGAAGACAATCCAATAGTGGAATATGCTAAATCTGTAGATGGTGAATTAGATGACTCTACTGAATTAGTAAAAGAAACTAAAGATGGTGGATATTATACAGTAAGTGAATCTAAAGATAATTCTGGTACAAACTTAATAAGTAAAATTCAAAAATATACAAGCAATGGAGAGATTGCACTAGAAATACCAATTAATACACCTGGATATGCAACTTCAATTGATGAAACAACTGATGGTGGATGTGTTATTACTATAAATAATAACAATATTGGAAATATTATAAAATTTGATAATACAGGAAAGATACAATATAATAAACCACTAAGAACAGTAACTCTAAATTCAATAATTGAAATAAGTGAAGGAGAATATGTTGTAGGAGGAGCATTAAGGGGCGAAAGTATAGACCTAGGAAATGGAATTACAATACAAAATAATAGTGAAAGTGCTCCACAAAATGTTTATAATAATAAACTTTCAGATGGAATTGTTATTAAATATAAAGAAACAGAAAGTAAAAATGATTGTAATGCTTTATGGGCTAAAAGTATAGCAGGAACTAATTCTGATACAGTAAATGGTATTTCAAAAACACAAGATAATGGTATTCTTGTAGCAGGAAGCCTTTATTCAAGCGATGATATTGACTTGGGAAACGGAGTTAGTATTAAAGGAAACAGCAATAATTTAAGTAGAGCTTTGAACAGAGGCTCAAGAGGAATGCTAATTAAATATAGTGCAGAAGGAAATGCAGAATGGGCAGAAGTAACAAATTCTTCTTTAAAATCAGCTGAAGAAACATCAGATGGTGGATACGTATTACTTAGAGGAGAAGCCAAAACGGATTCAGAAGTAACTGTTACATATGTAGATAGAGATAGAACATATAAAACAGGTTGTGAAAAAGGTGATTTTATAACGATAGAAGAAAATCATAGTGAAGTAGAAGGATATAGATTTATAGGTTGGAATAATATTCCATCATCAACAGAAGCGAGCGTGTGTGTTGGGGATACATTAACAGTGACAGAGAATATTACTTTATATGCTGTTTGGGAACAAATTCCGGAAACAACATATGAAATAGTACGAGATTACTATATTAATAATGTACATACTGGAAGAGTCAGCTCAACTATGAGATACACAGCCAAAGTAGGAGATATTATTTATAAAAAAGATTTAGTAGATAATAATCCTAATTGGAATACGTATACAATTGATGGTAAAGGTGTTGAATTTCAATATGACGAGAATGATCCAGAACAATATTTCACACTAAAAGAAAATCCAGAAGAAAACATAATTGTTCTTAAATATATTAGATTAACAACACATACTATAACGTATACTGATGGAGTATATGGCCAAACTCTTTTTGCTGATATTGTTCAGGAAGAAGTTAAGTATGGAGAGCCTACGCCTCAATTTTATGGCTCTTTATATTATACAGAACATACTTTTGCTGGATGGGCTCCTGTATTATCAGAAACTGTAACTGAAGATGTAACATATACTGCAACTTGGAAAAATACTGGATGCAATCATATAGAAGTTTCTATTGAGAATTATAATAATATATGTCATACTTATGTGTGCCAAAATTGTGGAGGTATAACTAAATTTGAAGAACATTCGATACAAAATGGAAAATGTTCAGATTGTGATTATGCAGAATCATCTAAGAGTGTAATACTGACAAATTATAAAACATCCGAAATCAATATTGAACAAAGAGCTATTATAAATAGAACACTAAACATTCAAAATATAACAAAATTAGATAGAAATAGAATTCCTGAATGGACTAAAAATATCGAAAATAGCAATATTACATCTATAAAAGAAACTATAGAAGGTGGATATATTGCAGGTGGAATTAGAATTTTAAAAGATACAGGCATGGCAGAGCCTATGAGCATAAATAGGGCTGCTGATGATGCAGCTGGGGTAGCAATACCTGGTAATGGAATCATACTTAAACTAAACAGAGATGGACAGGAAGAATGGCGTAGAGAAATAGAAAAAGGGCCTATTAATGATGTAACGCAAATAAGAGATACAGGATACATTGGAGTTGGAAGTTTTACTGCTAAAAGCTTAGAATTTGAAAATGGAATAGTTTTAGAAAACCAAAGTAATACATATAGAGAAATTGTTGACAGAGTATGGAACGAAGAAACAGAACAATATGAAGATATATATGGTGATGAAGAATATTATTATTCAGATGGAATGATAATAAAACTAAATGCAGAAATGATGATTCCAGAAAAGCAAGAATTAACAGTTAAAAACTATTACAAACATTTCAATATAACTACAGAAGTAGAACCAGTAAATGGTGTAAAAGGTGGAAGTATTACAGGTGAAGGATTATTGCCATATGAAGAAGTTGTGTATGGTAATTCAAGTACAAAGCCTATAGTAATGACACCAGAAAACGAAAATTATGAAATTGTAGGAATTACAGTAAATGGAAAAGATTATCCATTTGAAGTAGAAGCAGATGGAACCTTTACAATGCCACAATTTGATAATGTGATAGAAGATAAACACATAGTTGTTAAATATTGTTATAAAGAAAATAAAATCATTTTAAACAAGATTGACAGTGAAACAAAAGAACCACTAGAAGGTGCTATATTTAAACTAATGCCAGAAGGATATGTAGAATTAGATTATTTAGACCAAATGACACATGATGAAATGGATCAGTACTATTTCGAAAAATCTGAAGATGGATCTTATAAATCTAATAATCAAGGAATGAGCAATACACAAGCACATTCTAGTATAGAAGTAGATTTAACAGATTATGAAGGAGAATATTTACTAGAAATTAATGCAAGTATTTCATCCGAAAATCCATTATATAATGGAGTAGTAACTGTAGTAGAGCAAACTAATATGGGGGGTGGCTTGATGTCTTTAAGCAGCAGAGCTAGTCTTGGTAGTGGCAGTCAAATTTCAAGATTACCTTTAATAAATATCAGCGGAAATGTAGAAGCTCAAAATTATACTAGAGTTTTAACTGGTGGAAGCGTATATACAATTAATTTCATATATAATAGATTTGACAATCAAGGCGGAATTCTTCTACAAAGTGAATCAAATAATGAAAACAGTAGTGATACATTTACAATAAATAGTGTAAAAGTTATGTCAAATGAAGTATACACAGTTGAAACAAAAAGTAATGGCCAAGGCATAACAAATATTCCATTTGGAAAATATACAATAAAAGAAATACAAGCACCTGATGGGTATGTCTTGAATTCTGAACCAATTGAAATTGAGTTCAGACCAGCACAAACAGGAGAAGATGCCGAAGCAATACATACATTCACAATAGAAAATACAAAGAAATCAAAAGTAATAGTACACTATTATAAGATTGATAGTGAAGGAAATTATACAACAGAATCTTTAGCAGAAGATGTAATATTAACAGGAAATCCTGATGAAACTTATACAACAGATATTATAAAGAAGTTAGAAAAAGATGGAATTGAGTATGAATTAGAAAACACAATTCAAGATGATGGAACAAAAACATATGTGATTCCAGAAAATAGCACAGGAAAATTTATACTAGGCGAAGACCAAGAAGTAACATATTATTACATGGAAAAGAAAGTACCATTAATAGTACATCATTATATACAAGGAACAACAGTTGGAGTTCCAGTATCTGATGGTACTCCTGCAAAAGATGAAAGATTCTCAGGAAAAGAAGGAGATGCCTATACAACAGAACAACTTTTATATGCGCATGTACAAGAAGATAATAGACAACTTCTATCAGAAGAATATGAGTTTGTTGAAGCAGAAGGTGAAGTTTCAGGAACATATGGAAAAGAAGAAATAGTAGTTATATACTATTACAAAAAAGTAGATAAAAATGTATCAATATTTAAATATGCTACTGAAAAACAAATAAATGAAGAAACAGGACTAGAGGAAGAGGTAAAAGTTCCTTTACCAGGAGCAGAATTTACAATAGTAAGAACAGACAGTGCAGAGAATACAACTGATGCAGAAAGTAGCATAAGAGATGTTGGTATGGCAGATGAGATAGAACTACCTATATACACAACTGATGAAAATGGTAAAATTGATGTAAAACTTGAAGTTGGAGAATATGAAATAATAGAAGTAAAAGCACCAGAAGGATATGTATTGCCAGAAGGTGATGCTGCAAAACATACAATTACAGTAAATAAAGAAACAGAAGATGGACAACTTGTAGAAATTGAAAATAAAAAGACACAAGGAACAGTAATAATATATCATTATAAAATAGATAAAGATGGCAATCGTACAGAAATACCAGTCCAAGTAAAAGATGGAGAAAATCTAGTAGATGTTCCTATAGAAACACAAACTGGAGATGTTGGAAGTATATATGCTACAAAACCAGTAGAAAATTTACCAATAAATTGGAAGTTTGTAGAATCAGACGGACAAACAAGTGGAACATATCAAACTGGAGATCCTATAGTTGTAAAATATTATTATAGAGAAATTGATTTTAATACAGAAACAATAAACTTAAAAGTAACAAAAATTTGGCAAGAATATAACGAATTGCAAGCTTTAAGAAGACCAAGAAGAATAAAATTTATTGTAACATCAAGTATAGATCTTACAGAACAATCAAATTTAAATGAAAAAAATGCATCTCAAGGAAATCTTGAAAGTCAAGTACCACAAGAAAAGTTTGAAAACCAAGTTCTTCAAGAAACAATTACGAGTGGAATAACAAATAACACAGAACTACCAAAAGAATCAGAGAATAAGTCAGAAGAAAATACAGAAGATACAAATGTGCAAGAAGTAAGTACAGAAAATGTAGATAATAAAAATGTAGATTCTGAAGATACAAAAGTACAAGAAACAAATTCAGAAAATAATAATCAAGGTGAAGTGCCAGAAATTACGGAGATATCTGTTACAGAAGAACAAACAACATCAGTTACTTCAGAAACAACTCCTAAGGAAAGCACTACACAAGAAACTATGGAAACACCTATTACAGTAGAGCAAACAGAAAACACACCTTTAGAATCAATGCCTAACGAAAGTACTACACCAGAAAACTCTGAAGTACCAGAAACTACAGTTACAACAATAGATGAATACTCTTGCTATGTTGAGGTTGGGAAAAATGATAAAATTACAGAATACACTTTTGAGAATTTACCAAAATATGATATAGCAACAGGAAAACTTATAAAATATACAGTAGATGAATCATGGGATGATGAAGACGGTTCAGAAGATGACTTGAAATTCTATAAAAAACAAGTTGGAGATGTAATTCCAGTAACTGATAGTAATGGAAATATAATATATACAGCAAGAATTATAAATACATTTACTATACCAGATGATAATTTAATAAGTATCAAAGGAATTAAAGAGTGGAACGATAGAAATGATGTAAAAAATACAAGACCACAAAGTATAGTACTACAATTAATTGGAAGAATTAATAAAGTAGATGCACCATATATTTCAAAGGACCAATCAATTTCAGCTGAAAATAACTGGCAACATACTTTTGAAGGTGTTCCAATGTATACTCCAGATGGACAAGAAATCGAATACAGCATAGATGAGTTAGAATCAATAGAACTAAATAAATATAGTAAAACTATAACATCAAATGAAAACAAAACAGAATTTACAATAAAAAATACTTTAAATGTACAAAGTTCAGGAATTACTAAAACAGGAACAGAAAAATTAAGAGCAACAAATGGTAAGGTAAATTATAAAATAAATTATATAGCAGAATTAGACGCAAATTATCAACAACAAGATGAAATAATTGTAACAGTAGTAGATAAATTACCTTATAAAATAAGCGAAAAAGAACGTAATATTGCTGGTGGAATATATGACGAAGAATTACAAACAATAACATGGACAGGAAAATATAACACTCAATCAGAAGAACAAGTGGTTATCTGGAATGACGGAACAAAAACACCAGTAACATTAAGCGAAGAAAAACAAGTAAATATAATTACACTTAATAAAGAAATAAGCTTCTCATATTTAGGTATTACACCAAAAGATATCGGACCAATAGTAAACAATGTAACAGGAACGATAAAACTAGAGAAATCTGAAGAAACAGTAGAAGCAAATTGTAAAACAATAATAGAATGGGCAAAAGATGTAATAGTAAATAAAGTATGGAATGGTGATACAGAAGAAACAAGACCAGATTCAATAACAGTACAATTAAAACAAGTTATAGAAGATGAAAATGGAAATGAGAGTATTGTAGAAATACAAGATGAAGAAACAAAACAAAGAGATGACGTAAAAGCTCCATTTACAATTACAAAGAATATGCCAAATGAAAAAACAGAATGGACATATACATATAAAGATTTACCAAGATATGATGAACAAGGAAATGAAATTAAATATACAGTTGTTGAAACAGAAGTAAATTATACTAAAGGTGAAGAAGCTGTAAAAAATGAATATTACTGTGAAAAAACAGAAGAAGTAAAAAATGGAAATACAATAATTACATTAATAAACAATAAAGTTGGAAACTTAACAGTAACAAAAGTGGACAGCAGAAATGAAGAAGTAAAACTTTCAGGTGCAGAATTTAAACTTGAAAAAGTAATAAAAAATGAAGAAACAGGCGAGTTTGTAGTTCCAGAAGAAAATAGCGAAGACTATGTAAGTTATGTTGGAACAACAGCAGAAGATGGAACATTAAGATTTGAAAACTTAAAATATGGATATTACAAATTAACTGAAACAAAAGCACCAGAAGATTACAGAATATCAAGAGAAAAAATTGAAGTAATTGAAGTAAATTCATCAGATGAGCAACACGTAAATGCAGAGGTAACAGTAAAAAATGATAAAAAATATAGCTTACCTTTAACAGGTGGAACAGGAACAAATATCATAAGAAGTGCAGGAATTTTAATAATAAGCTTAATTTTAATATTATTACCAAATGTAAATAAAAAAGTACCTGTTAGAAGAAAAAATAGAAAATAATTTCTAAAAGAAAAACTCACATTTTGAACAAATGTGAGTTTTTTTTATTTAGTAGGAAAGTCCTTCGGACATCCTACTAAATAAAGCCTTCGGCAAATATTGCACACAATTTTACTTTGTAAAATTGGCGCAAGAACAAAGACGAGCCACTTAAATATACTAAAATGTTTGAAAATTTTAAAAGTGGCTCTTTTGTTCTTTATTCTTTATTTTCTGTTTTATCAGTTCCTTTTAACAAATTATAAAAAGCAATTTGTAAACCTAAACTATATGGTAATAAAATAACTGCTCCTGCAATCATTAATAACATTCCTAGAATAACTCCACTAACACTTTGTAAAAGTGTCATAATTAATGAACATGCACCCATTAAAACTAAATATAGTATTATAGTATAAATCATCAACAAAATATATGACCATACATGACCTTTCATCATTATACTACTTTCTTCAACTATCTCTTTTGCTGAAAGTTCTGGGTTATCATATAATATGTAATTTGTTAAAGAATATGAAATAGCTTTAACTATGTAATAAATTGCTGTAGCTATTAAAATAACAGCTGAAGCAATTAGTAGAGCACTTGAACTAGTTCCTTGACCTGCAAAAGAATCATATATACCTTTTGCTAATAACCCAAATGAAACTGCAAATCCAATTATAAAAATTATAATTGGTAAAACTAATTTCAAAATTGTTCTTCCAAAAACACACCAAACACGTTTAAATGCTTTCATTCCATCGCTTATAAAATCAAACACTGAAATTGATTCTTCACTAGAACTTTTCATAAATGAAACTATTACTCCATAAGATAATGGGACAGTAATAATGTAAGACACAATTCCAAATATTAGTGTGAAAATCGGTGTATCAAAAGAGTCACTTACTTTTGTAAAAGCTAAAACTATAAGATAATTTAAAAGTATTATAAAGAATAATTTCCAAAAGTTATTCTTTATACAACGTTTTGCTTCTGTATGTATCTCTTTAAGCTTCATATTTATTTCCTCCTTAAAATTTTATAATTACTTACTGAAAATCTTGTTAATTCAGTAATTTTAACGACTAAATTTAATATCTCTTATAAAGCGATATTCATTATTTAATATATTTAAGAATGATGCAGTTACTATAGGATCAAACTGAGTTCCAGTTTTGCTTTTTAATTCCTCTTTTACATATTCTAAATCCAATTCATCTCTATAAGAACGTCTTGATGTCATTGCATCAAACGCATCTGCAACAGCAACTATTCTTGCTAAAAAAGGAATATCTTTATCAGATAAACCATATGGATATCCTTTACCATCATATCTTTCGTGATGATATAAAACTATAGGTATAATATCTTCAAATATTTCAGCATTTGAAAGGATGTTTTTTCCAATAATAGGATGTCTTTTTATTTCATCATATTCTTCATTAGTTAATTTTCCATTTTTTAATAATATAGAATCTGAAATTCCAATTTTTCCAACATCATGAAATAAACCACCAATGCGAAGAGTTTCAATATCTGATTGAGGTAATCCTAAACTTTTTCCAATTAATACAGAATATGCAGAAACTCTATCTGAATGACCTTTTGTGTAATTATCTTTCGCTTCAACAGTATATCTAAGTGTTTCAACACTTTCCAAATAAGCTTTTTCAAGCTTACTTTTAGATTGTATTAATTCTTCATTTATAGATTTTATAGTTTTCATTTGATTAATTGATTTAACAGCAGCTTCAATAAATAAAGGAAGTTGCTCTAATTTATCATCTTTTTCACAGTAACCTTGAACAGATAATTTTTTTAGTTCCTTAATTGGTATTGGTAAATCAAGGCTATTAATTAAAAGTATTATATACAAATCTAAATTATAATCTCTAATTTCTTTTAGTAATGTAAGTTTAGTATCTGTAATTATTGAAAAATCTAATATTAATATATCAAAGGTTTCCTTTTTTAGAGCAGATAGTGCTTCTTCTAAACTTAAAAACTTTGAAAGAGAATATTTTGCAGAGCGAATCATTGTTTTTAAGGCATCAGAAATAAATGAGTCTGTTTCAACTGCCATTATTTTATAATTATTAGTATCTTGAATTGATCCTAGCATAAATACCTCCATATTAATTCAATAATATTATACATCTATTAAGAAAATAAGTAAAGAAATTAAATAATAGTAGTATTTCCTCAAATTAAAAAAATATTTTGAATAAATTTAAGTAAAATTTGGAAATCTATATATGAAAGGAGTCCATATAAAGTGTATTATGAAAATAAAAAAGATAAAAATAAAGATAAAATAGCTATAATTGCTTTTTTAGGTTTAATTATTATACTTCTTTGTATTGTAATTATAAAATTAGATTATTCTGAAAATAGTAATACTAATATACAAACAAATTATGAAGCAACAAAATTATCCACAAATGATGAGCAAAATGTGGAAAAAGATCCTCAAAAAACAATTCAAGAAGTTGTAAAAAGTGTAGTTGGAATTTCTAAATTAGAGCAAAATGGTAATTCGATATTTCTTACAGATTCAGAGCAAAAGTTGGGATTAGGAAGTGGTGTAATACTTTCAGAAAATGGTTATATTCTTACAAATCAACATGTTGCTGGAAATAAATATGGGAGTTGTTATGTGACATTAGAAAATGGTACTGTGCATAATGGTAATGTAATTTGGGCAGATACTAACTTGGATTTAGCAATTGTCAAAATAACTGCAAATAAATTAGATTATATAAATTTAGCAGATTCAGATAAAATCACTTTGGCTGATGAAGTATATGCAATTGGAAATCCAATTGGGATAGAGTTTCAAAGAACTGTTACAAAGGGAATAATAAGTGGAATAGATAGAACAATAAAACTTGCAGATACAGAAAGTTATATGGAGGATTTAATTCAAACAGATGCAACCATAAATGAAGGAAATAGTGGGGGAGCACTAATAAATAAAGACGGAGAATTAATAGGAATAAATACAGTAAAAATAAGTGATGCAGAAGGAATTGGATTTGCTGTTCCAATAAATATTATAAAACCAATACTTGAAAAACTTATTACAAATAATAAATTTGAAGAAGCATATTTAGGAATTTATGGATATGATAAAGAAGTTATACCATATTTAGATTCAAGTTTAAATATAACATCAGGAGTATATATTGCAACAATTTTACCTGATGGACCATTATTTAATAAAGAGATTATTATTGGTGATGTGATTAGTAAAATTGATAATATAGAAATAAATAAAATGAATGACTTAAGAGAATATATTTATTCAAAATCTCCAGGAGATACTGTAAAACTTAAAATTAAAAGAGGAAATCAAGAATTTGAAAAAGATATTGAATTAGGTTATAAAGTATAAATAGAGCCCAGAAAAAATTTCTAGGCTCTTATATTTTACAATTTTCCTAATCCATCAGCACTTATATCATTTGAAGAAATTGTTTTAAGCACGTCATTTGATGTTTCATTTTGTACATTACTAGCATGCTTAATAACAGACTTTTCATAAAGATTTCTAACAAATCTAGCATTACCAAAACTTTCAGTGTCTTTAAATTCTAAAATTATTTGTTTTGCTTTTTCAATTGCTTCATCATTAATTATAAAACCAGATTTTTCAAACATAGATTTTAATATTGTAATAAGTTCATCAACTGTGTAATCTTTAAATTCCATAGTATATCCAATTCTTGAAACAATACCAGAATTAGATTTTAAAAATGCATCCATTTCTTTACTATATCCCGCCAAAATTACAACTAAGTTATCGCGATAATTTTCCATTGCTTGAATAAGAGTTGCAATACATTCATCATTAAAGCTTGAATTATTTCCAGGCTTACTTGCTAGAGAATATGCTTCATCTATAAACAAAACCCCACCTAAAGCTCTTTCAATAACAGACATTGTTTTAGGGGCTGTTTGACCAACATACTGACCAATTAAATCTTTAGCAGAAACTTCTACTAATTTGTTTTGTTCTATATAATCTAAGTTATATAAAATTTCTGCAATCATTCTTGCAACAGTAGTTTTTCCAGTACCAGGATTTCCTAAAAATACCATATGTAAATTAGTATCTTTAATTTTTATATCATCTCCAGCCTTATTTTTGAATTGAATAAGGCTAACTAAATCTTTTAACATGGACTTAACATTTTTTAAACCAACAAGGCTATTTAAATCTTTAAAGATTTCATTTATTGATTTATTTCTTTCAAAAGGAGGAATGGTATTTGAAGTAATAGCTTCTTCATTTTTATTAAATAATATTTTTTCAATTGTAGAACTAATATATTCTGGCGCTGATAATGTTGTTTTATTATAAGTTTCATTAACATAGTCTAAAAGATTTATTTCAAAATCAGCTGTAAGAATATAGTCTTTTCTAAGAGAATCTAATATTTTTTTGTAAACATCTTGAGAGCTTTCAGCAGTTGTATATAGTTCAAAATCAAATATTTTATCTCTTAAGGTAGAATTAGTAGCAAATAATTCATCAATTTTTTGCTTATTTGTATCAGTAATAATTGTAGTAATTCCATCTATATTGCTATAATCTAGGATAGAAGTTTCCCAAACATTTAAAAGTTTATTTTTTATATTTATTTCTTTGTTTAATAATCCATCAGAATCTTTAAAAATTACAATACTATTGTTCTTATTATATAAGTCCGAAATATGATTAGATTCTTCAACAACAAATAAAGAACGTTCAACAGCAGTATCATTTTTTATATAATTAAAATATGTAAATCCTTCAATAATAATATTAACAATATTATATAAAGTTTGGTCATTATCGCAATATATTCTCATGTTAAAAGGAATATAGTTTTTAACGATTCCCTCACTATATTTTCCAGCATATTCAATCATTTTCTTTAGGATTTCTTGAGATTCCGGAGTTAAATGAGAACTAGATATTTTTGAAAAAAGCTCTTCTATTTTCTTTTTTCTATCATCTAAAGAAACAGCCACTTCTAGTTTTTTTTCTTCTACATGTATTTTGGGAAAATCCTTTTCAGCATTAACTTTTTCTGAATCAAATCCATCTGTATTAGAAGATATAAGGTAGAAAAAATCATCATATATATCATTTAAAAATTTATATTTATCATTTTTAGGTAATTCGCTTTTTTCTAATTCTTGCATAAAAACTCCTTTTAAATATATAAATTATACTTTCAAGTAAAAAGTTGCCTTTATTATATAATAAAAGCAACTTTTTAACAATCTATTTTATTTAATAAATTTTTTCGACTTTTTAAAATGAACTTTAGTCTTTTTAAATTTATTCATAGATTTTTTCTTTTTAAAATCTTCTTGTTCTTCTTGCAATTTAATTATCAAATCACTAATTTCTTTGTCAAATGTTTCAAAAGAATTAGGAGTAGGGTATATATCTTCTAAATACTCAAAGACCATGGCATTTACAGCTCTTTTAAGAACTGTTGAAAAATTATTTTTTATAAGGAATTCATTTTGATTGAATACTAAATTTTTCAAGAAAACCACCTCCTATAAAAATTACCCTATTCTAATAAAATTATACCATATTTTAAGTTAAAAATAAAGAAAAAGCCCCAGTCAGTGCGACCAGGGCTTTTCTTAGAGTGAATGTTGGTGAGCTAAAATCTTACAATTCAGTTAAGAATATAGTTCATAGGCAGTAGGATTAGTAAACAATTGAAGAACTGATATCGTAGTTCTTCAAAAGCTCTCTTCCTTTCAAATCCTGAAGTTCAATCAGGAAGCAAATCTTTACGACTTCGCCACCCAATTTTTCAACAAGGTTAATGATAGCCTGCATAGTTCCGCCAGTAGCCAGCAAATCATCTACGATGACCACACGCTGCCCTTTTTGGATAGCATCTTTGTGGATTTCGATGGTAGCTGAGCCGTACTCAAGGTCGTAGGTTTCCTGAATTGTCTCATAAGGAAGTTTACCGACCTTTCTAACAGGGACGAAACCAGTGTTGGTGTTAAATGCGATAGGAACGCCGAAAATAAATCCTCTGGATTCAGGCGCTACAACAAGGTCGAAGTCCAAATCTACCAATTCTTTCTGCAAACTGGTTACTGCGAGCTTAAGCCCCGCCGGATCCTGCAGAACAGTGGTGATGTCTTTGAACTGTATGCCTTTTTTAGGGAAGTCGGGGATGTTTCTTACATAATCTTTCAATTGTTTCATAAAATTACCTCCGTTTTTGTTTTGTTGTTTTACTGATAGCATCATTTACACCAAACATATCACTCTTTTTTATTTTTTTCAATGTGCATTGCTAAAATATTATAACACAATTTTATGTAAATTGCAAAATAAAAGTTTTAAAAATAGTTATAATAAAAAGGAGAAATGAAAACTACCCAAGTAAACTTTGGGATTTATATAACTTCAAAATCTTTAGGAACTTTTAATTCAAAATTATAATCGTCTCCAATAATATAATAAAATTGTAATTTTCTAGTTACTTTACATCATTACTATTATCTTTTTTGCTATTTCTATATAATATACTAAATGTTAGTGTAAATAACATTGGTATAGCTGAATAACCAGCATTATCCAATTTATGAGTGATTACCAAGTATCCACCAATAAAAGTTAAAATTGCAAATACAAGACTTAAAATCAAAAATATTTTTTCTTTATTCATAACTTTTATATCTCCTTTATATATTTAGTTAATAGTTGTTATCACAAATACATTATCAGTTTTAAAATTTTCTTCAGTTATATCTTCGTTGTATAAAACCCAATATAAGTGATTATTATTTTTATATTCTGATATATAATTAAATTCTTTCAATTCAATTATTCTATCAGTTTCTACTGAAAATTTATCTCTTGTATTATCAGTAACTACATATAATTTATCTGATTTCTCGTAATATAAAATATCTGTTAAGATTAAATCTCCTTCAACAGTGTTTTGAGCCACTCTAATAAATGCTGTTTTTTTATTTTTGTAGTTTTCCATAAATTCGCTATACAAATTATCATTATGAACCATTGCACCTATAACAAAACAGTTATCTTTTTGAGCATCAAAAGATTTATATTCCTTTGATAAATTTCTTATATCTCTATTTTTTGTCAGTTCAGTATTGTAAAAATCATTTAAGTTACTTATATTACTGCTATTTTCTTTATTAAACTCACTATCTATTGGTAATTCATATTTCATAAACCAATTTCCCATTTTTACACCTATATTACTTTCATAAGGCTCATTTGGAGATACTCCAACATATCTAATAACCTTATAGCCTAATCCCCAATATGTCACTTTACTGCCATCATTATTAACTATTTTGATACAATACTTTGGCTCGTGTCCTGTTGCTACTCTACCACTATCTATATAGTTTGTTATAATTCCTACAACTATAAGTATCATTAAAAGTATTCCTACACCAATACATATCTTCTTTTTCATAAGATTCCTCCTTCAACTTACCATAGCGACAACTTACTACTTGTCTTTATAATTATATATTAAAAATATCTAAATATAAAGTGTTTTGCTTATGTAATATTTCTTGTTCATTTTCATTTAACTTTAAATTTTCAAACATCTTGTCAGTAAAATAACTATTTCATTAACTACGTTAATATAATTAAAATTTAATTAATTTTTAGTATTAAGTAAAATATTAAGTAATTAACAAAAAATAAGCACCTGCAAAAACTGCAAGTGCTTTATTTTCATGGTTGCGGGGGTAAGACTCGAACTTACGACCTTCGGGTTATGAGCCCGACGAGCTGCCAACTGCTCCACCCCGCGATGCTTAACAGAATTTATTATACTACTATTATATAACTTTGTCAACTGTTTTTCACAATTTTCTTTAGAATTGAGCAGATTACGTTTAAACTTTTGTATATATATAGTATGCAATATATTTTTTAAATATACTACATTTTTATACCAATTTTAAAATAAGGTTTTTTTTAATAAAAAAAATAATAAAATTATTTTATAAATTTGAAACAAAATTGACGTTTTAATTATCTTATATATATAAGTATTTATTATTTTTATATGAAGGAGGTAAAATGAATACAGAAATAATAAAAAGAGCAAAAAAAGGTGATATTAATGCATTTGAAGATATTATATTATATTATAAAAATGACTTATATAAAATAGCTAGAACAAGGCTTAATAGAAATGAAGATATTGATGATGCAATACAAGAAACAATTTTATCAGCCTATCAATCATTAAATAAACTAATTAATGTTTCAAAATTCAAGTCTTGGATTATAACAATTTTAATAAACAAGTGTAATTATATTTATAAACAAAATGTAAATATTATTTCATATGATTATATAGAGGGTGAAAAATTAATATTAACATCAGAAGAACTTGATTCTAATATTGAATTTGATGATTTATTAAATGAATTGGATAAAGATGAAAAGACAATTTTAGTATTATATTATTGTGAAGGATATAAAACTATCGAAATAGCAAAGATGATGCATATTAATAATTCTACTGTGAGGACAAAAATGCATAGAGCAAGAAAAAAATTAAAATTAATAGAGGAGGAAAATGTTTATGAATAATAGAGAAAAAGATTTTATATATAATATTTCAAAGAAGTTAGAACCACATCAAAGCTATAATGATAGCATTTCTAATATTTTTGAGAAAATAAGAAAAAATAAAAAAGTAAAATCAAATAACTTTAAATTAAGTTTTGCAACAGTATCATGTTCTGTTTTATTAATTACAGGAGTAGTTTTTGCAAAAGATATTGAAAATTTTGTAAAAAAACAGTTTTCTGATTTTAATGTTGGAAATGGAGTAACAACTGCAATTGAAAACGGATACATAGGAAAATCAACTGATACATTATATGAGCAAAATGTTAGTATGATTGAAAATAATGAAATAATTGATAATATTAAGGTAAAAAGCAAAATTGAAGAGTTTATTATGACTGACTCAAATATTAATATTTCTTTTTACTTTGAGTTTGAAAATAAAATAAATGACTATGTAGATTTAGGGAAAACGATAAATGATTATATAGATTATGAGGGTTCACACGATATAGTACTATCTGATTTAGTTATTATTGATGAAAATAAGAATATTTTATACTATGATTATTATAAAAACAGTAATTTCAACGAATTTTGTAAAAAACATGATATTAATTATAATAGTGAACAAAATAAATTTGCTTATAGTAATTCAGTAAAAGAGTTTATAAATTATGATAACAGTTTAGGTACTAATTTTGTTTATAACATTAGTTCATCAAATATATATCCAAAATCAAAAGAGCTAAATATTTATTTTTCAAAAATTGATTTAATACCGGCATATCCTGATAATAAAGCAAGTAAACAAATTACTTTAGAGGGAAATTGGGAAATGTATTTAAAAGTTCCAGAAATAATGTATAATCGAGGAGATTTTTCATATAAAGTCATAGGTTGTGACAATAATAATTTTGAAGTATGCACAAATAAACTTACAGATACAAATTTTGAAATAGGAGTAAACATAAAAAATGTTGAAGAACCTATATATCCAATTGAATTAATAAGCCGTGAAAAAGAATTATCTAATATCTATACTGTTGAAGAAATGAATGATCGGAAAAAAATATAAAACAAGAGAAAGCTTTATTTCATTTTATGGTAATGATAAATACGCAGATATGTTTAGTAACTACCAGAATAATAGATATCCCGTAAGATTACTAGGAGAATATCCTATTATGTGGGAAAATAAAACAGATGGATGCTATATTTTGAATTCTAAAGGAGAAAAATTTTATAGTACATTACAATCAGATAGGTATCAATGTTATAATTTTGAAAAAGATTCAAAACAATATAATTTTGGTGAAACATTTGAAATGAATAAATATACCGCTACTGATAAGATTACTATGGTTATAGATTTTAAAGGAAGACCAGTACACATAGAACTAGAAAAATGTGAATAGCAAATTAATTAAAGACTGCATTTTGCAGCCTTTAATTATGTATAATAGAAATAATATTTTATCTTGTTTATCTTTTTTACTCAATTTTTACAAGGACATGTATAATATGTATATGTTGAAAATATTCATACATAGTGAATCAAATTCCATAACAATGGATTTGATATAAAAGTTAAGAATGCATAACACAAACAACAATGGAGGTACTAGTATGAAAACAAAACTTTTTAACAAATTCGCCAGTATGATATTAGCAATCTGTATGGTAATTGGTGTGGCAATTCCTGCATATGCAATGGAGTTGCCTAATTCTACTACAGAAGCCGAGCTGTATGAAACAGAAGATTCTGGAGTAGCTACTCAAAGCAGCGTTCCTGAAGTACATCTCGGATACACAGAGGCGAAAGATTTATTTTACAATCAACTTGTCGATCAGAAAAGTTACAAGTTGATGGGAAGAATATATCTTCCTAACGATCCTCATATTAATCGGATTATCTACACTGCATTTTTTAAAAAAGATGATTCCGATACAGGTATTGGAGATGTAAAACTTAATCTTCAGTTTAGGAGAAACGGTGAAGTTATATATAATGATTCCTTTGAGTACATGAAAACTGCGGGAATGCTTCTTCGCAAAGAAGTAAAAGGTGTCCATATGAATGAAGTCATTGAAGTATGGGCAGATGCAAGTTCTGTTTCTCAGTCAAATGGAAGCATTAGAAAAATTCTCATAACAAATATGGGAGTTTATACTGATTAACCTCAGTTAGAATTTTTTTCTGTAACTAATTAAACTAAATTGCATTCTTAGCTTTTTCGCGGATACCTCTTGGTATCCGCGTTTTTCTTTATTATATTTTTAATTTTCCTAAAATGGCATAAATAATTCTTTTGGAGCCTGGTTTTAAAAATTCATATTCATACAAATATTCTTGTAACTTTTTTTCTTCACATTCATACGTCATCATATCTGTTGCATTCCTTATATTACATTTTACAGTATGAGCAGATTTGTGAAATTTTGCACCTACTAAAGGATATATATCTTTTTCAAGATTATCATTACAATAATTTTTAAGCACTGATAATATATATATTGTTTCAAGTAAATAACTTGTTCCAGAATAAGAGAAACTATATCTTAAATACTCTAATTCACTTTTTATACATTCTTTAATGTATTTTTCTTTATTTTTATTAACATTATATAAAATATTATTTTGTTTAGTTTGTACTAATTTACTAATAGTATTAGTAATCTTATTAATATCTTTAAAATTTGTTATACAATGATATATATTTTTATCATCAAATTTATTTTTACCAATCTTTCTTTCTAGTATTAATACTACTGAATTTTTATATTTACTTTCAGAAATTAATTTGTTATTTCTTATGTTTATATATTCATCATAATCTAAATGAATTATAATTATATCAATATCATAATTATTTAATGCATGTTTTATTTCTTTAAATGTACTTGATATAGAAGAAATTCTTACATTACTATTTATTTTACTTATATTATTTATTAATTTCTTACAAGATTCCATATCATTTTCTATTAATAATATATTAATCATGTTAAATTTTCCTCCTCAATTTATTATTCTATAAATAATTATTAAATTAAATTTTTTCAATAATGGAAAATATCATTTTCTAAGTCATAGTTATAATAATTATCCAAATTCAACAAAATTAGCTTATTAAGTAAATTTAATAAATTATCAAAAGAGTTATTTTTTAAAAGATAATCATATACTCTTTAATTCTTTACTTAAATTTAGTTCATCTAAAATAAGTATAATTGATTTTGGAATTATTTTGGTATTAATTTCTTTTAATTCTAATACTTTTTCAATTTGAAATATATTCAAATAAATTAAGATAATATCTATATGTTTTCTTTTTATTTCATCTTTTACATTTTTGACATTATTGACTATTCCAACAACTTTAACATATGATTGTTGTTTATCTCATTCATTAAATTTATACAATATTTTGTACTTTTACCAATTAATAAAATATCTAACATAAAAATTCTTTTCCTCCCCATTTTTAGCTTTTATTTATTTAGATGATATTTTTTACAAAATAGCTTTAACTATCGACTTTTGACCTAGTTTTATGTAATTAATTTTTTATATATAAATAATCTTTTAATCTTTCTTCTTCACATTCTTATTAAAAATACAAACTTCGACAGAATCGTTTTTTTCCTTACTTATCATAAATATTTAAGGCGAAACCTTGTAAAATCAACAAATCTGTGATAATATGCTTGTGCCAAATATCCTGTTTTACAGGTTAATATATATGTACCTTAAGGAAAATAATTTTTTCAGGAGGTAGAACAATGATATTTTGGATACTTTGGGCAGTTGGCATTGTAATAACAATTATCACAAAATGTTTGTTAACCAGTGCATTAAAACCAGTCATAGAAAATGAAGGCATGTGGAATGAACGGAAAGTGAGTCCATATGTAAGTCAGATTAAGTTACATAAAAGAATAATTTTGCATCTGCTTGTATTTGTATGCATAATACTTGTAGGTGGAATTGCAGTAGCTAAATTTATGGGGATGTGTTATGAAGCACCATTTTGGGGCCAAATACTGATTGGCATAGTACCAGCACTTCTTACATATGTGGTGGGATATGTTATATTAGCATTGGATGATTTTGATAATGCTAAGTCACAGGTTTGTTTCATAGTGATTTTCATAGTTGCAATATTAGGCTGGACAATGTTAATTAACGATTACAACCGAAATATTGAAGATGTAACCGAAACAAGCATAGAGCAAACACAGGAAAGAAATTTGCTGTACTTCTGTAATGTGCCCGTGCAAGAAATAACAGGCGAAATCAGTGGAAGCTCCTCTATTTTTGGAGGGAGTGTATCAGGAAACATAGATACAACTCACGAACTTACATATTGGTATGTAAATGAAAATGGCAAAGGGATATTTGATGCTGTATCAGCGAATTCTTCAGAGATTGACTTCATAGAAGAAGGAGAAAGCCCTTATGTGGAAATTATCAGTTACTATCAATGCAAAAAGAGAGTAGATCATAACATAGGATTTGAATCAATAAGTGAGGAAAGTAGATGGAATCAATATGTATTTCATCTTCCCAAAACTATAATGCAATATTCTTTAGAGTAAGCCCAAATACAAAATACCTAGTCTTCTAAATGAGGACTAGGTATTTTTGCATAATTTATCGATTTTGTTCAGATTCATTTGGGGTTTTAGTAGAAGATATATGTGCTTGTAATTCATCAATAGATGAAGATATATCGCTTAGTCCTATAGATTTTTTTGCTACATCCATAACATTACCTAATAAACAATGATGAGCTTCAAATTCTTGGCTTAAAGAAAGTATTTCTTGAAAACTTTTATTATCAACTTGATATAATAACTCATCAATATTTCTAAAACCAGTTGGTTCTGTATCTGCTATAATTTCTTCATCTTGAGAATTACTTAAAGCATTGATTGCATTTCGATAAGTAGTTATAAGTTCTTCAGTTTGCTCAACAGAAAGTTCGGAAGAAACAGATCTTTTTAATTTTTCAATGTTTTTTCTTGCAATATATTCTTTAAAAACAGAATTAATTAATGGTAAATTTTCATTAATATAATCAGAATTTTCTTCTTTACGAATATTGATTGCTTGTTTTAATTCAGATATACGAGATTCAAAGTATTCTCTTTTTTGAGCATCAACGGTACAAGTTAATGCTTTTTCATACATTTCAATATCTGTTAAGTGTTCAATTATTGGAAACATTAGTCTTTGCATATTAACTTTTTGTTCTTGGCTTAAAGATTCGTTTTTGTATATAGAGTCATGAGTTGCCTCTTGAGCCATATACATACCATAAGTTTTTAATTGTATTTCGGCAGTAATTTCTTCTAAATCTTGAATATCATCTGAATTTAAAAACTTTTTTGCATCTATTCCAAGATGTAAACTCGAATATCCATTATTTTCTGGCAAAGAACCATCGAATTCATGAGAATATGTTAGACCTTCAAGACCAGTTAGAAGTGCTGTTTGTACAGATACGTAATTTTCTGGAAGAGCAACAACTAGCATAAAGGCGATTAAATCATATACTTCACTTGAATGAATTTGTTTTTGAGCAATTTTTCTTTCTGCTGAAATAGGTTTTTTTAATCTGCCATAAATATTAATATTTTTACTTTGAGAAGGATCAAGAGTTGTATCTTTAAAATGATTCAAAGACGCAGTTAATTTACCAAAAACTCCTGATTGTTTAAGTCTATCAATTTTGGCTCTAATCTTATTTTGTTCATTTTCAATATCAATTTTTTTAGAATCTTCTTCCATTATTTTTCCTTCAAAATTCAATTTCTTTATCATTTAAAAAATGTTTTATCATATCCATAGTTTCATCTAACTTTTTAGCTAGAATAGGAGATTGTTCTTCAGCGTGAGGAGTAATAGTTCTTAGTGTTTCATCATATTTATATTTGATTTTTCCATAATTTTTTGTTTCTGGATATGTTCTCATATTGTGTATTCTGTCGGCTAATTTTACTAATCCAAGCCATGGAAATTTTTTAGATTTAAAAATATTTCTAGCATATTCATCAAAATCTTGTCCATCTTTTCGAGATAGTAAATTAACAGCTTCTGCAATATCACTTCCAAATTCTTTTTCAATATCTTCAAAAGTACAATCTGTATCTTCAATTGTATCATGCAATGCAGCAACAGTTAAAATTGTATCTGATGTAATATTGGCTTCATTTGTCAATATTCTCATTACTTCATATATATGGGTTATATAGGGTATTTTTTCACCATTTTTTCCAATTCTATATTGACCAGCTTTAGTGTGATGTTTGTTTGCAAAATCAACTGCTTTTTTCCACATAGGCTCTTCAATATCCCATTCATCATAGTTATTCCAATTATCCATTTTGTTCCTCTTTACTTTTTTAATTATAATATAAATATATATCAAATTTACCAGTAATGTCAATCGTTTAAGGTAGATAAATGGTATGATGTTTTATAAAATTTAGCACTAGTATATTATTTAGAAGTATGTTATAGTATTTGTTAGAAATAATTTGAGGTGTAAAATGATAGAAGTAGTTGCAGGAATAATATATAAAGAAAATAGATTTTTAATAGCACAAAGAAATCTAAAAAAATCTCAAGGCGGTTTTTGGGAATTTCCAGGTGGAAAGGTGGAAAAAGGTGAAACTTATGAAGATGCTTTAAAAAGAGAAATAAAAGAAGAATTTGATGCAGATATAAAAGTAACAACATATGTTGGTGAAAATGTATATCACTATCCGGAAAAAGATATCAAACTTATATTTTATAAAGCGAAATTATTAAGTGAGACAATTAAATTGCTAGAGCATGAGGATTTTAGATGGATAACAAAGGTAGATAAAGATAAATTTGAATTTTCAGGAGCAGATAAGGCTGTTTTTGAATTTGATATCTAATCGTCATTGACAAGAAATAGAAAAATATAATATAATATATAAAATTAATTTTTAGAGGACAAATGTCATGAATAATTTTGAAAATATAAAATTAAATAATATGTGGCAAGTATGGGCAGAAAATCGCTCATACAGTTTTGTCGTGCTATAAAATTTTAGTTAAAGAATATTTTAAGCACATGTATGAGTAATAGAAACTTATACATGTGCTTTTTTGTGCTTAATAACAAAAATGAATAAAAGGAGGTGGTGCATATGGAAGGGGACTGGTATTGGTATAACAAAAAAGTATATTTAAAGAAAGAAGGAAAATATTATGAATTATGGAGAATTTGGTGGTCAATATGTACCACAAGAATTAAAAGAAAAGTTAAATGAGATTGCAAAGGAATTTAGAAAAGCAAAACATAATAAGGAATTTAATAAAGAATATAATTATTATTTAAAACAATTTGTAGGAAGACCAAGTCCATTATATTTGGCTGAAAATTTAACTCAATATGCAGGGGGAGCAAAAATTTATTTAAAAAGAGAAGATTTGAATCATACAGGAGCACATAAAATAAATAATGCAATAGGACAGATTTTACTTGCTAAAAGAATGGGGAAAACACATATAATTGCTGAAACAGGAGCTGGACAACATGGAGTTGCTACTGCAACTGTTTGTAGTTTATTTAATATGAAATGTACAATTTTTATGGGATCAGAAGATATAATAAGACAAAGATTAAATGTTGAGAAAATAAAACTTTTAGGAGCAAATGTAAAATCAGTAACAAGAGGAGATGGGACATTAAAAGAGGCTGTAGATGAAGCTTTTGAATATTTTGTTGAACATAAAGATGTTTTTTATTTAATAGGTTCTGCTGTTGGACCAAGCCCATATCCTGAAATGGTAAAATATTTTCAGAAGATAATTGGAGAAGAGGCAAAAAAACAAATATTAAAACAAGATAAAAAACTTCCTAAAGCAATAATAGCTTGTGTTGGAGGAGGAAGCAATAGTATAGGATTATTTAATGATTTTTTGAAAGAAGATGTAGAAATTTTTGGTGTGGAAGGTGCTGGAAAAGGCTTGAATAGTGGAAAACATGCATGTGCAATATATGATAATAAAATAGGAATTTTACATGGAATGAAAACCTATATAATGCAGGATAACTCAGGAAATGTTAAAGATGCTTATTCAATTTCAGCAGGACTAGATTATCCCGGAATTGGACCAGAACATGCATATTTGAGTACAATAGGAAGAGTAAAATATGATAGTGTAACAGATGATGAAGCAATAAATGCATTTAAAATCGTTTGTAAATTAGAGGGAATAATTCCAGCATTAGAAAGCAGTCATGCAATAGCATATGGACTAAAAATTGCAAAAAAATATAATAAAGAAGATTCTATAATAGTTAATTTATCTGGAAGAGCTGATAAAGATATAGAAACAATTCTAAATTTAAAATGATTAATACAAAAGGACCTAGCTCGTTAGAACTAGGTCCTTTGCTGCTAACCTAATTAGGCTGCAAGATGAGATCAGATTACGTGAGTCTCCACAAACTCGTCATGCCCGATGCGGTACACGCCAGAGTCGGTAACAATTACGTAATCGCCGATGGAGAGCTTAGTAGCTTCTGCTTCGCCGTTGCTGTCCACATCCATCCACTCATCCACACAATGAGTGACACCCATGCTGAACAGGTCAGCAGTTATCTCGATGCAGGTGCGACTCTCCGCAGGAGTGGTAACAAGAAGTAGGTCATTTTTCAGCTTGGCAAACATATCCGCCACCAGAGATTTTTCATTGTTGTCATTGATGCCATTCAGGACCTCACACATGGCCAAAACGCCTTCAGCGGAATTGGTACCAATTTTGCGAATGTCCTTAGCAGATTCCACCTTGGAAAACTTCCAGCAGTAAGTGTCAGGATGATTGCTCATCAGAACCTTCCCGCCGATGATGCGCAGAACAGTCTGGAAAACGGTTTCATCATAGATGTTGCCAATCGGCTGTTCCTTAGTGCTTACGCACTGCCGAAACATCATACCAACCAAGCCCAACTCGTCCCACTTGGGAAATACGATGTTTTGGAGTTCCAGCTTGGTGCAGGTGATCGCTTTGCCCATGTCAAGGATTCTTTGAGTCGTCTGGCTTTTGTTCAGTTTCATATGATCTCCTCCTATGAGATACAAAAATTGTAAGGTACATAAATATTATATCATAATTATGTTAATGGGTCAAAAAATTTGTATATTAATTTGTGTCATCAGTAATAATTTCAATTTGCTCTAAGTCTTTTATTGCAGGGCTATAAATATTTTTTCCTAAATAATCAAATCTTGAACCATGACAAGGGCAATCCCATGTTTTATCTATATTATTCCAACTTAAAAGACATCCTAAATGAGTACATATAGGCTTAACGCAAAATGTTTCACCAAACTCATTTTTATATACGCCAACTTTTTCGCCATCAATTTCCAAAACTTCGCCTGTCCCATTTTTAACAGATTCTAAGTGCTTATCAGGAACTTTAAATTTGTTTAAAAGAATAGAATTTGTGCTTTCCTTTAACATATTTCCAAATTCACCACTATTTTTAATTGGATGAAATCTAGTAGATTTAAATACATCCTCATAATTGTTAATCTTACCTAAAATTTTATTTGTAATAATATTTGCTGCTATATTTGAAGATGTCATCCCCCATTTATTAAAACCTGTTCCAATATACATATTAGGCATTAAATTTGAAAATTCACCAATATATGGAATCTTATCTAAAGTAATACAATCTTCTGTATTCCATCTGTAAAGAACATTGCATTTCGGATAGAATTTTTTTACTTCATTTTCTAGTATTGAATAGCTATGAGATAAATCTATCTTACTTCCAGTTTTGTGGTCAGCTCCACCAACTAATAAAATTTTCTTGTCTTTGTAATTAGCAAATCTATATGAAAAAATAGGAGATTGTGTATTTATAAACATTCCGTCAAATACTTTATCTCCAATATCTACACCAATTACATAAGATGTTGATTGATACATTTTCAAAAAATAATATCCTGGAGCATTAATAAAAGGATAATGTGTTGCGATAATCACATATTTTGATTTTATAATATGATCTTCAGTTCTTACCTCAAAATCTTCTCCATTTTGTTCAACATCATAAACAGGAGTATTAGTAAATATTTTTCCAGAATTTTTTATTATCTTATTTGCTAATCCATAAGCGTATTTAACAGGATTAAATTGAGCTTGATTTGGAAATTTTATTGCAGATTTTACTTTAAAAGGAAGAGGGGTTTTTGAAACTAATTCACTAGAAAAACCAAGACTATTTACAGCTTTATTTTCAAGCTCTATCTTTTTTACTTCTGTATCATCTGTTGTATAAACATAACTATCTTGAATTTCAAAATCACAATCAATATTTTCGTTCTGAACAATATCTTTTATATTAGAGATTGCTTCCTGATTTGCATCTAAATACTGTTTTGCTTGCTTTATTCCAACAGAATCAATTAAATATTTATAAATAATATTATGCTGACTTGTTATTTTTGCAGTGGTATGGCCACTTACTTTTTCCATAATACTATTTTTATCTAAAATTGCTACATTAAGATTATTTTTACTCAAATAATATCCACAACTTAAGCCAAAAATACCAGCTCCAATTATACAAACGTCAGTAGATATATTCTTATCTAATTTACTAAAAGATGGTTTATCTTTTACTGAATCTAACCAATATGAACTCATAAATTACCTCCAATTATTAGTATTATGGGCAGAATTTGTTTTTTTAATCAATAGAATGCTTTTAAAAGTAGAAAATATATGATAGAATATACAAAATAATTAATTATCAGGAGGAAATATGAAAGAAATAATAGAAGAAATAGAAAGATTTAATGAAGAAAGAGATTGGGGAAAATTTCATACTCCAGAAAATTTATCAAAAAGTATATCAATAGAAGCGGCAGAACTATTAGAATGTTTTCAATGGGATTCAGAAAATTATAATAAGCAAGATGTTTATGAAGAACTTGCAGATGTATTTACATATTGTTTTCAACTTGCCATGGTATTAAAAGTTGATCCTAAAGAAATTATATTAAATAAGTTAGAAAAAACAAAAAAGAAATATCCAGTTGAAAAAGCAAAAGGAGTTAGCACAAAATATAATAAATTATAGAGAATAGGAAGTAAAAATATGTTAAGAGAAAATATAGAAAAATATGTTCCATGCAATGAGGAAGAAGAAAAAGATAAGGAATTGATGTTAAAATACATAGATTTATCAAAAGATGTATTAACCAGAGAAAATGAGGCATTTCACTTTTCAGCATCAAATTGGATTGTAAATAAAGAAAGAACAAAAATATTAATGATTTATCACAATATTTATAATTCATGGGCTTGGACTGGTGGACATGCAGATGGTGATGAAGATTTATTAAGAGTAGCTCTAAAAGAGGCAGAGGAGGAAACAGGGTTAAATAATTTAAAGCAATTAAAAGAAGGAATATTTGCGCTACAAATATTACCAGTTGCTGGGCATGTTAAAAGAGGAAAATATGTATCTTCTCATTTACACCTAGACTGTTGTTATCTTTTTGAAGCAGATGAAAATGCTCCAATCAGAATAAAAGAAGATGAAAATAAGGGGATAAAATGGGTTGATATTGATGATGTAGTAAAAATTACAAGCGAATCATGGATGGTACCAGTTTATGCTAAATTGAATAATAAGTTAAAAGAGCTATAAATAGCTCTTTTTTATTTCAAAATATGACAAAAAAAGCCTTAAAAGTATAAATTTATAAAAAAGACTAGAAATTTACATAAAAACATGCTATAATTAAAAAGTGCTTAAAAATAATTGATAATAAATGAAAAAAATTAGAATTAATATAAATACCAAAAATGATAGGAGAGTGTTATAATGGATTATATATTTATAAATTATCCAAAATGTTCTACATGCCAAAAAGCTAAAAAGTTCTTGGATGAAAAAGGAATAAAATATACAGATAGACACATTGTTACAGAAACACCTACATATGAAGAATTAAAAGCTATTATAGAAGCTAGTGGTTTACCTGTAAGCAAATTTTTTAATACAAGTGGAATGTTATATAGAAGCATGAATTTAAAAGAAGAATTAAAAAAATCTTCAGATGATGAAAAAATAAGATTACTTTCAAGCAATGGAATGCTTATAAAAAGACCATTACTTGTTGGAAAAGGTAAAGTTCTAGTTGGTTTTAAAGAAGATGAATGGAAAGAATTAGAATAAGTCAATAATAAAATCCTTATAAATATAGAAAACGTCGAAATAATTAAGTTTCGGCGTTTTTTACTTATGTTTTATAAATAAATTAAAGTTAAATTATTGATATAAAAAAAGCTATATGATATAAATTTTAAAGTAGGAGAGAAACATGAAAAATAAATATAAAATTATATTAATAGCTATATTTATTATGGCTATACTTGTTAGAACAGTTTTTATATGTAAAACCAATATATCAGAATTTCAATTTGATTTTGGCATTGGAGAATTAACCTCAGAATCTGACTATGAAAAACTTTATAAGAATTTTGATAAAGAACCAAATATAGGAAGACATATAAATTATATAATGCAATTATACACATATAATTCACTTCCCAATAAGATTATAGGACAATTTTATCATCCGCCATTACATCACTTTATAATGTCAACATGGCTAAAAATAGCTGATAATGTTTTTGAGAATGTAAGCACTAGATTTGAAAGTATGCAGTTTATAACATTAACTTATTCTATAATTATTTTGATTGCGTTATACAAATTGCTTGATGAATTAAATATTGAAGATAGAAATAAAATACTTCCAATGTTCTTGTTTGCTTTTTATCCGTTATATATTTTCTTATCAGGTTCATTAAATAATGATGAGCTTGTAATAATGTTTTCATTACTTACTTTATTATATTTAATTAAATGGGAAAAAAATCCTACAATGAAAAATGCTATACTAATAGCATTATGTATTGGCTTAGGACTTATGACTAAAACATCAATAGTAGTTATTGCAGTTCCAACAATATATGTTTACTTTAAAAAATTAAATGAATTTGTGAAAGAAGATAAAAGAATAAAAGGATTATTAGTACAACTATTAATATTTTCAATAATTTCTATTATATTAGGATTATGGTTTCAATTTAGAAGTTTTGCACATGGATTATATACTTTAGGAATAATTGAGCCATATGAATATTTGAGCATTGCTGATAAAAGTTTATGGGAAAGATTCGGAATATCGAATATCCTAAATATTAGTGATGTAAATATTTGGAGTTATTTAATATATTCTTCATTAAATTTTGTAGTATTAGAAGAAAATATAAAATATAGTTTAATTATGGCAATAGTAGTAATAACTCTTGCGATTGATATAATATATTTTATGATAAAAAATATAGGAATAAATAAGATATTACTAATTACTTTTATATCTTGGTGGATTTCATATTTTTATTTAAATTTAAGTATGCCATATACATGTTCAATGCACTCAAGATATATGGTTGTTCCTATTTCAATTGGAATTGCTTATTTAGGCTTAGGAATGAAAGATGAAAAAAGTAAAATAATAAAAATTCAAGTTGCTACTTCAGTAATATTACTTTCGATTATTAGTATAATAAAATTTGTTTTAATCTAATAAAAGAAAAGAGAGTCCAAATTATTTTTAGAATTTGAACTCTCTTTTTGGTTATAAATTTATATTAAATTACTATTTTGTGTAAATATCAAAATTTAATATTTCTCCACACTTTGTTAAGTGTTCTTGTATAAAATCTTGTATTTCAACAACAAACTGTTCTGAACCATAATCATCATTATTAATAATAAGAAATTCAGTATTGTCTCTAGATAAAATATCTTGTTTCATTTTTTCAATTCCATTATATCCTAAATTTCCATAAAATATCAAATCATAAGCACCATGACTTTGTTTTTGAGGAATCATAATATAAGCAGATTTATAAGAACACACAATAACATCAATGCCATTTTGGTTTCTAAAAGAGATATAATTATCTAAAGTATTAATCATTTTTATATTTTCATCAAACATAAAGCATCCAAAAAATGGACTAGTTTTATCTGAAATAAATGTAGTTTCAACATCTTTATGAGGTAAAATTATATTATTTATATTACTTAAAAATAGTATAAATAATATAAGTATTGAGAGTACATACATAATATTTTGAGTAGATATATCTTTGAAAAAATCCTTAAATATATTATTAAAAATATAAGCTAATATTATAAAGAAAAATGGTATTACCATTAATACATGTGCAATATTAAAAATTGGGTATAAAATTAATGATGCACAACTAGTAAAAATTATTAAAAGTATTAGTGTATCAAAAAATTTCTTAGAAAAATTAAGTTTCATTAAATTCTTTTTTGATATTAATATAGAAATTGTTAATATATAAGTAAGTAAAATAATAAAAATATAATAAGGTTTAGCAGAAAAATTAAAATTATTAGAAAAATCAAGTAATCCGCCCAAAGTATAATTTATACAGTTTACTAAATTTCCACTAAAAAACAATATTAGAATAATAATTAATGATGGTATAGAAAATGTAATTAATTTTTCATACTGATTTTTAAAAAATTTTGTTGAGAATTTATATTTATATAATTCATAAATAATAATAGCTAAAATATAAAAAATGCCAGTTGTTTGCTTTGTAAAAAATATTAAAAAACAAATAAAACCTTGTTTAAAATTAGAATTTTTATTTGAAGTATAATAGTATAATCCAATCATAAAAAATAATAAAGCCAAATTATTATAGTTTGGACCATTAGAAATTAAAAATAAAAATGTATTATTAAATATCAAAGCTAAAATTAGCATACTGATACATTTTTCAACTTTAATGTTTTTCAAAATTTTATAAATAAAATAGAAAAAAGGTAATATAATTAATAAATTAGTTATTCTAAAAGTAAAAATATTTGTGCCTAGAAGTTTTAGAATAATAAATTCAATATAGAAAAACAAAGGCGTAACAATAACATTTGAATCATTATATATTTTAAAACCATTACACATTTTTAAAACATTTTGAAAGTTCCATAATTCATCTAATGGAAAAAGAGGAATATAAATTAATGAAACTATAAATGATGCTACTATTAAAGCTATGGCAACTAATATAAAAATTTTATTAATATTTTTTTTCATAATATAGTCCTTTACAAAATAAATTTTATCTAATATATAAAATTATATACATATATATGAAATAATACAATATAAAAACATTTTCAAAAAATATTTACAAAAAAAAAAGTATGTGCTAATATTTAGGTATAGATATATACTAAATGTTGAGAAAATTGTTGAAAAAAGTTCAAAAATAGTATATAATTACTTTAAGTATGGTAAAAAGGAGGATTTTATTATGAAAAAAAGTCTAATTAAAGTAATGCTTGTTGCTTTACTTGCTATTTTAGTAGTATCAACAATAGTACCAGTACTTTATGCACAAGACTCAAAAGATGGAGAACTTACATTCGCAGAAATAGACGAAAAAAAGATTACAGAAGGTGCTAAAGATACATCAGGTGCAGCAGCAAGTGTTAACAGAATCATAGGTGCAATTTTAACAGTTGTTCAAGTTGTTGGTTCTGGTGTAGCTGTTATCATGTTAATTGTTTTAGCAATTAAATACATATCTGCAGCTCCAAGTGATAAAGCAGAAATCAAAAAACATGCTGTTGTATACGTAGTTGGTGCTGTTGTATTATTTGCAGCTTCAGGTATCATCGGTATTGTTAGAAAATTTGCTGGTAACGTTAATAATGGTGATCAACCTAAAGCAGGAGAATAATAAGCATAATAATTTTATTTATAAAAAATACAAGATTTCGTATCTTGTATTTTTTTTTGCTTTACAAAAAATTGAAAAAGAATTATAATATTATTAAGATAATTTGTAAAAGGAAAAGATGCTTATGAAAAAAAATATTATAAAATTTATTTTTATTTTGACATTAATAATTATGATAGGAAGTATTATTACTGGAACAATATCTCAAGCAGCATTTTCAGATGTAGATGTAGAGTTTGTAACTAAAGATGCAAAAGACACTTCAGGAGCTGGTAATAGTATTAAAAATATTATACAGTCTATATTAGTTGTAGTACAAGTTGTTGCAACAGGAGTTGCTGTAATTATGCTTATTGTTTTAGCAATAAAATATATGGGATCTGCCCCTAATGATAAAGCTAGCATTAAAAATAGTGCAATTCAATATGTAGTAGGTGCTGTTGTTTTATTTAGTGCGGCAGGAATAATTGGAATTATAAGAAAATTTTCAGGAAATGTTACTGCTTCACCATCAGGTGGAGGAGAGCCAGAATAATATAGTAATAGATAATACAAGAAATTCTAATAAAATTTCTTGTGTTTTTTTATTATTTAAATATTTACAAAATACGACATTTAGGTTAAGATAAAAATATTGAAATACTATATAAAAAATGTTATAATATATATAATTGGAAATACGTAAGAAATTAAAGGAGGATAAATTATGAGAAAATATAAAAAAGTGTTAATAATATTTATAAGTATAATGTTAATGTTTTTTACAGTTCAAGGTATCATTTCACAAGCAGCAGATGATATATATAGTGAAGTAACAAGTATGGCAAAAGCAAATGAAAGTAATGGTGCAGTTACATCAGCTAATAATATTGCGGGAGCCGTTATTAGTGTTGCTAAAGTTATCTGTGCAGGGGTTGCAATTATTATGATTACTGTAATTGCTATGAAATATATGTTAGCTGCTCCTAGTGAAAAAGCTGATATAAAGAAACATGCTGTAGTATATATAGTGGGTGCAATTATAATGTTTGCTGCAACAGCAATATTACAAATTATTCAAAATTTTGCAACAGCAGCATTACCAGAACAATAATATAGGAGGAAATTGATATGGTTCTAAAAAGAATAAGTTTGGTATTATTAATTATATTAATAATGAGCTTTATGTTTAATATATATATATCAAGTCAGGCAGAGTTTATAAGTGAACAGATGATTTCAGATACATATAGTAAAAGTGGAAAAGATACAACTGCTAAAGATAGAGTTTCAAAAATTTTATCTGTAATTATAACTATTGTGAGAATAGCTGGCGTGTGTATTGCAATTGTAATGTTATTAGCTGTTGCAATGAAATATATGACTGCAGCTGCTGGTGAAAAAGCCGAGATAAAGAAAAGTGCAGTTCAATATGTAGTAGGAGCAGTTGTATTGTTTGGAGCAGTTGGAATTTTAGGACTTATAAATAATTTTTCAAAAAATGTTTCAAAATAAATTAATTATAAATTTTAATATTGAAAATAAAAGGTGATAAAATGAAAATATCTTGTAATTTGTTTAAAAAAATAATATGTATATTATTACTATTAGTTTGTTTATCATCTGTAATAATTTCAACAGTAAATGCTGATGCATTCGAAATGGATGAATCTAATTTTAAAGGAGAAGAATCAAAAATTAATACTCTTACTGAAAATTCAGCCAAAACAGTTGTTACAATTATTAGAATTGCAGGTATAACAATAGCAATAGTAATGTTACTTGGAATAGCAATTAAATATATGGTATCATCAGCAGGAGATAGAGCTGATATAAAAAAGCATGCGGTAGCATATGTAGTAGGAGCTTTTATATTATTTGGGGCAGTTGGAATTATAGGTGCATTAAACAAATTTGCTAACAATATATCTAAAGAATAGAGGAAAGCAGGTGAAATGATGAAAAATATTTTAATTAAAAAAATAATTATTATGCTATGTTGTTTTATCTTTATCTTTTCTTTAGGATATTACGTCTGGGCTGCAAGTGCATCAGATGCCGTAAAAGGGTTTGATGGAACAGTAGATAATGTAGAAGATGCTGCAAAAATGTCTAGAACAATTATTGGTTCTATTCTTTCAGTTATTAGAACTGTTGCAGCTGCTGTAGCAATTGTTGTGCTAGTTGTTATTGCGTGTAAATATATATTGGCATCAGCTGGAGATAGAGCTGACATAAAAAAATATGCAGTAAATTATGTTATAGGAGCATTAATATTATTTAGTGCATCAGCAATAATAGGAATAATCAAAGAGGCAGTAGATGAATCATTAAAATAGTTTGTGTAAAAGTAGGTGATAGAATGAAAAAGAAAATTTGTATATTGTTATTTATGTTAATAGTTTTAAGCACCGCTATATGCATTAGTAATTGTTATGCTGCAGATGATGTGTTGGGGAAGTTAGGTGGAATGGAAGGAGTGTCAGAAACTGAATCTGTTTCTGGTAATGATGGCATTATTGGAGCAATTAAAAGTATTGTTGGATTATTACAGCTTACAGGATCTGGAATAGCAATAATAGTTGTTACATTATTAGGAGTTAAATATATTTTAGCAAGTCCTTCAGAAAAGGCTGATGTAAAAAAATCAATTATGCCAATTATTATAGGATGCGTACTATTATTTGGAGCAGTAAATTTGGCTGCTGCAATTGCAGACTTCACTAGTAAACTGTAATAATTTGATATAAAAAGTGGTGATTCCTATCGGAATTACCACTTTTGTAGTTTTGGCCTTATTTTATCATTATTACATTTGTGTTAAAAACATCAAATCTTTGACAAAAATATTGAAAATAAGACTATTATTAAGGTATAATTAATATAAGAGTATAATTGGGTGAAAAGGAGATTTTTAGATATGATTAATATAAATAGATTAATTAAATGTATAACAGTAGTTATAATTTTAACTGCAATATTATTATGCACTACTGCAAATGCGGCAGGTGATGAAGCACCAACACTGAAGAAAATGACAGAAGATGCAAATGAATTTATTACACAAGGTTCTAATAATATTGGTAGTATTGACTATGATAAAATAACAACTCAATTTGCAGGACTTGGCAGTATATTAACAACTATTGGAGCTGGTGTTATGGTTGCTGTTGTTACGTATATGGGAATTAAATATTTAATTTCTGGGCCAGAAGCACAAGCAAAATTAAAAGTACAATTAATAGGTGTTGTAGTTTCAGGAGTTGTAATATTTGGTGCTTATACTATATGGAAAATAGTAGTATCAGTAGCACAAACTTTCTAAACAAAAGATGGAGGAATAATTTATGGGAACATATCAAATACCTCGTAATTATAGAGGTGAATCAAGAATTTTATATATTTTTACAGTAAAGTCACTTATTACAACAGCTGTTGGAGCAATGATTGGCTCAATATTCTTTTTAATATTTAAAAGTATTAATATGAATCCAATAGGAATTGGAATAATGGCGTTCTTTGCTTTAGTGGGTTATGCTCTAGGAGCATTAAAAGTTCCAACGATTGTTATGTTTCCAATAACTAAAAGAATAGGTGGAGAACCTATTGGAGAAATAATAATGAGATATATGAAGTTTAAGAAAAACAAGAAGATATATACATATACAAAGGAGGAAAAATAAATGGATGAAAATATTATTCCTTTATTACAACTATGTATAGTTGGTATAGTTGTAATAATGTTTGCATTAATTGCATTTTACATTTATTTAATGAAACCAAAGAATAAAAAACCAGTGGTTCAAAATGAAACTATAATTGAAGATGAAGATAAAGAAAAGAAAAAAACAGAGCAAAACTATGGAAAATTTACTAGTAATTTAACTAGAGAATCAATTTTTGATTTTATGGAATTTGAAGAAATAGTTGACAACATGATTGTAAGAAAGAATGGTACACAATATGTAATGGTATTACAATGTAATGGTGTCAACTATGATTTAATGTCTGAACAAGAGAAAATATCTGTAGAAGAAGGTTTTGTTCAATTCTTAAATACATTAAGATTCCCAATTCAATTATATATCCAAAGTAGAACATTAAACTTAAGAGATATAATTGAAGAATACAAAGGTAGAGTAGATAATTTAACTATTGAAATAGATAGATTAGATGCTAAAATAGCTCAAGCCAAAGCACAAGGAAATAGAGCTTTAAGAGAAAAATTAGAATTTGAGAAAAAGAGAAAAATCAATATTTTAGAATATGGTATAAGTATTACTGATTATGTTGAAAAATTAAGCTCTAATAAAAACGTTTTACAACAAAGAACATATGTTGTAGTTTCATATTATTCAGCTGAAATTGGTGGAGGTCTTGATAGATTTTCTAAAGAAGAAATTTATAATATGTGTTTCTCAGAACTTTATACAAGATGTCAAAATATTGCAAGTGCTCTTGCAACATCACAAATAACAAGTTCAATACTAGATTCTGAAGAACTTGCTGAATTATTATACATAGCCTACAACAGAGATGAAGCAGAATTATTACAACTTTCAAAAGCATTAGATTCACAATACGATGCTTTATATAGTACAGGAAAAGATGTATTAAAGAAAAAACAAGAAAAATTAGATAAAGAAATTAGTTTGGCTGCTATAGATATGGCAACAGATAGCATTCTAAAAGCAGATAAGAGAAGACAAATAGAAGAATTAGACTTACAAATAAACAAAGAAGAGAGAATAAAGCAAAAAGCAAATGAATTATTAGATAGTTATAAAGATCAATTAGATAGCAGAGTATTTAAATATGCTAAAGAAGAAGTTGAAAATAGCGGAAAAGAAAAAGAAGAACAAAAAATAGCAACAAAAGAAAGACCTAGATTAAAAGAAGGACAAAAGTCTCCACAAACAACTACTGTTGTTAGAAAAAAAGTAGTTAAGAAAAGAAAATTAGAAAACTAAAGAAGAGATGGAGGACAAGAAATGTTTGGAAATAAAAAACAAGTATCTACTAATGAAATTGAAAATATTGAAACAGGAGAGATTAGTGTTCTAAAAAAGAATAAAAATGGTTTAAAAGAATTAATAGCTCCTGGTGGTGTTGATGCAAGTTATACAAACCATATAGAAATTTCATCAGCAAGAACAAGATATGCAAGAAGTATGCAAGTAGCAAACTTGCCAAGAATGTGTACATTCCCAGAGTTTCTAAGAGGAATGTATACTTTTGGTGATATAAATGTTTCAGTTTTTATAAATCCTGTTAGTGAGTCATCTTCACAAACAGATTTAAATAGAACTATTAATGAATTAGAGTCTGAAAGAATTGTTGCTTTAGATAGAGGAGATATAAACAGAGAGAGAGTTATAGCTCAAAAGAAAGAAGAAGCAGAAGAACTTCGTGACTCTATAGCTGCTGGTTTTAACAAATTATTTGATTCATCAGTTATAGCAACTATATTTGCTTATAGTATGGATGAATTGGAAAGATATACAGAATTATTATCAAATGAAATGTCTAAAAACTTAATAGATATTAAACCATGTTGGGCAATGCAAGATGAAGCTTTTAGAAGTAATATGCCATATGGTGATAATAAAATGACAAAATCACATACATTCGATAGAAGAGCTATGTCAACTGTTTTCCCATTTTTTACATCAGATGTAGGACATGAAAATGGTATTCCTTTGGGATTTAATAAACAAACTGGATTACCAATTTTATATGATAACTTTAGTTCAAAATTAACTAACTATAATATGGTTATTTTTGGTAAATCAGGTGCTGGTAAATCTGTTACAATCAAAACATTAACAGCTCGTTCAGCGGTTCTTATGGGAATTGAAAGCTTAGCATTAGATGCTGAAGGTGAGTATACAGTTGTTGCTGAAGCTCTTGGTGGAGTTAATGTTACATTAAGTCCTAATTCAAAAACAGTTATTAACTTATTTGATATTGAACCTGAAAATGTAAAAGATGAAATAACAGGAAAAGAAAGAACAGTTTTAAGCGTTGAAAATAAAGTTGAAGACGTTACAAACTCTTTGCTTACAATGGCTAGAGGTAGTACAAGAAGCCAAGAAGTAAACGAGCTTACAAAGCAAATTATTTCTGAGGCTGTTGCTGAAGAATATGCAGCTTTAGGTATAACAAACAATGTTGAAAGTTTATATACAAGAGATGAACATGGTGGACCAATTGATATTTCTAACAATTATTTGGGAAGAACAAAAAAAGAAATGCCTACAATAGGATCTTGGTTTAAAAGAATTCAAAGAAAAGCAGAAGAAAATGAAAACCCAGATTACCGTTTCCATTACAGTTACTTAGTAAAGGTTATGAAACAATATGTTAGAGAATATCAAGGACAGATGGCTTATTTTGATGGTCAATCAACATTTGAATTATTAGACGGATTACCATTTATAAATATAGATATTTCTCAACTAGAAGAAAGATTTGCAAGGCCACTTGCACAACAAGTTATGCTTTCTTGGGTTTGGGAAAAATATGTTAAAAAGAATAGTGAGGATAAGTCAAAGGCATCTAAAAAGAGAGTTCTTGTCGATGAAGCTTGGATGTTACTTCCTTATCCAGAAGCTGTTGATTTCTTAAATACAATGGCTAGACGTGCTAGAAAGAGAAATGTTTCACTTGCAGTTATTTCACAAAAATTCCAGGATTTCTATGAAAAACAAGAAGTTCAAGCGGTTTTAACATCATCAGAAACAAAACTATTTTTAGCACAAGATAAATCAGAAATTCAATACTTAAAGGAAGTATTTAAATTAAGTGAAGGTGAGGCTGGATTCTTAATTACATGTAATAGAGGTGAAGGCTTACTTAAGGTTGGTGGAGATTCTGCAATTATAGGAATTCAACCAACAAGAAAAGAGTTTGAATTCGTTGAAACAAACCTTTCAAAACAAGCAGCATTAGAAAAAGCAAGAAGAGAAGCAGAAGAAGGAAAAGGGTACTAATTTTGCTACTTAAAATATAAAATGAGGAAAATAAATGAAAAAAGTCTTAACTAGTATATTAGTTATACTATTAATGTTTAATTTCATATTTTGCAATTATATAGTTTATGCTGTTACGCCTACACCAGGTGGAGGCGAAGAAGAAATGTCTCAATTGGAAAAAGCTTACGTAGAACCAACTGATGAAAATATTCATAATGGAGAATTAGCGGCTGATACAGAAGAAAATGGAGGAGATTCAACTGCAAAATCAGCAGCAACTGGAAATAATGGTATTGTAATAGGAATACTTGCAAGGGCAATTAACTATATAGCGATTCAAGTAGATGTTCTTATTAGCCATCTGGCAAATAATCCAGCAAGTGGTGGATTAGATGATGATGAAATGTTTTGGTTCTCTATAGATAAGGCGGTATTTAATAGAGTTGCATTATTTAATATAAATTATTTTGATACAAAAGATAGTTATAAGGTTGGAGATAAAGAAATTACTGCAGATCATAATAATCTTAAAATAAAAGAAAATATTACCACAAGTTATTATATATGTAGAATCATATCATTAGCTTTAAGTGTAATAATTTTAATTTATATTGGTATCAGAATGGCTATTTCTACAGTAGCATCAGATCAGGCTAAATATAAAAAAATGCTTATGGGTTGGGTAGAAAGCATTGTAATTCTGTTTGTAATGCCATATATTATGAGTGCATTATTTACATTTGGTGAAAGTGTAACAGGAATATTTTATAATATAAGAAATAGTTTGTTAGGGCAAAAAGTACCTGGTTCTGCAATTGGAGAATATGGTGTATTTGAAGAAACTGTGCGTAAACAAATATTTGTAAAAATGTATGATTGCTCTGGACTTAATTTAGCTTTGTGGTCACTTATTTATTGGGCAATATTATTTAATGAATTAAGATTTTTATGGCTTTACTTAAAAAGAGTATTAATAGTAGGATTTTTATTAATTATTTCTCCAATAATTACAATTACATATTCAATAGATAAAGTAGGAGATGGAAAAGCGCAAGCATTTGGTTTATGGATGAAAGAATTTATTCTTAATGTACTAATTCAGCCACTTCATGCTTTATTATATTTAATATTTATTTTCTCAGCAAACTCAATTGCTATGTCCTCACCATTAGTTGGTGTCGCATTATTATTTGCAATGGGTCAAGCAGAGAGAATGGTTAAAGTAATATTTGATATGAAAGGTTCTGTAACATTAAGAGGTATAAATAAATTTATGAAGAAAGAAGGATAATACATTTGGAAAATAGAAGATTACTAAAATTTATTATTTTATTTTTGCTAGTATTATTCTTCTGTTTGTTATGCTTTTTGAGTTTTTTACTTAAAGATTTTATACCAGAAAATACAAATAATATAAATGTATCTGTTACAACTCAAGAACCACAAACTGTTGAAGAAATTGCAGAGAATACTGAATCTAGAATTTTAAAAACAAAAAATAATACAGTATTTATAGAATTTGCTAAGGATTTGTTTGATGAATATGGAAATAGTAACGAAGCATACTTTAACAATATAATAGATGATTTTAAGAAAATTTATGGAAAACAGGACTTTACATTAATTGATAATAAAAATCATATAAATATTTCAGTAAAATATAATCAAGATGATAAAAAATATTCAATTTTGATAAATGGATTAGAAGAATACTTTCAGAGAATTAATGGAGATAATTATGCAAAAGCTAATAATATAACAATTGGAGATGTTTCAGTAATGTTTGCTACTGATGATTATCTTAAGGTTTTGAGAGCTTCTCATATGGATCCATATTTAATGAAATCAGAATTTGTTGATGGAAAAGATTTAGGTAATGGATATGTTTCATATAAAGATGATAGTATTCAAATTAGGATGTCATTAATTAATACTGTAAGAAACATTATTTTTACAAGAAAACATGAAGGAGAAGTTGTAAAAGATATTACAGTAGGAAAATCTTTAAAAGAAATACACAAACTATATCCAGATAATATTTTTGGTGGAATAAATGAAGATTATTTAGGATATATGACAAATGATTTCTACTATTTTTTCTATGATGACGAAATTTCAGTATATGGATTAACATATAAAGATGATGAACAATTTGAAAAGATATTAGTTGAATATTTAAATAATAAAGACTTAGATAGATTTATTAATGCAGTAAAATCAACATTAAGATATTATGATTATTTTGAATATGATCCAGAAATAAAAAAAGCACATATAATTTTTTCAAGTAGAGGATATGAAATAGATATAGAAGAAAATGATCCAAAAGGAATTATTTTATATAATAATTATCATTTTACAGATATTACCAGAAATCTTGCCAAAGAAGGAAAAATATCTATAAACAAAGATGAGAATTTAGTTGACAAAATAGAAAAATACAGAAGAAAGAATAGATAAGGAGATATAGATGGGAAAAAAATGGAATCGCAATAATAATGACTATAGAATAAGAATCGTAGTGTTATTTTTTGCGATTTTTATTTTGCTTATTTTAAATATGATATTATCTAGAATTTCTAAACAATCCACAGATAATGTAGAAGTTGAGCACGATAATTTAACAAATGTTAGACAGGTTGTGGAATATTATAAATGTACATATATTTCAGAGGAAAAGAGTCAAGAACAAGGATATAATTTAGATATATACTTGAATTTTTCTAAACTACCTTATGACGAAAAAAATGAAAGCAATGAAGAATTTTATAATAATATAATAAATGATATAGCTAAAGTAATTTATTATAAAAATTTTAAGATGATAGATAAGGAAAATGATATTACAATAAAAGTTACTTGTAAAAATAGAAAAGTTAATAGTTTCTTGATAAATGACATAGAAGATTACTTCATATATATGGACTCTCAAATAAGTATGAAAAACTTTAAAGAATTTAAAACTACAGAATTTAATATAACTTCTGAGGTCTTACAATCAGTAATTAACGATGGATGGGATAATAGATATAATTTTGGTGTAAGAAATAGTATATTTGAAGAATATTATATATATTTTAATCAAGGAATAAAAGTAAGAACAATACAGGATAAAATTTATAATATAATATTTGATAAAAATTATAATGGAAATGTCATAAATAATTTATTCCCAGGGATAACTTTTGATTCAGTAGAATTATCTTTAGGAAATCCTACATTTGAAGATAAAGAAAATAGTGTAATAGGTTATAAAGGTGAAGGAGTATATGTATTTTTCTCAAAGGACGAAATATCTGTTTATAGAGTAATAAATGATAATACAGATGATTTCTTTAAACTAGCTGATGAATTTATAGATTCTAAGCTAGATTTATTAGAATTTATGAATGAATTAACATATATGTGGCCAGATTATTCTAAATATGAATATACAACAGACTCTGTATATCTGTCATATCCTTTGAAAGGCATAGAAATTAAGATAAATTATGATGACATAAACGGAATTTTGGTGTATAATAATATTAAGAGCAGTCCGTCTAAAATACAGAGATACTTAGAAAATACAAATTTTGTTGCAAGATTACAATTAGATTCTGTATTTGAAGTGGAAGTTAAAAGAATAAATAATAAAGCTACAGAAAAAGAGCGTTCTGATAAATATTTAGAATCTCTATCAGATGAAGAAAAATCAAGTATAGGCGAATCTTTAAAATATTATTATTATCCAGAAATTGATAATACAAAAAGTATTTATAAAATGAAATTTATTTCTAAAACTGGAGATGAACCTAACAGAGAATTAAATGATAATATAAGTTCTTATATATGGATATCAAATGATTTATTTGTATATTCAAAAAAAGGAAAGGGCATATATTCATATAATTTAGAAGAGGGTAGAGTTAATAGAATTACTGAAGGAAATGATGACTTTGTACTTGAAAAATATGAAAATGGAAAATTATATTATGATGATAATGAAATAGCACTGTAGTAAGAAAGGAGCATAAGATGGTACGTGAATTAAAATCAATTATAAAAAAATTAGTTTTAATTATTATTATAACTTCTGTTATAATGAGTTCTTTTGCTGTGCCAAATTCTTATGCGAAATTAACTATTCAAGATGGCGAATTTTACTATGCAGGTACAACTAAAGGAAGTTACAAGCCAACAGAAGGAATTTTCTCTTGGGCATTTAATCTTCTTAAGGAATTGGCAGCATTTTTACTTACATTAATTCCTAATGCAATTAGAATGGCATTTGTTGGATATACAGCATTAGCTGAAAAAGTGTTAACATGGGCTCTAGAATCAACAGCAGGAGTTAATTTAAAAGGAGAGAATGTAAATGCTACAGATCTTTCTAAACTATCAGATTCAACAAATAATGTAACAGTTCAAGCAATTGTTTATAATATGGTTCCAGCTCTAAATGTAAATTTCTTTGATTTAGAGTATAAAGAAATGTATAAAAGAAAAATTAAAGAAAAAGATGCAGATGGAAATATTGTAGAAAAAGAGGTAATAATTTCACCAACAGGTCAACAACTAATTTGTAAATGTGGAGAGTCTGTATTAGAGTGCTGTGGTGAGTGGACAGATGATAGAACTGAAGTAAAATGCTATGGAGATTGTAAATGTAATAATTGTGATGCTTGTCAAAAATATGCACAATTAATGCTTGCAGAAAATCCGATAATTATACAATTAAAGAAATTAATTGCTGTTTGGTATTACATAATTAGACTATTAGCAGTTGCTGCAATGTGTGTAGCTTTAATTGCTATTGGTATAAAAATGGCTATTTCAACAATAGCATCAGATAAAGCAGTATATAAGAGAATGTTAGTAGACTGGGTTGTTGGAATGATATTAATTTTTACAATGCATTATATTATGTATTTTTCAATTATAATTACAGATATACTTGTAAATACAGTTAGAGAATCTGCGAATCAAGTAAATAAAGTTAGTATGATGCAATTAGCAACTACATCAAAAGATAAAGATGAAGTTATAAAGAGTAATCAAGATTTAGAAGTAGATGTATATGAAGAAATTAGAACAAGAGCATATGATTTCAATTTAATTATTGGTTTAATGGGAATGCTTATGTACATTACATTAGTATTTATGGCTTTTAAATATACATTAATTTATATAAAAAGATTTCTAACTTTAGCAGTTTTAACATTAATGGCACCAGGTATAGGTGTTGCATATGCATTACAAAAAGTATTATCAGGAAAATCTACTTCATTAAAATCGTGGTTAACAGAGTATTTATTAAACCTTTTAATACAAGTTGTACATGCACTAATGTATGCAATATTTATTTCAGCAGCTTTAAAATATTCACTTGAAAACATAGCAGGTGTATTAATTGCTTTAATTTTGATGAATTTTTCATTAAAAGGAGAAGCAATATTTAGAAGAATATTCAATTTGGATCCTGGAAATAAAGGTTTATTAGGTGCAACAGAAACTGCTGGTGATAGAGACAAAATTATGAAAAATGCTAAAGCAATGAAAGCAATGGCACTTGGTGCAAAACCAGTTGCTAAAGTATTAGCAGCACCAGGAAATCTTGTTATGGGAAGTGCTGCAAAATTGGGTGCAGCAGGAGTATTAATTGGTGGTGCGAAAGCTAGAGAGAAAGTTAATTCATGGAGAAATAATAGATCTTCTGATGATGGAAGTATTGGAGGAAGTACGTCACCATCAGGTGGTGGAAACGCTGGATCACCAGAAGGTGGTGCAGGAGGTCCAGCAGGAAGCGGTCAAGGGGGAAAACCAGAAACTTCACATGGAGATTCATCAACAGGAATTTTAGATAGGGTAGTTGCAGAAAATGGCGGAGCAGGACCAAGAGTTAAACCAAGAAGAATAGGACAACATGCAGAAGATAAAGAATTATTAAAAATAGGAGAAGCAGAATTACAAAAAGAATTAAGTGAAGCGATTAAAGATTATGAAGGTGGAGATCTAAAAGATTCTGTTAAGATGGACAGGGTTTTAGAAGCTAATAGAAGATTAGATAGATTTAGAGAAATATCTGCAAGAAAAGCTGGAGATCTTACAGTTGGTGGAGTTGTTGCAGGACATGTAAGTAATATGTTTGATATAAATACTTACTTTGATGTATCAATTAATTCAGATGGATCACATAAATATAAAGTGAAACCAGGAGCTATTTTTGGAACATATAAATATGATGAAAAAACAGGAAGATATGTTAAAGATAAAAGTAATGCTGCATATACACAATTTGGAGCAGCTAAGCTATTAGGATTTTCGGATAAAGATAAAAAGATTTTCAAAGATCAGGTTTGGAAACCTACAATTAAAGGAATTGGTGGCATGGCATCAATGTTTGTTGGCATGGGAAACTTAGTTGCACATCCAGTAATTGGTATGGGGATGCTTGCAGGTGGTGCTGGAATGACAAGTAGTATGCTAAAGAAATTTAAAAAACCTAAAAATGGTGATCCAGGACGAGCAAAATTCTTAAGACTAGCTAAAAAAGATAATCAATGGTTACCAGGAAAAAGGCTTAGATTTGGTAGCTTCGAAACACCTACTCTTGCACATATGAGAGATGAAGTTGTAAATGAAGCTAATAGGGAATTAGCTGGAAAATTAAATAGATATATGCAAAGAGTACATCCTAACTTATTAGCCAAAATAAAACAAGATGCAGTTATTCCAAAAACTTTAGGGTTTGTGGCTGGTATGGGAATTGCACCAGTAGCTACGCTTGGATTTGTAGGTGCTAATGCAATAATTAATTCAAAGCAAGATCCAAAAAATAATAGATATGCAGATATAAATGACCCATATCAATATGGAACAAGAAAAGAAGTAAGAGAAAGTGAAAGAGTAAAGATGCATCCTGTTGGAACATCAGTATGGGATATAGTAGATAAACAACATTTTGAACAAGTTAAACAACAAAAAATAACATTTACAGATGAAGCAAATGCTTTAATTAATCAACGTGAAATTAGTGATGCAAAAATAAAACTAGAATTAATTAATCAAACTGTAGACAAAAAAGTTGATGAATCAGATTTAAAAGAATATACAGAAATGCTTGTAGCAAGTTGGGCTGCAAGAGGATATGATTACGATCCTAAAACTGGACAAACAACACCAAGAGTAGATGTTGAAAAAGGAGATATACGTAAAGAAATTAAAATTAAAGATGAATCTTCTCCAGATAGTATACAAATAAAGAGAATAACTAATAAAGATATTCAAACAGTTAATAAAAAAATTGATGAAATTATTTCTAGAAGACTTGATGGAAGAGAAATAGATGTTAATAGTGAGAAAACAATGACAGAAATAATAAAAGATTTGTCAAGTGAATTAGCATCTGAAGGAATAATTGGAAAAGACCAAAGTGCAGATATATTATTTGAACAAGGTATTGGAAAATTAAAAACAACAATTAAACATAAAGCAACACAAGCAAATAATATTGTAAGAGAATCTCAAGAATATAAATTAAATACACAAGAATTTGATGCTGTACAACAAGCGATTTTAGAAGTTGCAAAAGAAGCTGGTGCAAAAGATGGGGATTTATCTAAAGTTGACCAAGCTAAAGTACTTGCTAAAGTGCAAGAAACATTAAAAGGTGGACAGCCACCAGTAGATGGAAAAGATAAATCAAAATCAAAAGGAAAATTAGAAAGTCAACTTGATACAAAAATAGAGCATATTTCTGAGGCTGATAGATATAAAAATGCTATTAGTACATTATTATCAAATGGAAATGGATTAACACAAAATCAATTAAATACAACTTTGATACGTGATAGAGTAATGTCAACAGAAGGAACTATTTCAAAACAACCAAGAAAAGTAAACGATAAAGAAAATAGAGCTATGTTGAAAAGAAGTCTAAAAAAACAAATTGCAGATGTTGTTGAAAAATGTTCACAAGATGAAGTTTCTGCTAAAAGTATAAATGCAGAACAAGTCTTATCTAGAGAAGAAAAATTAAAACAAGCAGAAACTGCAACAGCAGGATTAGATTCTATATCTAGAGATGCAGTCCTAAATTCATTATTTGTAATAACAGGAATGGAAGAAAATATAAAAGCATTGAATACATATGGAGAAGATACTTTGGTGGAAGCTTCTAAATTTAAAAAGCCAACAAGTAAAACTCATGCGAAACATTTACAAGCACAACTTGCTGTAACAGATGCAGAACTTGCTTTGAAAAAAGCTGAAAGAGAAGCATTAACTATTCCAGAAAGTGATACAACCAAAAAAATAAATATTCAAAAAGAAATAGAAAAAGCAACAAAAAAATTAGAGGTTGCAAAAGAAGTATCTGCTAGAACAGGACCTGTTCAAGATGTTAGAAAAGCATCAATTGATGTTTTATCAGTATTAAGACAAAAAAGATATTAATAGTAGGAAAGAAGGTGAAAGATAAGTGAAAAGAATTTTGAAAAAATTATTAATAATATTTTTAATATTTCTTACAATTAATACTTTTATAGTTTCTAATGTGAGTCATGCGGGCTTTGTTGAAGACACTTTAGATGCAATTGGGGAAGGTATAATTGGACTTTTCGCATGGCCTGTTCAATTCCTACTAAAAATAGCTGGTACAGCAATAAGTTCAGTAACAGCAGCTGTGGCATACATTGATAATACAGGTGATAGTGAAACTTCGGGTACAATAACTCCATTTGATATACTTTTTAATACTACAGAAAAACCAAAAGTTAAAATTGTTAATATAAATGTATTTGATTTAACAGATACAGAATCAATAACTGGAAAAATTAGAATAGGAATTGCAACATGGTATTATGTTTTAAGAGTAATTGCTACTGCAATATTACTTGTAATTTTAATATATGTTGGTATAAGAATGGCAATAACTACAATTGCTTCAGATAAAGCAATGTATAGTAAAATGCTTATAGATTGGGTAACAAGTTTAGCATTAATTTTCTTATTACAATATATTATACTATTTACTTTTTATGTTAATGATGCTTTAGTTACTGCAATGGCTGGTTCTGGTACTGAAGGAGTTAATATAGATAAAGCTATTGAGGAACTTAGAGCAGAAGCAACTGCATTTGGATATAAAGGAATTGGTGCAGCAGCAGTATATTTTATACTGGTAACACAAACAATAGGTCTACTTATTTCATATATTAACCGTATGCTAAAAGTGTCTTTCCTAGTTATAATTTCACCTTTAATAACATTAACATATTCAATAGATAAAATGGGTGATGGAAAAGCACAAGCTTTAGGAACATGGTTAAAAGAGTTTGTATTTACAGTACTTATGCAACCATTTCACTGTATTATATATATGATAATGGTTTCAACATCACTTGAATTGCTTAGCAGTGAACTAGGATTTGGAGGTTCTACTGAAAGACTTGGATATTCAATTTTTGCAATAATATGTATAAGATTTATACAAGAAGCAGAAAAAATTGTTAGAAAAATATTCCATTTTGAAGATGATAACTCAGGAACATCAGTTGCTGCGGGTATGGCAATGTCTGCAATGATGTTATCACAATCTAAGAATATAGGTAAAACATTAAAAAGTGGTGTAACAACTGCTAAAAATTTAAAAGCAAATACAACTAATTTATTAAGACATGCAAAAACAGATGCTATGGTAATGGGAGCTGTTTTAAGAGGAAAAAATAAAACAGATGTTACAAGAACTGTAGAAGAAAAATCAACGGATGAAAATGGAAAAGAAGTTGTTACAACAAAAGAAGAAGTTGTTGGAAAAAGAAATATGACATATGCAGAATTAAAAGAACAAGCTTTGGCGAACCAAGTTGAAAAGAAGGCAGATAAAATTGCTGGAAAAATTACGGGTTCAACAGATTTAGCGGATAAATATAGTTCGAAAAAGAATAGAGACGATTTAGAAAGTGATGAAGAAAAGGCACGTTATGATACATTAAGAAATAATGGTATGGGACATACAAGAGCAATGGCTACTCTGAGAAAAGAAGCATTAGAGAAGAAGAAAAATGAGAAATTTGATAGAGAGCATCCTAATGCAAGTAGAACAATTAAAGCTGGAAGAGGTGTAATAAACGGAGTTAAAGCATTAAATCAACTAGATGTTATTAAAGATCTTAAATCAGCAGGTAAAACTTATATATCAGCAGCTGTTGGAGCTGGTGTTGGAATTTCAATGTATGGAAATGGTAAAGACTTAATACAATCTGGTATGATGGGGGCAGCTGCTTTTAGTGGTACACAAGAATTTATGAAAGATACTACTAAAAACCTGGTAACTTCAGCTGCACAAAGTGTATCAGCATTAAATGCAAGCAGTCCAGAAGAAGCAAGAGCAATTGCAATGGATGCTTTACAATCTGATCCAACAAGATTTGAAGATAATTCAGATGAAATGAATCAAATATTAGATAATTTAAAGAATCAATTAAAAGCTTTAGGAATGAATGAAAAAGCTGTAAATAGATTTTCTAATAAAATACATAAAGAAGTTAGAAAAAATGCGATGAAAGGAAATCCAGAATCTATACAAAGCATAATGGAAAAGAATTTACAACAATATAATAGTACAGCAGAAGGTAAAGCACAACCAATTAATTTTAAAGATAAAAATATGACATTATTAAAAGATGCAATGTCAGAAACAAGTCAATTTGAAAATAAAAAAGTTATATTTGATAATTTCCAACAAGCAACACAAGCTACTGGAATTAGTGCAGATGCATATTTAGATGAACTTGTGGGCAGTTTCAAATCAATGGATGATTCTTCACTTGGTAACCCGGGTTCTGAAAATATAGAGAGAATAGATATAACAGATAAAAAGATTCAAGAAATAAAAATGAAAAATGATGAAATTGATGTTACAGATGCTGGCGAAAGAGCAAAAGTATTATTGGAAGAAAGTATTGAATCAACTATAAGTAAATTAGAAGAAGGAGTCTTAGAAACCGCTGAGAAAGAAAAAATAAAATCAGAAATGAAAGCAGACTTAGAAGGAAAGATAGAAACAGAAATAAAAGCCAAAATTGAAGAAATACAAAGATCAAGTGATAAGGAAATAAAAGGAATTAGAGATGACTTATTAAAACAATTATCAGAATGCGAAAGAGAAAGAAAAGAAATTGAACAAATACAACAAGAGATAGAAGCAGGAACAAAAGTAATGGATAGTGCAGAAAGAATAGATTTTGAAAAACGTAAGATTACAAATGAATACCAAATGCAAACTACTTCACAAAAAATAACTTATGCAATGAATTATACTGCACCAAAAAATCCTAATGAACAAAAATAATGGAGGGAATAAGATTGAAAAAAGTTATAAGTAAAATATTAGTAATTTTTATATTAATAACTTTATTGTTTGAATTTTCGTTTTCAAACAGTCTTATTTCCTATGCTTCAAATGACAATGATTATCATATATATGGGTTATCTGATGAGGAAATAAAAAATATAGCTGGTTTAAGTACAGGCATAATATCTATTATTTTATGGATACCTAAATTTATAGTAACTGGTGCGACATGGCTTGTAAATCAAGCTGTAAGTGGGTTTGCATCGATGGAAAATACTGGTCGGAGATGATCCAGGAACTATAACACCATATAAAGTATTTTTTACTGAATATGAAATATTAAAAATAAATATCTTTGAAAATAGAACAGGATCTTTTTTAACACCATTTAGAAAAACAGTTGCAACTTGGTATTATATGATGAGAATAGTTGCTACAGCTATTTTATTAGTAATATTAATTTATGTTGGTATTAGAATGGCTCTTGCATCTGTTGCAGACGATAAAGCAAAATATAAAAAGATGCTATTTGATTGGGTGATGCGGACTAGCTTTAATATTTGTTATGCATTACATAGCTATATTTGTTATATATTGTAATGATGCAATAGTAAATGCAATTAAAATAGCATATGAAACAGTAGGTGATGGTGCTAATGCAGAAGAAACATTAGATGCATTATTTATGAAAGCACTAGTTGGTGGAGGACTAGTAGGAGACGCTGCAATGATTGTTTACATAGGAATAGTTTTCCAAACAATATTTTATTTAATTGCTTATATAAATCGTATGCTTAAAGTAGCATTTTTAATAGTAATCTCTCCATTAATAACAGTAACATATTCAATAGATAAAATGGGAGACGGAAAAGCACAAGCTCTAGATACATGGTTAAAAGAATATATATATACAATTCTAATACAACCATTTCATTGTATAATATATTTTTCTTTCATAAGTATTTCGTTTGCACTTGTAAATGAAGGAGGATTTGATTTCTCATTTAATCAACTTTCAGCAGGAATTTTAGCTATTTTATGTATAAAATTCATAAATGATGGTGAGAAAATTGTAAGAAAAATTTTCGGATTCCAAGATGATAATAGTAAAACATCAATGGTGGCAGGTGCCATGATGGCTGTTGGTATGGCAAAAGCAACAACTAATATGATTTCAAAAGCAAAAATTGGAGTTAATAAGACAACAGCTTTTGCTGGAAAGTTAAAAAAAGATTTTATAAAAGATACTCCAGAATTAAAAAACATCGCTTCTAGATTATCTAAAGAAGGTGGAATACTAGGAAAAGTAGCATCATTACCAGTTCATGGAATGGCGTTTGCAGGTAAAGGTCTTGGTAAAGCGGATGAAATGGCAAAGAAAGTTGGAAACAAAATTGGTAATACAAAACCAATGAAAGCTATAACAGGTGCTAGAAATACCCTAGGAAACTTTACCAGAAAAACTAAAGCAGGTCGTATTGCTGATTTTGCTGCAAGAAAAACTTTATCTACTTCAGCTGCTATAATGGCATTTGCTGCAACTTATGCAACAGGAGATACAGATGCATTATCTGCAATTGGTTATGGTGCAGCAGCTGGTAAAGGTATGGATAAAGCATTTGATACATCAGCTGGAAGAAATGATGCAGATGCAGGACAAAGCTATGCAGAGGCATCAGAAGCTCAAAGAGAAAGCCTAGAGCATAACATTGGAATACTAGAAGATAATATAAAGAAACATGAAGAATCAATGGATAATTTTGATGAAGTTGAAGAAAAATGTAAAGAATTAGATGAGTTAAAAAAGCAACCTGATGATGATCCAGCTGATATTCAAAAAGCAGATGATGCCGATAAGGCCGCTGAAACTGCAGAAGAAAAAGCAAGACAAGAAGAATTAGCTGCTGCAAAAGCTTTAGAGAAAAAGAAATCAGGAAATTTATCTAAGAGAGAAAGAACTAAATTACAACAAGAGGCTGATGCTCATAGTAAAGAAGCAGCAAAACAAAAACAAATAGCAGAACAAAAAAGAAGAGAAGCAAATAATATAAGATCACAAAGCAAACAATTTAAAATGAAAGAATTACAAGATCAACTTGCAGAATTGGATCCAGATGGAACATTACAAAAATATGTAAATGCTAAAAAAACAAAAACAGACTTTGCTGCAGATATATTTAAAGAAAAACAACAACTTGCAGCAATGCAAAGTGAATTAAAAGAATTCTACACAGAAGCAAGTAGTAAAGCTAGAATAGATGCAATGAAGAACTCTGTAACAGATAAAGAAATAAAATCAAAAGCAAATGAGATAGAAAGATTAATTCAAGAACTTATTGCTGCACGTCATTTACTTGCAGTTACAGATGGTAGAGATATAAATAATGAAATTGTATCTGTAGATGATATGGAAACTGGATCAATGATAGCTAATAATCTTACAAATGCCATAACTAGAGACTTTATTACACATTCAAATACATCATCAATGGAATTAATTAGACAATCTGGATTGGGTGGTTTTGATACAGGTGAAGGACATGGAGATGTTGAAAAACAAACGAGTCCATATATAGAAGGACTAATGAAACAATTAAATTTAGCTGTTTCACAACAAAAATATAATTATCGTGTTAGAGGAATTAGTCAAGCAGAAGAAATAAACAAAGCCATGGGAAGATCACAATCAGCATTTGACGAACATTCTAAAAGTATGGCTATGACACAAATAAAACAAAACGGAATAAGACATCAAAAACAAAAAGCAAAAGAAGCACAACAATAATTATTTAATAAACGAAAGGAAAAAATTTTATGAGAATTAAAGATAGTAATAAGCATGCAATTATCATAGTAGCTGGGATTCTTATTGTTGTAATTTTAGTTTTTCTTGATTTAAGAGGGAATAAAGGAACAGATTATGGCAATTTAACGCAAGAAGAAATTTCAGTAGCATTAGAAAAAGAAATTGATGAGATGGAAATTAATACAGTAGCATCTCTGAATGAAAGAGATAGAATAGAATACTATGTTTCAAAGTTTGTAGAGGCGATTGAAGAAAAAGATTATGAAAAAGCATATGATATGTTGTATGAAGATTTTAAAGAAAATTATTTTCCAACATTAAGTAGTTTTGAAGAATATGCAAAATCAAAATTTTCAAAAGTTCTTTCATTAGATCATACAAATTTTGAAAGAAATGGTGATTACTATATTTTATGGATAACAATGTCTGATCCACTTAGTGGTAAAAATTCTGGTAAAGATATAAATTTTGTTGTTAGAGAAAATGCACTAAATGACTTTGATTTATCATTTTCAGTTATATAAGAAAGGAACTTTAAAATATGAATTTTATAGAATTTAGATTAAAATTTAGACGTTGGTTTAGAAAATATAGAAATTTAATATTATTACTATTTTTAATTTGGTTTTCAATATTTTTAATAAATTATTTTTTAAAGCATAAACCAATTGACAAGGCGCCTACTACTACATATGAAGCTCATAAATCAGTTATAGATTCTACTTCTTCAGTTCCAAAATCGCTTCAAAATATAATAGAAGATATGTTAAAAGAGTATATTGGATATTGTAATGAAGGAAACTATCAAAAAGCATTTAATATGTTATCTGAGGATTGTAGAAAATATGAATATAATGATAATGTAGAAAAATTTATGGATCATGTTTTAGTAAAAATGCCAGTTCCAAAACATTATTCAATACAAGATTATTCAAACACAATGTATGATGGAAAAGATATCTATGTTTACGAAGTTAAATATACAGATGATCTTTTAGCGACAGGATTAACAAATAGTAAATATGCATTTACTTCAGAAAAAATTGCATTTTATAGAGAAGATAGTGAAGTATTAATGAATGTTGGTGAATATATATATCATACAGATATAAAAAGTATTTCAGAAAACGAATACTTAAAAATAGATGTTATTGATAAAGTGGTTAATTATGATTCAGAAGTTTATGAAGTAAAATTAACTAATAGATCTAATTATACAGTAGTTGTTGCAGATGGAATTGAAACAGAGGAAGTTGTTCTTGTTTTACCAAGTGAAACAAGAAATAGAACTTCGATATCAGATATTGTATTAGATCCACAACAAAGTAAAACACTTAAATTTAAATTTACAAAATATGTAGATGATGGAGATAAATCTCAAAGCTTATTATTCTCATCAATAAGAGTTATGGAAAAATACTCTGGTGTAGAAGATGTCCCAACATCAACAATTCAGTCTGAAATAGATAATGCAATTTCTAAATTTAGTATGACTGTAGCATTAAAATAAAATTCATAAAGAAAGATTCTAATTGTTTAATTAGAATCTTTTTTGTGTTATAATGTGGGCAGTAAAAATAAAGGATGTGAAATTATGTCTTATATAGAATTTAAAAATGTTGAAAAAATTTATAAAATGGGTGAAGTTACTATAAATGCTTTAAATAATACAAGCTTTAATATTGAAAAAGGTGAACTTGTAGTAATAGTTGGACCTAGTGGTGCTGGTAAAACTACTACATTAAATATCTTAGGCGGAATGGATACAGCGACAACAGGAGAAGTTGTAGTTGATGGAAAAAGAATAGATAAATTAAAAAATAAAGATTTAATAAAGTATAGAAGAGAAGATATAGGTTTTGTTTTTCAATTTTATAATTTAGTTCAAAATTTAACTGCTATTGAAAATGTTGAACTTGCTACTCAAATTTGTAAAGAATCTCTGAACCCTATAGAAGTATTAGAAAAAGTTGGATTGAAAGATAGAATAAAAAATTTCCCATCACAGCTTTCAGGAGGGGAACAACAAAGAGTAGCTATAGCAAGAGCTATAGCTAAAAATCCTAAATTATTATTATGTGATGAGCCAACAGGCGCACTTGATTATAATACAGGTAAGCAAATTTTAAAATTATTACAAGATACCTGTAGAAAAGAAAATATGACAATTATTATAATTACTCATAATACAGCAATTGCTCCTATGGCTGATAAGGTAATATATTTCAAAAATGGAACAACAGAAAGTATTAAGATAAATAATAATCCATTATCTATTGAAAATATAGAGTGGTAATTTTTATTTTTTTCTATTTTGTTTTTTTAATTGATGTTTTTTGGCTTTTCTATTTTTTAAATATTCATAAACAAATCCACCTTCTACAAACCATCCTGAGCTACGTCCCCAAAAGGTAAAAAAGCCAAGAACAACAATTACTCCAACAACGATATTAACTATAACTTTAATCCAAAATTCATTCATAATTACATTTTCCTTCATATAAAAATCTATAATTAAATTATATAGTTAATTATTATAAAAATCAATTATTTGATTTTTAATTTTAATCTAGTGTAACCAAAATGTAACTCAAATTCCAGAAAAAACTATTGCTATAGACTTTTAAATAATATACAATATTATTGGATAAATAAAATAGGATAAATAGATATTTTTTTAGGAAGGGAGGAAGTAAATATGAATCAAATTAATAATAATTATGATGATAAATCACTTTCTGACCTTTTTAAAGAAGTAAAAGATATAAGATATGGACGAGCTAAACCTAAGGAAATCAAGGATCCTAGAGAAAATGTGAAATTTAATAGAATTTGTGTAGTAGACAAAAAATTTAACATTTTTGGAGCCATAATAGGACTTTTATTTGTTATTATGTTTTTTACGTTAGTACATAGTAATAGTATATTTGCAACTTCAGAAGAAGAAAAAGTTGCAATTGCAGAATATGAGCAAAATCAATTCCCTATAGAAATGATGGAAGTTATTTCTAATAATATTAGTTCATCAACAACAAAAGAAATAAAAACATCAGAAATTCAAATTCCTTATGAAACAACTTATGTTGATAACAACCAATTACCACTAAATGAAGAAGTTATAATAGAAAATGGTAGAGTAGGATATTTAGATCAAACTGTTATTAGAACTTATGAAAATGGTGAATTAATAAATGAAAATATAATTAGTGAGATAACTAAAACAGAAGCTGTAACAGAAGTAATTGAAAGAGGAACTTCAGAATTTTTATACAATATGCAAGTACATATTGGAGATATATTATATACATCTGATGTTGCAACAATGTATGAAAGTGATGTTGAAGACGAAGAACATATTGTATGTATGATATATCCATACATAGATATAAAAATTCTTTCAGTAAAAGATGGATGGAGTTATGTAACAGTTGATGGCTTAAACGGATATGTTAAAAATGAGCTTATTACTTCATCAGCAATTTATCCAGAAGTTGTAGAGCTATGTAGAAAACAAAGAATTTTAGTTAGTGTAAATAGTGCTATGGCATTAAATAAACCAAGTGGACTTACAAGAGATGATTTTATAAGAGTTCTTTCAAATAATGAAAAAGATAGAGAACATATAATAGAAAATTGCGCAGAATATTTTTATCAAGCAGAGCAAAATTATAATATAAATGGATTATTTCTAGCATCAATAGGAATACATGAAAGCAATTGGGGAATGTCAAATATATCAAGACAAAAGAAAAATTTATTTGGATATGGGTCATATGATTCTTCTCCATTTTCATCATCATATACATTTGAGAGTTACCAATATGGTATAGATCTTGTTGCTAAAGTTTTAGCAAAATATTATTTAAATGAAGCTGGTACCCCAATATATGATGGCGAAACAGCTGTTGGAAGTTATTATAACGGTCCAACAGTGGCAGGAGTAAATATCAGATATGCAAGTGATACAAATTGGTCAAATAGAGTATATTCTATAATGGAATCTTTATATAAAGAATTATAAAATGAAAAGGAATGTGTAAAATTTTGAAAAGAAAATCTTTGGATATTAAACTAATTATCTTAGCAGATTTAATATTAATGATTACTGTATTTTTTGCATATAAGCAAATTTTCATAGTAGAGCAACGAAAAGCGGTGTATGCTGATGCATCAGAGAAATTTGTTGAAGAAAATAAACAACCAGTTTTTAAGATTGGAAAAATTATTTTGTATAGCAGTGCAAATGCAGTTGACAATAGCGATGGACAATTAAAAAGTATTGACATCAGCCAATTTACAGATATGGAAATCTATATAGATAACACTAAAAAAAGCCAAGCAATTACAGCTGAAAATACATTAAACGAAATGTATATAGATAATATAAAATTTTCTACTAATTCTAATGATGGAATAAAGTCTTTTAATTACAAAAATCCATTTGATTGTGGGAAGTATATTGAGTTAGAGAACTACAGAGACGATGGAATCTTATTTAAAATTACAAATACTAATGAAAAAGATTCGTCTTCAGATTATAATGATAATATTTTTTATACAGATTGTACTAATCCGATATCTTTGGGATTTGTTAATAAAGATATATTAAAAGGGTGTGAAGTAAATAGTACGAATGGTTCAATTACTTTTGATGGAAGTATTTTGAGAAGTGCAAATATAGACTTAAAGCAAATATCACCTACAATTTCATTTACAATTCATTTAACTAATAATTATAATGAAAAATTTACATGTAATTTAAGTTTAGATATAGATTTATCAGCAAGTGATGGCGGAATCTATAATGGATATGTAATGAAAGTTTTAAATACGGAAGATACAAAATATAATTTTATAAAAGTTTCAGACTAAAATTGTCTGAAACTTTTTTTATTTTGTAATTATCATATCGTCCACTTTTGTTCTAAAAAGCAATAATTCGAGTTTACATAACTTGAAAAAGAATTCTAAATGTGATAAAATAATATATAGCAAAAAAACAGGAGGAAAACGTATGAAACGGGAAATGAATGACGCAACTTTAAACAACGTATTTCAGGTGGTAAGAGTAAGTACTCTTACTGAAAATGATGACATTTTCTGCTATATGCCTAAATCTAAAGAAGAGGCGGAAATAAAAGAAAACATCATTAAAGCAATAAAATCAAAGATTCCGGATTTCATGTCACAAGTAAAACAGCCATGTTTGGGGGAAGAAGGTGAACTATGCTACACTGCTGGAAATTCAACCTATGGCCATAATATTGTTTGGTGGTCTATTAAAGCTGAGAATGTATGGCCTGAGAGAAAAAGCAGGATAGGAAGTCCTCAGCAAAGATTTGCCTTTTTAGGTTGTCTGATCAAAGAACTCCATGAAAAGTACGAGTACACAGTGGAAGAAGCCTGGGAGGCTGTATGTACAAGTACTGAAAATTTGAAAAAATACAATGGGGTATGGGAAGATTTATATTCTATTCAGATAACATTAGAAGGCGTAAGTGATGCCATACTGTTTGGAGGTTCTAAAAGACCAATTGCTTCGTTTGGAGAAGCAGGTTGGTGGACAGCGTTTGAGGGCTTCAGTATGGGAAAAGCTTGGATTGTTTGCGACTGTGATGAAGAATAATCCAAAATATGTAACTAAAAGACTTAATAATCAATAGGAGGAAAAACATGTTTAATATGGATGAACTTCGGAGAATTTTTGCTATTGCCATGAGTGATATGGCAAAGGAAATCATGCCAAAGGATGAGAGAGCAAAAGAAGATCCTTTTGCAAAGAACGAATGTGTTATTAACGAGAAGAGAACTCAGAGTACAGTTAATGTAAACCGCATGAATGTAGATTCATCGTGCCTGGATGTTGAGATTTCTGTGGCAGATGTATCTGACATTGAAGTTACAATTAAGGGAGATGCAAAAAAAGTTCCAGTGATTGAATTTACCACAGAAGTGGTAGAAAAAGAATTCTGTGTAAAAACTAGGATGAGATCAGGAACTTATATTGGATGTTTGTATCTGGAAATTCTTGTGCCGAAAGAGAGTAGGTTTAAAAGAATTTCTGTTGAGAGCAGTACAGGAGATATTGAGGTTTCAGATAAAATTCTGGTGGAAGAACTTAATGTTAATACAGCTTCAGGAGATGTTTTTTTAGAGAAACTTCGTGACTTGAGCAGTATTAATATTAAGACAAGTACAGGAGACGTAGAGGTCAGTGATTATGTTGAAACTAATTTCCTGAAAATCCAAACATTTTCTGGTGAAGTTGAGGTTTCTGATGATATTTCGGCTGATGAAGTCGAGATTAGCACGTCAACTGGTGATATCAATCTTTCTGACACGTTTTACAGCAAAAATATTAGAATTAATACTGGTTCGGGAGAAGTTGATATCAGTAAACTTATCGCTAGTGGAGAAGTTTATGTTGAGACATCCACAGGAGATGTTGGAGTAGCTGATACGAAGGCAGATAGCTTCAAGATAAAAACGATTTCTGGAGAAATTGATGTTGATGCTGAATTTGTAAAAGCATATATTGATACAAAGACAGCAGATATCACAGTAAACACTACTGCTAAGCAGAATATTCAGATGGATATCAGTAGCAGAACTGGAGATGTTTCGATTGATCTTTATAACATCAAATCAATAAAGCAGATAATCCAAACTCAAACTGGAGATACTGATTGCAGTTGCAAGGGTAGAGGGGAATGTACAGCAGACGTTCGTGTAACCACAGCAACTGGAGATATTGAAATTTCGTAATTAAAAATGATTTTGCAAAGAGTGCCACTGTTCAAGTGGCACTCTTTGTTTATTTAATAAGAAAGTTTTATGTACTTCATATATATTGTACGCTATTGTTCTATAAAGAATTACTTGATTTTTAAATATGATTCTATTATAATATAAAAGTATAATGTGCCTATAGCTCAGCAGGATAGAGCTCCCGCCTCCTAAGCGGAAGATTGTGGTTCGAGTCCGCATAGGCACACCAAGAGTCTATGTATATGCAATTATGCATATACTATTTTTTTTATATGAAAGGAGAAGTTATAGTTTTGAAAGAACTAATGGATGAAATTCTAAAAGGAAATACAAAAGCATTAGAGAAATTAGTACAAATTATATTACCTAAATTATATAGAATTGCATATGACAGACTAAAAAATGAAGCCGATGTAAATGATGCTATTCAAGAAACCCTTATAATATTTTATAAAAATTTACATAAATTAGAAAATAAAGAATATTTTTATTCATGGATTATTAAAGTATTAAAGAATGAGTGCAATAAAATCTATAATATAAAGGTGAAAAATATAAATATTGTAGAAAGAGAAACAGCATTAACAGAAAATGATTTACTAGAAAATCCAATGGAAGATGTTAATAGAGAAATTGATTTCGATATACTTATGGGGAAGTTGAAAAAAGATGAAAAAATCATTTTAAAATTATATTATGATGATGGATTTGAAATAAGTGAAATTGCGAATATGTTAAACAAAAATATAAATACTATAAAAAGTAAGATATTAAGAGCAAAAGCAAAACTCAAAAATAAAATGAAAGGAGGCAATTCAAATGAATGAGAATCGAGAATTAGATGAAATTGATAAATTATTATTAGAACACTATAAAAATAAAAGAAACAATGAATATATTGTGCCTCCTTCAACTCAAAAAGTTGCTCAAAGATTTATAAAAAGAATGAAAATGCAAAGCACTATAAAAAAATTGGGTAGAGTAGCTGTTATATTTTTTACGATTGGTATAATGACAACAGGAATTGTTTTTGCTAAAGATATAGCTGATTTCATAAAATCAATATTCACTAATACTACACCAGCAATAGAAACTGCAGTCCAAAACGGATATGTGCAAAATATAGATATGGAATACGTGTATAGTAATAATATAGGTATAAAGGTTGAATCTTTAATAATAGATGATTTAAGTTTAGATATAGCTTTTGCTTATAAATATGATGACAATACAATAAATTCGATAAGGTTGGAGAACTATAGTATTATGAACGAAAATGAAGAGGTTATTTATGATACAAACTATAGTCGAAAAGATAAAATTAATTTAGTGAATCTTATTGTAAGAAATGAGCCAACCATAAAGATTGATAATCAAACATATAATGAATCAATATTATTCAAGTTTATGAATGATAAAAATACATTTAAAGAAATATTTATAAATATAAATAAATTAAAATTGACTAAAAAAGATGATAGTATAGAGGATATCACTGGAAATTGGAATTTTAAGATTAACTTGAATGAAAAAATGTTAGAAAATGAAGAATATGAATATGCCACCTTAAACAAAGATATAATTCAAGAATTACATGCAAAAATGACAACAACGGGATTTACTATTCAAGCAAAATCAATTATACCAATAAATTTAGATATATTTGATTCTGCTGAAAATTTTATATTAGAAAATAGTATAAATGAAAAATTTACTCCATATTTTGCAAAAAATGGAAATATAGATTATGATAGCAATTTAGAAAATGGGATGTTTACAATATATTATGATAATATTAGTACATATTCAGATAATATTGATGAGTTATTTTTGAATTTAAATGTCAATGGAGAAATAATAAAAATAAAATTAACAAAAAAGGCTAGCAATTAGAATGCTAGCCTTTTTGTGTGGAAAATGAATTATATATTCAATATTAATTATGAGAGATAATCTTCATATGAACACGGAGAGTTTGTTGCATTCCATACGCAACAAGATATTGAAAATAATATAATTTTCCACTTGTAATATTAAAGTCGTATAAATGAACAGGTTGACCATTTGCTGAACACTGAATTTCTATTAATTTGCTTTCAGTGTTATGCTCATAAAGACGTGCTGCTAATATGGTATTAACAGCATTGCCATTTGTATCAGTTGCAGACATGGTAACATTAAGTTTGCATCCTTCATATGCACGATTGGAGCCTCTATGATATGATGTCATTATAAATGTTTGGTCTACATCTGTTGAAAGCAAAGTAATTCCATTTTCATTTACTTTATCGGGTGTGATTTCAAAATCATATGTAGTTTCTACTAAGCCATCATTATTGTAAGCTACATTAGCAATATTACCTTCAATAATGGTGGCTTGGTTTTGAGGTTCAGATGCAAATGCAACTGTTCCAGTGGAAAAGAGTGTTAGTACTATTGCCATAATGAGTGCATTAATGCGAGCTAATGTTTTCATAGAGCAATCCTCCTTGTTGTTTTGATGTTTTAAGTTAGTAGTTACAATATCATTTTCCACTTTTTGCTGAATTTCTAGAAAATTTTCAAAATTAACAGCAAAATATTGCTCAAGGGAACAATATGCACAGTATTATACCACAAATTTATACAAATATAAAAAATAATAGAATGTAATAGAAAAAATTTTTTGCACCTTATTAGATGTAAACTTATATCTAATATTTAGAGGAAAATAAAAAAGGAGTTTGTTTATGAATAATATACTAATAATTACAAAAGATATGAATTATTTTAAATGTTTAATGAACAGAATCCATAAAGATATTAAAAATGTAATGATTTGTTCTATTGCAAGTACAGATAAAGAAATTGCATATTCATTGTTAAATTATAATATTGATTTAGTTTTAATAGATGCAACTTATGAACATTATAAAGAACTAGAAATGAATAAAGTAATAACTAAAGGAAAATTAAAAAAATCTATTATTTTAATTTCAGATTGTGAAGTTAATGAAATATATATAGCTTCAAGTAAATATTTGTATGATTATGTTATTAAAAGTACAGATTTAGCTACTGTTATACAAAAAACTAAAATATTAGTACATACTAAAGAAAGCTTGGAGATATTTGATAGAGATAAAGTTAAAGAAGCATTACTTAGAGAAAAAATAAAAAAAGAATTGTTGTACTTAGGATATAAAAATTCACATAAAGGAACAAAATACATGATTGATGCGATATATTTATTAGCAACATTAAAAGAATACTACGATAATAATTTAGAAAGAGATATTTACCCGATTATCAGTAAAAAATACGGAAAATCAGTAAATTCAATAAGAGGGTGTATAGGATTTGCAACTGAAACTATGACATATGAGTGTGAGGAAGAAAAATTGAAAGAGTATTTGGATATAAAAGAATATGAAAAACCTGGAGGGAAAAAAATTGTAGAGGTAATTCTTAGTAAATTGTCACAAAACTAAAAAAATGTAATTTTTAAATTTACTACCATGAACTTAAAATAACTTTACATCATTGAATTTCTAATATATAATTAATGAAAATTAAAACGAGGTAAAAGTTTTGGAAGAAAAGTTTATGCGAGAAGCCTTAAAAGAGGCAAAAAAAGCTCTAAAAATAGAAGAAGTTCCAGTTGGTGCTGTAATAGTAAAGGATGGAAAAGTTATAGCTAGAGCACATAATACTAAAGAAACAAAAAAAGATTCCACAAATCATGCAGAAATATTGGCAATAAAAAAAGCTTGTAAAAAATTAGATTCTTGGAGATTACTAGATTGCGAAATGTATGTTACATTAGAACCTTGTTCAATGTGTGCTGGAGCATTAATAAATTCAAGAATAAAGAAATTATATATTGGAACTGATGATAATAAAACAGGTGCATGTGGCTCTGTTTTAAATTTATTAGAAGATTATAAATTTAATCATAAAATTGAAGTTGAGAAATATATATTAAAAAAAGAGTGTGAAGACGAGCTTAAGAAATTCTTTAAATTTTTAAGAGAACGTAATAAATCAAGAAAAAGTAATAATGAAGTAGATAATAAGTAAAAGAAACAAAATTATATTATGAAAGGAGAGATATATATGAAACAATTTTTAAAAAAATTTTTATTCTTTTCATTCATAGTAATAGTTTTACTAATTGTTGCATTTATTATTATTCAATATGATGCAGAAGGTGAAAAATCATTACCATTTTCGCTTACAAAAATACTTCTAGTAAGTACTGTTAATGGTGATATTACTGATGATCCAGAACACATATGGAATATAGATATTACACAAGTAAATGATATTTATATGTATATAGATAAAACTCAGGAAACTGAAGAAACAATTAAACAAATTAAGTTAGAAAACTTTGTTGTAAATAAAGCTCCTGAAAAAGGGAATATTAAATTGTTAAGACCTACTGGAGAACTTTCAAATTTATATACTTATAGTGAGCAAGATTATTTAAACTCTGATATAACATATCAAGGTGGAGTTATAGATGATATGAAATCTCTAGAAATAGCTAATAATGGAGGAATTTTAGGATTTAGATTTTCACTTAATGATTTGGGAAAATATATATCAAATGAAAATGAAGAAATAATCTATGATGGAAATTTATTAAAAAACTTGGGGATTAATTTAGAGCAAATTCAATTTAGTGTAAGTTTTGATATCATTATAACTACAAGTGATGATATTAGTTATAAAGGAACAGTAAATATAGACATGCCAATAGAAAGTATTATTGAAGAGGGATCATCTCATAAAGAAATTACAGATTTTTCAAATGTAATATTTAAAAGAATTTAATTTATAAAAATGTATAAAATAAATAAATATTAGTAATTTTATATTGCAAAATAAGAGAATCCATTATATAATCTAATCGGAAATTTGAGTGGCTTTTCTTAAGGAAGGTATGCTTCAATAAAAAGCTATGAATCTCGTCAGGTTCGGAAGAAAGCAGCGATAAGTAGTGTATTTATGTGACTCGCATGCCTTCCTTAAGGGAAGTCATTTTATTTAAAAATTTAAATGACCTTATTAATGTATTACATAAATTAATAAGTACTGAGCTTGTAACAGCTAAAGCTTAACAGGCACAGCAAGGAGGAAGTATGTCATATACAGCACTTTATAGAAATTTTAGACCATTAAAGTTTTCAGATATGGTAGGACAAGAACATATAACAAAAACATTAAGAAACCAAGTAATGTCTGGAAGAGTGGGCCATGCATATTTATTTACAGGTGGAAGAGGAACTGGAAAAACAACTTCTGCTAAAATAATGTCTAGAGTTGTAAATTGCCTAAATCCTCAAAATGGTGAACCATGTAACGAATGTGAAATGTGTAAAGAGATTCTAGATGGTTCTTTAACAGATGTTGTTGAAATGGATGCTGCATCAAATAATAGTGTAGAAGATATTAGATCTATTAGAGATGAAGTTAATTTTCTTCCAACAAAAGCAAAATACAGAGTATATATAATAGATGAGGTTCATATGCTTTCAACAGGAGCATTTAATGCGCTTTTGAAAACATTAGAAGAACCACCAGAACATGTAAAATTTATTTTGGCTACAACAGAACCACAAAAGCTTCCAATGACAATTCTTTCAAGATGTCAAAGATTTGATTTTAAGAAAATTCCAGAAACAGATATAATCAAAAGACTAAAAATTATTTGTAGTGAGGCAAGTATTAAAATTGATGAAGAAGCTTTAAAAATAATTGCGGTTCTTTCAGAAGGACATATGAGAGATGCAATAAGTATTTTAGAAAGATGTAGTCAAGAGTCAGTAGAAAACATAACAATAGAGGAAGTTAAGGAGTTAGTTGGACTTCCAAGTTTAGAATACATAAATAAATTAGCTCGTGGAATATTAGAACATAATACAATAGCTTCATTAGAAGCGGTTGATAATGTTATAGATGATGGAAAAGATTTATATAATTTCTTATGGGAAGTAATAAAATATTTTAAAGATATTTTAGTTTATAAATCTACAAATAATTTAAATTTATATTCAGAACAAGAAATTACAGAAATAAAAAATCTAGCAGATATAACAGATGAAGAAAGATTATTAAATATTATTTATCAGTTATCAGATTTAGAAAATGATTTAAAATGGTCTTCTCAGAAAACAATAATGTTCCAAACTGGAGTTATTAAAGCTTGTATGGAAGAAACTTATTCTAATACTGGTGGATCTGCTATAGAAAAAAGATTAACAGAACTTGAAAATAAGCTTGCAAATCTTAAATTTGGTCAAGATACAACAATTGGAATGCAACAAATTGCAAAAGGTGAAATGCCTGAAGTAGAGGTATATAAATTAGAAGATACTAAAGAGAAGAAAAATCCTACAAATATTAATAAAACAACAGAAGCTTGGAAAAGAGTAATAGATGGATTAAAACGAAACGGAAAAATTAGACTATATACAGCTCTAATTAATACTAGAATAAATGAATTAAATGATTTGATTTGGGAAATTGAATTTCCAAATGGATTAACAGATTTTAATAGAAATATTCTAGAAAATGTTGAAAATAATAATGAGCTAAGAAAAGAAATATACAAAATAACAGGAAAAGAAATCCATGTAAAATTTAAGGATGGAAAAAGTATACAAAAATCTACTAGCGGTGTTGGAACACCTAAATCTCCAATAAGAGATTTAGGGATAGATATAAATATTATAGAATAAAATATAGGAGGAATTTAAAATGGGAAAAAGAGGAGGATTTCCAGGAGGAATGGGAGGTTTTGGTGGTATGAACCTTAACCAACTAATGAAAGAAGCTAAGAAAATGCAATCAGATATGGAAAAATCACAAGAAGAATTGGGAAATATGGAATTTGATACAACAGCAGGTGGAGGAGCAGTTTATGTAAAAGTAACTGGAAATAAAGTTGTTAAGGAAATTAAAATTCAAAAAGATGTTGTAGATCCAGATGATGTTGAAATGCTTCAAGATTTAATCTTAACAACAGTAAATGAAGCTTTAAGAAAAGTAGATAATGCACAAGCTGCAGCTCTTGGAAAATATAATATACCTGGATTAATGTAAGGAGAAAAATAGATTATGTCTTATTATTCACCTTCAATTGAAAAATTAATTGAGAGCTTTGAGAAATTACCTAGTATAGGTCATAAAACAGCTCAAAGATTAGCTTTTTATATGTTAGATATAACAAATGAAGAAGCTGAAGAATTTACAAATTCTATATTAAATGCTAAGAAGAATTTGCATTTTTGTTCAAAATGTTTTAATATATCAGATACAGATCCATGTAACATTTGTTCAAACCCAAAAAGAGATGAAACAACAATATGTGTTGTAGAAGATGTTAGAGATGTTATAGCAATGGAGAGGACTCATGAATATAATGGAGTATATCATGTTTTACATGGTTCTATTTCTCCAATGAATGGAGTAGGACCTGATGATATTAAAATAAAAGAGTTACTTACAAGAGTAATGAATGGAAATGTAAAAGAAATTATATTAGCTACAAACCCTAGAGTTGAAGGAGAAGCAACTTCAATGTATATCTCAAAACTTTTAAGACCAATGGGAATAAAAACAACAAGAATTGCAAGAGGAATACCTGTTGGTGGAGATCTGGAATATACAGATGAAATTACTCTTACAAAAGCTTTAGAAGGTAGAAGCGAAATATAAAATTTATCTTGAGGAGCGTATTATGCAGAAAAAAAAGAAAGTCGTTATACTAGGTGGAGGTACAGGAACATCATTTGTTTTAAAAGGTCTTAAATATTTCCCTGTTGATATAACAGCAGTTATCACGGTTTCAGATGATGGAAGTAGTACTGGAAGACTTAGAAAAGAATTTTCAACACCAGCTGTTGGAGATATTAGAAAGGTTTTAAGTAGTTTATCTACTTTACCAGATGAAGTTAGAGATGTAATGGAATACAGATTATCTACATATAGTGAATTAAATGGTCATGCACTTGGAAATCTTATTTTAACATCTTTAATAAATGAAACAGGAACTTTAAAAACGAGTATACAATATTTAAGTAAAATATTAGATGTTAAACAAACTGTATTACCACTTTCAGAAGATTGTTTAACATTAATGGGAGAAACAACTACAGGTGAAGTTATAGAAGGAGAAGAAGAAATAACTAAAGCAAACAAAAAGTATAAAAGATTTTTCTATAAAGAACAACCTCATGTTTTACCAGAAGTTTTTGAAGCAATTGGAGATGCCGATTTAATTATTTTAAGCATAGGAAGTTTGTATACTAGTGTTATGCCACATGTTATATGTGAAGATGTAGTAGAAGCTATTAGAAAAGCAAAAGCAAAAGTTATGTATATTTGTAATGCGATGACACAACCAGGAGAAACAGATGGATTTGGAGTAAGTGACCATATAAATGTTTTAGAACAATATTTAGGAAAAGATGCTATAGATGTTGTTGTCGCAAGTAATACAGAAATTTCAAAAGAAATGCTTGAAAAATATGAAACTGAAGAACAAAAAGGTCAAGTATTAATAGATTATGAAAATATTGCAAAAGCAAAATATGAACTTATAGAAGAAGATTTACTTACAACTGTGGATGGTACGTTAAAACATAATAGTTTAAAATTAAGTTCAGTAATTTTCTCTTATTTAATGAGATAAATAAAAAGTGAAATTTGGGAGCATTCCTTAAATTTCACTTTCTTTTTTGGCAAATCTCACTTTTCTACTTTGTGATTTTCTCAATTTTTTTATTTATATAATTTAATTTTATATTAGCCCAAAAGCCATTTTGAGCCATAACTTTTTCTTTTTTATCTAATAATTCTAAAACTTGTTTTTGTTTTTCAGGAGAAAGGTTATATAAAAGCCTTGCCTTAATCATATTTTCTTTAACCATTTCTTCATAATCTTTTTTATCACCATATAATCCCATTAAAAACACCCTTTCAAAGATACTAATGAAAGTATATTATAATAAAATTACATTGTCAAATAATCCATTATTCCAATATAAATACTCCATGCTAGTTCATTTTGGTATGAGTCTGTTTGAAGTAATTTATTTTCTTCAGTGTTTGATAAAAACCCACATTCAACTAATACTAAAGGTAGTTGTACATTTTTTGTAAGGTAAATTCCTGAAATTGATTTTATAGTTCTAGTATTTTCCTTTTTTAAAAAACTATTTAAACTAAGTTGAATTCTTTCAGCAATTTTTTTACTATCTTCATCTTGATTTTTATAAAAAGTTTGCCAACCACTATATTGTGTTTGTTCTAATTTATTCATATGTATGGATACAAGCATTTCTGCATTTGAATTATTTGCAATGTTTGCTCTATTTTTCATATCAGATATTTTTTTTTCTCTTATTGTATTACTATCAGCTTCATAAATTCCGTTTTCATCAGAACGAGTTAAAATTACGGTACAATTTGAACTTTCTAATAAATTTTGAAGTTTAAGTACAATATCCAAATTTAAATTAGATTCTATAGAACCATCTGCTCCAGTAGCTCCTCCATCTGGATTTCCATGGCCTGCATCTAATATTATTGTATGATTAGATACAGGTGTTGAAGAAGCAAGCTGAGTTCGAGAAAATGAACTAGAACTTAAGCTGTAAATTAAAATTGATATAACAATACTTAAATTTATAAAAATCATTCTTTTTTTACTAAAAATAAACATAAAAAACTCCTAAATATACTTAATTAATTTCCTAATTTATATTATTTAAGAAACAATATTTTATTACAAAAATTATGATAAATATATTTTTGCATATTTAATAAAATTATGGAAAAAATAGAAAAAAAGAATTTTAAGGGGAAATTTATGAAAAATTACAAAAAGTTAAATATGAATGGAACGCTTCTAGATAAAAATCAATTTGCAAAGCATATTGAAAAAACTGCTTCAGAACATAGTATTAAAAGTTCTTCTAATAAAAATACGTATCCAATTTATAGATTAATAGATGATTATAAGTTTATTTTAGAAACATATAATTTACTTACCAAACATTTAAAATTAGGAATAAAAATACATGCAGCTGGGGAATGGATTTTAGACAACTTTTATGTAATTGAAGAAACAGTAAAAATTATTCAAAAGGAGTTACCTTTAAAAAAATATAAAAATTTAGTTGGTCTTTCTAATGATAAGTATTTTGGTTTTGCAAGAATTTATGTTTTAGCAGAAGAAATTGTAGCTTTTTCGGATTGTAAAATTGATAGAGAAACAATAGATATTGCACTTAAAAGCTATCAAAGAAAAAAACTTCTAAGTATGGAAGAATTGTCTAGTGTCGGAATTTTTATTAAAATTTCGATTATTTCACATATTAGAGAACTTTGTGAAAAAATTTATTCATCACAACTTCAAAAATATAAAGCAGAAAGTATTATAGAGAGATTAGTTGAAAATAAGAGTAATAGTAATTTAAAATTTATAAGTACAGCAAATCAATTAAAATTTAATGAAGAAAAATTGAAATATTCATTTGTTGAGTATTTGTCTTATAAATTAAAGAAATATGGAAAAAAAGCTGTTAATTATCAAAACATATTAGAAAAAGAAATACAAAAAGTCGGGCTTACAATTTCTGAAATTATACAAAAAGAACACTTTAATATAGCAAATATTAAAATATCTATGGGTAATTGTATAACAAGTATTAAAGAAATAAATAGAATTGATTTTGCAGAATTATTTAGCTATATGAATGCTTCTGAAGAACTTTTAAAACTCGATCCTTCTGGTGTTTATAATAAAATGGACGAAGAAAGTAAGAGCTACTATAGAAATATTATAGAGAAAAAGTCTAAGAAAACAAAAATTTCTGAAATTTATATTGCAGAAAAAATTATTGAGTTATGCAAAAGATATGAAAATTCAGAAGATATAGAAAATGTTAAAAAATCACATGTTGGTTATTATTTAATAAAAGAAGGTATTTCAGAACTTGATGATGCTTTGGAAGTAAATAAACATAAAAAATTATCAATAAATCAAAGAGCTAGAATGTATGTTGCTATGAATATTTTAATTCCATTATATTTTTGCATAGTTCTTTATTGCTATATTTATAATGGTACTGAAAATATGGTGTTTTCAATGATTTCTTGTATTATAGCATATATACCAATTACAGAAATTTATCTACGAATTCAAAATTACCTTATGGGAAAATTTAAAAATCCTATACTAATACCAAAAATGAACTTTGAAAATGGAATACCAGAAGAAAATGCAACATTTGTTGTTATACCAACAATATTAAAATCAAAAGAAAAAGTTAAAGAAATGTTTGAAAAGCTAGAAGTATATTATTTAGCAAACAAATCTGAAAATTTATATTTTGCGCTTTTAGGAGATTGTTCAGAAGAAAAAAATAAAACTAAAGATTTTGATGAAGAGGTAATGGCAAGTGGAATAGAATTATGTAATAAATTAAATGAGAAATATAAAACAGAAAAATTTAGTAAATTTCATTTTCTATACAGAGAAAGAATTTGGAACTCTAGTGAAGAAGCATATATAGGTTGGGAAAGAAAAAGAGGACTACTTACTACATTTAATAAGTATATAAAAAAACAAAGAGAAAATAATTTTTTAGAAAATACGATTGAAAAAGAAAGAGAAAAACTTCCAAATATTAAATATATTATAACTCTAGATAGTGATACTAATTTAAATCTAAATACAGCATCAAAGCTTATAGGTGCTATGAGTCATGTTTTAAATATTCCTATTGTTAAAAATGATAAAGTAATTGATGGATATGGAATAATGCAACCTAGAATAGGAATGGATTTATCACTTTCTCAAAAAAGCTTATTTATAGAGCTTTTTAGTATGAAAGGTGGAGTTGATTTTTATACGAATGCTATTTCAGATATTTATCAAGATTATTTTGAAGAAGGAATTTTTACTGGAAAAGGAATATATGATGTTGAATTATATAATACAATTTTAAAAGGTGAATTTCCAGAAAATACAATTTTGAGCCATGATTTATTAGAAGGTAATTTTTTAAGATGTGGACTTCTTACAGATGTAATGTTACTTGATGGATACCCTAGTAGGTATATACCATATATTATGAGAAATCATAGATGGACTAGAGGAGATTGGCAAATAATAAAATGGCTTAAAAGTGATAGATTAAATGAAATATCAAAATTTAAGATATATGATAATTTAAGAAGAAGTTTATTGCCTATAATGGCATCTATTTTAATTTGTATATCAATAACTAATTATAAATTATGGTATTTATTAATTATTGGACTTGTAAGTATTACAGTTCCATATTTGATTGATATTGTAAATTATATAATTTTTAAAGAAAGTAATATTACAGGAGCTGTATATGCATATAAGAAATTTTCTAAAGAGATAAATAGTATAAAGTCTAGTATTATTAGAATAATCTTGCAAATATTTTTCTTACCATATGAGACATTCAAAAATATAGATAGTATTATAAGAAGTTTATATAGAATGAAAGTACAAAGAAAATTATTAGAATGGGTAACAGCAGAAGATGGAGAGAAAAATTCTAAAAGTGATTTAAATGCACATTTATTAGAAATGAAAATTAATATATTATTGGGGATTATATTTTTAGCTTTACCAATATTTATTTTTAAAATTTTAGGAGTTGCTTGGATTATAGCACCAATTATAGCATGGTATATTAGTTTAGAAAGAAAACAGGAGCAAACTATCACAGAGAAAAACAGAAAATTTATATTAGATGTAGCAAGAGATACATGGCAATTTTTTGAGGATTTTATAACTGAAGAAAATAATTATTTAATGACAGATAATTATCAAGAGGATAGAAACAAAAAAATAGTAAATAGAACATCATCAACTAATATTGGACTAGAGTTATTAGCTGTTATCTCAGCATATGATTTGGATTTTATAAATTTCAAGAAAACTATAGAATATTTAAATAAAATTTTGGGAGTAATAGCTGGATTAAGTAAATGGAATGGACATTTATATAATTGGTATAATACTCAAACCCTGATACCTTTAATTCCACGATATATTTCTACAGTAGATAGTGGTAATTTTGTAGGCTATTTATATATAGTAAAAAATTTCTTAATTGAAAATAAAAATAAAGGTGATTTAGAAAACTTAATAAATTTAGTTACTGAACTTATTGATAATACTGACTTTTCAAAATTATATTCAGAGAAAACAAAGTTATTATCAATTGGATATAATTTAGAAGAAAACAAATTATCAGATTCATATTATGATTTTTTAGCTTCTGAAGCAAGACAAGCAAGCTTAGTTGCAATTGCAAAAGGAGACGTACCAGTAAAACACTGGAATAACTTGAGTAGAACTCTTACAAGTTTAAATGGATATAAAGGATTGGTATCATGGACAGGGACTGCATTTGAATATTTAATGCCAAATATAAACTTAAAAAGATATAAAGGAAGTCTTTTAGATGAAGCATGTAAGTTTGCAGTAATGAGTCAAATTGAATATTGTAGAAGAAAAGGAGTTCCGTGGGGAATTTCAGAATCTGCATTTAATTTAAGAGATTTAAATAATAATTATCAATATAAAGCTTTTGGTATACCATGGTTAGGTTTAAAAAGAGGATTAGATGAAGATACTGTAGTTTCTCCATATAGCACATTTTTATCTTTAGAAGATGAGCCTGACCTCGGAATAAAAAACTTAAAACTTTTAGAGCAAGAAGGTGCTACTGGAAAATATGGGTATTATGAAGCTGTAGATTATACTCCATCAAGAGTAAAGTCAAAAGAAAAGGCCGTTGTTAAAACTTATATGGCGCATCATCAAGGTTTAATATTGCTTTCTATAAATAACTTGCTAAATAATAACATTTTAAAAACTAGATTTAATAATAATCCAGAAATAGAAGCAGTAGATATACTATTACAAGAAAGAATGCCAATGAAGATGATTATTACAAAAGAACAAAAAGAAAAAATTACAAAAAATAAAAATCTAATTAGTAATAGTTATTCTGAAAGAGTTATTGAAAAAGCTAGTAAACACAATAGGAACTTAAATGTTATTTCAAATGAGAAATATAAAATTATTATAGATGATTATGGGGATAGTATTAGTGAATTTGAAGATGTAATGGTAAATAATTATAAGATTACATCAGATGTAAAACAAAGAATTAATTGTTATATAAAAAATGTTAAATCTAGAAAAATTATAGATACTAAAGAAAATTCTAAAATTGTTTTTGCTCCAGATAAAGCAAAATTTTTAAAACGTGAAAATAATTTAAAAATAGAAGAGATTGTTAGTTTAGATCCAAATAAACCAATAGAAATTAGAAGATTAGAGATAGAAAATTTAGGAAGTTCTCAAGAAGTATTAGAAATAATTGTGGATTTTGAGCCATCAATGTCTAGAAAAATGGATGAATATTCTCATCCAACATTTAATAAATTATTTATGAAATTAGATGAAGCAAACGAAAATATTATATTTGAAAAACGAGATAGAAATTTAAAAAATAAGAAATATTTGGCAACCACTTTATACACAGAAAGTGAACAAATTGTGGATTTTGAATATGAAATAGACAAAGAAAAATATTTAACTAGGGAAAATTTAGGTATGTCAAATATGATACAAAATCAAAGAAATTTTTCTAAGAAGACTATGCAAGTTACAGAACCAATTATTGCAATGAAAAGAACTATTAAAATCAATCCAAAAGAGATAGCAAATATAAATCTTTTAATATCTGTTTCAAATAACAGGGAAGAGGCTTTGGAAAATTTAGAAAATGTAAAAAGTGAAGAGGAAATAATTAGAATTTTAAATATTGCTAAAGCAAGAGTAGAAGAAGAAAGTAAGTATTTACAAATTGAAGGAAACAAAATTGATATATATGTTAGGTTTTTAAAATATATATTAAATTCAAGAAAATTAGAAATTAACAAAAATTTAGATTATGCAGATATAAATAGTTTATGGAAATTTGGAATATCAGGAGATAATCCGATTTTACTTGTAAAAATAGAAAAAGTTGAAGATATTTATGTCATAGAAGACGCCTTAACTGCTTATGAATATTATAGAGCCAAAAATATTTATATAGATATTATAATTTTAAATCAAGAAATTGATGTATATGAAAGGTTTGTAAGAGAAAGTATTAATGAAGTAATATCTAATAAACAGTTAGAATATTTAAGGAATATAAATGGTGGAATTTTTATTTTAAATAAGGATGAGATTGAAAAAGAAGAATTAGATGCAATAGAATTTAAAGCAAGATTTATAATAAACTCAAGTTTTGGAAACATTGAAACTTATATAAAAGAATTAGAAGAAAAAGAGGCAAACACAAAAGAGCTAAGAAGAGAAAGAAATACTACATTGAATCTAGAAGTATATCCACTGAAAAAAGAAGAACTTGTATATGATAATTCATATGGTGGTTTTACAGAAGATGGAAAAGAATATTTTATATATACAAATCAAGACAACAAGCTTCCAGCAGTATGGTGTAATATTTTAACAAATAAGTTTTTTGGAACAGTTGTAACAAATAATCTTGGAGGATATACATGGAATAAAAATAGTAGATTGAATAGGCTAACTGCATGGAACAATGATAGAGTGTTAGATATTCCTTCTGAAATTTTTTATGTAAAAGATGAAATAAATAAAGTAGTATGGACTTTAAATTCAGGAGTTATACCTAATAAAAATTACTATTATATAACTCATGGATTTGGATATTCGAAATTTAAAAATACAAATGACAATTTAAATCAAGAATTAGAAATTTTCGTTCCTAATGAAGAAAGTTTAAAAATATTAAAATTCAGAATCAAAAATCTGGTAAATGAAGAAAGAAAAATAAAATTTGTAGTTTATATAAAAACTGTACTAGGTGAAGATGAAATTTTTACAAATGGAAACTTAAAACTTGAAAAAGTTGATAATACATTGGTTGTTAAAAATATTTTTCAAAATGAAGAATGCTTTAAAAATAAAATAATGTATGTAATGCCTGATATTAAAATTAATAGTTTTACAGGAGATAAAGAAAATTTCTTTGGAGAAGGAGATATTTTAAATCCAGATAGTTTGTATAGAAATTTAGATAATTCAATAGGACTAGGAAGAAATTCATGTATTGGTATTGAATTTATATTAAAATTTAAAAAATTTGAAGATAAGAAGTTCAATATAATAATTGGACAAGCGAATGATTTTAGTGAAATTGAGAAAATAAAAGATAAGTATGAAATAAATACAGAGACAAAGAATGATATAATTAATAATGAATTAGAACTAGCTAAATCAAAATGGAATAATTTATTAAGTAGTGTTTCTATAAAAACACCACTACCAGCATTAAATATAATGATGAATGGATGGCTTGCATATCAAACTTTATCTAGTAGAATTTATGGTAAAACAGGATATTATCAATCTGGTGGTGCATTTGGATTTAGAGATCAACTTCAAGATGCAATCGGTATGAAATTTATAGATAGTAATATTTTAAGAGAGCAATTAATAAATTGTGCAAGACATCAATTTATTGAAGGAGATGTACTTCACTGGTGGCATAATGATACAAAACGAGGTATAAGGACAAAATTTTCAGATGATTTATTATGGCTTGTCTATGGTACTATAGAATATGTAAAATTCGAAAATGATTATAATATTTTAGATGAACAAATAGAATATTTAAAAGGAGATTTGCTTGAAGAAGACGAAGATGAAAAATACAACATTTATTATGAAGGAAGTGAGAAAGAAAGTTTATTCGAGCATTGTATAAGAGCAATAGATAACACAATAAATAAAGGAATTGAACCATTTCCCAAAATAGGAACAGGAGACTGGAATGATGGATTTAGTAATATTGGTAGCAAAGGAAAAGGACAAAGTGTTTGGCTTGCAACTTTTCTTTATGATATTTTAAATAGATTTATACCAATATGTGAAATAAAAGGAAGAAAAGATTTAGTAGAAAAATATGAAAGTTATAAAGATATTTTAAAAAGAAATGTAAATACAAAGGGGTGGGATGGAAGATGGTTTAAAAGAGCAGTTACAGATAATGGTGAAGAAATTGGAAGTATAAATTCAGATGAATGTAGAATTGATGGATTGGTGCAAAGCTGGTCTGTTATATCAGATATAGGAGATAATGATAAAAAATTTATTGCAATAGCAGAAGCCGAAAATTATTTAGTTGATAAAGAAAATAGAATAATAAAATTGTTTGATCCGCCATTTGAAAAATCAGTTGTAAATCCTGGATATATAAAATCATATCCAGCAGGAATTCGAGAAAATGGTGGGCAATATACGCATGCTAGTTGTTGGCTATTGATTGCAGAATGTCTATTGGGATTTGGAGATAAAGCAGAAGAATTAATTGAGATTTTAAATCCTATTGAACATTCTAAAAATAGAGAAGAAGCAAAAACATTTAAACTAGAACCATATGTATTAGAAGCAGATGTATATAGTAATGAAGCATTAGTTGGAAGAGGAGGATGGAATTGGTATACTGGTTCAAGTAGTTGGCTTTATAAAGCTATTTTAGAATATGTATTAGGATTAAAAGTTGAAGATGGATTTTTAAGGTTAGAACCATGTATATCTAAAAATTGGAAAGAATATGAAATAAAATATAAATATAGAACATCAATATATAATATAAAAGTTAGAAATAATAATCGAGAAAATACAGGAGTATCAAAATTTATAGTAAATGATGAAGTAATTCAAGAAAAGAAAATTTTATTACAAGATAATTGTAAAATTTATAATATAGAAATCTTTATGTAGCAATACTTACAAGATTTTGTAATAAAAAAATAAAAAAATTGAAAAAAAACTTGTACAAAATTGTTAAATATGATATATATTTGTTATTGATACAGTTTCTTTTAGAAAGGCGGTAGTTTAAGTGGAAGAAATAGTTGAAAAAGAAAAGAAAACTATACTTGTAGTAGATGATGAACAAAGTATAATGGAACTATTAGTATTTAACTTACAAAAGGAAGGATATAATACTTTAGAAGCATATGATGGTATTACAGCAGTCGAGATGGCAATAAATGAAAAACCAGATTTAATTTTATTAGATGTTATGATTCCAAAATTAGATGGAATTTCAGTATGTAAAAAAATTAGATATGCTTTAAATATATCTAATATACCTATACTAATGATATCTGCAAAAGATACGGAATCAGATAAAATCGTTGGATTAGAAATGGGTGCCGATGACTATATTACAAAGCCTTTTCAAATAAGAGAAGTTATGGCTAGAATAAAAGCTAATTTAAGAAAAGCAGAACTAAATGCTAATTTAGATATCTTAAATAATAAAAAGAATGAAGAAAAGAAAGATGATATAATTAGAGTTGGTGATTTAAGCTTAGATTTAAAGAAGGTTGAAGCTAAAGTTAAAGGGGAAGTTATAAATTTAACTAAAAAAGAATTTGATGTTTTAAAATATTTAGCTAGCCAACCAGGTCAAGTTGTAACAAGAGAGATGCTTCTTCGTGAAGTTTGGGAATATGAAGAATATGTTGGAGCAATTAGAACTATAGATGTTACAATGAATAGAATTAGAGATAAAATAGAAAAAGATAAAGCAAATCCAAAAATTCTTATAACAAAAAGAGGAGTAGGATACTACGTAACAGATAAATAAAAATTAAAGGACAATTCATTTAAGAATTGTCCTTTTTGTTGCTAATTTCTAGTTAAAAGATTAATTATAAAATACACTAAATTAATTAAAAGCAATATCATAAAAAATGCGACTGCAATTATTATCGGAATTAGCGAAAGTGCAGCACCTACAAAAGTAATAGCAAGTGCAAATGCAGCTGTAATTATTCCTCCAACAGAAATTGGAACTAAGCAATTATTTGTATGACTACAACTATTATTTCCTCCACAAAGAGCTGGTATAATTATTGAAAGTAGTCCAAGAACACCAAGAACTAATGTTATATAAACAATAGGTAGTATTCCAACTAAGAAACCACCATAATATATTCCTGCAATACCTAAAGCTCCAAGTAAGGCTGAAATTATAGTTATAGCACAACAACAAGAATTATTTTCTCTATTATAACACATAATTATCACTCCTTTATAATATAAGATATGAAGAAAAACAAAATTAGTGATAATAAATAAATTTATTTATTTGCTTGAATAAATAGGAGGTAAAGTATATAATATATAAATAGATATAATAGATGCAATTATAGGGAGAAAAGGATGTTAAAGAGTATACAATTTAAAATTGTTATTTCTTTTTTGATTGTAGGATTAATATTTATTGTTTCATTAGGAGTAGTAAATATATATAATTTACAAGTAATAAAAAGTCAATTTGTAGAATTAGAAATAAGTAATGCAAGTGGTATCATTGATAATCAAATAAATCAAACTAAGATTATTTCATTATGCATAATACTTAGTTTTGTATTATTTACGATATTAATTGGAATTTTTGTTGCAAAAGTTATTATTGCACCAATTTCTAATCTAATAAAAAGTGCAGAACATGCAACTAATGGAGTAAAATACTTAGGTGACGGAAAGAAGAAAAATGAAATCAATAATTTAGTTTCTGCATTTGATACAATTAATAATGAATTAAAAGAAAATCTTAATGAAACAACTAGACAGAAAAAACAAATGGAAACAATATTGCTTCATATGACAGATGGAATTATTGCATTTAATATTGAAGGTAAAATTATTCATATAAATCCTGCAGCTAAAACATTTTTGAATTTGAAGGACGAAGCAAATTTTGAAGAAATTTTTAATAAACACAATGTTGATATAAATTTAGAAAAAATAATTTATTTAGAAAATTGGACTTCATCAGAACAAAAAATAAATGTAGATGATAGAACATTAAATTTATTCTTTGCACCATTCAAAAATGAGAATGAGAGACCAGCAGGATTAATAGTTGTTATACAAGATATAACAGAGCATGCAAAACTAGATGCTATGAGAAAAAGGTTTGTGGCTGATGTTTCACACGAATTAAAAACACCTATTACTTCTATAATGGGATATTCAGAAACATTACTTGAAAGTGAAGTTGATGAAGAAACAAACAGAAAATTTTTAGAAAGAATATCAGGAGAAGCAAGTAGAATGGCTAATCTTGTTAGTGATTTACTTACTCTTTCTAGATATGATAGATCAAAAGCAAAAGTAACAAAAACTGAATTTGATTTAGGTGAGCTAGTAAAGTATGCATTTGAAGGTTTAGATTTTGAAATGAAAAAGAAAAAGCAAAATGGAGAATGCTTTGTTACATCAAATGTACCTCTTGTTTATGCAGATAAAAATGGAATAGAAAGAGTAATTATAAATATTCTTTCAAATGCAATAAAATATACTAAAGAAGAAGGATCAATAAAAGTTTATGTTGGTTTTGTTTATAATGATGCTTATATAAAAATAATAGATACAGGAATAGGAATTCCAAAAGAAGACTTAGATAAAATATTTGAGAGATTTTATCGTGTAGATAAGGCTCGTACAAGAGAAATGGGCGGTACAGGACTAGGTCTTTCGATTGCAAAAGAAATATTAGACCAAAATGATGCAATGATTGATATAAAAAGTGAAATTGGAAAAGGAACAGAGGTTGTGATTAGAATCCCAACAAAACAAGGTAAAAATAAGGAACAATAATAAACACTAATGATAGGAGAAATTTAATGAAAAAAGTAAAAATGTTTTTTTTAATTTTAATAAACATTATGTTTTTTTGCACTAATGAAATTTATGCTACAACAACAGGAACTTATGTGCCATCTGCAAGTACAGGAATAGAAAAATTTATATTAATTGGAATTGGAATACTAGCAGTTAGCTTTGTTTTATTCATTGGTTACAAAATGGATAAAAGAGAAGAGAATAAAAAAAGAAGAGAAAAGTTTATTCAAAATAATAATAATGAAAAAAAAGTGATTCAAGAAAATAAACTAGAAGATAACTGTAATGAAAAGTATGTAGAAGAAGACGAAGAAGGGTATGAAGAAGATGATGAAGAATCGTACGTAGAGGAAAAAGAAGAATTAACTACAGAAATTAATGAAGAAGATATAGATGTAGAAGATATTCTAGAAGAATATGAAGAGGAATATATTGAAAGTGAAACTAATGAAGAAGCGCATATTGCTGAAGAATATGTTGAAAATGAAGTAGATGAAGAATACATAGAAGAGCAATCAGAAGATGAAGAGTTTGTAAGAACAAATAGAAACATAGACGAAATGATAAATGTTTTAGGAAGCTCTGATTCAACTATGGTATTCAATTCTCAATTATTAAGAGATGAAAATATTGGCAAGGTAAAAGGATATGATTATGAAGATTATGATTTATTAGAACTTGAAAGTACAATAAAAGATGCTAATATAAAAAAATATGTTAGAAATAAAGAAGCAGAAGAATTATTAAAAAAACGAAGAAATCATAAAAATTCTACCAAAAGATATACTAGAAGAAAAGAAAAAAAAGAGGAACCTAAAAATACAGTAAAAAGATATACTAGAAAGAAAGTTGTTGCTCCAATAGATTTTCAAGATGAAGAAATAATGGTTGAAACTAAAAGTGTAGCAAAAAGAGGAAGACCAAAGAAATCAGAGGTATCAGAAAAAAAGAAAAGAGGAAGACCTAAAAAGTCAGAAACAACTGAAAGGCCAAAAAGAGGAAGACCTAAAAAAGCAGAAACAACATCAAAAACAAAAAAGAGCACAACAAGAAAAACAAGAACATCAAAGACTACAAAATAAATAAAAATTGATAATATAATCTTGAAAAAAATAAGAATGTAATATATAATTTCCATATTATAAGAAATTTTGTCAATTAACAAAGGAAGGCAGTTTAAATGAATGAAAAAGTAAAAAATATATTTGAATGGGGTTATTGTATTATAATTGCTTTAACACTTGCTTTATTATTTAGATATTTTATAGCAACACCAACAATTGTAAAACAAAGATCAATGTACCCTACTCTACAAGAAAATCAAAGATTAATTTTAAATAGAACATTTAGAATAACACATAAAGAATTTAAAGCAGGAGATGTAATAACATTTGAAGCTCCTACAAAGCAATATTCAAAGTGGGAGGCAGACCAGTCAAATCCAATTGCTGTATATGATGAAGAACCAAAAGGCTTAATAAATAAATTTATTTACTATAGTTTAGAATTATCTAAAAAAAGCTATATAAAAAGAGTTATAGCTGTAGCAGGTGATCATGTAAAAATAGAAAATAATACAGTAAAGGTAAATGGAATTGTTCAAGAAGAAAAATATTTACAACCAGATGTTGTTACTGAATCAGAAGTTTTCTTTGATTTTGTGGTTCCAGAAGGATATGTATTTGCAATGGGAGATAATAGACCTAAAAGTACAGATTGTAGAGTATTAGGCTGTATACCTTTAAATAAAATTGAAGGAATTGTTACTTTAAGATTCTGGCCATTTGATGTATTTGGAAAAATAGATTAGGAGTAAATTAATTGGAATTTAAAGATATTATAGGTAACACAGATGTTAAAGATTATTTAATAAAAAGTATAAATAATAAAAATATTTTACATAGTTATTTATTTTTAGGAACAGAAGGAATTGGTAAATTACTTGTTGCCAAAGAGTTTGCTAAGAAAATATTATGTTTAAATAATACTGAAGATGAGACATGTACATGTAAATCATGTACATGTTTTAACGGAAAAAATCATCCAGATTATTATATAATTAATGAAGAAGGTGAAAGTATAAAGATTGACACAATAAGAAATATTACTGAAAAAGCTTTTGAAAAACCTATATTATCAGACAAAAAAGTATATATAATAAATGATTTTGAAAAAATGACAAAAGAAGCTCAAAACTGTTTATTAAAAACATTAGAAGAGCCACCAGAATTTGTTATAATAATTCTAATTTCTTCTAATGAAAATATTATTTTAAACACTATAAAATCAAGATGTATGACAATAAAATTTCATAATATAGAAGATAAAGAACTTTTAGAATATGCTAAAAATATACTAGAGTACGAGCATATCTCTGAAAACTTATTAAAATCTTTTGATGGAAGTATAGGAAAAGCAATAAAATTAAAAGATAATAAAGATAATTACGATAAAATAGAAAATTTAATATCAAATCTAACAAAAAAAGATTTGGTGGATGTAATGCTAGATGGTAGAATACTTTATGATAAGGAAAATATACAAGATATACTAGATTATATTATTGTATGTTTATATTCAAAGAAAAACGAAAATAATAGTTATATAAATTGTATAAAATTTGTAAATGAATGTTCAAGCAGACTAAAATCAAATAGCAATTTTGATATGAGTATAGATAACTTGCTTTTCAAAATGTGGGAGGAATTAAATTAAATGAAAATTGTAACAGGTGTTAGATTCAAAAGACCTGGAAAGATATATTATTTTGATCCAGAAGAATTAAAATTAGAAAAAGGCATGGATGTTATTGTTGATACAGCTATGGGAGAAGAATATGGAGAAGTAGTAATTGCGCAAAAAGAAGTAGAAGATAAAGATGTTACAGAACCACTAAAGAAAGTTATTAGAATTGCAACAGAAAAAGATAAAAAAATGAGATCAGATTATAAGTCAAAGGAATCTGAAGCTTTAAAAATATGCGAAGAAAAAGTAAGAAAACATGGGCTTCCAATGAAACTTATAGATGCTGAATATAAATATGATGGTTCAAAAGTTATATTTTATTTTACAGCAGATGGAAGAATAGATTTTAGAGAACTTGTTAAAGATTTAGCTTCTATTTTCAGAACAAGAATAGAACTTCGTCAAATAGGAGTAAGAGACGAAGTTAAAAGATGTGGAGGAAATGGTATTTGTGGTAGACAATTATGTTGTTGTTCATTTTTAGGAAATTTTGAAACAGTATCTATAAAAATGGCAAAAGAACAAAATATATCATTAAATCCTTCTAAAATTTCTGGAAATTGCGGAAGATTAATGTGTTGTTTAAAATATGAACAAGATGTATATGAAGAAAAAATAAAAAGATTACCTAGAATAGGTGCTATCGTAAAAACTCGGAGAAGGTACAGGTGAAGTTGTATCTTTAGAAACTTTGAAAGAAGTTGTAAGAGTTAAATATCAAGATGGGGATGAATATTACTTTAAAAAGCATGAAGCAAAAGATGTAGTTGTTATTAAGGATGCAGAAATAAATTCTGATGATTTAGAAGTTGATTCAGAAGAAGATTTAGCAGAATTAAGAAAACTTGAAAAGTTAGAAAAGGATGACAAAAAGAATTCATCACAAGATGATATATAACTCATAACTGTAAATGTTAAAGCTTAACAGGAATTAAAATGACCTTATTAATTTATTTTATAAATTAATAAGTACTGAGCCTGTAACAGCTAAAGCTTAACAGGCTCAGCAAAACCAAAGAAGAATCGAATTCGAGAGGAAGCACAGATGAGGACGCTTATAACAAATGCTAGTGTATTAGACATGGTAGGAGAAACTGCCAATATTGAGAAAAAAGATATATTAATTAATAACAATATAATTGAAAAAATTGATAAAGATATAGATCAAAACATTGAAATAGATGAAAAAATAAATGCAAAAAATATGTTAGTAATGCCTGGACTTATAAATACACACACACATTTAGCAATGAGTATTTTTAGAGGCTATAAAACAGATAAAAAATTAATGGACTGGTTAGAAAATGCAATTTATCCTGTTGAAGATAAATTAAAACCAGAGGATATCTATTGGAATTCATATTTATCTTGTTTAGAGATGATAAAGTCTGGAACCACTACATGTAATGATATGTATTTTGGAATGAACAAAACCGTCGAAGCGATAGAAAATACAGGATTAAGAGCTGTAGTTGCATGGTGTATAAAAGATGATTCTATAAAAGACAAGATAGAAAAAACAAGAGAGTATGCCCAAAAATACAATAATAATAAAAATAGTAAAATAAAAATATATGTTTCAGCAGATGCACCACATACGTGTAATCCAGATACAATAACAATGTGTGTAAATTTAGCAAAAGAATTGAATACAGGATTACATATACATTTGGCAGAAACAAGCAATGAAGAAAAGAAAATAAAATCAAGATATGGTAAAAGGAGTACAGAATATTTAAATGATTTAAATGTTTTTGATGTTCCAGTAGTTTTAGCTCATGGAATATATGTATCAGATAGTGATATCGAGATTTTAAAGAAAATAAAAGGTGGAATATCTCATAATCCAGTAAGTAACTGCAAATTATCATCAGGTATTTGTAATGTTGTAAAACTAAGAAAAAATGGTATAAACACTGGACTTGGTACAGATGGTATAGGAAGTACATCTACGATGGATATGTTTGAAGAAATGAAAACAGCTGCATATTTACAGAAAGTAAATGCAAAAGAACCAAGTTCAATATTAGCTTATGATATTTTAAAAATGGCAACAATAGATGGTGCAAAAGTTTTAGGAATGGAAAATGAGATAGGGACATTAGAACCTGGAAAAAAAGCTGATATGATATTTATAAAAACAGAAAAATTACATATGTGTCCAGATAACGATATTTGTTCAAATATAGTATATTCTGCAAATGGAGCTGATGTTGATTCTGTTATGATAGATGGAAAACTAATAATGCAAAATAGAAAAATGCTAAATATGAATGAAAAAGAAGTTATGCGTCAAGTAAAAAAAATTGCGAAAAGGCTATTATAATCTATGAAAATAGAAAAAAATAGATATTATCAATAAATTATGAAAGGAGGAGTTTAAAATGGCTTTTAAAATTAATGAAAACTGTATTTCTTGTGGTGCTTGTGCTGGTGTTTGCCCAATGCAATGTATAGCTCAAGGAGAAGAAAGATATGTAATAGATGAAAGCGTTTGCATTTCATGTGGTACATGTGCTTCAGTATGCCCAAAAAATGCTCCAGTAGAAGAATAACATATTGATAAATTAATATGTATACTTATGAGTAATAGAGCTTCTTAGATGTCAGAAGACATTTTTGAAGCTCTTATTTAATAAAAATTATCTTTAAGTTAAAAATATATCAATATCACACATTGACAAACGTATGTTTGTGTGTTAATATATGTGTACTTTATTACAAGGGGGAATATTATGTTAGAAAAAAATATTGAAAAAATAACTACAGTTAACCAATATTTAATAAAACATAAAGATAATTTTAATTATGAAATAGGTACAATTATTAAAGAAATTAGAATTTCTAAAGATATTTCTGTAGAAACATTTTCTGAAATGATTTCTACTTCAAATTCTTATGCAAGTCAGATAGAGCATGGTAGTAACGGATTATCTTTAATAAAATTTATTTTAATTTGTAATGCATTAAATGTAAAACCTGAAAAAGTTTTAAATAATTTTATTTATTTTAACGAAGATAATGATGATATATTATATAAAGAACTACAACAAAATAAAAATATTTCAAAAAATATTATTAATTATATGAAAAATAAATTTTAAACATGGAGAGTGAAATAATGAAAGAAGAATTTTTAAAACTATTAAGAAGTACAAATAGAGAAGGAATGGATAAATTAATTGAATTTATAGAAAAAACAGATTTTTTCAAAGCCCCAGCTAGTACAAGATTTCATGGTAACTATGAAGGCGGATTATTAGAGCATAGTATGAAGGTTTATGAAATATTAAAACATAAAGTAAAAAATTGTATTATTGAAATGAATGTTCCAGAAGAAAGTTTGATAATAATTGCATTGTTACACGATATATGCAAAGTAAATTTTTATAAAGTAGATTATAGAAATGCTAAAAACGAATTTGGTGAATGGGAGAAAGTTCCATATTATACTGTTGAAGATACAATTCCATATGGCCATGGAGAAAAAAGTGTAATGATGATTACAGAGTATTTAAAACTTACAAGTGAAGAAAAATATTGTATTAGATGGCATATGGGATTTACAGAAGCAAAAGAACAATATACAACTTTAGGATTAGCATTCAAGAAATATCCTTTAGCTTTATTAGTTCATGAAGCTGATTTAGAAGCTACATATTTTTTTGATATTTAATTTTATAAATAAAAGATGCCACTTAAAATATTTAAAAGTGGCTTTTTTATTCTTGATATAAATTTTCTTGAATGTTATAATTTAAATTGTATAAAAGTTTGTACTTAAAATTTTAAAAATAGAAAGTTAATAGGTAAATTATGGTTACTATATATGATTTATTAGAAGTAGATGAAAAAGCTTCTAAAGAAGAAATTGAAAAATCTTATCAAAGATTAATTTTAGAGTATGGTCAAGATCCAAAGTTAACACCTAAAGAAAATGCTGATAATGAAATTATTTTAAATAAAGTTAAAATTGCATATGAAATATTAATTAATGATGAAAAAAGAGCTATATATGATAAAGATTTATCTAAAAAAAGAGCTGAAGAACTTATAAAAAACGTTTCAGTAAGCGAAGAAAAAGTAAAAGAAGAACCTAAGGTTCAAGAAAAAAAATTAAATGAAATTAATAACTCTAATCAGTATAATGAGGATGAATACGATGATAGTGAAGATGAAGAAGAGTTAAATTTTGAGGATAATCAAGAAGAAATTACATTATCAAAAGAAGAACAAAAAAGAGTTCAAAAAGCTGCTCAAAATGAATTTAAAGCTAATTTGAAAAAGGCTAAGAAAGCAGAGGAAGAATATAATAAAGCATATAATGAGGCTTATAATAGCTACATGAGAAAAATGGGTTATAAGGTTAAAGAACCAATGTCATTAAAAAGAATAATGAATATTGTTATATTTATTATTGCAACTATAATAGTATGTGCTATAGCTTGGATAATACCTCCTATCAGAAATTTACTTATAAATTTATACGATGAAAATATTATCATAAAAGCTTTAGTAGATATTGTAGGAATGCTATTTGAAGCTATAATAAGTGTATTTAAAAAGTAAAGAGTGGTGATTAAAATAAAGAAAGCTACAAAGAAAACTAAAAGTATAAATTGGATGAATATTAGGTTATGTATTGTTATTGTTTTTGCTATATTATGTTTCATAATAATCGTTGGTCACTTAGCTATAATACAATTTGTACGAGGTAAGGAACTTAAAGAGAAAGCGTATTCACAGCAAATAGAAAATAAAATATTAAGTCCAAGTAGAGGAACAATTTATGATGCTAAAGGGGAAATATTGGCTCAAAGTGTAAAAGTTGATACAATATCAATAAATCCAGGAAAAATAAAGAATGCTCAAAATAAGAAAGTATCAGATGATATTGTTGCCAAAGGCTTATCAGAAATTTTTAATGTCACTTATGAAAAATTACTTGAAGATTTAAAATCCAATAAGTCTGTTATTGTAATTGAAAGAAAAGTTGAAAAAGATAAAGTTGATAAGCTAAAAAAATGGATGACTGAACAAAAAATAACTGCAGGAATTAATATAGATGATGATGCAAAAAGATATTACCCATATGATACATTAGCGTCAAATTTAATAGGATTTTGTGGAACAGATAACATAGGGCAAAATGGTTTAGAACAAAGATGGAATAGTGTGTTAACAGGAACAATAGGAAAAATTGTTACAGTTACAGATGTTCATAAACAAGCAATATCAGATGAAAATGAGCAATATATTGCAACAGAAAATGGAAGTAATATTTATTTAACAATAGATGCTTCTATTCAAGTGATTGCAGAAAAGTATTTAGATCAAGCCATGATAGAAAATCCAACAGCAACTGCTGGAAATGTAATTATAATGAATCCTCAAACTGGTGATATTCTTGCAATGGCATCAAATCCATATTACAATTTAAATCAACCATCAAATTATACAAACTTAGGATATACAGAAGAAGATTGGAACGCAATAGAAAAAACAGAGAGATCAAATATTCTACAAGATGTATGGAAAAACCGAGCAGTTTCTGGAACATATGAACCTGGATCAACATTTAAATTATTGGTGGCTTCAATAGGTTTAGAAGAAGGAATTGTTCAAACAGATACAGAAAATGATTTTTTATGTACAGGCCCATACTTAGTTGCAGAAGAAAATGGTGAACCGCGTTATATTAGTTGTTGGAGAAAAATACCACATGGTTATAATTCTTTAAGAGGAGCTTTAGAAGGATCATGCAACCCAGCGTTTATGCAACTTGGACAAAGAATAGGGCCACAAATTTTATATAAATATTTTGAAGCTTTTGGACTATTTGAACCAGTAGGAAATGATATTGCAAGAGCTTATAAAGGAACCTTTACAGAATTAGATTCAATAGGGCCAGTAGAATTAGCAACAACTTCATTTGGACAAAGATTTGAAATTTCTCCATTACAATTAATTACAGCAGTTTCTGCTATTTGTAATGATGGAATTTTAGTAAAACCCAAAATAGTTAAACAAATAGAAAATACTGATACCAAAAGTATTGAAGTTATAGAAACAGAACAAATTAGACAAGTAATTTCTAAGTCTACATCAGGAAAAGTAAAAGATATGATGCAATCTGTAGTAACAGATGGAACAGGAAAACACGCAGCAATTGAAGGATATTCAATTGGTGGTAAAAGCGGAACATCAGAACCAAGACAAGGGCATGAAGAAGACGGATATGTTGCATCATTTATAGGAATCTCTCCTATTGAAAATACACAAGTTGTGTGTTTAGTTACATTATATGGAATAAAAGACCCAGAACACCATCAAGGTGGTCAGCAAGCAGGACCTGTTGTAAGCCAAATTCTAACAGAAATATTACCAATTTTAGGTGTGACATCAGATTCTACTGAACAACCACAAGAAAATGAAGATAGACAAGTGGCAGTAATAAATGTAAAAGATATGACAATTGCTGAAGCTAATAGTAAGTTATTTTCTCTTGGATTCAATGTAATTTACAATACAGCAGAAGATCCTAATGTTGCAATAGTAGCAGATCAAGTTCCAAAATCTGGAATAGCATTACCTGAAAATTCTACAATATGTTTATATACAGCAAGTGAAACAGATAGAATAAAAGTACAAGTTCCAAATATAAAAGGAATGACAGCAGAACAAGCTACCAATATTCTAAAATCTAAAAATTTAAATGTTTCTATAGATGGAACAAAAGGAATTGTAGTAACACAAGAACCTACATTTGAAACAGAAGTTGAAGAAGGAACTGTTATAAATATAGTAGTAAAAGAAGAATTAAAAGATGGACAATAAAATAGAATAAATTAAATTTAAGGGCATACAATTACTTAAGAAAGAGGTGATTGTATGTTCTTTTTTTCTAAAATGCAAGCTACAGGAAATGATTTTATTATTATAAATAATTTAGAAAATGAGTTCGAATATAGTTTTAAATTATTAGCAAAATATTTATGTGATAGACATTTTGGAGTTGGAGCAGATGGAGTATTAATATTAGATAAAGGCAGTAAAGCAGATTACAAAATGAGAATTTTTAATAAAGATGGAACAGAAGCAGAAATGTGTGGGAATGGAATTAGATGTTTTGCAAAATTTCTTTATGAGAAAAAAATCATTAATGATACAGAATTTGAAATTGAAACAATGGATGGAATAAAAAATATAAAACTAGAAGTTGAAGGTAATACAGTTGTTTTAGTAGAAGTTAATATGGGAATGCCTATTTTTAAATTTAGTCAGATAGGTGTATATTATGAAAATAATGCAAAAGATACATATAGCGAAAATAGTTTAATTAATGGTATACAAGTAGAAGATTTTATAGTATATCCGATTTCTATGGGAAATCCACATTGTGTATGTTTTATTGATAATATAGATGAAATAGATATCAAACAAGTAGGAAAGCTAATCGAAAATTATAAATACTTTCCTAATAGAACTAATGTTGAATTTGTACAAATAAAAAATAATAGTACTTTAAAAGTTAGAGTATGGGAAAGAGGTGTAGGGGAAACACTTAGTTGTGGTACAGGAGCTTGTGCAGCAGCAATAATGTCTAATTTATGCAAATCCACAGAAAGAGAAGTAATTGTGGAATTAAAAGGTGGAAATTTAAAAATTAATTATGATGGAGAAAATGTTTTTATGCAAGGAAGTGCAGAATTTGTGTATGAAGGGGAGATGAACATATAAATATCAATTTCAAAAAAAGTCTAAGACATAGCTTCCTGCAATACAGCAATTTTATAACAACTAAGTAATGTCTTAGGATTTTCAAATTGCTTTTTTGTGTGAGCAAATTACTGTCTTTATATAACTAATAGCATACTTTTAATAATATATTTTCTTTGCTACGAATTCTCGGCAATCCGACGTGTTTCATAGTAGATTGTTAAATTTTAAAAGAAGTAGCGCTCTCAAAAGACAAGTTTGAGATTCCCTACTTCTTTTAAAATTAATTTACTAATAAAACACTCTGTTTACATTCGAATTCTTCACTCAGAGAATATATTATTAAAAGTATGCAAATAATTAAATATCAAAATATAATTTACTCACACAAATAACAATTTATTGTATAGGTTTTCTTTCTCCTGATGCAATCATTTCATCAATTAATTTAGTTATAACTTTTCTCTCATCATAAGGATATTTAACTCCATTTTTTTCAAGATATAAGTCATGTCCAAGTCCTGGAATAACAATAATGTCTCCAGGATTTGCAATTGATATAGCATATCTAATTCCTTCTGTTCTATCAACAATAATTTTATAAGGCTTTCCAGTTGGAATAATTCCAACTTCAATTTCTTTCAATATTTTTAGCGGATCTTCTGTACGAACTTGATCTGACATTAAAACTGTGTAATCAGCTAAACGCCCAGAAATTTCACCCATTACAGGACGTTTTGCGGCATCTCTGTCTCCACCAACACCCCATGCACAAATTATTTTTCCTTTGGCATAAGATTTTACTGCTGTTAAAATACTTTCTAAGCTTGATGGAGTATGTGCATAGTCTATCATAATTGTTAAGCCAAGTTTATTTTCTACTAATTCACTTCTTCCTAAAACTTTAAGAGTTTTTAAAGCAGATCTTATTTCATCTGCTGTTACATCAAAATATGAACAAACAGCAATAGCACCAGCACTATTATAAACGCTGAATTTTCCTGGTATACAGGCTTCAATTCTTTCTTCTTTTCCACTGAACATAATTGAAAAATCTATATATGAATCAGTAATTATAATGTTATGTGGATTTACTTTGAAATTAGAATTATTTTCAAGAGAAAAAGATCGAATATCTTTCTCAGGAAGTAAATCTTTAACCTTTTTTACTGTTTCATCATCATTATTTATTACTGCATGTTTTGAGATTTTTAATAGTTCTAACTTACAATTAAAATAATCTTCCATTGATGGATGTTCTTTTGGACTTATATGATCTTCTGTTAAATTTGTAAATAATCCTACATCAAATTCACAACCTGTAACTCTGTCAAGTTTCATAGCTTGTGATGAAACTTCTATAATTGCTACATCAACATTTTTTTCAACCATCATAGATAAATATTTTTGGATTTCGATACTTTCAGGAGTTGTCCTATCGGTATCTTCAATTTTTTCATCATTAATATAAATTGCGATACTTCCAATTAAACCAACATTTAAACCATGTTTTTGTAAAATTGATTTTACCATGAAAGTAGTTGTTGTTTTTCCTTTTGTTCCTGTAATTCCGATAAGTTTTAATTTTTTTGAAGGATTATCATAGAAATTACAAGCAGTTTGTGCTAATGCTTTTCTAGTATTTTTAACAGAAATAGCAGGCATGTTGGCTGGAATGTTTATGGAATTTAAATCAACATCAGGTTCAACAATTACTGCTGTAGCACCATTTTTTATAGCATCTGGAATAAATTCAATACCATTTTTGGTAAATCCATTAATTGCTATAAAAAGTCCTCCTTCTTTAATTTTTCTTGAGTCAGAATGTATATTAGTTATATCTAAATTTAGATCACCAACTTTATTTATTACTTCTACCTCAGAAATTAATTTATTAAGTAACATAGTCATCCCTCCAATTCTTACAAAGGTTACTATGCGTGGATTATATAACTAAATAGAACGATTTGCAAGCAAAAGTGTCCACAAATGTTTCGAGGCGATACCTCTAACAGATGTGGACACTCTTGTGCTGGCTATAATTATTTGCCAGCAAGGAATTGCTAAAAGATTTTTGCCAGCAGAATAATAATTATCAGGATTACTGCTGTGATGAACTTGTGGTCCATCATGACTGAGAACAGCCATAAGATGGGAGTGAGCAAAAGCGCCCAAAGGGACAGGAAGATTTCCAGCGCTACAGGGGCGACGATGATAAAAAGTACGAGATAAAGCAACCACATAATAATAGCTCCTTTCAAAATTGTGAACGTACAACTTATATAAATATTATACCATATTTATATAAAAAAATATATAGTATAGTAATGTTTTAGTAAAATAACTAATAAAATAAAAAAAAAATAGTGTTTTTTATAGACATTTTTTATAAATTTATATATAATAATGAAAAATGTTGACGAATTGTCACTGCAACATTTTAATAACTTTAGGGGGCAGTATTTATATGTATGAGAGAAGTGCTATCGTATTAGAAAGATATTTCGATAATTTACTTAATTATAGAAGAGAATGTAATTTAAGAGATAATTACAATAATTACTGTGAACTTGTTGAAAAATTAGAAAAATATCAAATTAATTATCAAAAAGAAGTTGCTGCGACAAAAGAGTATAATACAAGTTTAGAGAAAATAAAACAGATTCAATTAGCGCAAAAAGGGTTATACAAAAAAAGTGCTAAATTAGAATATGATAGAAATTTGCTATTTAATAACTTAGATGGAAAAATTGAAGATATAAGAAAATGTATTGAAAAAATAGAAGAAGATGTTCAAGAAAATAATGCATCAATGCAAGAAACAAAAGAAAATTTGTTGAGTGCATTAGAAGATTATAATGAAAAAAGATTTGAACTATCAAAATGCAAGAGATATAAAAAAATGGCTGAAAATGATTATAATGAATTATATGAAATTTCAAAAAATAATTATGATGGCATAACTGCAGAGAATATTGCCGAGGCTAAAGCATTTGCAAAGTTTGATGATGAATCTGATATTATAGAAACATTATCACAAAATGGTAAAGATGAAAAAATACCATTTAATGAGGAAGTAATCGAATGTGCAACAAAATTTGGAATAGAAATTGCAAAAAAAGAGGCTGCATCATATTTAGTTATATACGATAAAATGACTAAATTATTATCAGATATAGATGATGGAACAGCAAAAATAAATCTACATAAAAAATATGTTAGAAATGAAAAAGCAAAAATAGATTTTATATTATCAGTAAAAGAATACCAAGTACAATTTTTAGATTATGAAAGAATGACAGTTATACATGGTAGAAAATCTCATAATAGATTGATGAGTGAAGCTTGTGAAAACTTTAATACAGATATTGCTCAAATAGATAATTTATATGAACTATTATTAAAAGAAATTTCTAACAAGGCTACCAAAAAAGCTTATAAGGAACTTTATAATAAATCATATTTAACAGACATAAAAGAAAAGGAAGAGAAATTCAAAAAAGAAAAAAATCGTGTAAATTTAAATACTGCAACATTAATAAATTCAAACTATTGGAGAATTGATGGAATAAAAGGTATTTATACAACATTTTATAAAAATGTATCTGAAGTATTTGGAAGAGATGTTGCTGAATTTGATATTCCTAAAGAATTTGATTCAGATAATATTTTTGAAGAAACAACAGCACCTGTAGAAGAAGAACAAAATGAAGAAACAGAAGTAGAAGCAGAAGTTGTAGAAAAAATTCCATTCCAAATAGAGGAAGTATATGAAGAAGAATTTGATGAATATGTAGATGATGATATTGCAGAAATTCTTAAAGAAGATAATAATGTACAAGAAAATATTGAAGATGATGAAGAAGAAACACAAACTTATAATAAAAAAGATATTTTCGCTACAATAGATTTCTCAGAAGAAGATGATGATATAGACGAAGAAGAGGATGAAGATGATGAAGAAAATACACCATTTTCTTCCAATAATGTTACTCCAATTAAATTTGGTTTTGATAATGATGAAGAAATAGATGAAGAGTTTGACATTTTTGGAGATAAATATAAAGAAATTGATTTTACAGAAGCTAATGTAATTGCGGCAAAATCAAAAGTAGAAGAAGAACTAAATGTTGAAGCTAAAAAAGTAGTTAGAATTCCAAAAAAAGTAAAAAGTGAAAATATTTTTAAAAAAGTTGAATTAGATGATGATTTACCATATGAAGTTGAAGAAGATGAAGTAAAATTATTTGATAATTTAAATCAAGCACAAAACAATGATTTAAATGAAATTGAAGATTTTGATTTAACTAAAGAAACTGCTAAAAGAAGTGGTGGAGTATTTGGTAAATTGAAGAAAATAACTGGAAGCAAGAAAAATAAATTTACAGATGATATATGGTAGAATATAAAGTGCATTTCTATATGAAATGCACTTTTTTAGTAAATAAATCTAAAATTTCTATAAAATTCTATTAAAATAAATATAAAAACCACTTGATAAGCAAAAGTATAGATGTTATAATTATTATGATAAATTGTATAGAAAGGCAAAAAAATGAACCAAATTCTAGTTTCTGAGAAATTGTATATTACACCAGAACTAAAAAGGAAAAAAAGAATGTACAAAATAGACTTCTTTATTTCCATTTTTTTAGTGTGCATTTTATTCTCTTATTATATATATGCAGAATATGATAAAAACAAAAATGAAGCAATTTCACAAGAAATATTATCTAATTTATCATTTGAAGATAATGTTGTTGATAATACAACAATAAAATTTGCAAACAATTCAATTGTTGTCATATTAAATACTGAAGATCCAACTGAAGTTGTATATACACAACCAGTAGAAGACCAAGATCCAACAGATAATAAACAATGGAGAACAACACAAAATGGAACAAGATATTATGCTATGGCATCAATAAAAATACCTTCAATAGATTGTGAATATCCTATATTAAATGAAACAACAGATGAATTATTAAAAATTGCACCTTGTAAATTCTGGGGAGCAGATCCAAATGAAGTGGGTAACTTTTGTATAGTTGGACACAATTATAGAAGTGATAAATTCTTTAGTCATGTACCAGAATTACATATAGGAAATAATATAGAAATAACAGATTTAACTGGTCAAACAATTATATATAAAGTATATGATAAATATGTAGTTGAACCAGATGATACAGATTGTACAACACAAAGAACAAATGGCTTAAAAGAAATAACATTAATAACATGTACTGATGATAGTAAACAAAGGGTTATAGTAAAAGCGAGAGAGGCTGAATAAAACATTCTAATAAATATTAAAGGACTTAGCGAAAATTTTTCGTTAAGTCCTTTTTGGTAGTTACAAATTAAATTATATGTATTTATTTACGAACAAACATTCTTTTTTATAAAGAAAAATAAAATAGGAATTATTATTGTTTTCTTTTACAAATATAATAAAATGTAAGTGAAAATTTAATAAAAATAATTTTTGTACTTAAAAATGTAATATATTTGAAATAGAAAAACTTGTGATCTTACAGTTACAATAGGTATGAATTTTTAACAAAATTTAACAAAGAAAATAATGTAAAAAGTAACTAGCAAATAATGCTTATATATCAAGACTTAGTAAGAATTGGAAACATAAAAAGTATGAATTTGACATTACTTTTTAAAGTGTTAAAATCTAATCATGAGTTGAATACAAAAGATTATAAAAATAAAGGTTCTATAGTGGAGGAAAATTGAAATGAAAGTAATCAAAAGAGATGGAAGAAAAGTTGAATATAATAGTGATAAAATAGTAATTGCTATTAGTAATGCAAACAAAGAAGTTGGTGGAAAAGATAAAATATCTAGATCATCAATTGAATTTATAACAAAATATATAGAAAGTTTGAACAAACCATCAATGTCTGTTGAGGAAATACAAGACATTATAGAACGTAAATTAATGGAATTTGGTAAATTTACATTAGCGAAAAAATATATATTATATAGAGATAAACATGCGATGATTCGTGAAGCAAATTCAACAGATGAAAGTATATTAAGTTTAGTAAGAAATGCAAATAAAGAAACAATGGAAGAAAACAGTAATAAAAATGCTGTATTAGTTTCAACACAAAGAGATTTAATTGCAGGTGAATGTTCAAAAGATTTAGCAGATAGATTAATGCTTCCTGAAAGAATTGTTAAAGCTCATAATGATGGAGTTTTACATTTCCATGATAAAGATTACTTTGTTCAACCAATGCATAACTGCTGTTTAGTAAACATAGGAGATATGCTTGATAATGGAACAGTTATGAATGGAAAGATGATTGAAAGTCCAAAAAGCTTCCAAGTTGCTTGTACAGTTATGACACAAATAATTGCAGCAGTAGCTAGTAGTCAATATGGTGGACAATCAGTAGATATACGTCATTTAGGTAAATATTTAAGAAAAACATATGATAAAGTATATAAAAAGAGATTTTTAGGATATGTTGAAAAAGGATATTCTAAAGAAGAAGCAAATGAGAGAGCTAGAGAAGATGCAATAGAAAGAAGACAAGAAGATTTATCTTCTGGTGTTCAAACAATTCAATATCAAATCAACACTTTAATGACTACAAATGGACAAAGCCCATTTGTTACAATATTCATGTTCTTAGATAAAGATGATGAATACATTGAAGAAAATGCAATGATTATTGAAGAAATTTTAAAACAAAGACTACAAGGTATAAAGAATGATAAAGGTGTATATATAACACCTGCATTCCCAAAATTAATATATGTATTAGATGAAAATAACTGCTTAAAAGGTGGAAAATATGATTATTTAACAAAACTTGCAGTTAAATGTTCATCAAAGAGATTATATCCAGATTATATCTCAGCAAAAATAATGAGAGAAAACTATGAAGGAAATGTATTCAGTCCAATGGGATGTAGAAGTTTCTTATCTCCATGGAAAAATGAAAAAGGAGAATATGTTTTCGAATCTAGGTTTAATCAAGGTGTTGTAAGTATAAACTTACCACAAATAGGAATTATAGCAAATGGTGACGAAGAGAAGTTCTGGAAACTATTTAATGAAAGATTAGAATTATGCAAAGATGCATTAATGTGCAGACATGAAGCATTACTTGGAACAATGTCAGATGCTTCTCCAATTCATTGGCAATATGGAGCTATAGCTAGACTTGCAAAAGGTGAAAAAATTGATAAATTACTAAATTCATGTTTCTCTACAGTTTCTTTAGGATATATAGGACTTTATGAACTTACAAAATTAATGAAAGGTGTAAGCCATACAAATCCTGTTGGGGAAGAATTCTCTGTTAGAGTTATGCAACATATGAGAGATACTGTAGATAAATGGAAACAAGAAACAGGACTAGGATTTGCATTATATGGAACACCAGCAGAAAGTTTATGTTATAGATTTGCAAGAGTAGATAAAGAAAGATTTGGAGATATAGAAGATATTACAGATAAAGGATATTATACAAATTCATATCATGTTGATGTTAGAGAAAAAATTAATGCATTTGATAAATTAAAATTTGAATCAAAATATCAACCAATTTCTTCAGGTGGAGCTATATCATATGTAGAAATACCAAATATGAAAAACAATCTAGAAGCATTAGAAGAAATTGTTAAATTTATTTACGATAATATTCAATATGCTGAATTTAATACAAAATCAGATTATTGTCATGTTTGTGGATTTGATGGAGAAATAACAATTAATGAACAAAATGAATGGGAATGTCCACAATGTGGTAATAAAGACCACAACAAAATGAATGTTACTAGAAGAACATGTGGTTACTTAGGAGAAAACTTCTGGAATGTAGGAAAAACAAAAGAAATAAAATCAAGAGTACTTCACATTTAATCTAAGATACTTAAGATGAATATGATGAAGTATACAAAAGTTAATTAGTTACAAAGGAGCCGTTTGAATTATTAATAATTTTGTATATAAAATTAAATTCAAACGGCTTAATTTATTTTTTTACAGCGAGGTAAGAAAAATGAACTATGCAGATATAAAAACAATAGATGTACAAGATGGAACAGGTGTTAGAGTTTCAATATATGTAAGTGGATGTCACTTTCATTGTAAAGGATGTCATAATAAAGAGGCTTGGGATTTTAACTATGGAAAAAAATTTGAAGATAGTACAATAGAGTATATATTGGAGCAAATGGATCATGACTATATTGCAGGTCTTTCAATTTTAGGTGGAGAACCATTAGAGCTTGTTAATCAACAAGGATTAGTTAAATTAGTTGAAAAAGTAAAAGCAAAATATCCGGAAAAAACAATATGGTGTTATACTGGATATGATTTTGAAAAAGATGTTTATGGAAAGATGTATAAAGAATATGATTTTACAAAAAAGTTTCTAGAAAATATAGATATAATGGTAGATGGCGAATTTGTAGAAGAACAAAAACTTGTTAACTTGAAATTTAGAGGTTCTACTAATCAAAAGAAAATTGACGTGCAAGCAAGTTTAAAAGAAGGAAAAGTCGTACAATTAAAATTTGGTGATGAAGCAAGATATGAACAAACAGAAGAAACTAAAAATCCAAAAGTATTATTCTTTCATGAATTTAAAAATGAAAACAGTGAAGTTATAGAGGAAGAACATGAAATTATTGCTGTTGCAAATAGCATAATTGCTAAAGATGAAAAAGTTACTGCTATTTCTCCAGCATTTGAAACAAAAGAAGTAGAAGAAAAAATTGCTGCTAAAGGTATTGGGACAAACAATGACAGTAATTTATAAATATGGTATTAATGTTTTTAATTTATAAAATTGCCTATTAGGCACAAAAGATGGAGGTATTAATGGAAAAATTAAAAGTATTTGCATGCAGTAGTTCTGCAGAAAAATTTACAGATGAAATTTGTGAATATCTTAAAATTGAAAAAGGAAAAATCAATAGAATGAAATTTAAAAATGATAATAATTTTGTTCAGATTTTAGAATCAGTTAGAGATCAAGACATATTTTTAGTTCAAACCACAGAACCACCAGTGAATGAAAGAATAATGGAATTACTAATTACTATAGATGCAGTAAAAAGAGCATCTGCAAAAAGAATTACAGTAGTTTTACCATACTATATGTACGCAAGATCAGATAAAAAAGATCAACCAAGAATACCAGTTACAGCAAAATTATTTGCTAATTTAATTGAAGCAGCAGGAGCTGATAGGGTTCTTACATGCGACTTACACAACAATGCAATACAAGCATACTTTAATATAAACTGTGATGTTTTAACTGGACAAAGTTTACTTCAAAAGTATTTTGATAGTAAGAATATAGATAACAAAGTTGTTGTTGCTACAGATGCAGGAAGTTCAAAAAAAGCATACAAATATGCAAAGCATTTTGGTTGCCCAATTGCACTTGTAGATAAACGTAGAGATGGAAACGATGATAGAGCTATAGCAACAAGTGTTATAGGTGAGATAAAAGGAAAAAATGCTTTAGTATTTGATGATGAGGTAGATACAGCTGGATCAATTATGGAAACTGCGGAAGTAATCAAAAGTTTTGGAGCAAATAAAGTTTATGTAGGATGTACACATGGAGTACTTTCTGGACCAGCAATTGAAAGAATACAGAACTCAGAAGTAGAAGAACTAGTTATGACTAGTACAATACCTCTACCAAAAGAAAAACAAATAGATAAAATAACTGTTGTTTCAATTTCTGAGCTGTTTGGAGAAGCTATAAAAAGAATTCATGAAGAAACTTCAATAGGGGAACTATTTGAAACAAATTAAGTATTGACAATTTGCACTATTGTAATGTATAATATTAAACAGTTAAATGATTCTAGAGGATTAATTACATATAAAAAAATATAAAATCAATCCCACAAGATCAAGTTTTTTAGGCTTCGGAAGGAGGGGAAAACATGTCAGAGGTAAAAGTTAATAATGGAAATATAGAAGACGCTCTTAAAAGATTTAAGAGACAATGCGCTAGAAATGGAGTTATTCAAGAAGTAAGAAAAAGAGAACATTATGAAAAACCTAGTGTAAGAAGAAAGAAAAAATCAGAGGCTGCAAGAAAAAGAAAATATTAATAAAGTGAAGGATAGTTTTAACTATCCTTTATTTTGTATATAAGAAAAGGAGAGTATTGTGATTGCAATAATATTAGCAATAGTAAATACAATAATTGTATATTTTATATGTAGGCGGATATTACAAAGAATATAAAAAAAGTGGACTTATTATAGGAATATTTATTGGATTAACTATATTATTTTATATTATTATATCAAATGAAGAGAGCATAAAAAAAATATGTTTAACTAGTGAAGTTCCAATCTATGATAACATTATAATACTTTTACTTAGTATGGCAATTTCAATTAATTTAGATGGAATAATTGCTATTTTCCTTCAAAAAATATATGAAAAAAGAATTATAAATCAATTTGAAAAAAAGTATAATGTAGAAGCATATGATTATTATAGAGATATTTTGAAAAACGAATCACCAGCAATACTTTCATATTGTTATAACAAAAAAATAAATGTTGAAGATGAAGTTGTAGCTACATTGTTAAATTTAAGACAAAAAAATATTATTGAAATAAATGAAAATCAATTAAAAATTATTGGAGATATTAATCTTTTAGCAGAACATGAAAAATATATATTAAATAATTTCAAAAACATAGATAAAAAAGAATTCAAATATCGATTATTAAATGATTTAAAAAAACAAAGATATGTTTGTGAAAGAGATAAAAAGAAAGTAGATATTGTTTCTGTTATGGAAATATTTATGATATGGATGATTTTTTATATACTTATGGTTATACCATTTTTTATGAATACTACTCTTTTAGGAGTTCTTGTATTTATGGCATATTTTTTAACTTTTGCAGGAATTGCAATATATAAATTTATACAATCAAAAATGAATTCTGTTACTAGAACTAGAAAAGCATTAGAATTAAGTGGAAAACTTTCCGGATTAAAAAAATATATACAAGATTATTCAAATATAAAAAATACAGGAATTGAAAACATAAATTTATTTGATGATTATGTTATATATGCAATTATTTTTGATATGAAAGGAAAACTTGATGATGATTGTAAAAAAATATATTTAAATATGAAAAATATTAGCTAAAACAAAAAAAGAATATTTGAAGTATTTTCTTACTTCAAATATTCTTTTTTATTTATTTTCCAATAAATAATTCAACAATAATTTTGCCATATGCAATACTATCTACAACTCCAATACCAGTGTAGTTATAATCATTACTTAAAATGTTTTCTTTATGAGAATCTGAAGATATCCAAGCATCAAAAGCAGATTTAATACTAGAGTTCCCAGCAATATTTTCGCTTGCAGTTTTATAAGAAATATTATGAGTTTTTAACATTTCAAATGGTGTACCATATGTTGGTGATATATGAGAAAAATAATTGTTTTGAGCAATATCTGTTGCTTTTAGTTTTGCAACATTTTGTAATTGCTCATCAATCTCAAGATTTGGTAAATTATTTTTTTGTCTTTCAGAATTTATTATTGATAGTAATTCTGATTCATCAGAAGTAAGGTTTATATTGGAAACTTCTTCAATTGCTTCTGTATTAGTCGCAGCTGCCTTCATGTCATTTGTTGGCGTGATGTATTTACTATGTGCTGTACCTATTTTATTTTCCTCATTTTGAATTATATACCAATCACCTATTTTTCCAAAAATTCGTACATATTCATTTTTATTAAGTAAGTCTATAGATGAGAATGTAATTCCAGTTCCACTCCTCATATTTAAATAATCTGTATTTACAATTCCGAGAGAATAGTCAACTTGCTGGTAATCCTCCATACCAAAGCTTTTTGCAAATAAGCTTATTAATAATATTAAACTTATGAACACAAAAACTATTGTAATTTTATTTTTTACTAAAAATGATTTCATAAAATCCCTCCTTTTATATTAAAATTTTAGACAGTTGAGGGAATTTTTAAACGTACAATTTGTTATTTGTGTGAATAAATTATTGTTCATATTTAATTATTAGCATATTTTGTATAATATATGTTTTCATTACAAATTCTCGGTATTCCGCCGTATTTGCTGAAGCTGTTAAACTTTAGTTTCTACAGATTCAGTACTTCTATATTTATTTCATAAATATAGAAGCTACATTATTTTTTCAAAAAACAGTGCCCTCAAAAGACAAGTTTGAGATTCCCTCTTTTTTGAAAAAATATTCTACTAATAAAACACTTTGTTTACATTTGAATTTTTCATTCAAATAATATATTATACAAAATTATGCTATCAGTTATATAGAAGAAATAATTTATTCATACAAATAGCAATTTTTTGCATAAAAAGGTAAATTTTTGTGTTTACAAGAAAATAGCCTTATGATATAATTTTCCTTGAAGTTAAAATAAGATGAGGAGTTATGTTTATGAACCAAATATTAGAGTATAGTCCAAATAAAAATTCTGGTGGTAGTTCATCAAGATCAGATAAAATAGTTAGAATATTTGCATTAATACTTATTGTTTTTGCGCTATGCTTTATTGGAATTGGCGGATATGGCTTTGTAAAGAAAAATAAAAATGTAACTGATGTTGGAGCAGTTACGCAAACAGAGGCAAAAATAGAAGTTGAAAAATTAGAAACAACAGCTATAATAAAAGTTAGTCATGACAAAGCAATTGAAAAGGTTATTTATAGTTGGGATAATGATAAAGAAATTGTAGATAAAGGAAATGGAACTTCAACAAAAGAAATTGAGATACCACTTCCAGCAGGACAACATACATTAACTGTAAAAGTAGTAGATGTTGATGGAGTTGAGACATCTTACAAAAAAGATATCAATTCAGAAAATGGAACAGATATTATTAGTCCAGAAATTAAAATAGAAGTTACAGATGAGAAAAAAATAAAAATAACAGCAACAGATGAAACAGAAATTGCATATGTTACATATAAATGGAATGATGATGAAGAAATCGTTGTAAATGAAAGAGATGAAGAAAAGAAAAAAATAGAATTTGAAATAGATATATTAAAAGGAAAAAATGATTTAACAGTTATTGCAGTGGATGCTAATAATAGAACAACAACAGAAAATAATTCTTTCTCAGGTGTTACAAAACCAGAAGTAAAAGTAACAGTTTCATCAGATAAAAAATCAATAAATGTAAATTGTTCTCATGAAAATGGATTGAAAAAAGTTATGTTAACAGTAAATGGCACAGAATATGAAGTTGGTATTGGCGATGGAACTCCAACGAATGCGGTTTTTGATTACAATCTACCAGAAGGAAATACAACAGTAAAAGTAACAGCAACAAGTATTGATGATACAGTCACAGAGGCGACAGAAGAAATTGTTCCAGATGAACCTGAAGAACCAGCTTATAATGAAAACATAATGATTAGCATTGGTAGATCAACAGAAAATAGTAATAAAGCTGTAATTTCAGCAGAATATAGTGAAGGTATAAAAGATTTAAAATTAAATGTTAATGATTTAGATTATACAGTACAATTGCCAGAGGAAAATCCAACAAATGTTTCATTTGAATTAGATTTAGTTGAAGGAAATAATAGAATTACAGTTACAGTTATAGGAATTAATGATACAGAAAATAGTAAAGTAGAAGAAATATCAGGTGAATAAAATATAGCAATTTATAGGAGTTTATATGGTTCAAGATGTATATATAATAGATAATAATAATGAACTAATTGAAAAACTAAGAGAAAGCTTTAAAAGAGAGCTTGATGAATACAAGTTTAAGTCAGTTAAAACCTCTGAAATAGAGCTTGCTCTTAGAAATATTCCTGCTCTTATAATTATTGATGAAGATACTGCTGATGCAAATATAGTGGAATTTTGTAAATCAATTAGGTCAAATGAAGATAATAGTATTACGCCAATTATAGTAGTAAGTTCTAATAGAGATAAAGAACATGTAATTGATGTATTAAAAACAGATGTTGAATATTATATAAAAAAACCAATTAATGAAGAATATTTATATTATACAATAAAAAATATAGTTGGTTTGTTAACTAAAAATAGAAGAGTTAGTCCTCTTACAGGATTGCCTGGAAATGTTCAAATTCAGGCTGAGATGAAGAAAAGATTATTAAATAAAGAAACATTTGCAATTCTTTATTTCGACTTAGATAATTTTAAGGCATATAATGATGTTTATGGATTTGCAAATGGTGATGAAATAATAAAATTTACGGCAAGAACAATAACCAAACATATACATCAAATACAAAATAGTGAGAATTTTGTTGGGCATGTTGGAGGAGATGATTTTGTTGCGATAATTAGTCAAGCTGATTATGATTCTGTTTGTCAAAATATTATTGCAGAGTTTGATAAATTTTCTCCTGGATTTTATAATGATGTAGATGTTGAAAGAGGATATGTTGAAGTAGCAAATCGCCGTGGAATAATAGAACAGTTTCCACTTACTTCAATTTCAATTGCAGTACTTGAAATTGATTCAAAAATTTATAAAAATACATTAGAGATTGGAGAAATCGCAGGACAAGTAAAACATAAAGCTAAAGCAGTTTTAGGCAGTACATATGTAGTAAATAAAAGAAGATTTTAAGAAAACACAAGATCCCTTGATATTCAAGGGATTTTGTGTTATAATATTAATCATACCTAGCTATAAAATCCAATTTAAGAAGAAAGGAATGTGCTTATGAAACGGTTAATTGGTTTACTGTTACTCGTGGTTGCAATTGTTGGAGGAGTCTATGTTGGCGGTTGGCTGTTCTTTGTTAAGGCAATCGTGGACATAATTGAGGCAGTTAAGGCTGGTTTTGTGGCAATGGATATTGCCATAGCTATTGGAAAAATGGTTATTGGTATACCCATTGTGGAAATAATCGCCTTTGCCATAGGCTCAACTGGTATTGCCATGATGGTGTCCGGAGATTAATCTTATTTTGGTAAAGAGCCCTCTCAAATTCTAGAAATAGTTTTTGAGAGGGCTCTTTTGTATTGAGATAAATATAAAAACTATGGTTTATTCTTTACTTTTATACATAAATAAGTATATAATATATTTTAAGTAAATAATGGAGAATGAAAGAAATGTTTAGAAACAAAAGAACGTATTTAATTCCAATAATAGGATTTGCATTTATAATTCTAGTAGCTTCAATAATTTTAACATTACCAATATGTAATTATAAAGAAATTTCATTTAGAGATGCTTTATTTACAGCTACATCAGGACTTACTACAACAGGATTTACAAAGGGACCATTGGTAGAACAATTTAATTTTGGAGGACAACTTATACTTGCAATGTTAATGGAAATAGGAGCAATGGGATTTATAATATTTGTATCTTATTTTTGGAGTATAAAAAACAAAAAAATCAAGATGTCAGATATATTAGTAATAAATGATAATATTAGCAGTGATAGTTATGGTCAAATTAAAGAACATTCTTTATTTATAGGAAAACTTATGCTCGAAGTACAAACTGTAGGGATTATATTACTTTCCATAAAGTTTATTCCTTTAATGGGATTTTTTAAAGGTTTATGGTATAGTATTTTTCATACAATATCAGCATTTAGTAATACAGGATTTGATTTATTTAATGGACATAGCTTAAGAGCTTTCGCAAATGATATTTATATTCAAGTAGTATTAATAATTTTAATGATATTAGGTAGTATAGGTATTCTTGTAATAGAAGACTTAAAAAAGAACAGAAAAGGAAAATTAAGTAAATTAAAGTTACAAACTAAAATTATTTTAACTTATTCAATAGGTCTTTTATTATTTCCAATGATTGTTATGAAGCTATTAGAACCTAATATAAGTATATTAAATAGTTTATTTATGTCTGCTACTTCACGTTCAACTGGTTTTTCTGTTGTAGACTTAGCAAACTTTACATTTGAAAGTAAATTTATATTAATTATTTTAATGTTTATTGGTGGATCACCAACATCGACCTCAGGTGGTGTAAAGATAGTAACAGTTGCTATTTTGATTTCAACAATTATAGCTACATTAAAAGGAAAAAATGAAACTGTTATGTTTTGGAAACAAATACCAAATTCTTCTATAAGGAGAGCATTTACAATATTTACTTTATTTGCACTAATAGTTGTTATAGCATGTACAATTTTTTATCATTATAATCCAATTAATCTACTTAATATTGTATTTGAAGCAGTATCAGCTATTAGTAACACTGGGTTAACTATAACAGAATATAGTACAATTAATATAATAGGTGAAAATATTTTATTATTATTAATGTTTATAGGTAGAGTGAGTCCATTATCATTAGTATTAGTATTTATAAATGAAAATAGAAAAGATAAATATATAGAATATCCAAGTGAAAATGTAATATTATAATTAAAGGAGAATAAATTTTAATGAAAAAACAATGTGTAATAGTTGGTTTAGGAAAATATGGAATGAGTATAGCCAAAAAGTTATCAGACTCAAAAGTTGAAGTATTAGCTATAGATAATGATATAAAAGTAGTAGAAAGGGTTAGTAACTATGTTACTAAAGCTATTTGTATAGATGTAACTTCAGAAGAAGCATGGAGCAAATTGCCATTAAAAGATTTTGATGTTGGAGTTGTTGGATTTGGTGAAAATGTAACAGCGAGTATATTATCTTGTATGGCATTACAAGAGGCAGGAGTAAAATACATAATTGCTAAAGCAGGAGATAGATATCATAGGCAAGTTTTAAATAAATTAAATATTGATGAAGTTGTTTTTCCAGAGGAATTTGTTGGAGAATTAACAGCAAAACAAATTCTTGAAATGGAATAAAAATTAGGAGGAAAAATATGAGTGAAAAAATAGTAGGAGCAATGATAGGAGCTTTTGGTGGCTTAACTTCTATTGCTTATGGAAAAGAAATATTAGTATTTATTATATCATTATTACCAATTCTTGAACTTAGAGGTGGATTATTAGCAGCAGCTTTAATAGGATTAGATCCAATAAAAAGTTATATAATTAGTATTGTTGGAAATGTATTACCAGTTCCATTTATATTATTGTTAATTACAAAAATATTGGCTTGGATGAGAGAAAGTAAAGTTAAATTATTTAATAAAGTTGCAAATTGGTTAGATGAAAAAGTAGAAAAACATAAAGGACAAATTGAAAAATTTGGATATTTAGGTGTAATATTATTTGTTGGTATTCCACTTCCTGGAACTGGAGCGTGGACGGGTTCATTAATTGCTTCTGTTCTTAATATGGATAGAAAGAAAACATTTTTAGCGGTTATGCTTGGAATTTTTATGGCAAGTATTATTATGATGTTAGTATCTTTTGGATTTCTTGCTAATATAATTCATTAATAAATTTTTTTAACTGTTAAAGATTGAAGAATATAAGTTTTATAAAATGAGGGTCAAATGGATCCTCATTTTTTTGTATTATTAATACTTGAATTGTTTTTTACAACATAGTATAATAAAATTGATGTTTTATATATCATAATTTTACCTTATGTGTTCATAGCATAATATGAATAAAATAGGTATACGTAGACACAAATCAGTTTTGTTACAGTCAAAAAAAATACAATATGGAGGTAATGACATATGGCTAAAACGATTGAAGAATTTGGTGTGAATAAGAAGATGCTGGAGCGGTTAACCTGGAAATCTACGTTTGCTAATTATATCAGCAAGCTGGTCGGGTATCCTATGAGCAAAGAGCATGTGCACTCTGACAAGAATGGATGGGATTATTTCGTGACGTCAAAGAGTCTTATGCCCAACTGTCCGCTTTTACTGGTGCATCATACGGGGTCTCTTATGGCCATTATTCCCCATAAGGACTACATGGAGCTAGAAAATGGGGAAGTATATCCTCTTGCATACATTGCTAGCGCTCAATGGTGTTATGGCAAGTATTCTGGAGGAGAAGATGTGAAAACAGGTATTTTCTGGCAACCGCTTGAAAGTAGGGAGGGAATTTGTGATTCTGAAAAGATCAGTAGGTTCCTGAATCAGATTGGAAGAATTCAAATTCATCCTGAGGACTACCGCCAGAAGCTTTTTGTGGCAATGGAGGATCGTATAAGAGAAGAGTTAGAGCTTGAGGTGAGAGCCTTCATGAGTTACAATGGCGAAAATGCACTTTTAATTGCTAATCCAAATAAAAGAGATATGGTAACATGCTATTTGCCAGCAATTCTGCTTAATGATATTCTCTATCATCCAGGTGAGAGAGAATGGACAGAGTTTGCAGAAAGTTTCACATTTGAGTTGGGAGTTACCAACAATAAGAAGAGGTATATTATTCCAGACAACTATGTAGGAAACCGGGCCGAGTTCTGCCGTAAAATGTGGAGAAAGCTTGGATTTTCTAATCGTTGGTACGATAGCCAGCCGATTGAAGTTAAAGAGAAAAGACATGCGCATCGTCACACACATCATCATGAACGTAATGGAGAAGGCTTTGCAGTCTTCGGATTTATGAAGAAGTTTCTTCCGAAGAAATAAGCAAGGTGGAAGTGTCAACGTGGGAGAGGGGATCTGAATTGGTCACCTCTCTTTCTTCTAAAATACCCTTAGCTTGAAATGTTAATAAGAATATGTTATTATAATATATATTAAAAAGAAAGAGGTAAGTCATGACAAAAAAAGAAAAAAAATTTGAAGACTACTTTAAAATAATAAAACATAAAATACCATATTGGGATGAATTGCCAGAAATAGATTTATATATGGATCAGGTAATTGCTTTAATGGATAAATATTTATCATTTCATAAAACAGATGAAAACTCTGTAATTGTTACTCACTCAATGATAAATAACTATGTAAAATTAGGAATTATGCCAGCTCCTGTGAAGAAAAAGTATTCGAGAGAACATATCGCATATTTAATAATGATATGCACATTAAAACAATGTTTACCTATTTCAGAAATAAAACATTTAATTAATTTAAGAATTCAAAGAACATCAGTAGAAGAAACATTAAACTTTTTTAGTAATTTATATGACTCAACATTTAATACAGTTATTGCTATTGGAAAAAAATTTAGTTTAAAAGAAGCTGCTGATGATGAATTTCTTTCAGATACAGCTTTATATATGGCAATAGGATCAAGTGCAAGTAAATATATTGCATCACAAATATCTGAAATTAATAAAGAAAAAAAGTAATATCAGAATAAATTAAAAAGACTTAGAAATCAATTTCTATTTGGTTTCTAAGTCTTTTTTTACTGTTTTTAAAAGACTTATTTTACCTTTTTAAACAGAAATTTCCATGTAAAACTTAATAAAAAAGTTTTAATATAATATTAGATATAATTATTAAAATATCTAAAAGAGGTATTAGAATATGCAAAAGAAAAGTAAATTATTGAAAAAGGTAACTTTAGTTATATTTCTTATAATTATCATACTTTTTAGTACAATTCAATATAATTTCGAGATAAGAGGCAGGCCTTATAATGCAAAAGTAGTGCAAGCAATGGCTTCAAAAGCACTTAATAGGCCCTCAAATGGAAGTGAAATAAGTATTAATAAAGTTGATAGCCAAACAAAAGAACCATTAGAAAATGTTGAATTTGAATTAACACCAATAGAAGAAAACATTACAGATGATTTAACACCATTAATCAAATATGTAGTTAGATACTGGAATTCAGGTCGTAGGATAAGTTCACAGATTTGCTATGGGGAGTCAGATGTAACTATAACAGACTGTAACTTAGAAAATCTAAAAGGTTGGGCAACTGAGGAGAATTCAAATAAAGTATCAATCTTACCCAAAGATATTATTCATGTAAATCAAGATATAGACCTTTATGCAGTAAAATATGAACTAGATATATTTGATAAAGAATTAATAAAAGATAAGTCTGAATTACCATCAAATACACCAGAAACATTACCAATGATAACATATGTAGGATATGAGGGTAAAGTCGAATTTTCGGAAGTTGCTTCAAAAGTAACACTATTATATAAATTAACAGCAATAGGAGAACCTGGATTTAAATATCGAATTACAGATGAAGGGGCAGAATATGCTTTTGGTGATCCATTAAATGGAACAATTCCCGAAAGTGGTGAGATAAATTGCTATGTTACAAAAACATTCTTACCAACAGATATAAACTCTGAAGGAAATTTAAGAAATACAGCTCGTATAAGTCCAGGTATAAGTGATACTAGTAGTTCATCATCAACAGCAATTATTCCTGCAGAAGATAATAGTCCAACTTATACTGTTACATATTCTGATGGTACACCAGATGGCTCTGTATTTGGAGAAAAAAATTTTTCTGGAATCAAATTTGGACAAAATACACCTGAATTTACAGAAAGTTTAACTAGAGAAGGATATGAATTTATATGTTGGACACCTCCATTAAATGAAACAGTTAAAGAGGATATTATATATATTGCTACATGGATAAAACGTGCAGAGCTAGTAGTATACATAGTGCCCAAAGTACTTGAAGCTAATGTTGGAGATACAATTTTATGGGATGTAGAAATACATAACAGCAATTGGGCAGATACCAATAATGTAAAACTAGAGCTTAAATTAAATGATGGAAATATGATATATACACAAGAAAACATAGCTTTAAAAGCTGGAGAGTTATTTAAAACAACAGTTGAATATGTTGTTTCAGAAGATGATGCTGGTAAAACATTAAAATGTAATGCAAAAATTACAGATTATGCTGATGAATCAAAAACTGCAAAACCACTAACATGTTCAGGCTCTCATAATAGAGGTATAGTGATTGGAGGAGCTGAATCTAGATTAAGTACAGTAACATCTCTAAGTAAATCGTCACCTCTATTAAAGTCTTTTAATACTGAAAGAGCAATAAATAGAGATGAATACTTAAATAATTATACATTCGTAAAAGATAAAAACGGTGTATATAAGTCAAATAATCAAGGAATATCAAGTTCAGAAGCAGTATCATATATACCAATAGATTTAAGTAATTATACAGGGAGCTATGCAATTAAAATTAATGCTAGAATTTCATGTGAACAAAATTATGATTATGGGTTTGTACGAATAACTGAAGATATAGGAAATGGAATTAATTATGCAGATATGTCAAGAGAGATTATTAATATAACAGGAATAACTGAAGACGAAGATTATATGGCAATATTAGAAGCAGGAAAAAAGTACAATATAATTTTTGGATACTTAAAAGATAGCAGTATGGATAATGGGGAAGATACCTTTTATATTAATAGTGTAAAATTAGTTTTTAACTCAGAAGGAATTACAGATAAAATTAATTTAAAAACTGATAGTACAGGAAAAATAGTAACTAATATTCCTGATGGAAGATATATTTTAACAGAAACAAAATCACAAGAAGGGTATAAAATTTTGGAATATCCAATTACTATAGAAGTTATAAATAATGAAATTAAGATATTAGAAAATAAAAATTTAGAAAGTATTACAATATCAAATAATAATGAAATAACAATAGAAAATATAACTTGTAGAGTAATTGTACATTATTACTTAAAAAATAGTGATGGTGAATATACAAAAGATAAATTAAAAGATGATGAAATAAAAAAAGGAATAGAAGGAACAGAATACAAGATAGAGCCATTACTTACTATAGAAAAAGATGGAATAATTTACGAATTAGAATATGAAATACAAGATGGAGTAAAAAAATATATAACACCAGAAGAAGAAAATGGAATTTTTAGAAAGGAGGATATAAATGTAAATTATTATTATCAAGCTAAAAAGCAAATAGTAACAAATAAAGTATGGGTAGACAATGATGATATTTTAGGAATAAGACCAGATTCTATAAATGTAAAATTAACTGCAACAGTAGAAAATGAAAATGGTGAAGTAATAGAGCATCCTATAGAAAATGTAAATACTATAGTTACTTTAAGAAGTAAAAATGGAAATGATAATGGAGATAATTGGACATATGAATGGGTAAACCTAGACTCTTATGATGAGAATGGGAATGAAATAATGTATATGGTAGAAGAAATAGAAGTACCAAAGGAATACTATAGTGTAGGATCATTTATTGATTATGAACATTTTGAAATAACTAATTATAAATACGGAAGTATTAAAATTATAAAAGTAGATAGCAAAGATAATAATATAAAACTTGGAGGAGCAGAGTTTAAATTAGAAAAAATAGTAGAAAATAATGGAGAAATTAATATAGACGAAAATTTTGAACCTATAGTTTTAATAACTAAAACAGAAGAAGAAACCTTAGGTGAAGCAAGTTGTGAAAATTTAGAATATGGAAAATATAGATTAACAGAAACAAAAGCACCTAATGGATATAGTATACAAAAGAAACCTATTGATATTGAAATAACAGAAATTACTCCAGATTATGTGGGTGAAGTTATAAATAAGGAAAAAACAGTATTACCAGACACTGGTGGAACTGGAAGTATAGTTTTAACAATGCTTGGAGTATTTTGTATAGCAATAGCAATTAGAATTAAAGAATAAGAAAGGACAAAAGAATATGATAAAATCCAAAAGAATAGTAGCATTACTTTTATCTGTAATGCTGATAATTTCAAGTATGTTTACAGTTGTAAATGCAGCTGGAGACGATGCTGCAGGTATAGCATTTGGGGCATTAACAATTACTAAATTGGAAAATGGTAGAACAGATGAAGAGGGTAATAAATTACCACTTGCAGGAGTAAAATTTAAAATTTATAAAGTAGATGATGATGAATCAATATTGCAAATTCCTGATAAATATTTACAAGAAAACTATGATTCATCAAGTGATGAAAATTATTATACATCTGAAGCTATAACTGGTCTAGATGGAAAAGTAAATTTTTCTGATTTAAAATTAGGAAGATATTTAGTTATAGAAGCTGAAGCACCAATTAACGTTGTAGAAAAAACAGCTAACTTTTTAGTAGATATTCCTACAACTAATCCAGAAGGTAATGGATTAATTTATAATGTTGAAGTAACACCAAAAAATGATACAGTTTATGGAGGAATAACATTAACAAAATTAAATGAAAACAAAGAACCGATGGCAGGAGTTAATTTTAAAGTACAAAAGAAAAATGGAGAGACTTGGGAAGACTATGAATTAGAAAAAACATTGGTAACAAATGAAAGTGGAACAATTACACTTGAAGGATTACCAGCAGGTGATTATAGATTTATAGAGACAAAAACATTGGAAGGATATATTTTAGATAATAATGCAACATATGATTTTTCTGTATCACTTGCAGAAGATGGAAATACAAGAGTTTATCCAGATGCATTAACTGTAATAAATGAAAAACCAACAATAAACAAAGAAATAACATCTATTTCTAGAAATGAAAATAATACAAATTCAATTAAAGACGGAATCAATAGTGCAGATATTGGAGATATTATTTCTTATAAAGTAGTAGTAGATGTTCCAATGATAATAAATAAATTAAACACTTTTGTTATATCAGACAAAATGGATGAAGGATTAACATTTATAGAGAACAGCTTTTCTATAAATGGAACAATAAGAAATTTAGATCAAGGCGGACAAGAAATGGTAGACTCTAGAGCATTAGATAATAATCAGATAACACCAGATGATTATGTGTTAACATCAGATAATCATTCATGGAGTTTAGAGTTTACTGAACAAGGTAAAGAAAAATTAATGAAATATGAATCATTAGAAATTACATATAATGCAATATTAAACAGCAATGCAGTAGCGAATACTAGTGGAAATAACAATAAAGTAACTTTAAAATATTCAAATATAGTTAAAGTAGATTATGATGGAATACCAAATCCAGATGATATTGAAAATGAATCAAAAAATGAGAGTGATGAAAAGGTTTATACAGGTGGATTTAATATTGAAAAACATGCTCTTTCAAAAGATGGAGAACTTCTAGGTGGAGCTGTATTTAAAATTGCAATATCAGAAACAGAAGCAAGAAAAGGAAACTTTATAAAAGATGCAAATGGAAATGAAATAGTATTAACAACAGGTAATGGCGAAAATGGGACAGAACTTGGAAAGATTTCTTATAAAGGTTTGTCTTATGGAATATATTATTTGCTAGAAGTACAAGCACCTACATATGAAGAAAATGGAGAAATTAAATATTATAACTTACTAAAAGATCCTATTAAAATTGCTGTAGGAGAAGATACATATGAAGGATTAGCAAATGTTATAGTTAATAAAAAAGGAACATTATTACCATCAACAGGTGGTATGGGGGCATTAATATTTATTGTAGCAGGTGTATTATTTATAGTACTAGGAGTAACATATTATAGAAAAAATAGAAAAGAAGAATTTTAAAATATAATTATATGAGCCACTTAAATTATCTGAAAATTAAGTGGCTCTCATTTTTGGAGATACATATGAAAAAGAAAATAATAGAAATTTTATTTATTTTTACAGGAATAATATTAATTGCATATCCAATTATATCAGCGTGTTTATCTGCATTTAATCAAACAGTTGCAATTTCTAATTATCAAGATGCAATTAATACTTTATCAAATGAAGAAAAAGAAAAAGAGTTACAAAAAGCAAGAGATTATAATAGTGAAATGGAGGGGATTGTTTCTGTAGATATTTCAATGTCTAGTAGTGAAAGTGAAGATGAACTGGTTAGTTATTTAAATGTATTAAATATTGGAGATGCTATGGCATATATAAGCATTCCTAAAATAGATGTATATTTGCCGATATATCACGGATTATCAGAAGAAGTTTTACAATCAGGTGTTGGACATTTAGATACTACTTCTTTTCCTGTTGGTGGTGAAGGAACACATGCGGTTTTGGCAGGTCATACAGGGCTTATTAGAACCAAAATTTTTGATGATATAAATAAACTTAAAGAAAAGGATAAGTTTTATATAGATGTTTTAGGTGAAACATTGGCTTATGAAGTTGATAAAATTGATGTAGTTCTTCCAGATGATACAGATACAATAGTTGTAGAACAGAACAAAGATTATGTTACACTTATTACTTGTACTCCTTATATGATTAATACTCACAGACTTTTAGTCAGAGGCAGTAGAGTTGATTTAGAAGAAATAGAAGATAAAGAAAACATTGAATTAGAAACAAATATAAATAATATAAGTTCAAAAAGAAAAAATAATATTTTTATTAGTATAGCTATTTTTATTTTTATAATAGTTGTTTTTGTAATATATTCTTTTAAAGGAAAAAATAAAAAGGTTAGAAAAGGAGGATAATATGAGAAATAAAATAAAAAGAATTATTGCAATATGTATAACTTTTTTTGGAATTTTACTTCTTGTATATCCATACTTTATAAGTAAAATAACTTCAAAACAAATAGAAGAGTCTATAAATGATTTTTTAGATATAGTTGATGAAACAGAATATAGTGAGAATATAATTAGTGATATTTATATTAATCGAGATAAAGAGAATGATATTCAAATTGATGATTATGAAGAAAAGAAAATAGTTCAAAGTTATAACACTAATAATAAAAAAAGTATAAGTAAACAATCTAGTAAAACATATAATAAATCGAATGTTCATAATAATAGTAATTCTAAAAAGAATGATACAACAGTAAATGAGACAAGGAAAATAAATAGCGAAATATTAGATTATTTATACACTAAAATGCAAGAATATAATAGAAATCTTAATGAAAAAGGCCAAAATATAGTTGATGCATTTTCTTATGAAACTCCAAGTTTTGATTTAACACAATATGGATTAAAAGATAATATAATAGGAATAATAGAAATACCTAAAATTAATGTTAATCTTCCAATTTATTTGGGGGCAACAAAAGAAAATTTAAACAAAGGTGCAACTCATCTTTCTCAAACATCTATACCTTTGGGAGGAAAAAACTCTAATACAGTAATTGCTGCACACAGAAGTTTAGTTAGGAATCCTTTTTTTAAGAACCTAGATAAATTAGATATAGGAGATGAAGTAAAAATAAAAACACTTTGGAAAACATTAACATATATTGTAGCTGAAAGAAGAGTAATTTCTCCTTATGATTCTTCTAAAATATTAATTCAAAAAGATAGAGATTTAGTTACTCTTATAACTTGTCATCCCTATGGTGAAACTTCTGAAAGATATGTGGTGTATTGTGAAAGAAAAACAATATAAAATATTAGATATTAATTGACTTAAATGATAATATAATATATAATAGTTTTGAAAACTAGATGAAGAGGTGGTAAAAATGAAAAAGGATGAATATTTTTTTGAATATCCGGATTTCAATAATATAAAAGAGATTGTATACTATGTGGCGCAAAAATATTCTAGCCATACTGCCTTTATTTTAAAAAATAAAAAAGGAAAAGAAACAAATTATATATATAAAACTTTTACAGATTTTTTAGAAGATACAAATAATTTTGGTGCTGGACTTTTTGGAGCAGGTCTAAACGATAAAAAAATAGCTATAATCGGAAAAAACAGATATGAATGGATTTTAAGCTTTACAACGACCTTACTTGGTAATATGGTAGTAATTCCTTTAGATAAAGGTCTTACAGAAATTGAAATAGAAAATAGTATTAATAAAAGTACACCTGATGTAATTATTTTTGATGAATCAGTTAAAGAAACAATAGAGAATATCAAAAAAAATAATAAAACACAAATACAGGAATATATTTGTATGGATAAAACGGAAGAATATAAATACTTATATGATATTTTAGATGAAGGTAAAAAATCGAGGGAATCAGGAAATAAAGAATTTGAGAATGTTGAAATAGATTCTAATAAACCAAGTGAATTATGTTTTACTTCAGGAACAAGTAGCACATCAAAAATTGTTATGCTTTCACAAAGAAATATTGCTTTTGATATTTGTGCAATGCATGCAACAGAAGACTTTAGAGATACAGATGTTAATTTGGCATTTTTACCATTACATCATACATTTGGTTCAACTGGAGTTCTATTTATACTTAGTTATGGAGCTGCAACAGCTTTTCCAGATGGGTTAAGATATATTGCTCAAAATTTAAAAGAATATGGAGTATCAGTATTTATTGGAGTTCCACTTTTAGTAGAATCAATGTATAAGAAACTAACTAAAGAAATAGAAAAACAAGGTAAAACAAAATTAATAAATATAATGAGAAAACTTACAAATCTAATACCATTTACTAAAAGAAAAGTATTTAAACCAATTATAGATCAATTAGGTGGAAAACTTAGACTTATAATAAGTGGAGCAGCTGGACTTGATAAAGATGTTTGGAAAGGATTTAATGAACTAGGAATAAAAATTATACAAGGATATGGTTTAACAGAAGCATCTCCAGTTGTTGCAGCAGAAAACGCAAAATATGGAAAAAAGGGTTCAATAGGATTTCCAATAAAAGGTGTAGATGTAAAAATATTAAATAAAAATGAACTAGGAATTGGAGAACTTGCTGTAAAAGGTGAAAATGTTATGCTTGGATATTATGAAGATGAAGAAGCAAATAAAAACATATTTACAGAAGATGGATGGATGCTTACAGGAGATTTGGCTTATATAGACCCAGAAGGATTTATATTTATAACAGGTAGAAAGAAAAATGTAATAGTATTAAAAAATGGTAAAAATATATATCCAGAAGAAATCGAAACTTTAGTTAATAAAATTCCTTTAGTAAAAGAATCAATGGTATTTGGATTACCAAAAGCAGATGATATGGTTTTATCAATAAAAGTTCAATATGATATTGAATATGTTAATGAAAAATATCCAAATGTAGATTTTAGTAAAATAGATCTTATTTTATGGGAAAGAATAAAAGAAATAAATAAAACATTACCAACATATAAATACATTAAAAATTTAATTACAACAAAAGATGAGTTTATAAAAACAACAACAGCCAAAATTAAAAGATATGAAGAAATAAAAAAACTTCAACAAAACGTATAAAATCACAAAGTGAAATTTAGGGACGCTCCAAAAATTTCACTTTTTTTTATGAAATTTAGGGACGCACGAAAAGTTTCATTTTAGATATTATAGGAGGAAAAAATGATTAAATTATCAGAAACTGAAATACACATTATGCAAATAATTTGGAAAAATGGTAAAACTACTTCTTTTGATATTTTAGATGAAATAAAAGATGATGATTCTATTTCAGAAAATACAATAAGAACACTGCTTGGAAGAATGGTAAAAAAGAGCAATAAAAATAACAGAGAAGTCTGGTAAAACGTATATTTATGAAGCACTTATAGATAAAGAAGAATTTTTAATAGAAAGAGGAAATGGTTTTCTAGAAAATATTTATCAAGGTGCTATTAATTCCATGTTATTAAATTTTGTAAAACAAAATAAATTAACAAAAGAAGATGTACAAGAATTACTAAAGAGAATAGATGATGAAAGTGAGAATTAAAAATGAAAAATTTAATAGATTTGATGTATATATTGGAACCAATATTTTATGAAATTGTTTATATGTCAATAATAGCAAGTGTTATAGGAATACTAATTTTAATAATAAGAAAATTATTTAAAAAACAAATATCATCAAAATGGATAAGTAGAATATGGATAATATTTATAATAAGTTTAACTATACCAATTCAAATTAAAAGTAATGTAAGTATATATAACGCTATTCCAATAAATTTAGAAAAATAGAAGAAGTATCATTTGCAAAAGAGAATATTCTTGAGGAAAATAAAAATGGAAATCAAGAACTTATAAATTTAGCAAATAAAGGAGAGTATTCTAATAATGATGAGATAGAAATATCTTTTAATATATTATGCTTTTTGCCATTAGTATGGATTGCATTAGTATTAGCAAGTTTTATTGCATATGTACTAACATATATTTCTTTTGAAAAAAAGATAAAGAATAAAGTGTTAGAAGATGAAAAAGTAAATAGCATTTTGAATAAATGTAAAGAAAAACTAAACATAAAAAAGAATATAAAATTAGTAAAGCAAGATATTGTAAAAATGGCATCAATTTTTGGAATGTTTAATATAAGAATTTTAGTAAGTGATGATGTTTTAAAACTATCAGAAAAGGAAATCGAATATATATTTTTACATGAATTATCATATTATAAAAGAAAAGACAACATCTTAAATATGATAATAACAATATTAAGATGTATTTACATAAGAATAAGCAATTGTAAGCATCTGAAAATCACCACTACTTCTTGATGGTCTTTCAATAGTACATCTATTATCCAAGGTGAAATTTCCTTTGACATAGCCATGAGTAGATTTGAAGAGAACACTAGTGATACGAGGAGTAATTGCTTCGTTTACATCACTTGCCAGAGGCAAATCCTGTGCCTCAGCAGCAAAAGCAGTGGTATTTCCGAACATGCCGATTGCAAAAGCAAACACTAACGCAAAAGCCCAGAGTCGACGTACTGCAAAGTTGTTTTTAAAATTTTTCATAGTAATGCCTCCATTATAGTGTTGGAATGGATTGATAGTTGCGAGATACGTTTTGAATTCCATCTCTAGACCATTTTCAAAAAACAATATTTTGCTTGAAGTTATTTTGAAAATGGTAGTGCCATATATTTGCATAGGCAACTATGCGAGTATACTACGGAATTTCTAATTTGTATATAATAGTAATAATTATATGGAGTTGCTTTCAAATGAAATTTTTGGAGCGTCCCTAAATTTCATTTTATTTTTTATTGAAAAATTTATATTTTATATATAAAATATAAAGAAGAAATTTTATATTAAATGAGGTATAAATGAGAAAATTTTTAAAAAGATTAATTATATTAATAATTTTAATAATAATAGCAATAATAGGTGTATTTACATATCAAGGATATTCTTTGTATAAAGAAGCAATTAATGAAATGAGTATAGAAGATAAAGTAAATGAGATAAAATCAGGAGTTACAGAATATATAGAATATAAAGAATTGCCAGAAGATTATATAAATGCTGTAATTGCTGTTGAGGATAGAAGATTCTTTAGTCATAATGGAGTTGATGCAATATCAATTACAAGAGCAATTTTAAAGGATATTCAAACAATGAGTTTAGCAGAGGGTGGAAGTACAATTACTCAACAATTGGCAAAAAATGTTTATTTTACACAAAGAAAAGAATTTACAAGAAAAATTGCAGAAATTTTTATGGCATTTGAATTTGAGAAAAATTGCTCAAAAGAAGAAATTTTTGAATTATATGTAAATACAATTTATTTTGGAGATGGATATTATTGTGTATATGATGCTGCAAAAGGATATTTTGATAAAATACCTAAAGATATGAATTTATATGAATCAACACTTTTAGCAGGAATTCCAAATGCACCATCAGTATATTCACCAAGTGTAAATCCAGAGCTCTCAAAACAAAGACAAGCTCAAGTTTTGTATAAAATGTTAAAATATAATTTTATTTCACAAGATCAAGCAAATAAAATTTTGAATGAAATGTAAAGGAGTTATATATTTTGGAAGAAATTTTTAATAAGATTATTGAAATAGATAAAAACGCAAAAGAAATTACTAATATTGAAAAAGAAAAAAAAATAAATATGGATGAATTTATAGAAAGTGAATTTGGAATAAAAAAAGTTGTAATTGATATGGAATTCAAAGATGAAATAGATTTTCAAAAAAGAAAATATGATGAAATGTTTCAAGAAAAAAAACAAGAGATAGATCAAAATGTAAATGAAGAAATAAAAAAAATAGAAAAAAAATATTCAGAAAAAGAAAATGAAATTATAGAAAAAATTATTACTGATATAAAAAAGGGGAAAAATTTTGAGTGTTAATGTAAAATATCCTGCTTTAAATGCCAAAATGAAGTGCATGTACTCAAACAACCTATCTAAAGAAGAATTTGAAGAACTACTAAGGCAAAGTAATTTAAAAGAAGCAATAAGCTTTATAAAATCTAAATTTCCATTTTTAGAAAATTTAAATGAAAAAATGCACAGAAAAGAATTAGAGCAAGAATTAAATAATTTATTTATATATGATATTTTAAAAATTTTTAAATATTTAAATAAAAATGAAATTAAAATTCTTATGCAATTTTTATCTAAATATGAATTAAATTGTGTAAAAAATGTTTTTAGAAATGTTACTACAAACAGAGATTCAAGAGAATATTTAAAAAATATAGATAATTGGACTGCCAAAATGTTTAAAAACATTGATGGAATTAATGAAATTACTGAAGAAACAGAATTTTTAGAATTAATCAAAAGTGAAGATTATTATAAAGTATTTGCAGAATATGAAGAAATAATTGAAAATGCACCATTAGAAGAAATTGAAGTAAAATTAGATAAATTTTATTTTGAAAAAATTTTTAATTTATCAAAAAAATATAATAAAAATTTACTATATTTAATTGGAACAGAAATTGATTTATTAAATATAATTTGGATTTATAGAGCAAAAAAATATTTTAAATACTCTGAAAATGAAATAAAAGAAATTCTAATTCCAATTAATTATAAAATAAGTAAAAAGGTTTTAGAGGATTTATTAAATTCTGAAGACTTTAATGATATGAAAATAGTATTAAATGAGACAAAATATAGAAAAGTTTTTTCAGATGAGTCTAAAATTGAGTATGATAAAAATAAATATTTATATGATATAAATATTAAATTGTTTAGAACAAAACTATTTGATATTTGTACAGTTTTTTGCAATATAAATTTACTAGATATAGAAATAAAAAATATAATTAATATTATAGAAGGAATAAGATATAAACTAGATAAATCAGAAATACAAAAGAAAATTATTGTTTAGGAGGCGGAATATAAGTGGCTGTTGAAAAAATGAAACTTCTCAGCATAACTGGAAAAGAAGAAAATATAGATGGTTTTATAGCAGAATATCTTTTAGATAGTGGAATTCAAACAGAAGATGCAGTTAAAGTATATGAAAAAAGTTGGAATTTAACAAATTTTAGTTATGATTCAACTGCAAAAGATATGCTAAAAGAATGTAAAGGAATTTTGGATAAATATAAAATCAAATATAATGTAAATCTAGAAAGTGAAAAAATTGAAAAAAATTTAGATTATATAAATAGAATTTTAACTGATATAAAAACTACTCTAGATGGTTTTGAAACAACTATTCAAGAAAAGAAAACACAGCTTGAAGAATATAAAAGAAAATCAGAGCTGTTTAATAATGCCAAAGATTTGGATATAGATTTAAATAAATTATACAATTTAGAATATATCAGGTTTAGATATGGAAAAATTTTAAGAGAAAATTATGGAAAGCTAGAAAATAGTATAAAGGATTTAAATGCATTTTTGGTTAAAGCCTCAGATGATGGAACTTCAAAGTATATATGGGTAATGTGTTTTTCAAGTAAAGAAAATAGTGCTAAAGTAGATAGTTACTTAAATGTATATAAATTTGAAAGATTTAACTTGCCAGCAGAGCTAGATGGAAATCCTAAAGATATTTGGATGGAATGTGAAAAAGAAATTCATAAATTAAATTTCGAAATTGAAAACAAAGAAGATGAATTGGTAAGAATTGTAGATAGAGATGCTGAGGAATTAATAGAGTTATATGCTCAAATAAATTTATATATAAAAATAAATAATGTAAAAAAGTTTATGGCATATGATGAAAACGGATTATTTTATATTATCGGGTGGATACCTGCAAAAGAATTAACTACAGTATTACCCAAACTTTCAAAAGAAAAAGATGTTAAATATGTAGTAAAAAATCATGATGAAGTTGCAAGTATTCCACCAACAAAATTAAAAAATAATAGAATAGTAAGACCTTTTGAAACAATAGTAAAAATGTATGGATTACCAAATTATACAGAATTGGATCCAACTACTTTTGTTGCTATAACAGCTTTTCTATTATTTGGATTTATGTTTGGTGATGTTGGACATGGTCTAGTTATATTTTTAATTGGTATATTAATGGCAAAAAAGAAAATAGTAATGGGATCAGTTTTTGAAGCAGGAGGAATTGCTTCAATGATTTTTGGAATGCTTTATGGAAGTATTTTTGGAAATGAAGAAATAATTCCAGCATTATTTATAAGACCAATGGAAAGTATACAAACAATGCTAGTTTATGGTATTGCAATTGGAGTAGTATTAATACTTTTAGCTATGATACTTAATATTAGAAATGGTATTAAAAACAAAGATAAGAAAAAAATATTTTTAGATACAAATGGATTAGCTGGATTAATTTTTTATATAGTAGTTCTTGGAACTGGAGTATATTTTATTTTAAAAGGAAAAATGATTGCATCTTTAGGAATATTAAGTATATTTGTTATAATCCCATTACTTGCAATTATGTTTAAAGATTCAATAGCAAAAATAATATTTAAAGAAGAGAAAGAAGAAAAAAGTTCTTTATTTGAAAAGATATTTCATATTGTAGAAATTCTATTATCATTTGCAAGTAACACAATATCTTTTGTTAGAATTTCAGCATTTGCTATAAACCATGTAGGTTTATGTATGGCAATATATATATTATCAGATATGTTTTCAGGAACAGGAAGTTTAGCTGTTACTATATTTGGAAATTGCTTGGTAATAGTGTTAGAAGGGCTAATAGTAGGAATTCAGGTATTAAGACTAGAATACTACGAATTATTTAGCAGATTTTATACAGGTGATGGGAAAGAATATAAACCATTAAGAGAAAAAATTTAACTGCATCTTTAAAGATACAGATGAGAGGCACATTAAAGTGCAATTGAAAGGGGACAAAAGAAAATGAAAAGAAAAATTTTAATAGTAGTTTTAGGAATGATTTTATTATTAGGAGTTTTATCAACAACAACTTTAGCAACAAGCAGAAATTCCAAAAATGAAGTTACACAAGAAATGGTCCAATCAATGGTAGATGAAAAAGTTAGTACAGCAGTATCTTCTGCAGTATCACAAATGCAAGCAGAAGTTCAAGCCAAGGATGAAAATGAAAAGCAAGAAAATAAATCAAATGGAATAGGAATGATAGCAGCAGCAATTGCTACAGGCCTTGGATGTATTGGCGCTGGTATAGCAGTTGCAGTAGTTGCTTCTAGTGCTGTTGGAGCGATAAGTGAAAATCCATCACTTTTAGGTAAAACAATAATATTTGCAGGTCTTGCTGAAGGTATTGCGATATATGGGCTTATTATAGCAATCATGATTTTAAATAAAGTTTAGGAGAAAATATTATGAGAATGGTTTGCATTAGCAGAAGTAATGATATAGCAATAGGATTAAGGCTTGCAGGAGTACAAAGCTTTTTTATTAGAGATGAAAATAAAATAAAAGAAAAAATTGCAGAGCTTTCAAAAGATGCAGATGTTGGGATTCTTAATGTTACTGAAGAGGTTTATGAAATGGCAAAAATCGAATTAGATGAAATTTCAAAAATTCAAGACTTACCATTAGTAGTTAAAATTCCAAATTCAAAATAATACTTATTTTTAATGAAATCAGAAAGGAATAAACTTTTAAATGACTGATATTACAAAAAAGATAGAAAAAATAGAAAAAAATTGTATAGATACAGCAAAAAAAGAACTTGCTTTATTAAAAAACAAAAATGACCAAATTTCTGAAGAAAAGATTTCAGAAAAAGTAAATAATTATAAAACTGAACTTGCTGAAAAATATCAAGAAGAACTTAATAAATTAAAAAGAGAGTTTAATAAAAATATTTTCGATTATGAAATAGAAGGTAAAAAGAAAGTAAGTGAAAAAAGAGAAGAACTATTACAAAAAATAGAAAATAGAATAGTAGAAGAATTTAAAAACTTTGTAAATACACCAGAATATGATAAATTTTTAGAATCTAAAATTCAAGAAGCCAAAACTCCTGAAATATATTTTCAACCTGTAGAATATACGATATATATAACAGAAAATGATTACAACAAGTATTATGAAAAAATACGAAATACTGAATTATTTAGCCAAGATATGAACTCAAAATCTAATGTAACTATAGAGAGAATCAGTAATAGCTATATAGGCGGATGTATTATTTTAGATAGAAAAAACAATATGTATATAGATAATACAATTAGAACTGATATATCACAAAAAATAAAAGAGATTAATATATAATTTCAAAAGATAGAGGTGAACAAATTGCAGGAAAAAACTATAATTTCAATAAATGGACCAGTTGTAAAAGCTAGAGGTGAAGCAGATTTTGCTATGCACGATTTAGTAATAGTAGGAGCATCTCAATTGGTAGGTGAAGTTATAAAATTAGATAGAGATGTTGCTACAATACAGGTTTATGAAGAAACAAGTGGACTAAAAATAGGAGATAAAGTTTTAGGTACAGGTGAACCTTTAAGTGTTGGTTTAGGACCAGGTCTTATAGGAAATGTATATGATGGTATGGGAAGATCTTTAAAAGGCTTTGGAGAAGCTTTTGGGGATTTTTTGAAGTCTGAAAACGCTATTAATATTGGAACATTAGATAAAAATCGTAAATGGCATTTTTGGCCTAAGCTTCAAATTGGAAGTACAGTTTCTTTTAATACTATTTTAGGAGAAGTAAAAGAAACAGAAGTAATAAATAATAAAATAATGAATCCTCATAATTTTGATGGGGAATTAACCTATATAGCATTAGAAGGAGATTATACAATATCAGATGTAATCGCAAAAATAAAAATAGAAAATAAAGAATATGAAATTACAATGGCTCAAAAATGGCCAGTAAGACATCAAAGGCCATATAAAGAAAGATTAACTGCAAGTACACCTTTAATAACTGGTCAAAGAGTTATAGATACAATGTTTCCAATTGCAAAAGGAGGAACAGCAATGATACCAGGAGGATTTGGAACTGGTAAAACTATGCTTCAACATCAAATTGCAAAATGGTCAGATAGTGATATTATAGTTTATATAGGTTGTGGTGAAAGAGGAAATGAGATGACAGAAGTTTTAGAAGATTTCCCAAAACTTATTGATCCAAAAACAGGAAGACCATTAATGGAAAAAACTATTTTAATTGCTAATACTTCAAATATGCCTGTTGCAGCAAGAGAAACATCAATTTATACAGGGATAACAATTGCAGAATACTATAGAGACATGGGATATCATGTTGCAATAATGGCAGATTCAACTTCAAGATGGGCAGAAGCTTTAAGAGAAATATCGGGACGTTTGGAAGAAATGCCAGCAGAAGAGGGATATCCATCATATTTGCCATCAAGATTATCACAAGTATATGGTAGAGCAGGATTAGTAAAAAGCTTTAATAATGAGATTGGTTCTGTATCTATGATTGGTGCTGTATCGCCACAAGGATCAGACTTTTCAGAACCTGTAACCCAAAACACAAAAAGATTTGTTCATGTATTTTGGGGATTAGATAGAGAGTTAGCATATTCAAGACATTATCCAGCAGTAAATTGGAAAATAAGTTATAGTGAATATTTAGATAGACTAGAAGATTGGTTTATAACTAATATAAACGAAAATTTTACAAAGGATAGAATAGAAATTGTTAAATTGCTTCAAGAAGAAAATGAACTCCAAGAAATAGCAAAAGTAGTAGGACAAGATGTTTTATCAGATACAAAAAAATTAGTTTTAGAAACTTGTAGAGCAATAAGATTAGGATTTTTGCAACAAAGTGCTGTAAGTGAAAATGATACTTATGTACCAATTGAAAAACAATATAAAATGATGAGTACAATTTTAAAATTATACACAATATCTTTAAAACTTGTAGAAAAAGGAGTTCCACTTTCAAGAATTAAAGGAATAGGACTTTTTGATGAATATATAAAATTAAAATTTAATGTTAGAAATGATCAATTATTTAAGTTTGATGAATTTAATAATAAAGTAGTAAAAGAATTAAAACAGGTAAATGAAGAATATAAAGAGCATTGCTAATGCACATGATAAAAAGGAAGAGGTGAAATCTTGAAAATACAATACTTAGGATTAGAACATATTAATGGTCCATTAGTATATTTAAAAACACCAAAGGATATTTCATATAATGAACAAGTAGAATTAGTGTTAAAATCAGGCGAAAAAAGAATAGGCAATGTAATTGCAGTAGATGAAAATGTTACTGTAATTCAGGTTTATGAAGGAACAGAAGGATTAAACATAACAGGAGTAAAAACTGAATTAAAAGGAAAAGCTCTACAAGTTAAGCTTTCTAGAAATGTTTTAGGTAGAGTTTTTAATGGAGTTGGTGAACCAATAGATGGTCTTGGTGAATTAGAAGAATATGTTGAAAGAGATATAAACGGACAACCAATGAATCCTATTGCAAGAAAATATCCAAGAAATTATATAGAAACAGGTATATCAGCAATAGATGCTTTAATGACATTAATTCGTGGTCAAAAACTACCAATATTTTCAGGAAGTGGTATAAACCATAATGATTTAGCAGAACAAATTATTAGGCAAGCAAATATTAAAGATGATGAAAATTTTGCAATAATTTTTGGTCTTATGGGAGCTGAATATGAAACAGCAGAATTTTTCAAAAAAAGTTTTCAAGAAAATGGAGTTCTATCAAAAGTTGCAATTTTTCAAAACTTATCTAATGATCCATCAATAGAAAGAATTTTAACTCCTAAAGTTGCATTAACTTGTGCAGAATATTTAGCCTTTGATTTAGATATGCATGTATTAGTTATTTTAACAGATATGACAGCATATGCAGAAGCTTTAAGAGAAGTTTCAACTCTAAAAGGAGAAATTCCAAGTAGAAAAGGTTATCCTGGATACTTATATAGTGATTTAGCTTCAATATATGAAAGAGCTGGAATGCTTAAAAATAAAAAAGGTTCAATAACACAAATTCCAATTCTTACAATGCCAAATGATGATATTTCACATCCAATTCCAGATTTAACAGGTTATATAACAGAAGGTCAAATTGTTTTGGGTAGAGAATTATATATGCAAGGAGTAAATCCTCCAATTAATATATTAGATTCACTTTCGAGATTAATGAAAGATGGAATTGGCAAAGGATATACAAGAGAAGACCATCAAAAAATATCAAATCAATTATTTGCCTCATACTCTAAAGTACAAGATGTTAGAGCATTAGCTAAAGTATTAGGTGAGAATGATTTATCAGAGACAGATAAAAAATATATGGAATTTGGAGAAGTTTTTGAAAAAAGATTTTTAAGTCAAGGAAAATTTAAGAATAGAACAATAAACGAAACACTCGATTTAGCTTTAGAAATTTTGCATATATTACCAAAAGAAGAATTAACTAATTTATGATTAAAGAGGGATTATGAGTAATAGTTATTTACCAACTAAAAGTAATTTAATAAAATTGCAAGAGTCATTAAAAATTACTAAACAAGGACATGAATTACTTGAAAGAAAAAGATTAATTTTATCAAAAGAGCTTGAAAAATATATAGATAAAACAAAACAAGTATATAATGAACTTTATAATATGATGAATGAAGGAAAAAAACTTGTAAGAAATGTTAATACAGATATAGGAATTGATAATTTTACTAATATTTCTAATGGAGTAAAAATTGATAATTATATTGATATAAAAAATAAAACCCTAATGGGGTGTGAAATTCCTTCAGCGGTGCATAAAAGAGAAATTATAAAAAGAAATTATGGGTTTTATAATACAACAAATACAGTTGATGAAGCGATTTTTAAGTTTAATGAAATACAAGAAAAGTTAATTGAATATGCAATATTAGAAAATACAGTATCAAGATTAAAAACTGAAATAAATAGAGTAGGAGAAAGGGCAAATGCGCTTCAAAATATTATAATTCCAGAAAATGAAAAAAATTTAAAACAAATATCAAATATACTTGATGAACGTGAAAGAGAAGAGTTTGCTAGACTTAAAGTTATTAAAAAAAGGATGAATTAAAATGTAATAAAAGAAGTACTTAAAATATTTTAGGTACTTCTTTTTATAATTTTTATTCATTTACAGTAGTTGTGACATTTTCAAGCGTAGAAGTACAATGAGCACATCTAGTAGCTTTATATGGAATTTCGCTATAGCAGTAAGGACAAATTTTAACGGTAGGTTCTAAAGCAGGTTCTTCTTTTTTTGTCTTTCCTAATTTTTTATTTAATTTTTCTGCTTGTCCTAAACTGATTGCTTCCATTTTTTTATTAAATTTATTTAAATATGTAATAGCCAAAAAAATGGAAAATGCAATTATTAAAAAGTTAACAATAGCAGTAATAAAATTTCCATATTTTATAGAAACATTACCAACAGTAAACATCATATCTGAAAAATCAATTCTTCCTGTAAATATAGATACTGCAGGCATTATAATATCTGATACTAATGAATTAATTATAGATTGAAATGCACCACCGATTACAACACCAACTGCTAAATCCATAATATTTCCACGTGTAGCAAATTTTTTGAATTCTTTTAACATATTAAAATCCCCCATATATTTTTATAACTACAAAATTATATATACTAATTGTCGTTTTTGTCAATAATGCAATTAGAAATTATAGTTTACAAAGTAACAAATTGTATATATAATAAGCTTAATATTAAATTAGAAAGAGGGTTTTTTATGAAAAAAGTAGCTGTTTTACTTGCGGAAGGATTTGAAGAAATAGAAGCATTAACAGTAGTTGATGTTTTAAGAAGAGCAAAGATTACTTGTGATATGGTTAGTATAAAAAATCAAACAGTTTATGGAGCTCATAGTATAGAAGTAAAAGCAGATAAGATAATTGATGAAAATTTAAATAAGTATGATATGGTGGTTTTACCTGGTGGACTTCCAGGAGCAGAGAATTTAGCAAAAGATGAGAGAGTTTTAGAAGTACTTAGAAATTTTAGTAATGATAAAACAAAATATATAGGAGCCATTTGTGCTTCACCAGCAATAGTTTTATCTAAAGCAGAAATAGAGAAAGGAAAATTTATTACTTCATATCCAGACTCAGAATATGAACAAATGCTTGAAAAGGCAAATTATGTTGATGAGCTTGTAGTTGTTGATAACAATTTAATTACAAGTCGTGGACCAGCTACAACAATGTTGTTTGCATATAAATTAGTAGATGTTTTAGATGGAGATAGTAAAAAGTTAAAAGAAGGAATGCTTTGGAATAAATTAGAAGAGGAAGAGTAGATTAACATAAATATTGACAAAGTAAAAAAATGATGTTATTATTGCACCTATAGAAGCATAGGAATTAGTGAGATATGAAGTTTATATCTTACGCCAACATATTAAAGGAGGGTACTATGTTAAAAATTGGCTGTGAGGATATCAAAGTTGGGAATCGGGTAATTTTACCTGAAGCATGGCATGAAAAGGTTATGGACTTTGGAAATCTTAAGAGCTGTGCATATGAATTTGAGGTTGAAGAGATTGTCAAACATAAGGCAAATAAAGAAACCTACTATTTATGCAAGCCAGCCAAAAAGGAAAAAAGTGTAAAGATTGCATTTTCTGAAACTGCAATAAAATATTTATTTGGTCAGGAAGTGCAGGACCAGAATATTGGTCTGTCTTTTAAAGATTTTCTTCCTTTTGAAGATACACACCTTTTGGTAACTAGCGTGAGAAACCCGAATGAAGTTATTCCTGGTATTTTTAAAATTGAAACAGAACTGGTTCAGATAAAAGAAGATGCAGTTGAAGTAATCTGTTTGAATTTTAAACTGGACTTCACCAATGGTAGTGGTTTTTCTTCCATTCGTTTGTTTTGCGATGGTAATAAGAAATCCACTTGGAAGTTGTTGTATAGCACAGACATTTCCTGTATGACTGAGTATGAGCAGATGTTCCAAGATACAATGATTCACAAAATGTATGTAGAAAGAAGCTGTGATAAGCTTGCTGCTTATCTTGAAAGGGAAGGCGCTGTAGAGCATGCAAAGGCACTACGGGAACGTGCAAAGGTTCACGATAACAGTAAAATTTGCTATGAGGATGAGTTGAGTGCTTTGTCCAGAATCATTAATGACAAATCATGTCTTAAGGATTCTTCTAAGCAGTTGTCTCCTATTAAACAGGATTCAATCAAACTGCATTGGAAACACAATTCGCACCACCCAGAGCATTTCAAGACAGCAATTGATATGAGCAAATTGGATATCATGGAAATGTGCTGTGATTGGCATGCCAGGTCTACTCAGTATGGCACTGATTTTTTGGAGTTTGTGGAAAAGCGTCAGGCAGACCGTTTTCACTTCCCAGAGTGGATGTTTGCAGAAATTTGGCACTATTGTAAAGTGCTGGCTGCTGAAATTTAATATGTAAATATAAAAGGGTAGACTCATAACTCTGAGTCTACCCTTTTTATATAAAGATAATCTTTTACATAATATCTTGCAAAATGTTAAAAATAGTATTATAATAATCAATTGAGAAAATTATTTTAAATATAAGGAGAAGATTATTATGATAGGAAAAAGAAAAGTTGTATTAGTAGGAACAGGTTTTGTAGGAATGAGTATGGCATATGCTATATTAAGTCAAGGGACAGCTAGTGGAGTAAATGAACTAGTTTTAATAGATGTTCTAAAAGATAAAGCTATTGGAGAAGCAATGGATTTATGTCATGGATTACCATGTTCTTCAAGTCATATGAAAATAAAAGCAGGAGAGTATGATGAATGTTCAGATGCTGACATAGTTGTTATTACAGCAGGATTAAATCAAAAACCAGGACAAACAAGATTAGAACTTTCAGAAGCAAATGCAAAAATAATGAAGGATATTACAATTCAAGTTGTAAATAGTGGATTTAAAGGAATATTCTTAATTGCGTCAAATCCAGTAGACTTAATGACTAAAGTTGTACAAGAAGTTTCAAAATTTCCAACAAGTAGAGTAATTGGATCAGGAACAACACTAGATACAGCAAGATTAAGATTTATGGTAGGAGAATATTTAAATGTATCTGATAAAAACGTACATGCTTACATTATGGGAGAACATGGAGATTCTTCATTTGTTCCATGGGAACATGCTTATGTTGGATGTAAAAAGGTTACAGATATATTAGAAGATGCAGGAAAGAATTTAAGTGATTTGGATCAAATATATGTTGAAGTTAGAGATGCAGCATATGAAATTATAAATAGAAAAAAAGCTACTTATTATGGAATTGGATTAGGGTTGGCAAAGATTGTTAGAACAGTTATGAATGATACAAACGAAATTCTTACAGTTTCTGCTTATTTAAGAAATCAATATGGACAAAATGATCTTTATATTGGTGTTCCTGCTATAATAAATAGTAATGGTGCAAGAGAACTATTAGAACTTGAATTGTCAGAAGAAAATCAAGAAAAGTTAAATTCCAGTGCAAAAATTCTAAAAGAAAATATGAACAATATAAGAAAAGTATTAAATAATGAAAAATAGAACTATAATTAAAAGATAGTTAGATATTACATGGCTATCTTTTTTATTGCAATATTATGTAAATTATGTTATAATAAAATGGTAAAAAATATAGGAGGTTTACTTAAATGAAATTACGGATGGCTGATTTAACAAGAGGAGACTATGAAACTTTCAAACAAATGCACCTCCAATTTCGATATGCGGAATTGGATGCCGCCCAAGAAATGGAGCGTCAGGCAGTAATAAAGAACTATGAAGACTACTACGAGTATGCCCAAAACGAATGGATTTACTTTGCTGTAAAAGATGGTGAAGAAGTGGGCTATGTTGTTTTGACAGCATATGAAGATATGACTGTAAAACTCGAGGAAGTCTACATCAGGAAGGACTGCCAGCGTAAGGGACATGGCAAGAAGTTTGTGAAGAAGATCATTGAGTTCCTAAGGGAAAATGGGATGGAAAAGGTTGAGGTTTTCTCTGCAACTATGGCGACAGATTGTTTCTGGAGTGAATGCTGGTTTAAATCTGTTGGAGGTTCCGAAATGTTTGAATATGTAATTTAGGTAAGCAAAAAAAAAGACCGCCCTGGCTACAGGGTGGTCTGCAACATTTTATCTAGCATCATTTTCTGATTGTAATTCTTTTGGATTTATATGTTTTGCATTTGTATTTTGTGATGAAGTTATATCTTGTTTTAAACCAACTCTATTTTCTCTTTCTTCCTTTAATTGATGTGCAAATGTTAGTACACCAATTTTATTCTTTTTACCATCAAATTGTTTAATAGTTATTTTCTTTTTAGCAAATTCAGACTGTTCTTGTAGTGGAAGAGAAGCATATTTTTCTAAAAATATATTTAATTCAGAAAGAACAAAAGTATCTTCTATTTTGCATGCTTTAGAAAAATCAGAAGAATCTATTAATTTAGCAAGATTATCTTGATACTCTAGCAATTGTTCCTGTAAAGGAATTTCATCAGAATAGCTATCTCTTGAGGATAAACATTTTTTAAATTTAGATTTATTTTGTTTATAAAATTCTAAATCTTCAGGTGAAATTTTCTGATTCATATTACGACAAAAATCAGGATAAACTTCTCTAATGCTATCATATAAATCTAATCTAGACTTTGAATGTACATCTAATTTTTTACTAAGTTTAACATTCTTTTTTAAATATTCATTTGAAAACTCTGTATCAGCATGAAATTGTTCCTCAAATTTTTGGGCATTTTTTCCTGAGTGATGTATTTTATATGGGTGAGGCAAATAAAAAGAATTATCTGCTGTTGCAGCAACATAAGCCATATCAAAAAGATATATTAATTCACTTGTTTGTTTTGATGCAATATTTGAATGTATAGCAAATGGGGTTGGACTTTCATATATACTTTTTGGTTGTTCAAGCGCTTCTTGTTCTAATTGATCAATTGCGCTGAAAGTGTTAATCTTAACAGGCTCTGACAAAGTTTTTTTATTTGTTAATTTATTTTTTATACTACTAAAAAAATCACTTAAAAAGCTCATTTTAAAAACCTCCTAAACAAGAAGTATACTCTTATAACTATTAAATGTCAACAAATTTCGACATTAATTTATTTTTTCTAATTTTGCATGTATAACTATACGAAATTTATTATTATTATCACAGGTACATAGTGTTATAATATTATCTTCATAAGAAACATTTAAATTAAAATCATAGATACTTTTTTGGCTAATACTTGTTATAAAATTATTGAAAGTTTCTTCATTTTCAAAAGAGTTATATAATACTAGTTTATTTTGATTAATTTTGTATACAGAAAAGATTTTAGCAATATAATTTGAATCTTTAGTGCAAAAATAAAAATACTTGTTTGAATCTTTGTTAAACCATTCAGGATTTAATAAAGATTTTAAATTGCTAAACATAGTATTATTACGCCTGTTATGTCCATAAATAAGCGTATTTTTATCTAATGTTTCAAAATTATTTGTATAGTCTGCAAAAATCCATCCAGCACTATTATATTGTTTCTTAAAATTGTGCTTTAAATAAAAACTATTATTATTTGTTTTAACAATTGGAAAATTTATATTTGTATTATTAACTTTTATCCATCCAACAGTATCTTCATTTTGTTTTAGCAATTCTTGAAAATTTATTTCAAGAGTTTCATAAGAATTATCTAAATTATTATTTTCGTTGTTTTGTGAGTGTGATTCTGATTCAGTTACAAATTCTTCAGCTAAGTTATCTGCTAATTTAGCATTTTCATTGTTTTCATTATTCCAACGATATAATAGAAATAAACAAAGTAAAATAATAATTAAAGAAATTAATCTAAATAAAAATATTCCTAGACTAAATTTTTTTTCTTTTTTCAAATCAATCACCAATTTAATTATAATTAATAATAAATTTTAAATCAAGAACAAATAATTACAATTAGATATAAGTATTATAAATAGTTATTTGGTAATAATATGTTAAAGTAGAGGTAATAAATATGTTTTTAAATTTTATATTAATAATATTAGGATTTGCTTTATTAGTTAAAGGAGCAGATTTTTTAGTTGATGGTTCAACAATAATTGCAAAAAAATTTCATATCAAAGAAATTGTAATTGGTCTTACAATTGTTTCAATAGGTACATCATTTCCTGAACTAATGGTTAGTTTAACATCTGCTTTAAATAATCATGCTGATATGGCAATAGGAAATGTGGTTGGAAGTAATATTTCCAATTTATTTTTGATATTAGGAATTTGTGCAATAATAAAACCATTGAAATTTCAAGAGGAAACAGCAAGGTTAGAAATTCCAATAGTAATCTTTTTAACCGCATTACTATATATTTTAGGAAATAATTCTTATGAAAAAGTAATTACTAGGATAGAAGGTACTATTTTATCATTATTTTTTATTTTATTTATAATATATAATTTATGGATTGTTAAAAAAGATAATATTACAGATGAAAAAGTAAACGATTATACAAATAAGGAAATTATAAATGGTGTTGTAAAAATATTTATTGGAATAATAGGATTAAAGTTTGGAAGTGACTTTATTGTAAATAATTCATCTGAATTAGCTGAGAGTTTTGGCGTTAGCGAAAAAATAATAAGTTTAACTATAATTGCAATTAGCACAAGTCTTCCTGAACTAATAACTTCTGCTACAGCAACACTAAAAGGTGAGATAAATATGGCTATAGGAAATGTAATTGGCTCAAATATATTTAATATAGTATTAATTGTAGGTGTTACTGCATTAATAAGTCCAATAAATTATTCAGTATCTTACAATAAAGATATTATATTTTTTTTGATAGGAATGATTATTTTAGCTATTTTGCCAATGATTGGTAAAAAAAGAATGTCAAGGTTTGCTGGTATGCTTTATTTTTCAGCATATGTTGTGTATATGATAGATTTGATAAAATAATTAATAAATTCACATAAAATTTACGAAAAACTATTTAAATCTGTCACAATCTGTGATATAATTAAAACGTTGATTGCGTGATTAAATATCAACATACAGATGTTATACAAACACATATGAAAAAAAGGCATTATATGCTTATTTAAAATCTATAAATGTAAAATTACATATATAGGAGGAAGTATGAGTAAATCAAATATGAACTTTGCAGTTGACGGAACTGCTGTGGCTTATAATATGCTAGATGGGGAAATTAGAGCAAGAATTGCTACTAGAAATAATCCTCAGAAAAAGGCATTATATAGAGAGAAAGGTGTAATAGATTCATCACCAGCAATTACAAGATTTATGGTTAAGTATCCAAGCGTTTTTGGAAACAAAAAGTTAATACATTCAGACGGAAGTAATTTCTTTGGTGGAATTTTATCATTATCACCTTTGGCAGGAACTAATTCTCAAAAAGACATGTTAAGAAATCGAATGAAATATGAATATAACTTATCTGATAGTGAACTACAAGGAATGGATGGATTTTTTGATGATTTAAATCACTTAAAAGATGCACCAGAAATTCAAGAAATAGTTGGAAAAACAGTAAGCTATAAGAATTATATAAAAAGTGTATGGGATACACATGAACCAAGTGTTATGAGACATATTAAGTCTGTATTAGGATATGAACCAGAAGTAATTGGAAGTGTTAATACATACGTAATGTACCCTAATTTTGATACACATAGAAGTTGTCAACTTACAGATAAAAAAATATATATGTATTTTGGAAAATGTAAAAGGACTGCAAGTAAAGATGAATCATATGAAGCCAAAGTTGTCTCAGCGCTTGCCCACCAAGCAGTACATCAACCAATGTTACCATACAAACCATTTATGACTAGACAAGAAAAAGAAACATTTCATGCGTTTATAAAATATTTAACAGATAAAGATGTATATAATATGATTTCTGGAAGAAGTTATTTAGATATTACTACTCAAAATGAAGACTGTAAATTAATGGCAAAAATGTACCCATTTTGGTTAGGATATAGATATAGAAATGCTGATAGAGAAGGAAAAAATTCTATTATAGAGGTAAAAAAAGCAATAGCTAGGGATAAAGATTATTATGATAGCCTACCAGAAGGAAGTAAAAAGAAAAAAGCACTATCTACATATAATTTTGAAAAGTTAGATGCAGAAAAAATAGTTAATCTTTTTAAAGGAAAAAGAGCGATTACACCATATGAGTTTGTAAAAATAGATATAGATGACAGATCACAAGTTTATAAAGGAAGATATATTTCAGACTCAGTTAGATAGTTAAATAAAATAAACCTAAATTATTAGATTATAAAGTTTAATAATTTAGGTTATTTTTTTCTTGAAAAAAGATATTCTTATTGTTAAAATCAAGAAAGATAAACAATATGGGAGTATTTATGGGAAGAAGAAGTAAAAAGACAAAAAAGATTTTAACACAATGGCTAATAGCAATAATTATAATTATTTTGTGGATAATTGCAGATAAATATGGAATACTTGCTAAAATAGATAAACAAATAGCAGAAACAGGGTTAGCAAATATAGTAGATACATCGAGTACATCAGTTGTTTCTACAATACCAAGAGTAAAAGATAATATAGATATAATAACAAGTGCTTCTGAAAATATAGTTATCGAGCCATCAAAATTAAATATATTATTTTTTGATGTTGGTCAGGCGGATTGTGAATTGATTATTTGTAATAGCCAAACTCTTTTAATTGATGCAGGAAATAATAAAGATGGAGAAAAGATTGTTAATGCAATTAGAGGATTAGGAATAACAAAATTAGATTATGTTGTGGGAACACATGTACATGAGGATCACATTGGTGGTATGAGTTATATTATAGATTCATTTGATATAGGAAATTTTTATTTACCATATAATACAACATCAACAACAAATTTTTATAAAAGATTATTAACATCACTTACAAATAAAGAACTTGAAATTACAGAAGCAAATGTTGGAGATAAATTTCAATTAGGAGAAAGTATTTGTGAGATAATGTCAATTGATAATAGTGAGCCTGAAAATATTAATGAAGAATCAATAGTTATAGAATTAAGTTATGGTAGTCAAAAATATTTATTTATGGGAGATGCAGAAAAAGAAAACGAAGAAATGAGAAACTGGAATGATATAGATGTTTTAAAAGTAGGACATCATGGATCAAATACAAGTAGTTCTCAAAAATTTTTAAATCAAGTATTACCTGAAATTGCTGTAATTTCAGTTGGTGAAGGAAATAGTTATGGACTTCCAAAAGACCAAATTTTAGATAGGTTAAATAAACTAGGAAGTACAATATATAGAACAGATAGAGATGGGACGATTCATTTAGTAAGTGATGGGGAAAATAATGAAATTATAAAAGTAAAATTGAGTTTAGATGGAAATTAGTTTTTCTTTCTAAATAAACTATTTACCATACATTTAATTTCATCTTGTTCAGTATTAGTAGTGATTTTATCTATTACATATACTCCGTTTTCTAATTTTAAAATATCACCTTCTTTACTATTTTCTGGAATTAAAGAACAGTGTATATTAATCATTTCGTTTGTTTCTTTATTTTCGCAAATTGCAAATTCACCTTCAAATCTATCAATAGAAAAACGAGGAGCTTTTTCTATTGATTTTTTTAATTCCTTTGAAAAAGAGTTATTAAGTTTTGTATTATTATTTTCAATATTTAAATTCATAGTCATCATCCTTTCTTAGATAAAAAGCATGTTTGAGTAATAGTCTCAATGTTTTAGAACAACTCTAGTATAGCATGATTTGTCGAAAAGTTCAATTGATATTTATATTTACAAAATAATTAAATATTGATACAATTTATAAGAAATTTACAAAAGAATAGGAGAAAAAATGAAAGAAAAGAAAAATATAAGCTTACTTATTTTTGCATTAATATTTTTTGTTATTGCATTTGCATTTTTTATATGGAGTTTTTTTGGAGAACATAATACCAATATTCAAATTGGAGATATATTTGATAATAATAGTATCATTAAAACTGAAGAAGATATAAATAAAAATCCGAATGTTAATGAAGTTAATAGAGAAATAGAAAATGATTCAGAGGATGAAAAAGATAATTTAGGAAATACTGAAGTTTCAAACACACAAGATGTTGAAAATGTTTCTTATACAGATATAACAGTATATAGTGAAAATAATACAGAAATTTCTTTATCTCAATATTCTGGTAAACCAGTAATGCTATTATTTTGGAGTCCAGAAAATCAAGATTCTATAGAAGTATTAAAAAAAGTAAATGAAATGCATGATAAGTATATTGATAAAGTTGAATTTTTAATGGTAAGTAATTCAAAAGATATTCCAGAAGAATTAAAAAATGAGATATCTATTGATATCTATTATGATTTGAATAATGAATATCAAACAAAATATAATGTTGAAGTAATTCCAACAATGATATATATAGATAAAGAAAACTCAGTTATGAATGCTAAAAGTGGTATGCCAAGTAGCGATGCAATTGAAGCAAATCTTGATATATTAGCAGACAATTTTTAAAATATATAAAATATAAAATATAAAATCACAAATAGGAAATGCAAATAAAAATCCTTTTGTACTAAATAAAATATAACAGATAATACAAGAAATTATTGTAATAACGATTTTTGCTAAAACAAGGATCGTTATTTTTTTTGTCTTGTTTAAGTATGAAGGAACAAGAATTTTTAATGCAAATAAACTACTTGATATAAACAGTATTTTGGAAGCATATACTGAAAAATTTATTATTCCTGATTTATTTGTAAATAGTGAAAAAATCTTTTCTGGAATTAGAAATACTATAAAAGAAAGAATTATTTCTAAAAAAGTACAATAAATTAAAGTTGTTAGGAATTTTTTTTTAGTATAAAAAAAGTTTTTATTCAAGGCAATAATTGTAACAGGAGTAATCATTACAATATAAATTATTAAATTTAAAAATAATCCTTTGATTTGTACTTCGTTCATAAATATCCTTTCTAAAATTGCTATTTTGTAAGAAAATCATACAATAATTTTCTCATAGAAATAGCAATTTTACAATAGATATATTAATTGCTAATAATTTTTTTTGAAAAAAATGAAAAAAATACTTGCAAAAGAAAATTTTATATATTAAAATTTAATTGAAGTGGAGAGAAGTGGAACAAAGTGGTAGAAAAGTGGAAGGAGATGTAGCCTAGTGTTAATTGGTGAATTTGAACATTCTCTAGATGCTAAAGGTAGACTTATAATGCCTGCAAAGCTTAGAGAAGACATTGGTGAAAAGTTCATAATAACTAAAGGTCTAGACGGATGTTTATTTGCATTTTCACTTGAAGAGTGGAAAAACTTTGAACAAAAATTAAGAACACTTCCAATTTCTAATAAGGATGCAAGAGCATTCTCAAGATTTTTCTTCGCTGGAGCAATCGATTGTGAAATCGATAAACAAGGTAGATTCCTAATTTCAAGTAATTTAAGAGAATTTGCAGAATTCATAAAAGATGTTGTTATAGTTGGTATGGATTCTAGAATTGAAATTTGGAGTAAAGAAAAATGGCAACAATGTAATGAAGACATTTCCGCAGATGAAATTGCAGAAAAAATGGAAATGTTGGGAATATAAGTATATAACTTGCTAAAGTTTATATAGATGCCAAAGATAAAATTTCAAAGTACAAAAGATTATTAATTTACAAATGAAAAAAGTATACAAAAGATAAAATTTAAAAATACTAAAGAAAAAATACACAAAAGACAAAAACTTTAGTTTCACTAAAGAAAAAGTAAAATAACTACAAAAGAAATTTTGTAAACAAAAGAAAAGATATATAATTTACTAAGGTAAAAATATATAGTACAAAAGATTAAAGAATACGAAGGATAAAGTTTTAAAAGTACAAAAGAAAAACTACAATTTGGCAAAGACAGTTGGTATAAATTTACCAACTGTTTATGCTATATAGGAAAACAAAACGTTTTATCGAGAGGTAAATATTTTGGAATTTAATCACAAATCGGTTATGTTAGCAGAATGCATTGAAGGTCTAAATATTAAACCTGATGGTATATATGTTGACGGAACAATGGGTCGGAGCTGGTCACAGCAAAGAAATAGTAAAAAGAATATCTAAGAGTGGGCTTCTTGTCGGAATTGATAGAGACGAAGAGGCTATTTGTGTTGCTAAACAAAGATTAAGTGATTTTAAAAACGTTATTTTTGTACATGATAATCATGATAATATAAAAAATATTTTAAGAGAACAAAAAATTTCAGAAGTAGATGGGATTTTGTTGGATTTAGGAGTTTCTTCATATCAACTTGATGAGAGAAATAGAGGCTTTAGCTATATGGGAGAAGCTGAGCTTGATATGAGAATGGATAAATCACAGAATTTCACAGCAAAAGATGTTGTAAATAAATATAGTGAAGAAGATTTAGCTAGAATAATTTTTGAATATGGTGAAGAAAAATATTCTAGAAAAATAGCAAGAAAAATTGTAGAACAAAGAAAAAGTAAAGAAATTGTAACAACAGAAGAATTAGTAAACATTATAAAAAGTGTTATTCCTTTTTCAAAATGTGATGGACATCCTGCTAAAAGAACATTCCAAGCAATAAGAATAGAAGTAAATGATGAAATAAAACCTTTATATAATACTATAATTGACTGTATAGATAGCCTAAAAAGGAGTGGCAGATTATGTGTTTTAACCTTTCACTCTTTAGAAGATAGGGCAGTAAAGAAAGCTTTTAATGATTCTGTGCGGAAAATGTATTTGTCCACCAGGATTACCATATTGTGTATGTGGAGCAAAAACTAAAGGAAAGGTAATTACAAGAAAACCATTGCTTCCATCAGAAGAAGAAATGAATGAAAATTCAAGAAGTAAAAGTGCAAAATTAAGGATTTTTGAAAAGATATAATATGGATATTAATATAGATTACAAATGAAAGGAGGAAAGAAAAGTATGGCAAATAACTATAGTTATCAATATGATACAAACCCTCGAAAATTAGATACTAATTACTCAAGACCAGAAAAGAAAAATATTTCAAGCAAAAAGAAAAAAAGTGTAACTACAAAAACTAAAAAAACAGTGTCAAAACAATCACAGAAAACATTAAAAAAGAATGATAACAAATCTAATGAAAAGAAAAATGAAATTAAAAAAGAAAAACTGGCTAATTTTAAAATAAAATTTTCTATTGGATGTAAAACAGTATTAATATTTGCTGCATTTTTCTTTATAATCTTTAGAGAAGCTCAAATAAATGAATTATTTTCAAATATTCAAAAACTAAAAACATCAATAACTACTATTCAAAAAGCAAATGACCAGTTAGAAATAAATATTCAAAATAGTATAAATGCAAATAATATAGAACAGGCAGCAAAAGAGTTGTTGGGGATGCAAAAATTAACTTCTAAGCAAACAGTATATATTTCTTTACCAAAAGAAGATTATGTTGAACATAGTACTGAGGAAGTAATAATAGGAGAAGAAAAAAACTGGTTTGAATTATTTATAGATAGTGTAAAAAACGTAAGTCAAAAAAAATAAAACATTATTATACAAAGCAAAGTATAATAATGTTTTTTTGTTGAGAAAGTCAAATTTGAGGGATGTTCCGAAATTTCAGTTCTTTTTTTTAGAATATACTAATAAAATTAAATAACAAAAATATTGGAGGCAATATGATTAATAGTAATTTAGATTCTAAGAAAAAGATGATTCTTATTTTAATCATTTGTACAATTATATGGTTTATAATTATTTCAAGATTAGTATTTATACAATTAATAGAAGGTGAGAAATGGACTACAAAAGCAAATAACCAATTATATATAAGTAGAATAATTACAGCCAATAGAGGAACCATATATGATGCAAGTGGTAAAGTTGTTCTGGCTCAGAGTAGCTCTGTAGAAACTGTTTCAGTAAATCCACTAAATATCGCAAAAGAAAATAAGGAAAAAGTTGCAAAAGCTTTTTCAGAAATATTTGAATTAGATTATGATAAAGTTTTAAAAAAAGTTAATAAAAAAAGTTCTATTGAAACAATTATAAAAAGAGTAGACAAAGAAAAAACAGATAGTTTAAGAATTTGGATGCAAGATAATAATATTTATACAGGAATTAATATAGATGAAGATACAAAAAGATATTATCCATATTCTACTTTAGCATCACATATTATAGGATTTGTAGGGAGTGATAATCAAGGATTAGATGGAATTGAAGCAAAATATGATGAAATCTTAACTGGTGAAAATGGTAGTATAAGTAAAATGATGGATGCAAAAGGAAATATTATAGGCGATAATGGGGAGAATTATGAAGATTCAAATAGAGGAAATGATTTAGTATTAAGCATAGATATGAATATTCAAGCAATAGTTGAGAAATACTTAGAAGAGGCATGCATAGAAAATATTTGTACAGATGGTGGAAATATAATTATTATGGATCCTAACAACGGTGATATATTAGCAATGGCAACATATCCTTATTATGATTTAAATAATCCTTATGAAATAACAGATGAAACAATAGCAAGTATGTGGGGAGAATTAGATAGCGGGGAAAAAAATAAATATTTACAATCAATGTGGAGAAATAAGGCTGTTGCTGATACATATGAACCAGGTTCAACTTTTAAATTAGTAACAGCTTCAGCATCACTTGAAGAAGGAATTGCTGAAACAGATAGACAGGGGTCATATAATTGTGGTGGAAGTATTGAAATAGCAGGTGTAAAAATAAAATGTTGGAGATATTATAGACCACATGGAGGTCAAAGTTTAAGAGAAGCATTAATGAATTCATGTAATCCAGTTTTTATTGGATTAGGACAGAAATTAGGAGTTTCTAAATATTATGAATATTTAAAAAAATTCGGATTTTTAGAAAAAACAGGAATTGATTTAATTGGAGAAGCCAGATCAATATTTTTAAAAGAAGAAAAGGTAGGACCAGTTGAACTTGCAACAATAAGTTTTGGTCAGAGATTTGAAGTTACACCGATACAAATGATTACAATGGTTTCATCAATTGCAAATGATGGCATATATGTAAAACCAAGAATAGTAAAAGCTATTATAGATTCAAAAACAGGAGAAAGAAACGATTTAGAACCAATTTTTAAAGATGAAGTAATATCTAAAGAAACTTCAGAAAAAGTTCTAAGCATGATGACATCTGTTGTTTCAGAAGGAACTGGAAAAAATGCAAGAGTTCAAGGTTTCAATGTGGGAGGAAAAACAGGAACATCAGAAGACGGTGTAAATACAGGAAAGTATGTAACATCGTTTATAGGAGTTGCACCAACAGATGATCCAAAAGTAACTATTTTGGTTACTTTATATAATCCAACAGGAGAATCTGGACATCAAGGAGGAACAGTAGCAGCACCTGTTGCAGGAAAAGTTTTAAATGAAGTAATAAACTATTTAGAGATTTCACCTACAGAAGAATAAATAATTTGAAGATTTTCTGTACAAAAGAAATTTTTTACTATATAATAACATAGAATAAAAAGAGATTTTGGAGGTAAATTCTAAATGGAATTGAAAAAACTTTTAAATGGATTAGAAAATTATAAATCTAAAGGTGATTTAAGTATAGATATAAAAAAGGTTGAATGTAATTCAAAAAAAGTTACAGCAAACTCATTATTTATTGCCATTAAAGGTTATGATTTTGATGGGCATGAATATGTAGAAGAAGCGATTGAAAATGGTGCTGTTGCAGTTGTTTTAGATATGTCTGCAGATCTTAAGAAGATAAAAATATCTAAAACTGGTGTAACTATAATAATTATAGATGATAGTAGAAAAGCTTTAGCTAAAATATCTTGTAATTATTTTGGAAATCCTTCAAAATATTTTAAACTTATTGGTGTTACAGGCACAAAAGGAAAAACAACAACAACATATATGATAAAATCAATTTTAGAAAAGGCAGGTTTTAAAGTAGGATTAATAGGAACTGTTGCAAATTACATAGGAGATGATTGTTTGGGATATAGTAATAGAACAACTCCTGAAAGTTTAGAATTACAAGGACTATTTTATAAAATGGCAAAATCAAAATGTGATTATGTTGTAATGGAAGTATCTTCTCAAAGTTTAAAATTAAATAGAGTAGATGGATGCTATTTTGATTATGCTATTTTTACAAATCTTTATAAAGATCATATCAGTTTAAAAGAACATAGTGATATGAATGAATATTTTGAATCTAAACTAAAACTATTTACAATGGCACCAAGAGGATTTGTAAATAGTGATGATTTTAAATGCAATAAAATAATAAAAGGTGCTCCAAATTGCAATATAAGTACTTATGCAGTAGATAATAAAGCAGATTTACTTGCAAAGGATATTACTATAACTAATACAAGTGTTGATTTCAAAGTAAAAATCGGCATGAGAAATGAAAGAATAAAAGTAAACATCCCAGGAAGATATAGTGTGTATAATGCACTAGCTGCAATTTCTTTAGTTAATGCAATTGGTGGAATTGATGTAGAAAAAATAAAAGAAGGATTAGAAGAAATTGTAGTTCCAGGAAGAAATGAATTAGTACCAAACAAAAAAGAACTTGCTATTATGATTGATTATGCTCATACAGCAGAAAGTTTAGAAAATATTTTACAAGCAGCTAAAACATATACACCAGGAAAAGTTATATGTTTATTTGGTTGCGGTGGAGATAGAGATAAAGAGAAGAGACCTCGTATGGGCGAAGTTGCTGGAAGACTGGCTGATTATACTGTTGTTACTACAGATAATCCTAGAACAGAAAAACCAGAAGATATAATTAGTGAAATTGAAGAGGGAATTTCAAAAACAAAAGGAAAATATGAAATTGTTGTTGATAGAAAGGAAGCTATAAAAGTAGCTATAAAACTTACAAATAAAAGAGATTTACTTATTTTAGCGGGAAAAGGACATGAAACAACACAAGAAATCAATGGAAAAAAATATCCTTTTGATGAAAGAGAAATTGTTAAAGAAATATTAGGAGAGAAGAATTAATGATTATACAAATAGTTTATTTACTACTAGCATTTATTTTAACTGCATTTTTAGGTAAAATTATTATTCCTATTTTAAAGAAACTTAAAGTGGGTCAAAGTGAAAGAAGTGATGGGCCTAGAGCTCATCTGAAAAAACAAGGAACTCCTACTATGGGTGGAATAATGATGATTATTTCTATCATTTTAATTGTTGGAATATATTGTTTTATAACACATGATTTAGAAAAGATAACTCCAATTCTTGCTGTTGCTTTAACAAGTATAGGATTTGGAATTGTAGGATTTATAGATGATTTTAAAAAAGTTGTTTTAAAAAATACAGATGGTTTAAGTCCTAAGTTAAAAATGTTGGGACTTCTAGTAATTGCTACTAGCTATACACTTTTCTTAACTAATTATATAGGAATAGGAACAGATATAATAATTCCAATAATAAACTATAATTTGATGTTACCAATTTGGATATTTATTCCTTTTACAATTCTTGTTATGTTATCAGCTACAAATGCAGTTAATTTAACAGATGGAGTAGATGGATTAGCAGGAAGTGTAACAGCAATAATGGTAACAGCAATATCAATAATTGCAATAAAATTAGGGTATGAAAGCATATCAATATTTGGAAGTATAGTTGTAGGATGTTGTGCTGGATTTTTAATATATAATTTTTATAGAGCCAAAGTAATGATGGGAGATACAGGATCGTTATTATTAGGCGGAGTAATTGCAAGTATGACAATCTATATGAAATTACCATTGATTTTATTAATAATTGCAATAATTCCAATATTAGAAACATTATCAGATATTTTGCAAGTGATTTATTTTAGAAGAACTGGAAAAAGATTATTTAGAATGGCTCCATTACACCATCATTTTGAATTAAGTGGATGGAGAGAAAATAAAGTTGTTGCAATATTTTCATTAGTTACCTTTATAGCTTCAACTATTGCAGTTATTATTATTTAATTAAATTACAATCAGAAAAAACACTTAAAATTTAGGAAGGAATGATAACGAAAGATGGCTAAAAAACAGAAAAAGTTTGGTTTACTACTGAATGGAAAATTTGATTATTCAATAGTAATAATAACATTATTATTGTTATCTGTTGGATTGATTGTGCTTCTTTCAGCAAGTGCGCCAAAAGCTATATCAGAAGAAAGTAGTAGCTATGAATATTTTAAAAGACAAAGTTTATTTGCTCTTCTTGGAATTGTTTGCATGATTATATTATCCAAAATGGATTATAGAATTCTAAAAATAAAAAGTCTTAGATGGTTAATATATTTCATAACTATAGGTATATTAGTAGCTGTTGGTCTTACTGGACTAGAAGAAGGTGGTGGAAGAAGATGGATAAAAATTTTAGGATTTTCATTTCAACCATCAGAATTCGCGAAAGTATCCTTGCTAGTAGTATTTGCGGGTATTTTAAGTGATGCAAAAGAAAATGGGAAAATAAAAAGTATCTTTTCAGGTTTTTTAACTCCAATAATTTTACTTGCTCCAATTGCATTTACAATATTGATATTGCAAAACCATTTTAGTGCTACTTTTATAATAGCGGCAATAGTATGTATACAAATGTTTGTTGTTGGAACAAGACTTACATATTTTGTTGGTGCTGGAGGAATTGGAGGAATTGCTCTTGCAGTTTATTTAATGATATCATCAGCTTCATCTGAAGGAGAGGATTTCAGATTTGATAGAATTCAAACATGGCTTAATCCAGAAGCTGATTTTATCGGAAAAGGTTGGCAAATAAATCAAAGTTTATTTGCTATTGGTTCTGGAGGAATGTTTGGACTTGGTCTCGGAAATAGTAAACAAAAATATTTGTATTTACCAGAACCACAAAATGATTTCATTTTTTCTGTTTTAGCAGAAGAACTAGGATTTTTTGGAAGTGTTTTAGTAATATTATTATTTATGCTATTTATATGGAGAGGTGTTGTAATAGCAATGAAAGCACAAGATATTTTTGGGAGTTTAATTGCTATTGGTGTAACAACAATGATTGGGCTTCAAGCAGTTATAAATCTTGCAGTTGTTACAAACACAATACCAGTAACAGGAATGCCACTACCATTTTTTAGTTATGGTGGATCTGCTATGATTGCAAATCTAATGGCAATTGGATTGTTGCTAAGTGTTTCAAGAAATAGTAAAGCAAATTCAAATTAAAATTAAAATAGATAAGAAAGGACTAAAAAAGATGAGAGTTATAATTTCAGCAGCAGGAACAGGAGGACACATAAATCCTGGAATTGCAATAGCTAATAAAATAAGAGAAAAAGATAAAAAGTCTGAAATTATATTTATAGGAACTAATAGAGGTCTTGAAAATGACTTAGTTCCAAGAGCCGGATATAAATTAAAAACGATAGATGCTTATGGATTAAAAAAGGAATTTTCAATACAAAATTTGAAACATATAATCTTAACAATAAGAAGTAGAAAAGATGTAGAAAAAATTTTTGATGAATTTAAACCTGATTTAGTTCTTGGCACAGGTGGATATATATGTGGACCTGTATTTAATGTTGCTGTAAAAAGAAAAATACCAACTATTCTTCATGAAAGCAATGCATATCCTGGAAAAGCAGTAAAAATGTTTTCTAAAAAAGTTGATAAAATATTAGTTGGGTTTGAAGATACAAAATATAGATTAGAAGGCTGTAAAAGTGTTGTTGTAACAGGAACTCCTACTAAAATTAAAAAGTTAAATATATCTAATGAAAAAAAGAAGAAAATATTAGAAGAATTGGGTATAAAAAATGGTTTACCAATAGTGTTAGTTTTTGGAGGAAGTCAAGGTGCTCAAAGAATAAATGAAGCTGTTACAGAATTAATTAAAAATCATAAAAACGAGAAATATCAAATTATTTGGGCTACAGGAACAAAACAATTTGATATTGTTAAAGAAGAATTTGAAAAAAGCAGTATAAATATTAATAACATAAAAAATGTGAAAGCTGTTCCATATATTTATAATATGGAAGAATTAATAAACATAGCAGATTTACTAGTTTGCAGAAGTGGAGCAATGACAATAACAGAAATTAGTATAGTTGGAAAACCAGCGGTATTTATTCCACTTCCATCAATGTCAGCAAATAGGCAGGAAGATAATGCGCTAGTATTAAAAAAGATTGGTGCAGCAAAAATTATTTTGAACAAAGATGTAAATGGAAATAATCTATCTGAGGAAATAGATAGTATTATTGAAGATAAACAAGAATTAGAAGAAATGGGAAAGGTTGCAAATTCGATTGCACCAAACAATGTAGAAGAAAAAATTTATGGTGAAATAAAACAATTACTTAGCTAGATGAAACTATTATAATAATAGGAGATGAACTATGAGTGGAGAAAAAAAAGACGAATTAAATGAACAAGCTAAAAATAAAGACGTTAGCAATTTAGTAGTAGATGAAAAAAGTCATATTAAAGATATATATGACATAATAGAAGAATATAAATATAGTAGTAAAACATCAACTGTGGGTAAAATAAATAAACTAACAGAATATGGAGGAAGTATAGCACAAGTAGTTGAAAAGTACAATGAGGTATCTGGTGGTAATGTTTCTAATGTTGATCAAGCATTAGAATATTTGGAGCAAGCATATAGAATTGTTGCTCAAATCATAAGTGAAGTTCCAAATGGGTATGTTATAGATTTAGAAACAGGAAATTTAAATGAAGAAAAAAGTAAAGAACAAAGAATAAGGTATGGAATTGATGAAGGAGAACATGTTGCTGAAAAAAATAACATTGATAATTTTGGTTTATTTGAATCTATGCAAGAAGAAAATCAAAAAACATATGATAATATAGAAACAGTTACATATGAAAATATTTTTGAAGATTCATTTTGTGATTTATATGGTTTTGCAAATGATAATAATTTTATTAATGAAGCTTTTTTGGAAGACAATTCTAGAGTTGAACTTCCAAAAGAGTTAATGAAAGAATATAATGAAGCAGAAGAAAATATACAGAGTAAAGATGCTATAGAGATGAGCTTTGCTATTCTATTTAATGAATCTCAGAAACATCCAGAGAGAAGTAAAAAAGAATTAGATAATTTTATGAAACAATATCCAGAATACCAAGAAAAATTTTTGGAAATTGTTGAAAATGGTATTAATACTATTGAGTTAGAATTATACAAGAATAGTTTAATAAAAAAATCTTTCTCAAGCATTATGTCCAAAATCAATAAATCAACTGAAAATGAATTATCGAATCTTTCTGAAGAAACAAAAAAGGGTATTCTTACAAGAGCATTATCAATAATGGATGTTGATATGTCTCCTGAATACCTTGCACAAGTGCAAGCTACTGTTCAAAAAATATATCCTCAGATAAATAGTTTAGATAATTTTAAAACATTAGGAGAAATATTAGGAATTCCAGAAAATGAAGTTATGAAATTAGGAATTGAATCTAAAAATCAATTTGCCATAATTGATATAGCAAGATTAATCGAATTTCAGAAAAATGGAAAAATTACAAATCAAGAAATGAAAAGCTACTTTTTAAAAAATAATCAACAGTTGAAAATAGATGATATTAATAAAACTCCAATGCAGATATATTTTAAAAATTCCAAAGTGGAATTTTCAGAAGCCAATGAAAGAAGTTTTAGAAGATTAAGTAGTACTTGTAAAGTTGCATCATGGATTGATAATAAAGATAAAGTTGTAGAATATGAATTTTTATCTTTAATTAGTGAGAAAGAAAGATTAGAGGATTTATTAGACCAAGATAATACAGATAGAACTAGAGAACAAATTAAAGAAACAGAAAATGAATTGGAAGAATTTGAAAATAAGCATATAGATTTCGATAAGGACAAGTACTTTGAAGATGGAAAATTAAAAAAAGAGTACGTTGACGAAATAGAGCTTTTTAAAAAAGCTAAAGTAAAAGGTGATATATTAAGTAATTATATAGAAGATGCCGAAAAAATAAAAGATTTAGATGATTATAATAAATTATCTAAAAAAGCAAAAGCTAAATATTTTAGAGATACATTGTTTGGATTAGCAGATAATAATTCATTAAATAAAAAAATTGCAATGAGAAGGATAGAAATTATATCAAGTGAAAATAATCCATTAATTACTTTTGATGAAAATAATAATCCTAATTTAGATATGGAACTTTTTATGCAAAAGTGTATTGAATTTGATGTGATTAGTAGAGAAAATTCAGATATATTATATAATAGAGATACATTTTTTAGAGAAATGACAAAATATACTATGGGAAAGCTTAAATCATATGAGAACTTATCTGATAAATTCTTTGTGAAATTAGATGATGTTGCTATAGGAACTCGCTTTCAACAAGCAGAGGCTAAATCAAAACAGATTGATCAAATTAAATTTAAAAATAGGTATGATAGAGAACAAGAAATTATAAATGAAATAGAACCAGATAAAAACCAAAAAGCGCAAACAAGTGGAAGAATAATGACACAAGAAGAAATAGATCAATTAATTGAAATGGTGAATGCCCAAAAAGAAGAATCTATTGAAGAAAAATTTAAAGCAACATTTTCAAAAAGTGGAAAAGATTTTGATAATTCTATGTATGAATTAATTTATGAAAATCCAATGGAAGCACAGGAATTTTTAAAACAATCATTAGAAAACGACGAAATTAAATCAACCTCAAATTTTCAAACGAAAATAATGTTTTTACAAAGTAGTATAAAACAAGTTGAAAAAGAAAAATTAAAGAGTGCATTTGATAAAGATGAGCAATCATTTAAAGATGATGTTGAAGAATTAGTAGCTTTGAATCCTGCTGTTGCACAAGAGTTTTTAAAAGAATTTGTAAATGACTCTAGAAATGCAAGTATAAATAAATTTAATGAAAAGGTTATGATGTTACAAGAAAAAATAAGCCAAACATTAGATGAAAGAGGAACTGCATCAAAAGAAAAATCAAGATCTTTTTTAACTGCAGAGGAAATGGATATTTCAAATTTATCTAAAGAAGTGGGAGTGAATTTTATATCTGGCACACAAGAACCTAAATCACAAGAAGATGACGAACCAAGCTTATAAAATATATAAAAAGTACTTGCTAAATTTTATGTATTGCATTACAATACATAAGTATAAACTCAGATATATAAGGGAGAAATTAAATGATTGACAAATTAGTAATTGTGGAATCACCAGCAAAAGCTAACACAATTAAAAAGTTTTTAGGTGGAAAAAGCAAAGTAGTAGCATCTATGGGACACATTAGAGATTTACCAAAATCTAAAATGGGAATAGATATAGAAAATAACTTTGAACCACAATATATAAATATACGTGGAAAAGCAAGTTTAATTAATTCATTAAAAAAAGATGCTAAAGATGCAAAAAAAGTTTATCTTGCAACTGACCCTGATCGTGAAGGAGAAGCTATTGCATGGCATTTAGCATATATATTAGGTATTGATGCAAATAGTATTTGCAGAGTTACATTTAATGAAATAACTAAAGAAGCTGTAAAAAATGGGATAAATAATCCTAGAAAAATAGATTTAAATCTAACAGATGCACAACAAGCAAGACGTGTATTAGATAGAATAGTTGGTTATAAAATAAGTCCAGTATTATGGAAAAAAGTAAAAAGAGGATTATCAGCAGGTAGAGTTCAATCTGTTGCTGTTAAATTAATTGTAGATAGAGAAGAAGAGATTGAAGGATTTGAACCAGAAGAATATTGGAATATAAATTTAAGTGTTTCAGATAAGAAAACTAAAACACCATTTGACTGTAAATTCATTGGTAAAAATGGAGAAAAAATAGAACTTCATTCAAAAGAAGAAGTGGATAAAATATTATCGGATTTAGAAAATGCAAAATATAAAGTTACAGATATAAAAAGAGGTGAGAGAAAGAGAAATCCGGCTCCACCATTTACAACAAGTACACTTCAACAAGATGCTTCTAGAAAATTGAATTTTGCAATTAAGAAAACAATGTCTGTTGCTCAAGGTTTATACGAAGGAATTAAACTTACAGATTATGGTATAACAGGTTTAATAACTTACATGAGAACAGATTCGACTAGAATTTCTAACGAAGCAAGAGCTGCTGCCAAAGAACATATAGTTAAAACATATGGTGAAAACTATTATGAAAATAGATTTTATAAGACAAAATCAGAAGCACAAGATGCTCATGAGGCAATTAGACCATCACATATTGAACTAACTCCAGAATCTATAAAAAATAGTTTAACTTCAGATCAATATAAATTATATAAATTGATTTATAATAGATTTATGGCAAGTCAAATGTCAGCTGCAATATATGATACTGTTTCTGTTTCAATAGATGGAAATGAATATAATTTCAAAGCAAATGGACAGACAATGAAATTCAAAGGCTATATGACATTATATGTTGAAAATGAAGAAAAAGAAGAATTTGAAAAAATACCAGAACTTACTGTTGGTGAAGAAGTAAAAAAGAAAAATATAGATGCAAAACAAAGCTTTACAGAACCACCACCAAGATATACAGAAGCAAGCTTAGTAAAAACTTTAGAAGAAAAAGGAATTGGAAGACCAAGTACATATGCACCAACAATTACAACAATATTAACTAGAAGATATATTGAAAAAATTCAAAAACAACTTGTTCCTACAGATTTGGGAAGAGTTGTAAATAAACTTCTTATAGAAAACTTTGGAGATGTAATAAATGTTGAATTTACAGCCAAAATGGAAGAAGAATTTGATAAAGTAGCAGAAGGTAATGAAAAATGGAAAAATGTAATTAAAGAATTTTACACACCTTTTGAAGTAATTGTGGATAATGTAGAGAAAGAATTAGAACATGTTACTCTTCAATATGAAGAATCAGATGTACCATGTGAGAAATGTGGTAGGATGATGGTTTATAAATACGGGAGATTCGGAAAATTCTTAGCGTGCCCAGGATATCCAGAGTGTCAAAATGCTAAACCTATTATAGAAACTGTAGATGTTCCATGCCCTGTATGCGGTGGAGTTGTACAAGTAAGAAAAACGAAGAAAAGACGTAATTACTATATCTGCGAAAACAATTTAGGAGTAGGTCAAGGCTGTTATTATATTTCTTGGAATAAACCAAAAATAGGAGAAAAATTTGTTCCTTCAAATGAAACAGATAGGGAACTTTTCGAAAAAGATAATTCAAAGAAAAAAACTACTAAAAAATCTACAGCAAAAAGAAAAACTAAAAAGAAAACTACAACCAAAAAAATAAAAAAGGACTTAGAATATTAAATATTTTAAGTCCTTTTTTATATTATATGATATGCATAACAAAAATCATGCATAGATTGTTTTTCTAGGGAAATAACAGGTTTTAAAACATTGAAAAAAAGTAATATTTTTGTAATTGTAATAAAAAAACAGAAAAAATATAATACAAATATAAAATTGTTTTTATGGTGAGTAATATGGAAGAAGAAAAAAATAGGGAAGTTAATAGGACTAAAGTGAATAATAGTGTAACATCTTCTGATAAAAGTAAAAATTCAAAAGAAGAAACAATAATTATTGATGAAAAAAAAAGACGTATAGATGTTGACACGCTATTAGAATATAATAAAGAAGATAGTGTGGTTCAAGTAATTAATTATTTATTAAATTTAGATACAAAATGTATAGATAAGCAATTTATAGTAGATAGCTTTAATGAAAGAGCAGGAAATGTAGTTGACGAGAATACGGCACTTGAAGTTTTAAAGGATGTTTCAAGAGATGCTATTGAACATATTAATCGAAATGATGAATATTTATATATAGATGTTACAACAGGAAGAGTAGATCCACAAAAAAGTGAAGAAAAAGCAAGAAGTAATGATGGGGGAACAATAGGATCAGATGGTAAACAAGATACTATAAAAGAATATTTAAATTCTGATAAAAATTCTAAAGATGAAAAAACTGAAAAAAAGGAATTAAAATTTTTTGAAACACAAGAACATAGACAAGGAAAGAAAAGAGATATAGAAGATTTCTTTGCTAAAAATGAAGAAAAAGATGAAGATATAGAAAAATTAAATAATACAGAGGTAAAAGAAGAATTTATTGGTAAAGAGTTATATGATAAATATAAAAATGCCATAAAAAGAATAAAAGAACATACAATTAATTATGATAACCAATATTCAGAACTTGAAATTAAATTATTAGAATATGATGCAAATTTAAGAAACGCTAAAAATACTCCAAGATTTGAAGAGATTCTAAATGAGAGAAATTTGTTTTTAAAAGAGCATCCAGAATTGAAAGAATTTATTGATTCTAAAACAGGATTAATTGAAGAAAATGCATATAAAAATTATGAAGAGGAAACTAAACAATATAATGATAGTTTAATAACAGCAACACTTGTAAAGCAAATTACTATTATAAAACAAATTGGGTTTGATAGTTTAGATTCTACACAAAAAATAAATGCAATAAAACATTTAGTTGCTGGACTTGGAGTTGAAGAACTTAAAGAGGATGTTTCTAAATTTCTTGAAGAAATAATTCCTGGTTATAAACATTCAGAAGATATAAATAACAGATTTAATCGTGAAGCAATTGAAAAAATTATGGGATATGATAAAATGCTTCAAGTAGAAGGATTTGAAGAGTTGATAAAGGCAGGATATATTGACTTATTAAATAAAATAGATAAAAGAAATTTTGCCAAAATCGATGAAAGAAATCTTAAAAATAATATTCAAGAAGTGCTTACTGATGGAGATATAGAGCAGTTTATTAAAACTCATTCTCAAGAAATTGATGTGGCTGAATTTGTTGTAGAAAATGCGGGAACAAAAGAAGATCAATATTTTTATGGTTCAAAAATTAATTTTTCTAAAAAAGATAATAATGGATTTAAATACCTTTATAAGAAAACTTCAATATTATCTTGGTTATCTGATAAGGATGCTGCTTTAGTACGTAGATATGAGTGTTTACAATATAGTAAACAAGAATTAGAAAACAGTAATTTACCATATAAAATAGTAGAAGAAAAATTAAAACAAATTAATAAAGAAATAGAAAATTTTGAAAGAAATAATACTAAATTTAATTTTAGAGAGTATGTAGATATAGATGGAAATTTAAAGCAGTCTCATCAATTATCGCCAATGGTTTTTTCGGAACTTAGAGGAATTTCAAAATTAACAAAAGATTTCATTGAAGATGAAGAAAAAATTAGTAGTTTGGCTGATTATAAAAAATTAAATAATAGTGAAAAAGAAATATACTTAAGAAATAGTATATTAGCTTTAAATCAGAAATATATTCCTGGAAAAAAAGTAATAAATGAAGAGGTTCAGTCTGTCTTGAGAAAATTCGGACAAAGAAGATTAGAAATCATAAGTAGTAAAGAACAACCATTTTTAATAGATGAAGATGATATACATATTAATGAAGAAGCATTATTAAGTGCATATAATGATGTATCACCAATCAAATTTAAAAATTATAAGGATTTAGTTGAATACTGTAGGATAACAAGATTAGAATACACGAATGAAAAATTAAAACTTTGTGAAGAACTAGATGAAAGTAGTTTTCAAAAACTTGGTGTAGGAACAGATGAAGAAAAACTTGATAGGATAGAACAGTACAAAATTGCTAACTGGGATAAAGCAAAATTTTACAGTAATATTATAGGAACAATAAGAGGAGAATCAACTGATGAAGAGATTGATAAAATGGAATTGGATTCTGATTTAAAAGCAAGAATAACAGAATTAGACAAAAGGATAGGACAAGAAGACATAATTATGATGGAGTTCCTAAGACTGCAAGGACAAATAGAGAAATCGTTTGGTGAAGAAAAAAAGAATGCAGTAATACAAAGAGATTCTTTTATAAAACAACATCCAGAAAATGCAAAAGATTTTTTAGTATATTTAAATGCTGATAATAAAAATAAAATTGACATAAATTTTGAATTACATAAGAATGCGATTGTTGAAAAAAATACTTTATTAGCAATAGGTACAGTAAATTCATTATCTGATGAAAGTTTGAAGGCTTTGATTGATAATGAAGATTTGAGAAGACAATATCTATTAACATTAGTTGCAGCATTTGATGGTATGTTAGATGATAGATATAATGAACTCTTTCAGGCTATTGAGAAAATATGTCCAAATACTAATTTTAGAACTAAAGATAATACATTCAGTACAAATGTAGAAGAAATTTCAAAATTACTTGGAAAGGAACTTGGAATAGAAGAATGTGATACGGGGAAATTAATGTCTTTAATGTTTGCATCAAAAGCTGTTATAGTAAAAAATGAAAATGTTAGAAGAATGGAAAATGGGAGAGATGTTGATTTTGAAGATATTAATGTTGCTTTAAATGATAAATTTGTATCAAATATATTTGAATATAGTGAAGAAACAGATCTTTCTAAAAATGTTAGAAGAGATAGAGAAGAAATGTATTTTAAAGACTCTAAAATGACATATACTGCAAGCGATGCAGAAAATTTTGAAAAGATCTATTTTGAATCACTTTCAATGTCATGGATTGAAAAAAAAGAACAAGTAGAAAAACTTTATTTTACAACTTTACTATTAAGAAGAGAGCAGTTGGAAAATAAAGGTTCAGAAAAAAGGAAAATAGATATATTAGACCAAAAGATAACTGAATATGAAATGAATCATCCAAATGTAAAAAGAGAAGATTTTTTGGAAAATGGAAAACTAAAAGAAAGCTATGTAAGAGATTATGAACGTTATAAAGAAATGAAATATACTGGAGACTTAATTAGTGATTACGTATTAGATGAAAGCAAAGTTGAAAATACTAAAGATTATGATAAAATGTCTGAGGGTGAAAAGAAAGAATATTTACAAAAGACTCTTTTTGGAGTTATGGAAGAAAATAATGATATAGTATATAAATTAGCTAAAAGAAGATTAGAAGTAATATCAAAATCAAATAGAAAATTAGTTAGACAAAATGGAGATGATATAGAAATAGATAATGAGGCATTTTATAAAGAATTAGATAAATTTTATAAATTATCATCTAAGAATATTAATAATTTAGATGAATTTAAAGATATTTTTGTTTCAAGAAAATCTGCACTTATAAATGTTAGATTAAAAGAGTATTCTGAACTTTCTGAAGATCAATTTACAGGGCTTGATGACAAGAATCATATGTCAAGAGCAATAAAAATAGAGGAAATGAGAGAACGTAATAAACTAAAAAGAAGCCTTGAGACAATAATATTAACTAAAAATCCAAAAAGTAAAGGCAATGTTAAAAGAATGGAAAAAATTATTTCTGAAAAAACAATTATTTTAGGAGAAGAAGTTATTTTAGGCAATAGAGATTCAAGACCAAGAGATGAAAATACCCCAAGAGGCATTGAAATTTCTGAAATAAAAGTTGCAGATACTAATGAAAAAGCTGTTGAGAACACTAATGAAAATTTTGTAGAAAGTGTAAGTTATAATTCTAATAATGAAAAAACATCAATACTAGATAGAGTAAAAGGAATAATATCAACTATTACAAAATCTCAACCAGAAAATACAGAAGTAGTTGATAAAGATGAAATTGTTAATGAAGATGGTAACTTATTACCAGTCGAGGTAAATAGAAGTTTATTAAGCAATATTGCAAATAGAATAAAAAGATTTTTTTATAAAGAAGAAAGTACTCCTAGTGCAAAAGAAGAATTAACAAAACAAAATCAATTAGAAATGCAAAGTGACTTTGATAAAAGAATTCGATGTGATGGTAAAATTGGTGATGCATTAAGAATAACACAAGAGAATGCTGATAAGAAAAATAAAACTAATGGATTAGAAGAAGGAATTACTCAAGATAATTATGATGAAGATAGAGTTGGAGTATAATGAAAGGAATTCGATTTAAATTAAATGGATGAAGTTATTATAATAGGAGGCGGTCTAGCAGGAACAGAAGCTGCATTACAGATTGCTAAAAGAAAAATAAAAGTAAAACTTTATGAAATGAAGCCAGTAAAGTTTTCAGAAGCACATACAAATGAAGATTTAGCAGAAATTGTTTGTAGTAATTCATTTAAATCTAATTTACTAACAAATGCATGTGGTCTTTTAAAAGAAGAATTAAGAATATTAGGGAGTGAGCTAATTCCTATTGCAGATAAAGTTAGTGTTCCAGCAGGACAGGCTTTAGCTGTTGATAGAGAAAAGTTTGCAGAAGAAGTAACAAAATTAGTAGAAGAAAATGAATATATAGAAGTTATTAGAGAAGAAATAAAAGAAATTCCTAAAGATAAAATTGTGGTTATTGCAACAGGTCCACTTACATCAGAAGATTTATCTAAAGAGATTATAAAATTAACAGGTAATAAAGGACTTTTCTTTTATGATGCAGCAGCTCCAATTATTGAAAAAGATTCAATAAACATGGATATTGCGTTTTATGGAAATAGATATGAGCAAGAACGTGAAAAAGAAGAAGACTATGATATATGGCTAAAAAGAATAGAAAATCAAGAAGCAAGTTATATTAATCTTCCTATGAATAAAAATGAATATGAAACATTTGTAAATGAACTTGTAAATGCAGAAGTTGTTACTTTACATGATTTTGAAAAAAGAGAAATTTTTGAAGGCTGTATGCCTATAGAAATTATGGCAAAAAGAGGAATTGATACATTACGATATGGGCCTTTGAAACCAGTTGGATTTACAGATAGAAGAACTGGAAGAAGACCATATGCATTAGTTCAATTAAGACAAGATAATAAAGAAGGGAATTTATACAATATAGTTGGATTTCAAACTAATTTAAAATACAGTGAACAAAAAAGAATATTTTCTATGATACCAGGAATGGAAAATGTATCATTTGTTAAGTATGGTGTTATGCATAGAAATACATATATAAATTCCACAATTTTATTAGATAATACATATAAATTGAAAGATAATAGTTATGTATTTTTTGCAGGGCAAATAACAGGGGTTGAAGGATATGTTGAATCAATTTCGTCTGGTTTTATGGTGGGCATTAATGTAGCAAATAGAATATTAAGAAAAGAAAAAATAGAGATGCCAAAAGAATCTGTAATAGGAGCTTTAGCTAATTATATTTCTACCGAAAATGCTAAGTTTCAGCCAATGAATGCAAATTTTGGCATATTGCCACAACTTGAAGAAAAAATAAAAGATAAAAAACTTAAATATTCTAAATTAGCAGAGATAAGTTTAGAGAAAATAAAGAAAATTAAAGTGTGATGCAAAAAGCAATACGAAATGTAAAAAAGTTATGTAAAACTATTGAAAAAAACTAGTATTTGTGCTAAAATGATAACAGTTGAAAGTTTATCAACAATTAAAAAATAAAAAGTATAACATTATAATATACACTAAAGATTAGGAAGGAGAACTAGTATGGGAAGAAAATTAAGTAAAGAAGGACTAGAACTTATTGATAAATTAGCTCAAATGACAGTTGATGTTGCGAAACTACAAGCTGAAATTGAAGTAAAAAAAGAGAAAAAAGAAGAAAAATAAAAAAGGAGGATATAATAAGTAATTCAAAATACTTATTATAAGGTTAAATAGTATGGGAAAAATGACTTTATCAGAGATTAGAAAAAGCGTACCTGATTTACAATCAAAAATTGAAAGTTTAGTTAAAGCAAATGAAGCTGAAAATAAAGAGTTGGCTGATATTGCAAATGCAATAGAAGATGCTCAATTGTTATATGATCTAGAAAACGCTAAACTTCAAGCTTTAGAAGACAATATTGAAACTGCAAAAAAGAAATCAAGTCCAAAGCTTCAAGGTTATATTAAGGCACAGCAAGATGAGATGAAAAAAATAAAATCTTGTATGCAAAAACAAAAAGATATAATAGATGAAAAGCAAAAAAGAGAAGAAGAGATAAAAAAAGAAGGTTCTGACTATTCTAAAAGAGAAGCAGAAGTTGCTGAATACCAAAAACAAATAGATGAAATTTGTGATATTTTAGTTCAAGATCCTACAATAAATGCTGAAATGCAAAAAGCAATAAAAATTAAATTTGGTGAAGAAATTGATGCAAAAAATGCAGAAATAGATACATGTAAAAAAGCTAAAGATGGTATAGTAGCAGGATTAAAAGACGATTCAAAAAATGGATTAAAAAGATTAGTAGAAGAATTACAAAAAGCTCAAGAAAAATTTGATGAAGCTACTTATGATTCATCAAAAGATATAAAGACATATCAATCAGCACTATTAAAAGCCAAACAAGAATTAGTAGATAAAATAAATTCAAAGTTTGGTGTTACTGTAGATAGAAAAGATATTCAAGCTATGATAACTGCTTTAGATTCAGGAAAAATAGATGAACTTTCTCTTCCAAGTATAGAAAAAGCAATTAGTGAAGCAACTGCAGAGGTTACAAAACTTGCGGAATCTAGAGACAAATCTTTAGAACGTATAGAATCTAAAAAAGTAGTTGGAGATCCAGTGGTTACTCCAGAGATGGAAGCAAACCAACAAGAAATTGATAATTTAGAGCAAGAAATTGGAACATTAGATACAGAAATAAAAGATATTGAAACACAAATTATAGATATAAATAAGCAAATTAAAGAAAAAGAAGATGAACTTGGAGAACCATCAAAAGAATATAAAGATTTTCAAGAAGCTCAAAAAGCTCTTAAAGATGAACATATTATTCCAGAAGATATTGCTGATAAATTATTGGAAAAATCAGAAGTAAAAAGTAAATATGAAGAATTTGAAAAAGCTGATTTAGCTGTTAGAGAAGCGTTCCAAGCCTGCAAACTAACAGGAAAATGTGAAGAACCAGGTAAAGATGAAAATACAGATAGAGATAAAGTTATAAAACAATTACAAAATGCTATTGAAAGTTATCAAAAAGTATCAGAAGAATTATCAACATTAACTGGTTTTGATATAGAATCTTGGCATAATTACCTGTTAGAAGATTTAAATGTAAGAGGTATGGAAGAAGATAAAGAAATATTAAACAATCCAGCATATTTCCATACAAGAAATCAAGAATTTAAATTGATTTTAAAAGATAAAGAAGCAATGAATGGTGGTAAAGCCATAGACGAATATGAAGCTGTTGAAGGTTCATTAGTAAAAATAGATGAAGCACAAGAAAAAATTCTAAAAGGAGATTTTTCAGTAGAAGCTGATAAATTATTTACAGAACCAGATAAAGGTTACTTTAAATTAATGGATAAATTCACAGAAGTTAGTGGATTTGAAAAAGGAACTGGACTTTTCCCAGGAATTACAATATATGATTTACTTAAAGGTGAAAACAAGATGAGCAAAAAACCATTTAATAGAATTAAAGGATTTTTCAGACGTATTGCTGATAAATTTAAAAAGGAACCAATATTTGATATACCTGAATCAAAACTAGATTTAATGGATAAATATGATGAAACAAGAACAGGTTCTGTTGAAGAAGAAATCGAAAAAAGAAAAGAGTTAGAAGAATTATATAGTAGAAGAGAACAATTAGTAAAACAAAGTAGTGATAAAGGAAATATATTAACAGGAAAAAATGTAGAGTTAGTTCAAGCAAAAGACAAACGTGATGAACTTGCTAAATCAGCACCTGCTAAATCATCAGCTATTGAAGCAACAGAAATAGATTTAATGAAAGTAAAATATGATGAAGCAATTGTGCAAGCAGCTATAGAAAAAGTTGAACGTGATGATGATGATGGTAGAGTTTAATAAAATAAAAATCAATAAAAGGCTATGAAAATAGCCTTTTGCTGATATTGGATTGAAAGGTATAATATAAATATGAGTGATTATACGAAAGAACATTCAAATAGAAATCAAAAAAGACTCAAAATGAGAAGAATGTGCCAAAAACAATTAAAAATGAAAAGAAAAGTAACAGAACAAAAAGCAAGAGAAGAAAAAGAGAAAATGAGAAAAAATCTTGCTAAAAGTAAGAAGAAAATAAAAAAATCCTCTAAAGAAGTTTTAGGTAATTCTAAAAAACAAAGTCGTAAATCAAATAAAAAGATTTCTAAACCAAAAACAATTCCTAATAAAAGATTTACAGAACCTAAAAAAAGATCATTATTAAGAAGAGTCATGTTGCAAATGAAGTATAATAGTGGAGCGTTTGATTATATTGAAGATGAATATGATGTTCTTACAAAACAAGAACTGGAAGAATATAGAACATCTAAATATAGAAGTGATAGAAGATATTATAAGGAAGTTCAGCAATATGAAGATGCAACAGATGATGTAACTGTAAGAAAAGGTTGGACAGCATTTAAAGTTGGATTAATTGCACTTACTTTAACTGGTCTTACAATTGGTTCGGCAACAATGTATCATGGAATAATGAAAGATATACGAGATAATGCTCCACAACCAGTTGTAATACTTACACTTGATGAAGCAAGTCCTGAACAGATTGATGCTGCAAACATAGATATAAATTTAATAAAAAATGATTCAGAATATAATTTTGAGAATTTAACAAGAGAAGAACAACTTGATGCAGTTCTTAGAATACCTATTGTAGAATCAAAATTTAGTGTAGAAAGATTTAGAAATTCAATTATAGGTATTAATTATAATGGAGACCAAGAATTATTAGATGAAATTGTGGCAGAAGCTTTTGGAGAAGAAGAGTATGCTACATATTCAGATGCCAAAAAAGAAGATTTAAGAAAATTAGCATATGAGTTGTTAGATAGTGAAAAGAAAGATTGGTCGAGAGATCCAATTGCTTTAAAAGAGCTTAAGCAGAGACAAGAGGCTGAAAGACTAGAAAGAGAAGCTAATATGATAGAAGTAGAAAGAAGACTAAATGGAAACAATTCTCAAGATGAACATGAATTAGATGATAGGTGATACAAATGAAAGAATTTAAAATTGGTGGGAAAATAACTTTAGAAGATAATAAACAATACAGAATTGTAGATATTATAAATGAAGAAGGAATAGATTTTTATTTTTGTTGTACAGTAGACAAAAATATTGCACCTAAGATTTTGGTGAAGAAAGAGTTTGATGGCAAAGTATTTATAAAAGAAGTAACAAATCCCAAAATAATAAAAAGAGTAATGCTAAAAATGCTAAAATAAAACTTATAAAAAACCTACGGAATAAAGAAAAAATAAAGCTTGAAAAGTATTGACAATACATAATAAAAATGATAAAATAGATACGCTTTTGTATAGGGAAACCTAGGCTTTGGCGTATTATTTTATTTATAGAAATGAGGTGAAAAAGAAGAATGCCAACAATTAATCAATTAGTAAGAAAAGGTAGACAAACATCAACAACAAAATCAACAGCTCCTGCTCTTCAAAAAGGTTATAACTCTAGAAAAAAAGTTCAAACTGATCATAGAGCTCCACAAAAAAGAGGTGTATGTACAGTAGTTAAAACTGTTACACCTAAGAAGCCTAACTCAGCTTTAAGAAAAGTTGCCAGAGTTAAACTATCAAATGGATATGAAGTAACATCTTATATCCCTGGTGTAGGACATAACTTACAAGAACACAGTGTTGTACTTATAAGAGGTGGTAGAGTAAAAGACCTACCAGGTGTTAGATACCACATCATTAGAGGTACTTTAGATACAGCTGGTGTTAAAGATAGAATGCAAGCTAGATCTAAGTATGGAGCTAAGAGACCAAAGAAATAGAATGGTCTACAAAAATTAATTGATAATAGTGCATTATTCTTTTTATAATAGAATATATAAGAAATCTTGCACTATTACGGGAAAGTGAAATAATCTTTTCAGAGTACCTTTCTACATTATGTGTAGAAGTAAAACATTAAAAGGAGGGAAGTATAGTGCCAAGAAAAGGATATATAGCAAAAAGAGATGTATTACCAGATCCATTATATAATAGTAAAGTTGTTACAAAATTGATTAACAATATAATGTTAGATGGTAAAAAATCAGTTGCTCAAAACATAGTTTATGGTGCTTTCGATATAATCAAAGAAAAAGAACAAAAAGATCCATTAGAAGTATTCGAAGCTGCATTAGAAAACATAATGCCAGTTCTTGAAGTTAAAGCAAGAAGAGTTGGTGGAGCAACATATCAAGTACCATTAGAAATTAGACCAGAAAGAAGACAAACTTTAGGTTTAAGATGGTTAGTAGCTTATAGTAGAAAAAGACATGAAAAAACAATGGCTGAGAAATTAGCTGGTGAAATTATAGATGCTATTAACGGAAATGGTGGAGCATTTAAGAAGAAAGAAGATACACATAGAATGGCTGAAGCTAATAAAGCTTTTGCACACTACAAATGGTAGAATTTGAAATAGGAGGAAAAAATAGTGGCAGGAAGAGCATATCCATTAGAGAGAACAAGAAATATAGGAATAATGGCTCACATTGATGCAGGAAAAACTACTACTACTGAAAGAATTCTTTTCTATACAGGAAAGACTCATAAAATAGGAGAAGTTCACGAAGGTGCTGCAACAATGGACTGGATGGCACAAGAACAAGAAAGAGGTATAACAATTACTTCTGCTTGTACAACATGTTTCTGGGATAATAATAGAATCAATATAATTGATACTCCAGGACACGTTGATTTTACTGTTGAAGTTCAAAGATCTTTAAAAGTATTAGATGGTGCAGTAACAGTTTTAGCAGCTAAAGGTGGTGTTCAACCACAAACAGAAACTGTTTGGAGACAAGCAGATAAATATAGTGTACCAAGAATGGTTTATGTAAACAAAATGGACATTACTGGTGCAAACTTCATGCTTTGTGTTGATCAATTAAAAAATAGATTAAAAGCAAATGCTGTTCCAATCCAATTACCAATTGGAGCAGAAGATAATTTCCAAGGAATCGTTGATTTAATAAAAATGAGAGCTTTTATTCATAAAGACGATTTAGGAAAAGACGTTGAAGAAACAGAAATACCAGCTGATATGGTAGATTTAGCAAATGAATATCGTGAAAAAATGATAGAATCAGTTGCTGAGCAAGATGAAGAATTAATGATGAAATACTTAGAAGGTGAAGAACTTTCTCAAGATGAAATCAAAAAAGGTTTAAGAACTGGAACAATTGCTAATAAAATAGTACCAGTTGTATGTGGTTCTTCATATAAAAACAAGGGGGTTCAAGAATTACTTGATGCTGTAGTTGCTTATATGCCATCTCCATTAGATATTGCAGATATCAAAGGAGAAAATATGGATGGAGAAGAAGTTACATCTAAAACTTCAGATTCAGAACCATTTGCAGCATTAGCATTTAAAATTGCTACAGACCCATTTGTAGGAAAATTATGTTTCTTTAGAGTTTATTCTGGAATGTTAGAATCTGGATCAACAGTTTTAAATTCTAGCAAAGATAAAAAAGAAAGAATTGGTAGAATTCTTCAAATGCACTCAAATCACAGAGAAGATATTGAAAAAGTATATGCTGGTGATATTGCAGCTGCAGTTGGATTAAAAGATGTTACAACAGGAAATACATTATGTGATCCTGATCATCCAATAATCCTTGAATCAATGGAATTCCCAGAACCAGTTATTGATATAGCTATCGAACCAAAAGATAAGGCTAACCAAGAAAAAATGGGAATTGCACTTGCAAAACTTGCAGAAGAAGATCCTACATTTAAAACATATACAAACCATGAAACAGGTCAAACTATTATTGCTGGTATGGGTGAATTACACTTAGATATCATTGTAGATAGATTAAAAAGAGAATTCAAGGTTGAATGTAGTGTTGGTAAGCCATCTGTTGCTTACAAAGAAACAATTAGAAATGCCGTTAGAGTTGAAGGTAAATTCATTCGTCAATCTGGTGGTAGAGGACAATATGGTCACGTTTGGTTAGAAATGGAACCATTAGAGCCAGGAACAGGTATTCAATTTGAGAGCAAAATCGTTGGTGGTGTTGTTCCAAAAGAATATATTAAACCAGTTGAAGAAGGAATTAGAGAAGCAGCTGAAAGTGGTACACTTGCTGGTTACCCAGTTATAGATTTTAAAGCTACTTTAGTTGATGGTTCTTACCATGATGTTGACTCTTCAGAAATGGCATTCAAGATTGCAGGATCTATGGCATTCAAAGAAGGATGTAAAAAAGCAAAATCAGTTATATTAGAACCAATTATGAAAGTTGAAATAACAGTTCCAGAAGAATATATGGGAGATGTTATTGGAGACGTTAACTCTAGACGTGGTAGAATGGAAGGTATGGATGGTGCAGATGGAATGCAAGAAATTCACGCATTTATTCCACTTTCAGAAATGTTTGGTTATGCAACAGACTTACGTTCTAAAACACAAGGTAGAGGAACATATTCTATGGAACCTTCTCATTATGATGAAGTTCCAAAATCAATATTAGAAAATATTGTTTCTTCAAGAGCAAAATCTGAAGAGTAAAAAATAAAAATGCTTGCAATTTTTACAGTTATAGTGTAAAATGCAGGTAAATGAATTAAGTCATTAAATTTTAAAAATAAATAAAGAGAGAAAATCTCAAAAATTAAAGGAGGATTATAAAAATGGCTAAAGCTAAATTCGAAAGAACAAAACCACACGTTAATATTGGTACAATCGGACACGTTGACCATGGTAAAACAACAACAACTGCAGCTATTACTAAATATTTAGGATTATTAGGAAAAGCTCAATATACAGCTTACGATCAAATCGATGGAGCTCCAGAAGAAAAAGCAAGAGGTATAACAATCAATACAGCTCACGTTGAATATGAAACAGAAAACAGACACTATGCACACGTTGACTGCCCAGGTCACGCTGACTATGTTAAAAACATGATCACAGGTGCTGCTCAAATGGATGGTGCTATATTAGTAGTTTCAGCTGCTGATGGCCCAATGCCTCAAACAAGAGAACACATCTTACTTGCAAGACAAGTTGGTGTTAAATATATCGTTGTTTACTTAAATAAATGCGATATGGTTGATGATCCAGAATTATTAGAATTAGTTGAAATGGAAGTTAGAGATTTATTATCTAAATACGATTTCCCAGGAGATGATATTCCAGTTATAAAAGGTTCTTCATTAAATGTATTAGAAGCAACATCTACAAACCCAGATGATGAAGTTTATGCTCCAATTAAAGCTTTAATGGCTGAAGTTGATGCATATATCCCAACTCCAGAAAGACCAACAGATCAAGCTTTCTTAATGCCAGTTGAAGACGTATTCACAATCACAGGACGTGGAACTGTTGCAACAGGTAGAGTTGAAAGAGGAATCATCAAAATGCAAGACGAAGTTGAAATCGTTGGATTATCAGCTGAAAGTAGAAAAACAGTTGTTACTGGTGTTGAAATGTTCAGAAAATTATTAGATCAAGCTGAAGCTGGAGATAATATAGGTGTACTTTTAAGAGGTATTGATAGAAAAGACATCGAAAGAGGTCAAGTTATTGCTAAACCAGGATCAATTCACCCACACACAAAATTCAAATCAGAAGTTTACGTTCTAACAAAAGAAGAAGGTGGAAGACATACACCATTCTTCAATGGATATAGACCACAATTCTATTTCAGAACAACAGACGTTACAGGTGTTATTGATTTACCAGCTGGTGTTGAAATGGTTATGCCAGGTGATAACGTTTCAATGACAATCGAATTAATTACACCAATCGCTATCGAAAAAGGACTAAGATTCGCTATCCGTG